>CAJOCU010000020.1 GCA_905233765.1 uncultured Bacteroidaceae bacterium | reverse complement strand
AATTCGCCCCCACTTGCCCCATAGTCCTATGCACTTTGATATAGCAAATGGCACTGCGGCACTGCGGCACGTTGCCTGCCTTCTCCTATGAAGCTGGCTATGGATGCAGTTCATGGTGAAGGACGTGTGGAACAAGCGCCTATCTACGACCTTGGCGGCCGCCGCCTGAGCACACTCCGAAAGGGCATCAACATCGTGGGCGGCAAGAAGGTGATGGTGAGGTGAGCGAAGTAGAACTCAATACAAAGTGCCCGGCCCCTCACAGGTCGGGCACTTGCGTGTTTCAATGTCCTGATGTGGTTGGTTTGGCAGAAAGGAGTGAAAAAGTTCTTGAAAAGTCAAGCGACGCAAGCTCGGCGTGGCGGGGAAGATGTTTATGGTGTCCTCCATTCCAGAGACACTCGGGGCGGTTCTTGTTCGAATACGCAATCAGTTGCTGCGGCCCTTGACGAAAGGTGCTGGGCGGGTGTCGTCCTGCCAGATGTAGAGGGTGTCCTGACTTGTGTTGAGGACGGCATAGCGCAGGGGGCTGTTCTTCTCTTTTAGCGCATAATCCTCATCATAGAAGACTTCTTTGAGGCGGAGGGTGTCGTGCTGTAAATCATAGGAGAAGAACTTGGTGCCACGAAGGTCTGAGCAGATCTCGTGGTCGGTGAGGACATAGCCGTCGAGCGGGTCGCCATCAACGGGTATCCAATCTCCGCGGTAGGGCGTAAAGGCAATGATACTCTGGAATTGTGCTACCTCGGAATAGTCCTGGTGGCGGAAGTCGTCGATGTACCACCCGTTACGCTCATGCACGAGTTTGACTGTCAGCGGCGCTGTCAGCGGCACTTCCTCGAGCGCTTGTATCTCTTTGTTGTAGGTCTCGCAGTCGCCCTGAAGCGTCAGGTGAACCAGCGCGGAATCGCCCTCGGAAGTGTATTCGATGCGTTGTAGCGTGTGAGAGACCGTGCCGACGAGTAGGTTCTGAATCCAATGGTCATAGAGAGGCCCATACCACCAATTGGATGCCTGCTGGCTCAGCTCCATATAGCGCGTTGACAGGTTCTGCAGACCATCGATTTCCTCATAGTAGGGCTTGCCTGTTTGAGGGTTGTCTTCGTCCAGGTCTTCGCGATGCTCACGCATGAATGCTTCCACTTCGCTGAAGATTTGGTTCACGCGATTCAGGACTGCCAGTTCCTGCTCCGACAGCAGGCTCGTGTCCAACGAGTCCGCTACGCTCGCGTCCAGATCGGATACCGGCTTGTTACCATGATGGTTACAGGCAACCAGGCAGAGCGAGAACACGAGTAGCGATGTGATGTGTTTCAACATAGTTTTTTTGCAGAAACGGCGATGAAATGGGGGTAAAACGGGGCTATTGGAGGGTGATCTGCTGGGCCTCGACGGGCTGCCCAAGGAAGAGGGTGGCCAGGGGAGCAAAGTTGTCGGGGTGCTCGGTGGTGAAGAACCGGATGGTGGCGTCCTGTGTCAGCCGCGCATTGATTTCGGGGTGGCGGCGGAGGTAGTCGCACAGGCTCTCGGCCACGTACTCGCCCTGAGAGACGAGGCGCACGTGCGCGGGCGTGCAGGCGCGTACCTTATTTAGTAGTAAGGGGAAATGGGTGCAGCCGAGGACGATGGTGTCGATGGCGGGGTCGCGCTGCAGGAGGGCGTCGATGTCGCGACGGACAAAGTAGTCGGCGCCGGGGTTGTCGAACTCGTTGTTCTCCACCAATGGCACCCACATGGGGCAGGCGTGGCCGGTGACGACGATGTCGGGGTGCAGCTTGGCCATCTCGAGCTCGTAGGTGCGGCTGCTGATGGTGCCTTGGGTGGCTACGATGCCTACGTGGCGCGTGTGGGTGATGTCGCCGACGGCTTCTACGGTGGGGCGGATGACACCAAGGACGCGCCGCGAGGGGTCGGCCATCTGGGGCAGGTCGCGCTGCTGGATGCTGCGAAGGGCTTTGGCGGAGGCGGTGTTGCAGGCAAGGATGACGAGGGGACAGCCCATGTCGAAGAGCTGGCGAACGGCCTGCAACGTGAACTCATAGACGCGCTCGAAGCTGCGCGTGCCATAGGGCGCGCGGGCATTGTCGCCCAGGTAGAGGTAGTCGTAGCCTGGCATCAGGCGGCGGATCTCACGCAGGATGGTGAGACCGCCATAGCCGCTGTCAAAGATGCCGATGGGGGACAAGGGTTTTTAATGAAGGGTTATTCGGGCTGGGTGCCAAGGCCGAGGCGGATGAGGACGGGCTCGGTGATGTCGATGCCGGCCTGGGGATGGATGAAGGGCACGGCGTTGTCGTCGGTGTTGAGCACGAAGTAGAGACCGCGCTCGCCGGCGACGGCCTGAATGGCCTCGGTGAGTTTGGCGGCAACGGGGGCCTGAAGCTCTGCCTCGGCTTGCTGGAGCAGGCGCTGTGTCTCCTGGCGGAAGGCTACGCTCTTGTCCATGAGGTCTTGCAGCTCGAGCTGGCGCTTCTGCAGGATGCTGGCGGGGAAGTCCTTCTGGCCCTGGAGGAACTCAGAGAACTTGCGCTGGAACTCGTCCTCGGAGCGCTTGGCTTCGGCATCGTAGCGCGCCTTGAGTTGTTCGAAGGAGGCTTTGGCCTGGGCATACTCGGGCATCTGTTCGAAGATGGTCTTGTAGCTGAGGTAGCCGAACTGGGGGATGCGCACGGCCTCCTCCTGTGCGCTCACCACGGTGGCGGCGAGCAACAGGAGCAGGGTGCATAGTGTCTTGATATGCTTGCGCATGGTGGAATGCGGTTATCTGTTAATGCGTGAATCTGTTAATTTGCTCAGATGCCCAGGGCTTTCTTTAGCTCGGGGGTGATGTCGGTGCTGAGCTTGGTGCTGATGTAGGGGATGCCGGCTGAGGTGTCCATGATATAGACATAGCCGCCGGCCTCGCCAATCTGCTTAACGGCCTGCATGACTTTGTCGGAGATGGCTTGCATCTTCTCGGCCTGTGCTTTCTGGAAAGCCTGCTGGTTGTCCTGCACGCTCTGCTGCATGCGCTGGTAGAGGTCCTGGAGTTCGGCCTGACGGCGCTGACGCACGTTGTCGAGGAGGTTGGCCTGTTCTTTCTCGAACTCTTCGCCCTTCTTCTGGAGTTCATCCTGCATGCGCTTGAGGTCGTCCTCGTACTGCTTGGCGAGGTTCTGCAGTTCGCTCTGGGCTGTTACGTATTCGGGCAACAGGGGAACAAGCTCTGTGGAGTTGAAGTGTCCGAACTTCTGAGCGGACATGGTGAGGGGTGCGAGCAGCATGAGGGCTGCGAAAAGGATTTTTTTCATTGTTTTTCTTTTGTTTTTAAGATGTTTTGATGGATGATTCTTGTTATAGACGACTACTGTCCGTAGCCGAGCTTGTGGAGGACATCGTTGGAGATGTCTATCTTGGGAGAGGCGAAGATGATGCCGCTGTCGGAGGCGCGGTCGAGCACGAGGCTGTAGCCCTTGAGCTCGCAGATGTCCTTGATGGCATTGTAAATCTCGTCCTGGATGGGGTTCATGAGGCTCTCGCGCTTCTTGAAGAGTTCGCCCTCGGGACCGAAGTATTTCTTCTTCAGCTCTGCGGCTTCCTTCTCCTTGGCTACGATGGCTTCCTCGCGCTGGGTCTTCTGCTCGGCGCTGAGGAAGACGGTCTCGCTCTGGTAGGCCTTGAAGAGGGACTCGGCTTCCTTGCTGAGCGCTTCAATCTCGGCCTGCCACTTGCGCGATACTTGGGCCAGCTGCTCGTTGGCACGCTCGTAGGCGGGCACATTCTTGAGGATGTATTCCATATCGATGAGCACGAACTTCTGTGCTGCGGCTTGCTCGCTCACACCCAGTGTGAGGGCTGCGAATAGGATGAAGAAAAGTTTTTTCATATTGATGCGTCTTAAGGGACTTTTATGGGTTTGATGGGAGAACATTGCAAATGGTTTAATGAATCTTTCAATCTTTCAATCTTTCAATCTTTCAATGTCTCAATTCTAGAACTCCTGTCCGAGGACGAAGTGGAACTGGCTGCCGCCATAGCTGCGATTGCCGAAGACGGGGTCGAAACCATAGGCCCAGTCAACACCGAGCAGGCCCACCATGGGCAGGAAGACGCGGACACCGACGCCGGCGGAACGCTTCATGTCGAAGGGGTTGAAGTCCTTGATGTCGTTCCAGGCATTACCACCTTCCACAAAAGCAAGACCGTAGATGTTCGTGGAGTTGCTCAGGATGAAGGGATAGCGCAGCTCCAGCGTGAAGCGGTCATAGGCATAGCCCGTGTAGCCGGGAGCCGTTGTCGTAACCGCGCAGACCGACGGTCTCGGTGGCATAGCTGTAGCTGTAGCCGCTCATGCCGTCGCCGCCGACGTAGAAGGTCTCGAAGGGCGACTTCTTGTCCTTGTTGAAGCTGCCGAGGATACCGAATTCAACGCGCGTGACGAGCACGGGGCACTTGTTGCCGCCGGTGAGGGCAGTGTAGGTGCGGCTCTTGAATTTCCATTTGTGGTATTCGATGAACTTGTACTTCTTCTGCAGCTCGTTCATGTAGCTGGAAGACTGCGTGTTCTGGGCTAGGTTGGCATAGTCAACTTTGTCGAAGAGCGAGTAGGGCGGTGTGATGCCCAGCGAGAACGTGAACTCGGAGCCGCGACGCGGATAGATGGGGTTGTCCGTGGAGTTGCGCGAGAGGTGCAGGTTCACGCTGATGTTGTTACAGCTACCATTGCTGACGAGGAAGTACTCCCAGTTCTTCAGCGTGTAGCGCGTGTAGCTGAGGTCGGCGGAGAACGTGAAGTAGTCGTCGGGCCAGCTCAAACGCTTACCCCAACCCAGCGAGAAACCGTAGATGTTGATGTACTTGTCGGGGTCGTAGAAGTTCTCGTAGTAGTTGCCCGTGTTGGTGCCGTAGCCGTAGAGGTAGTTGTAGTAGGAATTGTAGTAGGCGGAGTTGTAGTAGCGGTCGCTCACGTCGGTCTGCTTGGAGAAGAAGGCCGAGAAGGAGAGCGAGTTGGGGCGCTTGCCGCCAAACCACGGGTTGAGGTAGTTGATGGAGTAGGACTGGTAGTAGCGTCCGTTGGTCTGACCGCTGATGCTGAAGCTCTCGCCGTTGCCCTTGGGCAGGATGCCGCGGCGCAGACCTTTCTTGAGGAAGAGGTTGCGAAGGGAGAAGTTGGTGAACTTCAAACCAATCTTACCGATGACACCCGTCTGGCCGTAGCCGAGCGAGAACTCAATCTGGTCGTTGGACTTAGGCGTAAGGTTCCAGGTGAGGTCCACCGTGCCGTTCTCAGGGTCGGGAACCAGCTTGTAGTCAATGGCTTCGGGGTCGAAGTGGCCCATGCTGGCTATTTCGCGGTAGGAACGTTCGAGCGCTTCCTTCGAGAACAGGTCACCGGGCTTGTTGCGCAACTCGCGACGGATGACGTTCTCATAAACCTCGTCGTTACCCGTAATCTTGACGTGGCTGATGTAGGCCTGCTGGTTCTCCTCGATACGCATCTCGAGATCAACGCTGTCGCCCACGATATTCACCTCCACGGGGTTGAGCTGATAGAACAGGTAGCCATTGTTGTAGTAGAGGTTGCCGATAGCGTCCTCGTCGGTGTTCAGGCGCTTCTTCAGGTGCGTCTGGTCATAGACATCGCCCTTGTTCATGCGCAGCATCTGGTTCAGGAAGTCGGAGGTGTAGATGGTGTTACCGATCCATTCAATATTGCGGATGTAGTACTTCTGCCCTTCTTCAACGAGGATGCTGATATCGACGCTGCTCTCATCGTGCGGCTTGACGCTGTCCCAGACGATGCGGGCATCGCGGTAGCCGTACTGGTTGTATTTCTCGATGAGGCGCTCCTTGTCGGCCTTCCAGTTGGCTTCGATGAACTTCTTGGAACGGAACCAGCTGGAAATCTTGCCCTTTTCATGGGTCTTCTTGAAGGCGCCGTTCTTGATGAGCGTACCTTTGATCTGCGACATCTTCAGGGCGGTGTTCCCCTGCACATCGATGCTGTTGACCTTCACCTTGTCTTTCTTCTCCACATTGATGGAGACGATGGCGTGGCCGGGTGCTGAGATGTCGTCGTGCTGAAGGACCTCGATGACGGCGTTCTTGTAGCCTTTGTCTGCAAAGTAGCGCTTGGCAAGAAGTTTGGTGCGGTCGATGATGTTGGGCGTGAGTTGTCCGTCGCGGATGAGACCCAGCTTCTTCTCGAGATCCTCCTTCTCGCTTTTCTTGACGCCATTGTATTGGATCTGGGAGATGCGGGGACGTGCCGTGAGGGTGATGTGAAGGTAGGCCGAGTCGGTGACGATGCTGTCCACACGGATGGCAACATTGCTGAAGAGACCATTCTTCCAATAGCGCTGGATGGCGCGCGTAATCTCCTCGCCTGGAAGGCTGATTTGCTGTCCTTTGGAGAGACCAGAGAGGCCGATGAGCACGTAGTCGTCGTAGCTCTTCACACCCTCTACGGTGATGTCGCCGATGTAGTAGTTCTGTGGCGTGCGCGAGTAGTCAATCACGGGATTGATAATCCGATCCCCAGTCTGGGCGGAGAGGAAGGCCCCCTCCCACACTCCACCTAGGGGGAGGAGCATGGTCAGTATCAGTACGAATGTAAGTCTATGTAGAAGTGTCGTTTTCATCAGTTGGGGCTTTCTGTTATTTGTTCGCTGGTTTTGCCGAACCGACGCTCGCGGCTTTGGTAGTCGGCGATGGCGCGGCGCAGCTCCTCAGCATTGAAGTCGGGCCAGAACGTGTCGCAGAAATAGAGCTCGGAGTAGGCTATCTGCCACAGAAGGAAGTTGCTCACGCGCAACTCGCCGCCCGTGCGGATGAGCAGGTCGGGGTCGGGCATGAAAGAGGTCTGCATGTAGCGACCAACAAAGCGCTCGTCGATATCCCATTCACATTTGCCGCTGTTGCAGGGGGCCTGCATATCGACATAAATCTGGCGGCATGCGTTGGCGATTTCCCAGCGTGCGGAATAGCTGAGAGCGAGCACGAGGGTCATGGAATCGTTGTTGGCAGTGCGTTGTTCCATCTCGCGAATCTTCTCCTGCACGTCCTGTGGCAGACGGTATCTGTCGCCGATGATGCGGAAGCGGACATTGTTCTTCATGAAGATTTCGTCTTCAAGGTTCTTCAAGAGCAGCTCCATGAGCGCACGAACCTCCTCGGCGGGGCGGTTCCAGTTCTCGTTGGAGAAGGTGTAGAGCGTCAGGAACTCCACGCCTAGGTGAACACATTCCTCGGTGATGACACGCACGGTCTCCACACCTTGGATGTGCCCTGCAGTGCGAGGCTGCCCCTTGGCTTTCGCCCAGCGCCCATTACCGTCCATGATGATGGCTATGTGCTTGGGGATTTTATGGTGATCAAGTTCTATCATAGTTGACAGTTGATAATTGACAATTGAGAATATGATCGTTCAATGTTAGTTGTTGCATTTCCTGTATTTGGGCGAGATGTCATAAGTGAGCGTCGCCATCAGTTTCGTGTAACAGTCCTTGTTCTTGAAGAGACCGCTCTTGATGCCGTAAGGGTCTATCAGATGCGTGTCATAGTCGGCATCGTCGAGCTTGTCGGTCGTGGTGAAATTGAAGGTCCACTCGATGCCGAGGTTCAGACGCTTGTGAACCTTGAACCGGAAACCAGCACCTATAGGAATGCAGAGGCCGGCACAAGCCTTGGCGCCTCCACCCATGCCCACGACAACACCGGCTCCCAGCAGCACGTAAGGCGTCCAGCGCTTGAGGCCTTTGTAGGCGGCTCCCATGCCATAGCCGAGGAAGTTCAGCTCAAACTGAACACCGGCATCCAGGAAGTTGCGACTGAAGTGGATGAGTGCCGTGGGCTGTCCGCCTTCGGGAGTCTCGCTCAGCGGGTCGGTGGGGAGGTAGAGACCCTCGGTGTTACCGCTGATATGGCCCATGGCGATGTTCGCTTTCACGACCATGCGCGGATTCAGGTTGCGGCGCCAGATGACAGAGCCCATCATCCCAGGGTGCTTCATGAAGCCACCGGAGGCATCGCCGACGTAGCTGCTGATGCCTATTCCGCCGCCGATTTCCTGCTGATATTCAAGGAACTCACCGTCTTGGGCGTGAGCGCCTAGAAAACCGCAAAGAAGGATGAGGATGATCGTGAACCGTTGCATAATCAGGTGCTCTCAAGCGTTATTCTCCGTAGCTGTTAATGCGCGCGCGCCAAAGGCGTGGGCCGGCCGCAATCCAAATATATCCGCCTGAGGCTGTGGCGCTGATGTGCTCACCAGAGCCCCCTCTCTTGTTCTCGTCGAGAGTCAGTTGGCTGTAGCTCCACCATGTGAGACCATTGTCGGTACTCTGATAGGTGGTGCTTTGGTTCCCGATGGCAATCAACCTGTCGGAGTATGCTACGAGGCTGGCCTCTGGAAGGCTCTCCCAGGAGAGCGCGTAGCTATCGTCGGTGGATGCCAGAAGGGCCCACGGCTCGTCGTCATCATCAATCTTGTTCCAGACCGTGACGGTTGAACCCGCTATGCCGGCAATGGCCACGCGCGGCACACTGCTCCCCTTGTTCTCCTGCATATAGAAAACGCTGGTGAACTCCGTGGTGGGGAAGAGGCTGATGTCCTCATCCAACTCCACGGGGAACCAGTCCTTGCCATTGGGGGACTGACAGATGGCAATATCGTCAACATAGGCATAAAGCACGGAAAGTGTGCCAGCGAGGAGGCGGATGTTGGAGGCTTCCGTCTGAACGGGCTCCCAAGCCAGACCGTCAATGGATTCGAGTAGCGTGCCGCTGGTGGTGCTCATCCATAATTCCCCTGCGTAGGATTGCAGCGTCATGATGTCGGCATCGGCCAGACCCGTGCAGGGCGAATCAGTCCAAGTGGGTGAACTGAGGGTCGAAGTGAAGGTCATGTGCCATGCATTCTCTGAGTCTTTGCTAAAGATGGCAAGGCCACCCTTCCATTCTATGATGCGACGCTCCTGCCGCCCCTCCAAGAGACTGGCGCTTTCGCCTAGCGGCATCATTTGCTCCCAGGTATAGCCTTCGGGGTCGTTGTTGCGGATGGTGAGGGTGACAATGTAGTCGCGGGCACTCTTGCCGTCTGTGGCCGCCGCACGGAATACGACGGGCGTGGAGAAATCCACGTAATCGCCGGCGGTGAAACTGTACCAGTCATTCTCGTCATTGAGTGGACGGTAGTAAAAGTTACCTTCACCCTCGATGGTCAGTGGGACGATGGTGCGGTCCGTGTTCAGCAAAAGGGGAACGGTGTTGGTGATGGTGCCGTTGATTTGATCAATCTCCATGGGGTAATAAGAACCCGAATAGGTGATGGGATAGGTCGTCGTCTCGCCGCTCTCTTCCGTAGTGGTCTCGTAGCGCGTGAGGGTGCCTAGCGTCATTTCATCAATATAGCAATAGCTGGTAGGCTCTACAGTCTCTTCATCCTTGGAACAGTTATTGAGTAGCATAATGGCACTCATCGCTAGCAGCGTAAGGAGAGTATTGGCTATCTTCTTCATGTGGTCGATTTAAAAAACGGCGCAAAATTACACATTATTATAGAAGTATGGAAATCTTACGCCCTGAAAATGCCTGTATAGCGACGTTATTAGGCAAAATTAACGTGTACGGGGCGCCCTTTAGGGTCTGTTTTGATTTCTGGAGCCTTCACACCGTCGCCTAAGACAAGGTCTGTATGTTCAATGAAGACCTCGTCCCACAGGTCAGCATCGATGAACGACTGCAGGGTTTGGGCTCCACCCTCGACCAAGAGGGATTGGAACGGTTTGATGCTGTCTTCAAGCGCTGCACCACTTGATGATAGCACAAGCCGTGCGGGGTTGCGGCCCGGCCATAATCTGGTTGTGAGGCTGGGCTGATCCAGTTCCCACGTGCGGCGGCCTACGAGGATGGCTTCATGGGTGGCGCGCAGGAGGTGCACGAGCATCTGGGTCCACGGGGTGGAGAACTTCACCGCATCGCCGTCCTTCTCGCGGCTTGAGCGTCGGCGGTCGATGAAGCCATCGGCGCTCTCGGCCCACTTCAGGGTGATGTAGGGACGATGCAATGTGTGGTAGGTCATGAACTTACGATTCAGCCATCGGCATTCCGCTTCCAGCACACCTACGACCACCTCTACACCCGCCTCCCGCAATCGGGCTACGCCGCGTCCGGCCACCTTCTCGTTAGGGTCTAGGCAGCCTACCACCACTCGCCGGAACCCCCTCTCTACCAACAACTCTGCACAAGGCGGCGTCTTGCCCCAGTGCGAGCAGGGCTCCAGACTCACGTAGATAGTGGAGTGGGGGAGAAGGGCCACGTCCTCGGGGCGTACAGAGCGAACGGCATTCACCTCAGCGTGAGGACCGCCATAGCGACGGTGCCAACCTTCGCCGATGATGCGACCTTCATGCACAATGACCGCTCCCACCATGGGGTTTGGGGCTGTCGTGAATTCCCCGTGGCTTGCCAACTGCAGACATCGCCTCATATATTCTTCATCGATACTCATTGAAATCCGTTTAGCGTTTAACGTTTAGCGTTTAATGATGCAAAATGGCCTATGAAAAAGAATTTTAAACGTTAAACGTTCAACGTTAAACGAAAAAATCTTTATCTTTGCGCCATGAATCATCGCGAACTCGTCTCGGCATTGACGCCGTTGCATGGTGCTGGCGAGGCACGTGCTATTGTGCGGATGGTGATGGAGGAGTGCTTCGGACTCTCCCAGACCGACCTTTTGCTCGGCAAAGATACGGATTTATCCGCAACTGACCGCGCAGAAATGGAAAAAATTGCACTACGGCTCCTCAAGGGCGAACCCGTGCAGTACGTTCTCGGTAACGCATACTTCTGCGGTCATCGCTTTCGCGTCACTCCCGACGTGCTTATTCCGCGCCCTGAGACGGAGGAACTGGTCGAATGGGCTTGTTCGCTTCTTGTGCCGGGCGCGACGGGCAAAGTGCTCGACCTCTGCACGGGGAGTGGCTGCATAGCCATCTCCATCGCCCTTGCCTTTCCCGGTGCTCATGTCATGGGTGTGGATGTCAGCGCCCCCGCCCTCTCTGTGGCGAGCGACAATGCACTTTCCCTCGGAGCCGACAATGTAACGTTCCTTCAGCGGGATATTCTCTCAGAGGTGACAACGTCCTCCCCCTATGGTGAAGAGCATGAGGGGGGATTCTCCATGCTTGTCTCTAATCCGCCTTATGTGCGAGCTTCGGAAGCAGCAGAGATGCATTCAACAGTCCTTGAACATGAGCCGGCACTAGCGCTCTTCGTGTCAGATGACAATCCTTTGATTTTCTACCATTCCATCGCGAAAGTCGGTCTTGTGAGCCTCTGCCCTGGTGCGCCTGTTATTGTGGAATTGAATACGGCGCTTGCAGCAGAAACCCATGCGCTGTTTGAGTCCTATGGCTACACCGATATACAAATAAGGAACGACCAGTTTGGCCGTCCCCGTATGCTGAGAGCTTTGATGCCCATTTAAGATAATAAAAAAACAAAGTTAGTCGCTCGTGGACATCGCTCCCATAATCTCGTCCAACGTAAATCCTCTGCTGACAGCGAAGCGAATGAGCTTCTGGCGTCGGGTATAGCGCTCGCTCGCTTCGCAGTCTTCTGCCTCCGCATCATCTCCTAAAAAGTGTAGTTCCAGCGAACGAGCCTTCTGTTCCAGCGTCTCCTGGAGGATGCGACGGTATTCGTCGCCCAGCTCCTCGTCGAGGGCGCTGAGTGCTTGGCGGATGTCGCTGTCGGGCAGGCCTTTCATGCGGAGCGCCTGCTGGATTTTGATGCGCCCCCAATGGGCAAAACGTAACTTGTCGCGCGAGAAGGCACGGCAGTAGCGGGCCGTGTCCAGGTAGTCGCCGTCGTAGAGCGCATCGATGACGCGCTGGATGTCATAAACAGGCATAGCAGCCTTCTGCAGCTTCTCGCGAATCTCGTTCTCGCAATGTTCGCTCACGCTGCAAAGGGCCGCCATGCGGCTGAAAGCTTCGTCGTAGTTCATGAACGTCTAAACGCTGAACGCTTAAACGTTAAACGAATACTATTCCTCGGCGCTGAAGTCTTCCTTGCCAACGCCGCAGATGGGGCATACCCAATCCTCGGGGAGGTCTTCGAAGGCGGTGCCGGGAGCAATGCCGTTGTCGGGATCGCCCAGTTCGGGATCATACACGTAACCACAAGGGTCGCAAACATACTTTTTCATAGTTGTTCAGTTGTTAAAGGATGAATAATGGTTGATATTTAATTCTCAATCTTTCAATCTTTTAATCTCTTCATTCTTCCATCATCGCCTCGGCGAGGGCTTCGAGGGCGGGGATGTCCGCGTCCTTCATCTTTCCACGCAGGGTGACAACGGGCTCCACGATTTCCACTTGCTTCATGCCTTCGAGCATCGGGCGCATCGTCTTGGCAGCGCTCGGGGCCCATGAGCCGTTCTCCACGAGGCCTACGCGGCGGCGCTGGTAGGCCTTGATGTCGAGGTGGTGCAGGAAATCGTACATCGGGGGGAAGACGCCGGCATCGTAGCTGCTTGCCATGCAGATCATCTTGCCATAGCGGAAGGCATCCTCGATGGCTTCGGCGAGGTCGTCGCGGCAGAGGTCGCTGACGGCTACCTTGGGGCAGCCTTTGGCTTTGAGGATCTCCACGAGGCGCGCGGCTGCAGCGGCTGTGTTGCCGTGGATGCTGGCATGGGCGATGAACACACCCTCGGTCTCCACGTCGTAGGCGCTCCAGATGGTGTAGAGGCGCACGGCCTCGGCCAGCTTCTCGCCTTCAAGCACGGGGCCGTGCAGCGGCAGGATCTTCTGGATGTCGAGGACTGCGGCTTTCTTCAGCAGCGTGCTGACGGGTGTGCCGTACTTGCCGCAGATATTGAAATAGTAGCGACGTGCCTCGCAAGCCCAGTCGTCGGCATCGGCATCATAGACGCCAAATTTGCCGAATCCATCGGCAGAAAAGAGCACACGGTCGGTGGCATCGTAGGTGACCATCACCTCGGGCCAGTGCACCATCGGTGCCATGACGAAACTGAGCGTGTGGCGACCCAGGGAGAGGGTATCACCCTCCTTGACGGTCACGACGTTGGTGGGGACTTGCATGTACTGCGGCATCATCTGCAGGGCCTTGGCGGAGCAGACAATCTGCATCTGAGGATAGAGGGCACACACCTCGGCGATGCCGCTGGCGTGGTCGGGTTCCAGATGGTGCACGATGAGATAGTCGGGCTGACGGCCTGCGAGCGCTTCGGCGAGGTTCGCCTTCCACGCGTCCATCGTGCGGCTGTCGCTGGTGTCCATGACGGCCACCTTCTCGTCGAGGATAATATAGGAGTTATAGCACATGCCGTCGGGCGTGTGGTACTGGCTTTCAAAGAGCCGCATCTCGGGGTCATCGACGCCGATGTAGCGGATGTCTGCAGTGATGTTTTTGGTCATTTAGATGTATTGCTGTTGTTATTGCGACGGCAAAGGTAGGTCTTTTTTCTGAAAAGAATTGCTTTTTGTCATGAAAATGCAGCGAAATTCAGATATTTTGTAAACCACCTCGCGCGCGTATCGTATTTATTATGTACTTTTGCGCCCGACTTTAAACAATCTTCAAGCGTGAAGCGTCGCAAGCGCCGAGCAAAACTTAAACTTTAAACGCTAAACGTTAACGTTAAACGAAAATAATGGCAGATAGTTTAAACATCCAAGAGCTGGAGCAGGTGGTAGTCCGCTTCTCCGGCGACAGCGGCGACGGTATGCAGCTCGCCGGCAACATCTTCTCCACGGTGTCCGCCACCGTGGGCAACAGTATCTCCACATTCCCCGACTATCCCGCTGACATCCGCGCCCCGCAGGGTTCGCTGACGGGCGTCTCCGGCTTCCAAGTGCACATCGGTGCCGGCAAGGTCTATACGCCGGGTGACCAGTGCGACGTGCTCGTGGCCATGAACGCGGCAGCCTTCAAGACGCAGCTGCGCTATGCCAAGCCCAACGCCACCATCATCATCGACACGGATGCCTTCGGCCCCAAGGACTTGGAGAAGGCTGAGTTCAAAACCCCCGACTACATCGCTGAGATGGGCGTAGATCCCGACAGGGTTATCGCCTGCCCCCTCACCACGATGGTGAAGGACGCGCTGGCTGACAGCGGCATGGATGTGAAGAGCGTCCTCAAGTGCCGCAACATGTTCGCGCTGGGTCTGGTATGCTGGCTCTTCAGCCGCGACCTGGACGTGGCCTTCAACTTCCTGCGCGAGAAGTTCGCCAAGAAGCCGGCCATCGCAGAGGCCAACATCAAGGTGATCCAGGCGGGCTACGACTACGGCCACAACACGCACTCCGGCGCCATGAACGTCTATCGCATCGAGTCGAAGACGAAGGTGCCCGGACGCTATATGGACATCACCGGCAACAAGGCCACGGCCTACGGCTTCATCGCCGCTGCCGAGAAGGCTGGGCTGCAGCTCTACCTGGGCAGCTACCCCATCACGCCCGCCACGGACGTGCTCCACGAACTTTCCAAGCACAAGAGCCTCGGCGTGAAGACCGTGCAGTGTGAGGATGAGATTGCCGGCTGCGCCAGCGCCGTAGGTGCTTCCTTCGCAGGTGCGCTGGCTGTCACCAGCACCTCCGGCCCCGGCATCTGCCTCAAGAGCGAGGCCATGAACCTGGCTGTCATCATGGAGTTGCCGCTCGTGGTGCTCGACGTGCAGCGCGGCGGTCCCGCCACGGGTCTGCCCACGAAGTCCGAGCAGACGGACCTGCTGCAGGTTCTCTTCGGTCGCAACGGCGAGAGCCCGATGCCCGTCATTGCAGCCCTGTCGCCCACCGACTGCTTCGATGCGGCCTACGATGCCGCCAAGATGGCCCTGGAGCACATGACGCCCGTCGTGCTCCTCACGGATGCCTTTATCGCCAACGGCAGTGGCGCCTTCAAGCTCCCGAAGCTGGAGGAGTACCCCGCCATCAATCCGCCTTATGTGCCCGAGGAGCTGAAGGGTACGTGGACGCCTTACATGCGCGCCGAGAACGGCACCCGCTACTGGGCGGTGCCGGGTCGCGAGGGCTTCACGCACATCCTCGGCGGACTGGAGAAGGACAACAAGACGGGTGCCATCAGCACGAATCCTGAGAACCACGACCTGATGACGCGCCTGCGCGCCGAGAAGATTGCCCAGATTGAGGTGCCCGACCTCGAAGTGGAGGGTGACGTCGCCGATGCCGACCTCCTCATCGTGGGCTTCGGCAGCACCTATGGCCATCTGCACGCAGCGATGGATGAGCTCCGCGCCGAACGCAAGAAGGTGGCCCTCGCACAGTTCCGCTATCTCAACCCGCTGCCCGCCAACACGGCAGAGGTGCTGAAGCGCTACCCGAAGGTGGTGGTGGCCGAACAGAACATGGGCCAGCTCGCCGCCTACCTCCGCATGAAGGTCGATGGCTTCGTGCCCGCCCAGTTCAACCAAGTCAAAGGCCAACCCTTCGTGGTCAAAGAATTAGTTAAAGCATTCAAGGAAATCTAAAGAAGTACAGTATGAGTTCATATACAGCACAAGAGTATAAGAAAGGGCAGCCGCGGTGGTGTCCGGGCTGCGGAGATCACTTCTTCCTGGCAAGCTTGCACAAGGCGCTCGCCGAGATTGGCGTGGCACCCAAGGACATTGCCGTCATCAGCGGTATCGGCTGCAGCAGCCGTCTGCCCCACTACATGGCCACCTACGGCATGAACACCATCCACGGTCGTGCGGCCGCCATCGCCACTGGCGCCAAGGTCACCAACCCCGACCTCGACGTGTGGCAGGTCAGCGGCGACGGCGACGGCCTCGCCATCGGCGGTAACCACTTCATCCACGCCAACCGCCGCAACATCGACCTTAACATGATCCTGCTGAACAACCGCATCTACGGCCTCACGAAGGGACAGTACAGCCCCACCTCGCCGCGCGGCTTCGTCAGCAAGTCCAGCCCCTACGGCACCGTGGAGGACCCGTTCCGCCCCGCTGAGCTCTGCTTCGGCGCCCGCGGTCACTTCTTCGCCCGCGCCGTGGCCACCGACGCCCCCGGCACCATCGAGGTGCTGAAGGCCGCCCACGACCACAAGGGCGCCAGCGTCTGCGAGATCCTGCAGAACTGCGTCATCTTCAACAACGGCACCCACGACAGCGTCTATGACAAGGAAGGTCGCAAGCGCAACGCCATCTACGTGCGCCACGGCGAGAAGCTGGTCTTCGGTGAGAACAATGAGTTCGGCCTCGTGCAGCAGGGCTTCGGCCTCAAGGTGGTGGAGATCGGCAAGGACGGCTACACGCTGGATGACATCCTCGTGCACGACGCCCACTGCGAGGACAACACGCTGCAGCTGAAGCTCGCCCTCATGGGTGACGGCGACGGCTTCCCCATCGCCCTCGGCGTGATCCGCGACGTGGAGGCTCCCACCTACAACGATGCCGTCACCGCCCAGATCAACGAGGTCAAGGCCACGAAGAAGTACCACACCTTCGCCGAACTCCTCGAGACCAACGACATCTGGGAAGTGAAGTAATTCGTGGTTAAAAAAGAAATCAGATGAGTAGCGATCCGCAGTATATCACCAGCACCCAAAACCCTAAGATCAAGCACTTGTTGGCGCTTCACGAGAAATCGTCGGAGCGCCGCAAGAGCGGGTTGTTCGTGGTGGAGGGGCGCCGCGAGCTGGAGCACTGCATCGCTGCTGGCTACGAGGTGGAGAGTGTGTTTAAGTCAGCATCAGCGGCATCCGCCGCTGATGCTGACTTCATCGTCTCTCCGCACGTCTATGAGCGCATCGCCTACCGCGGCACCACGGAGGGCATCATCGCTGTTGTAAAAGCCAAGAAACACTCCCTCGAGAACCTGCTCCCCGCCCTCGCTCGGCTCGAAGAGACGCTTGACCCTTCAAGAACAAGGGAGGGGGCGGGGGAGGGGCCTCTCTTTATTGTACTGGAATCCGTCGAAAAGCCCGGCAACCTCGGTGCCGTGCTGCGCTCTGCCGACGCTGCCGGTGCCACTGCCGTCATTGTGTGCGACCCGCTGACGGACCTCTACAACCCCAACCTCATCCGCGCCTCCATCGGCGCCTGCTTCACCGTGCCCACGGTGGCCTGCAGCTCCGAGGATTGCATCCGCTTCCTCAAGGATCACAGCGTGCAGATCCTCACCGCCCAGCTGCAGGACTCCGAACTCTACTACGACACCGACATGACCGGCCCCACGGCCATCGTCATGGGCTCCGAATCCACCGGTCTCACCGACCTCTGGCGCCAAGCCGCCGACGCGCACATCCGCATCCCCATGCTCGGCCGTCTGGACTCCCTTAACGTCAGTGTCAGCGCCGCCATTCTTCTCTTCGAGGCCGTGCGCCAACGCAGAATTATGGGTAAATAAACACTTTTTCCCGTTTTTCTTTGTCCGTATCGCACAAAACCGCTACTTTTGTGCAACGTTTCATTTTAACCATTTCTATTAACCAAAACAACAAACATCAAAATGAAAGTAAAAAATCTTTTGGCAGCAGCAGTGCTCTGCCTCTTCAGCGGAACCGCTTCTGCACAGGTAACAGACTACAATGGCGTCTATTTTCAGTACAATCCCTCCTGGCTTACCTACAATGTCTCGGGTGTATCCAGTGATTATATTCATGGATTTACGTTGGGCTACACTAAATCTTTCGGCATCGCAGGTGACAATGTGCCTTTGTTCCTCGAGGTTGGCGGCAACCTGCAATATGGCTTTCATAGAGAATCAGAAACCATTGCGAGTGTGAAAGTTTCCGAGACATTGAACTTGTTCTCTTTGAACATCCCTGTGAACTTTGGTTATAGTATCCGTTTGGGTGACAATCTGGCGTTGAATCCTTATGTGGGCATCAAGATGCGTCTGAATCTGGTTGGTACTGTCGTAGATAAAATAGGAGACCAATCAACCACTTTTAACCTCTACTCCAAGGATGATATGGGCAGTAGTGATAATACATGGAATCGCTTCCAGATCGGATGGCAGGCAGGTGTCAAGATGATCATCAGCGAGGCCTTCTTCGTTGAGGCAGGCTACTACATGGACTTCAATCGCATTGCCAGCAACACACGCTTTAGCTCAGTCAACCTCGGCTTTGGCTACTGTTTCTAAGCAACCGATACATTGTCCTAACGATAAAGGGCTTCCCGTTTGGGAGGCCCTTCATTGTTGTTGGTCGGTGGTGGTTTACTCTACATCGCCACGAAGTTCAACGCGGCTGCTGTGCTGAGTAATTATGGCCGCAGCACCTTCAGCACTTCCAGGGCATAGCGACGGCCCATGATGCGGTAGCCTGTGGCGGAGAAGTGCCAGGGGTCGGTGCCATTGCCGGAGCAGTTGGCGGAGGAGATGATGTGCGAGGTCGCTACTGTCTGGGGCATCTGGGCGATGACGGTGTTATGCGCATGGCAGGCGCCGCCCTGCTCCTGGCGCAGGGTCTCGCCTACGAACAGGGGCATGTCAGCGGCTTCGAGGCCGAGGTCGGCGAGCAGGTCCTCGTAGATCTTCTTCACTTTCTGTGGCCAGGCGGGATCGCCGTTGTTGGAGCAGCCTTGGTGCAGGAGGATGCCTTTGATGACGCCCGCCTGCTGCGCCTTCCTGCCCATGTCCACGAGACGCTGGTATGGATTGCCGCCATAGTAGGCCTTGGCGCGCTGAGCCCAGAGCTCTTTGGGGTTGTCCTTCAGTTTCTGGGCATATGTATCCTTGTCGAACAACTCGATGGGGCTGGCGCCTATGGCCACAGCCACCACGCCGACCTTTATGCTGTCGGGCAGCGCTGCCACCATGGTGCGCCCGAAGTAGTCGCTCATGCCCAAGCCACCGGCGGGACTGACGATGGGGCACTGTGCTGGATACCACTGTCCCATGGTGCGCTGGGGACTGTTGAAGTCGGTGGTGGCCAGTATCTGGAAACGAGGTTCTATGTATTGCGTATCAACGGCTTCCCAACGGGCTGCCCCCTCCATGTTGGACTGCCCAAAGCACAGGTAAATGTGGAAGTTGGGGTCCGCGTGGGTTTGCGCGCCTATGGGGCAGGAGCTAAAGAAGCTAAATGATAAATATGAAATGATAAATAAGAAATGATAATTGCGAGGCATATATTTGGGCACGGGAAAAGCCCGTAATTCTTCATTTTTATTTTTATTTCTTCATTGTCACCTTTAGAGCCTTCCCATTGTAGGTGACGGTCTTAGAGGTGCCGTCGGGCAGGATGACGGTGAACAGGCGCTTCTGGATGGCGCCCGCGAACTGTCCTTGCTGCTTGCCGATGGTGAGGGTGCGACGGCGGTCGTTCCACGTGATGGGTATCTCGGTGTACTGGCCCTGCTCGTAGGCGTAGGTCTCGCCATCGTCCTCGTAGAGGGTGAACGAGCCGTCGGCACCCGGGAAGACGCGCAACTCGAGCTGCGACCAGTCGCGGTCGGCTGTCGTCTGCAGGTCGCCGTTCATGGGGATGATGCTGCCAGCGCGGACAAAGAGGGGGATGGTGTGGAGGGTGGTCTGGAGCGTGACGTTCTGTGAACCGTCAAAAGCTTTTCCAGAGAAATAATCATACCATTTGCCAGCAGGCAAGTAAACGGAATGAGACTTTTTTTGTGTAAAGTCAACTGTCAACTGTCCATTGTCAGCTGTCAACTCCTTCTTATTCCACCCGCTCATCTCATCGAAATTCATGCGTTTCTCGGGTGTGTACTGGGCCTTGATGATGGGAGCCACGAGTAGGTGGCGACCGAAGAGGAACTCGTCCTTCAGGTCGTGGGTGCGGCTGTCGTCGGCAAAGTCCATCCACAGGGCTCGCATGAAGGTGCCGCGGTTCTTAGTGACGTCCCAGGCGGTGCTATATATATAAGGTAGCAGGCGGTAGCGTAGCTTGATGGCTGCAAGCAGGGCGTCATAGACGGGCTCGCCAGCCTTGCCATAGTAGTAGAGCTCGCGATAGGTCTCGGTGCCGTGTGAGCGCATCATGGGACAGAAGGCACCGAACTGCATCCAGCGCACGTAGAGCTCCTGGAACTGCGGGTTCTGGGCACCGGAGGCCGGTTCACTATTGGAGTGGTTGTAGGCTCCGGAGAAGAAGCCGCCGATGTCGGTGTTGCAATGTGGATTGCCCGTCAGCGAGTAGTTGAGCAGCATGGGAATCTGGTTGCGCAGTGTGGGCCAGTCGCTGCTCACATCGCCCGTCCAGACGTTGGAGGCATAGCGCTGCTGACCGGCAAAGCCTGAGCGGGTGAGGATCATGACGCGCTTGGTGTCGGTGGTCTTGCGCAGATGCTCATAGACGCCACGGATACACTCCAGAGGGAAGGCATTGCGAAGCTTGCGGAACGAAGCGTCGCCACATGCGGGCTCATCCAGGTCGCTCTCGCGGAAGTCGCAGTGGTCAGGGTCGGTGGAGTCCATCCACCAGACATCGCAACCGAGGTCGTAAAGACGACGCAGGTTCTGCCAGTAGATGTCGCGGGCCTCCTCGGTGTAGGGCTTATAGACGCGCACACCGCTGGGGTATTCCTTATTAGGCGGCCATGTGGAGAGTCCGCTCTGGGGCCATGTCTCGAAGTCGAAGAGCAGGTCTTTCTCGTTCATCTGGCGGTAGCCCTTGGTCTGCGGGCCGAAGCTCTGCCAGATGCTGATGGCGAAGTGGCATTTCTGCTGGTGGACATAGTCAATCATCTGCTTGGCATTTGGGAAGTTGGGGTTCAGGAACTCCATCGCATTCCATAGGTAGTTGGAGTCCCAGTACTGCCAGTCCATGATGATGCCGTCGAGGGGCACGCCCAGCTGGCGGTACTTATCAACCACCTCGGTCAGTTCCTCACGGCTCTTATAGCGCTCGCGGCTCTGCCAGAAACCGTAGCTCCACAATGGCAACATGGGTACGTCGCCCGTGAGCTGGCGGATGAGCGCCACGTTGCCGTCAGCAGTCATGCCATACATGAAATAATAGTCGATTCCATCGGAAACTTCCGAATCCAACGTCAGGCCGTCCTCGGGCGTGTCGTCGATCTGCGTGGGCGAGTAGTTGTCCCAGTAGAGGGCATAGCCCTTCAGGCTCTGGAAGATGTTCTGGAAGTCCTCGAGGTTCGACTGCATCATCCGCCGGTGCTCGCCGCGCTGGTTCATCTTGTGGTTCTCCATCAGGCCGATGCCGTAGATGGGCTCGTCGGCATCGAGCTGGAAGTTGGCCTTGGCTCGCACACAACCCCGATCCAGATTTGAGGTTTGAGATTTGAGATTTGAGATTTGCCAGTCGCCTTCTCTCAGGAGCTGTTTTCCGGCTTTATTGGTGAAGCTGACGCGGCCTGAGGTATTGTCGATGCTCACCGTGAGGGCATTGCTCTTCAGCGTGGTGAGACCATTGGCTGAGCTGGCCGTCACTCTGCACTGTTGTGGCTGCAGGGTGACGACGAGGCTCTGCGAGGGCAGGGTGCCGTCGGTGGTCTTCAGGACGCGGACGATGTCGGGTTGCAGGAAGGTGACGCTGACTACGCCCTTCTGGGTCTTCACATCGGTGGCTGTGGCTGCCAGTGCGAAGGCTGCCAGCAGCATTGCAGATAGAATCCTCTTCATATCACTTTTGTTTTGTGGTTTTTACTTTCCAGCTGCAAAAATACTGCTTTTTTATTAATTACTTTACCAAAAGATAAAAAAGTAAATGAATATGTGCTATCTTTGCGCTGGATTTACATAAATAACAACAAATGCGAACGAACTATAAACTATTCATCATTGCTTTGCTGGGTTTAGGCCTACATGTGCAAGCACAGGAGGTGGGACTGAAGGATGTCCTGGGGCGCTATTTCCTCGTTGGTACATCGCTCAACCAATGGCAGTCCTCACTTCGGGATTTTCAGGCAGCACCTGTGGTGGAGCACCATTTCAACGCCGTGGTGGCTGAGAATGTGATGAAGGTGGATGCTCTGCAGCCTGCCAGTGGTGACTTCGACTTCCATCATGCCGATGAAATTGCAGATTTCTGCAAGCAGCGACAGCTGACGCTCATCGGACACTGCCTGGTGTGGCATTCGCAGGTGCCGGCATGGTTCTTCGTGGACAAACAGGGACAGACTGTTGGTCGCGAGGAACTCATCGCACGCATCAAAAACCACATCGCCACCGTCGTGGGCCGCTACAGGGGACGTGTGCGGGGATGGGATGTGGTGAACGAGGCGTTCCTGGATGACGGCCGTATGCGTCCGTCGCCCCTCTACAACATCATCGGCGAGGACTTCATAGAGATAGCTTTTCGTGCCGCCCACGAAGCCGACCCCGATGCCGAGCTTTATTATAATGACTACTCAATGGCGTTGCCGCAGAAGCGCGCTGCCGTATGCCGCATGGTGCGCCGACTGAAGGAGAAGGGCGTGCGCATCGATGCCGTGGGGATGCAGAGCCACGTGGGCCTCGACTACCCATCGCTCGCAGACTACGAGGCCAGCATCGACTCCTTCGCCGCCTGTGGCGTGAAGGTGATGATCACTGAACTGGACATCAACGTACTGCCCAATCCCATGGAGTTCGGCGGGGCAGGAGTGGAGCAGGACTTCGCCTACCAGCAACGGTGGAATCCCTATGCCGACGGACTGCCCCAGGAGAAGGCTATGGAGTTGGAACAGCGATGGCTAGACCTCTTCGATATCTACCGCCGCCATGCCGCGCAGATCAGTCGTGTGAACCTCTGGGGCATCGCCGACCACAATTCATGGCTCAACAACTGGCCCATCCACGGGCGCACCAACTACCCCTTGCTCTTCGACCGACAATACAAAGAAAAGCCTGTGGTGCGCAAAATCATCTCCCTCTTTGAGTGTTTTTGATTCTGAAACGTATTAATAAAAAGGACGCATATGTATCTCCTCGGTTATGACATCGGCACATCGTCCGTGAAAGCGGCGCTCGTGGATATCAAGAGCGGCCAGACGGTGGCGAGTGCACAGTACCCCGACAAGGAGGCTCCTATCATCGCCCGTCAACCCGGCTGGGCAGAGCAGGAGCCCGAGATGTGGTGGGAGGAACTGAAGCAGGCCACGCAGCGTGTGGCAGCCAAAGTGGGTGGCTCCCTCGCCAGCGTGATGGCCATTGGCATCTCCTATCAGATGCACGGCCTCGTGTGCGTCGATAAGCAGGGTAAGCCGCTCAGGCCCTCTATCATCTGGTGCGACGGGCGTGCTGTGCCCTACGGCAACGCCGCCTTCAACGCCATTGGTGCGGAGCGCTGCCTGAGCCATCTGCTCAACTCCCCCGGTAACTTCACCGCTGCCAAGCTGGCATGGGTGAAGGACAATGAGCCCGAAATCTTCGATGAAATCGATAAAATCATGCTGCCAGGCGACTATATTGCCATGAGGTTGTCGGGCGGTGCCAAGCAGACTACTGTCTCGGGCCTCTCGGAAGGCATGTTCTGGGATTTCAAGGAGGACCGTGTGAGTCGCGATGTGATGGACTATTTCGGTTTCTCCGACAACCTCATCGCCGACATCGTTCCCACGTTCGCCGTGCAGTGTACCGTCTGCGAGGCGGTGGCTGCTGAGCTGGGACTTCCGGCTGGCACGCCCATCTCCTACCGTGGCGGCGACCAGCCCAACAACGCCCTGTCACTGAACGTGATGCAGCCGGGCGAGGTTGCAGCCACAGCAGGCACCTCGGGTGTGGTCTATGGCGTGCTGGGCGAGGTGAACTACGACCCGCAGAGCCGCGTGAACACCTTTGCCCACGTAAATCATAAACTCTCCGCTCGGCCCTCAGGGACGCTTGACCATTCAAGAACTTTAAACTCTAAACTCACAACTAGATTAGGCGTTCTCCTCTGCATCAACGGCACGGGCATTATGAATTCGTGGATGCGCCGTAATGTGGCGGAGCCCCCGAAGGAAGGGGTGTGGAAGGGAATGACCTATATGGAGATGAACGAGTTGGCCGCACTGGCACCCATCGGCTGTGCCGGGCTCTCGATCCTGCCCTTCGGCAACGGTGCGGAGCGTATGCTCTGCAACCGCGAGGTGGGCGCGAGCATACATGGCATTAACTTCAATGTCCACAGCCGTGCTCATCTGCTGCGTGCAGCGCAGGAGGGCATCGTGTTCAGCTTCGCCTACGGCATGGAGGTGATGACGCAGATGGGCATGGACCTCAAGACCATCAAGGCCGGACACGCCAATATGTTCCTCAGCCCTATCTTCCGCAATACACTGGCCAGCGTCACAGGAGCGACCATCGAGCTCTGCAAGACCGACGGCGCGGTGGGTGCAGCCAAAGGGGCTGGCATCGGAGCGGGCATCTATCACGATAGCGACGAGGCCTTCAAGACGCTCAAGCGCATCGACATCATCAAGCCCGACCTGCTTAACCGCCAGGCTTACCTCGAGGCGTATGAGAGGTGGACCAGCTGCTTGAGCAATTTTCTTAAACATTAAACTTTTAAACTTTAAACTATAGACACGATGAAAGAGTATTTCCCTGAGATCAAGAAGATCCAATTCGAAGGCAAGGATTCCAAGAACCCTATGGCTTTCCACTACTATGATGCAGAAAAAGTAATCATGGGCAAGCCCATGAAGGAATGGTTGCGCTTTGCCATGGCCTGGTGGCACACGCTCTGTGCCGAGGGAGGCGACCAGTTTGGCGGCGGCACCAAGACGTTCCCCTGGAACCAGGGCGGCAACGCCGTAGAAATCGCCAAGCAGAAGGCAGACGCAGGCTTCGAGATCATGCAGAAGCTGGGCATCCCCTATTTCTGTTTCCATGACGTCGATCTCGTCAGCGAGGGCAGCAGCATCGAGGAGTATGAGGCCAACCTGGCTGCCATCACCGACTACCTGAAGGAGAAGATGCAGCAGACGGGCATCAAGCTGCTGTGGTCCACCGCCAACGTCTTCGGCCACAAGCGTTACATGAACGGCGCCTCTACGAACCCCGATTTCGACGTGGTGGCACGCGCCATCGTGCAGATCAAGAACGCCATCGACGCCGGCATCAAGTTGGGCGCTGAGAACTATGTGTTCTGGGGTGGGCGCGAAGGCTACATGAGCCTGCTCAACACCGACCAGAAGCGCGAGAAGGAGCACATGGCCACCATGCTGCGCATGGCCCGCGACTACGCCCGCGCCAAGGGCTTCAAGGGCACCTTCCTCATCGAGCCCAAGCCCATGGAACCCTCCAAGCACCAGTACGACGTAGATACAGAAACCGTCATCGGCTTCCTCAGATCCCACGGTCTGGACAAGGACTTCAAGGTGAACATCGAGGTGAACCACGCCACGCTGGCGGGCCACACCTTCGAACATGAGCTGGCATGCGCCGTGGATGCCGGTATGCTCGGCAGCATCGATGCCAACCGCGGAGACTACCAGAACGGCTGGGACACCGACCAGTTCCCCATCGACAACTTCGAACTCACCCAGGCTTGGATGGAGATTCTCCGTGGCGGCGGCCTCGGCACCGGCGGCACCAACTTCGACGCTAAGACACGTCGTAACAGCACCGATCTGGAGGACATCTTCATCGCCCACATCAGTGGCATGGACGCTATGGCCCGCGCCCTCGAGAGCGCAGCCAAACTTCTTGAGGAGTCACCCTACAAAGCCATGAAGGCTGCCCGCTATGCCAGCTTTGACAGCGGCATCGGCAAGGACTTCGAGGACGGCAAGCTCACCTTTGAGCAGGCATACGAGTACGGCAAGAAGGTAGGCGAGCCCAAGCAGGCCAGCGGCAAGCAAGAGCTCTATGAAGCCATCGTGGCCATGTACGCATAACTTTTTCCACACTATCAATCATTAGATTGGGCAGAGTAAAACAAGAAATCCTGGCGCTTCACAGCGCCAGGATTTTTTGACTAACTAACTCAAACTAACTTAAAACTAACAGATAGAAAAACTACTTTCATATATACATTCGTATGAAGGCGGCTTTCTACTTAATGCTAAGTCAGTTTTTATATTGAAAATGTCATCGTAGTATTTTGATGGACTGGGTACTCCCGTCGTCGCGGATGATGTGGACGATGTTGATGCCGCGCTTGAGTTGACGCTGGCGCACACCATCGAGTGTGTAGTAGCGGGTGGCTATATTTTTCTTTTCGGAGACTGCTCTGATGGCGTCGTCCCCCACGGGAATGAAGCGAAATGGGAAACCGGCAAGCTGCGTGGCGCTGTTGTCCACGGTGCCGTCGGTGTTGACGTTCCAGTACCTGGCGCTGCTCGCCGTGCTCCCGGTGTGCAGGGCGTAGCGGTCGGTGCCGATGGCCACTTCGGGGTAGAACAGGTAGTTACGCGCTTTGACCTGCTTGGTGGCGGCGGAGATTCCGAGGCTGTCGGGCAGGCTGACGATGGCGTGGCCTGTGCCGTTGTTGTTCACGTACCATGTCTGTCCAGCCTCTGACGGCTGTGCGGCACGCGTCTCGAAGGTTACCTTCTGTGCCTGGCCGTGGGCCGTCAGCAGGCGTCCGCTGGCGATTTCCTCGATCAGGTAGTCGCCCACTGCCAGCATGGGTGTCTTAGTGGCTTTCACGAGCACGTCGAAGGTGAAGGCCTGCTCGTTGCCGTCAAGCATAAACGTGGCCGTATATTCTCCGCTGGTCTGCAGGTTTTCCAGCGTAAGGGTCTTTCCTGTGGCTCCGTTGCTCCACGCCACGTCGGCCTCTTTCACGGTGGTGCCGGTCGTCACCCCCAGCGTCACGCTCTGCCCTTCTTCCGCCAGTACCTCGGTGCCTTCCACGGTGGTCTCACCGATGGTGTAGTAGGGTGCCCCTGCGATGACGTGGAGGTGGAATGTCACCGTTGTCGTGGCACCGCCTTGGTTGGTGACGGTGACGCTGATGTCCTGGTCCTTCTTGATGGCCGCGGTGGTGATGTTCTGTGCCGTTGCTCCTGTGCTCCATTTGTAGGTGGAATAGCCGCCCGAGGTGGCAACGCTGAGTTGGGCCGTCTTGCCGTAAATCACGTCGATGGTGGTGCTCTCTGCGGTCTTGCCGTTGGTGGTGGCAGAGGGCGTTACCGCATCGGGCGTGCAGTCGCCTTGGGCGGCGATGGGGAAGCAGAGCTGGCTCTCGATGCCATTCTGGTTGGTGTAGGTGACGCGGTAGATGTAGCTGCGGTCGGTGGTCACGGTGATGTTGCGTGTCGTCGCGCCTGTGTTCCACTGCCAGCGCCCCGTGTCCTCTTCGCCATCGGGCAGCTGCGGCATGAGTGTCAGCGTCTGACCGGCCGGCGGACAGGTGCTGGTGTTGGTGGCGTAGGTGTTGACGAGTCCCCCCAGCTCGTTATGGAAAAGTGTCTTGCCGCTGACCATGCCGCGCGTCCGCTCCTTGGCCAGGCTGGGGATGATGTCTGTGCTGAGTGTGCCGCTGTATTCCATCTTCGGCTTCAGCTCCGTGGGCACTTTCTCTGTGGGACACAGTTGCTCATCGCGGGTGTTCATGAGCACGCTGTAGCCCAGGTGGTCATAGCCGCCGCTGGTGCTGCCCTGGCCGCCTTCGTCGATGCCCATCTGCGTGTAGGACTTCTCGGAGAAGGGCATCTTCACGCCTTTCACGCCCTCGTAGATGCCGATGACGGTGCCCCAGTAGGGGCGCATCTGAGCACCCAGAGCAGGCTCTGTCATCAGCCAGGCGCGTGAGTCGCTGTAGTAGATGCCGTTGGTGCCATACATGTAGTCTGTCCACGGTAGTCCTGCCACGCTCTGGGTCTGTGCGGCCACATACTCAATGCCCGATGCCAAACGATGGTCTAAATACGCAAAGAGATCGTCGCCCTGATTCCATCCAACCTTAGCGATATCAATCGCCAGCCCCAGTGCCATGGACGAGTGACCTGTGTCGCGCCCACTTTCGTTCATCTGTCCTAGTTTGCCGTAGGCTCCCGTTTCCAATTCGCTCTCCACATCGGTCACCACTAAGTTGCCTAGGAAGTCCGTCAGACCGTCGTTGTGGATACACTTTCCGCCGTCAGCATCGCCGTGACCTGTAATATCGTGTAGTGTAGGCGTTCCACTGAAATTGCCCACTTGATCGTACTTATAGAATGACATGCCCTGATTGTAGATGAATACATCGTCGCAGAGGATACCAATACTTACCACGCACATGATGTTACAAAGCCCCCAGTTGCTCCAATAGTGGCCCGGCGCTTGCCACCATTTGCCTGAGTTCTCCCACGTGCCGTTGCGATTGCGCAGGAAACCAATAGCCTTGGGATACCACACCGTGAGCATCCACTGCTGGAATTGCTTGAAATCTTCGCGACTCCAACCTTCGTAGTCGCGCATCAGCTCTGCGGCTTGTGCGAACTGGTAACCGTAGAGTCCCACAGCGAGACAAGCATCACTGTTTCCACTGATGTTCTTCGTCGTATTAGCCCACGCCATCAAAATGCGCACGGCGGCGTTGGCGTTGGCTTCCGTCCCTGCAATCTTCCATCGCAGCGCATTCTGGTAGGCACTTGTAGCCCCACGGGCGGCATTGATATAGTTCTCCCCAGATCCGCCGCCACGTACGATGGTCTCTGTGGGCGAGGTGTTGACCGAGGACTGCGCGTAGGCAGCACTTGTCAACTTGGCGTAGGCCTGCTTCACCTTGCTATTTCCAGCGGCAATTTGCGCTTTTACCCGGTTGAAGTCAGTCTGCGTGTGCAGACCGCCAGGATGGATGAAACCACGGTCAGGCACCGGCTGAGCAGAGACAATGGAGAATCCACGCCCCTCCCCGTAGGAGAGAAGATGTGAATATAGGATGAGAAGTGAAAGGGCAAGTCGTTTCATAAATATCTATGATTATCTATATATTATATTACGAAACAACGCGACAATTTACTTAGCGCGCCGTTGCTTCATTCATACTTGAACCGTGTTCTTCGGCCTGGTCTATCGGGTCAGCGTCAGTTTAAGGTTGAAACCGAAGTCTTGGGTGATGGTGGGGTAGGCGTTGGAGGAGAGCAGGGGTTGGTTGCGCTGGAGGTCGTAGTAGAGGGAGAGCGTGACGTATCGGCTGATGGCATAGTCGGCAGCGAAGCTGGCCTTGATGGCTCGGTTGCCGCTGGTTGCCTCGGTGATGCCTGTCTGGATGTTGCGCGTGAGGGCGTCTTGGTTGCGGTAGGAGAAGTCGAAGCGAAGATTGAACGAGTGGGCGAAATTACTCTTACCACTACTCTTGGAGTTGCTCTTGGAGTTGTTCTTGTTGTCTTGTTCGGTGTTGTTCTTACCGCTCTTGCTACGGTTCTTGTCAGAGGCTTTCTGGCTGCTGCTCTTACTCTTGAAGAGGGAACCGAGCTTGAGATCGTTAATCTTGTAGCCCCATCCGAAGACGATGTCGGCGCTGCTGGCCTCGTTGATCTGGGCGGCGGTCATGGAGAGCGTCAGTACGCGTGTCTTGCGGTATTCCAGCTTGAAGGTCATGTTGTTTTGCATCGTCACGTTCAAGCCGATGAGTGGCGAGAAGGATTCGTTGATGCTCACGGTGGAGATATCGTACATGGACGAGGGGGTGTATTCACCAGTGGTGGTATTCATGACATAGCCCATGTCGGAGCCGTTCATATACTCGATCCACGAGGAGTAGCTGTTGAAGGAGCCGATGGCATAGATGCTCTTGTAGGCGTGGGTAAGGGTGACGCTCTTTAGGTGGTCGCGAATCCAAGGGAGGTTGCTCAGGCCCTTGTAGCTGAGGCTCCAGTTGGGAAGTATTCGCGTAAGGGCAGGGAAGAGGTCAAGGGGCGTGGTGTTGGCGCGGCCGCCGGTGTAGGCTGCCAGAAAGGCCGGAACCATTACATCGGTGCTGTACTTGTTCACGGTGCCGTTGGTGGGGTCGAAGAGCCCGGTATAGCCTACGCCTTCGGGGTAGGAAGTACCGACGTAGCGTTGTTCCACGCGTCGCTGGATGACGTCGAGGTAGTCAATGAAGCGGCGGAAGGGCTCGCTGTCGTAGCCGTTCTCAGCGTTGCCGCGACTCTTGAAAGCGGTGGCGATGCTGACGGTGGTCATGTTGAAGGAGCCCGTCATCGTGGTGGGACTGCCACTGTACATGAACTGTATGCTCTTGGTGCGGTTCATGGTTCGGCTGGCGTTGAGGTCGATCTTGAAGTCGGGGAAGGGCTCCAGCGTGGCTTTGATCTGGATGTCCTCGGTGCTGTTGGTGGTGGCAGGTGTGGCTACACTGTCGCTGTTGAGCAGCCAACCACGCTCCTGGGCCTTGTTGATGTAGCCATCGCCGACGAGGCCGAAGGCGAAGTCGAGACCAGGTGCCAGCACGTTGTCGTTCTTCTTCTGACCGAAGACATCGCCCACTGAGGGCATATAGCTGGGCAGCGCCATCGCATAGGTGTTTCGGTAGCTGACGCTGACATTGCGCAGCATCATCAGGAAGCGGGCGCCGGCCTGTGCCCACTGGTACCATTTCTCGTCCTCCAACTTGGGTTTGGCAATGACGTTGACGCGTAGCTTCTTGGTCAGGGACCCACCCTGCCCTTCGGTTGAGGTGCTGTCGGTGGTGGCGAGGGCTGTGGAGTTGGGGATGATGGCTACGGGTGTGATGGGCATGCTGTCGAGGGCTGCGAGATAGGCCTCGGCAGTGGCGATGCTGTCCTGATTGCCTTCTTTGCGCCAGCGCTTGAGGTTTTTGCGTGCTTCCTTAATTTGTTCCTGTCGCGCCTGACGGGCTTCTGCCTCGGCTTTGTGCTGTTGCTGTTCGGCCTTGCGAGCTTCCTCTACGAGTTCACGCGGTGGAAGGATGCGAATGGTGTTCTCGTCGATGCGCTTGTACTGGATGTCGTAGCTCTTGCCCTTCTCGTCCTTGGCGGTCACGCGGATGCGTTTGCTCTTCTGGCCGTGCTTCACATCGACGGCCGAGTCGGCCAGCACCATTACCTCACCGGCATAGCCCTTGAATTGCTTCTCCTTCTGCTGGCTCACACCGCGGGCGTTGGTCTGGGGTTTCACCTTCGATGGGTCGTTGAGGGCCTTGAGGGCTGTGCTGTCGCCCGCAGCAGCCTTCTTCTCGGCATCGGCACGTGCTTTGGCGGCAGCGGTTTCCTCTTTCTTCTTAGCCTCTTTCTCCTTCTGCTTGGCCTGGTCTTTCTTCTTGGCCTCGCTCTTGATTGTGGCTGTTGAGAAGCGTTTGTTGGCTTCCTTCAGGAAGGTGGAGTGGTTGTAAAGGGTCTCTAGATTGAGCTTGCCGTTGACATTGATGCTACGCTGGTTGTTGATGCTGTTGCCAAGGGTGGAGCCGTCCTCGTACTCTGCACCGCGCTTCCATCCGTAGGTGGCCTGATAGGTGCCATCGACACTGATCCAGTCGGTGAGCGGAATCTTCTCGAAGGGCACTTTGTAGGAGACCTGTACGCTCTGGTTGTAGTCAAGCGGTGTGCCGAAGTTACGGATGCTGTGCCAGACGCTATCCTTCCACGCCGAGTAGCGATCGGGGTAGAGGTCCTTATTTACGGGCGTGTAGGGTTCTTCAATCTCGGCATGAGTGCCGCTCTGGAAGGAGAAGTGCAGCGTCTTAGTGAGGTCCCAGCGCAGGTTGAAATCGCGGTTCCATAGGAACGTGGGTGTCCAGCGCACGGGGATGGCGGTGGGGGACTCCAGATTGTCCATGTCGCGCTCTTGAATCTCATAGTAGTTGCGGACGATGTCGGTGTTGAACGTGAGGCTCTGCGGTGCATAGTTGAAGTTCAGGTCCTTGATGAGCTGTAACCACTTGCTCTTGGACTTCATCTTCTTAAACGGCTCCCATGCCTTCCAGTTGGGTGTCCAGCTGTAGTTGAGGCCTCCCTTCCAGTTCTTCTCGTGCTCATAGACGGTGGTCTCGCCGGTGTTGTAGGTGTGCTGCCAGCTGTAGTTGAAGGTGAAGTTGGCGGGGTCCCACGGCATGGGGTGCTTGCGCGACTGGATGTTGAGCTTTACGCCGGTGAGCGACAGGTTCTTGGTGACCTGCTTGCGGGTGGTGAGGTTGGTGATACTGTCGCGCTCGTGCTCTGTGGTGGTGGCCTCCAGGCTTTCGGAGAGCAGCATGTCGGTGTCCAGCGGGTTGTACTTGGGCTTAATGATTTCCTTAGCGTAGCTATAGTAGAAGGGGGCGCTCAGCTTAGCCTTCGGTGGTAGCAGTTTGCCCAGGTCCAACTGTGTGGTGATGTTGTACTCGTAGGTGTCCTCGTTGCTACGCTCGGCCACTGTCTGCTCAATGCCGCCGAAGCCAGCCTTTTCGATGTGTCCCGTGAGGTTGACCGAACCGAGGTCGGAGAGCTGAATGTTCAGCGCGGCTTGTGCGGCCCAGCCGCCCTCGTTGGAGAATTCCTGAAGGCGCAACTCGTTGGCCCACACCTCGACACTCTTCACTGAACGGCCATTGTTGCGCACGCCAATCATAATGACCTTTACCTCGCCCAGCGTGGGGTTACCCATCACGGTGATGCGGTTGCTGGGGCGGTCGCTGTCGAACTCATAGAACTCGCGGCTGAAGCTGGCGTTGCCGAGGCTCTTCTCGTGGTTGCGATTCTTTTTTACGTTGGTGAGTTTTTTCAGGTCGATATCGAGCATGTTCTCCTCGGGCCATACGGCATAGCAACCTTCACTGCTGTAGGTGTCATAGTGTCCGGCAGGTGTGAGCTGCAGTGGAATTTCGTACTCATAGAAGTTGCTGCGATAGTCGGATCCCAAACGGATGAAGAGCGACGTCTCGCCGTTTTGCAAGTCGGTGATGTCCTGCAACAGGGCATTGGCGTGAACAAACATCTGCAGGTGCTTGTATTGTCGCATGTCATAGTTACAGTTCTTGAAGACGGCCTTGGCCTCGCCTGGTGACAGGTTTTTGACAATAAGCGAGAGTGCTTGCTCGTTGCTCTCCACGAGCTGTGTTTGCGAGGGGTCGGTGACGCGACTCACACCTGGTGGCAGCACGTAGTTGACAGGCTCCTTGTCGTTGTTTTCCTCGATGTTCACGGCACTTACCTCCATCGTAGCTCCAGCGGCCTCGTTCTGTCCCATGTAAAGGCTCTGTTGATAATTGCGCCAGTCGGCTTGTACTAGGTCGAGGGTGGCGAAGCGCAGCACGATGGGTTTCTCGAAGCCGGTCAGGTACATTCGGATGAAACGGATGCTGGTGAAGTCGGTGATGCCGTTCACGGCGCGCTCAAACTCCTCAAGGGGCACGCGGAACTGATACCATTTCACGGTCTGCGTGTCGCCATTGCGAAGCTTCACGCTCGCGTGGCGCACATCGGAGATGTAGTTGGTGCCGACGACGGTGTCCTGTGGGTGGAGACTGATGTGGTACTGGAAGTATTTCTCGTACTCGTTGAGGGTGTAGTCCTGATTGATGTCCTCCACGTCCGGTGTCGTCTTATAGGCCGTCTCGTAGCTTTCGGGGGAGTTATCGGTGTCGGGAGAGTTCGCCTCGGGCATATTGATGCGCTTGTAGCGGTCGAGGATGCTCTTCTGCTGCTGGTCGAAGTCCGTTCCGCGGTAGTAGTGGTAGTCGTCGCCTGCAGGGTCGATGAAGAGACTGTCGAAAACTTCAGGAGACACTTTTCCTTGGATATCGGCCAGATATTGGGCATAGACACCATAGGTGCGTTCCTGTTCGGAGCTGAGGCCGTTGAGACCCACGTCCTGTTTCGTGCGCGCTCCGCTTTCATTATTGAAGGCATAGGTGACGCTCGTGCCAACAGGTACGCGTCCCCAGACCGTCTCGGTGAAATAGCCGGGGTTGTCATCCAGGGGCAGACCGCTCTCATAGAACTTCTTGCCGTCCTTGAGCACGTCCTCGCTGACCTCGCCTAAGTTAATATAGAGTTCGCCGCCGTAGCTGGTGTCACCACCCGTATATATGAAGGGATCGAGCATCCAGAACTCCATGTACTCGATGTTCTGAGCCTCAAAATCAGGGTTGTCCACTTTGCGCATCATGCCGCCCCAGTTCTCCGTCGGATTGAGCAGACGGCCGCGCTGATCAACGTTTGTATTGAGGTTATAAGCACCGCGTTCGGTGGGGTAGTAGGCCAGATTCAACACGTTCAGTGATGCGGCTTCGGAATAGCTGGTTTGTGACTTGTTGGGGTAGAGCTCGCGTTCATAGACTTCGCGCACATAGTGGTTGGAGAGCTGCTCCAGATCGCTCTTGATGTGAGATGGGGTCAGGGAACTACTGCGACGCGTGAAGATGGGGTCGATATAATACCATGCCAGCAGGGCACGGTTGTAGCCGCTACGCACATCATTGGTGAGACGGGCACCTTCGAAGGGGTAGGGGACTGACGACATCATCCATGCCGTGGGCGAGGAGATGCTCATGCGGTTCTTTGTGTTCTCGAAGTCGTCCATATAGGAGGCATTGCCCTGTACCTTGTGATTCTGTCCGGCTATGAGTTGGGCAAAATCGCCGCTGAAGGCAATCTGTGACGGCTGGGTGAAATTAAGGAATGGAATGGCATTGAGGGCATTGGTGAGCCATTGGGCTTCCTTCTTCCAGTCCATGTGAACACCCCATAACAGGTTCTTCAGGGGCTCGGTACCCATGTTCACTTTTGTGGTCATGGGTTGTTCGTTGAGGAACTGTAGCGTACCGCCGATGACGAAGTCCTTGGAGAACTCATAGTCCCAGTTGACGCCCAGGAACGTCTTGCGTTGCATTCCATAAACGTCGTTACTCTCCACGCTGGCATTGATCTTCGTGCCAGCATCGATGAGGCTCTGATTAAGAATATAGACGATACCCATCGAGTAATCAACGCGGTAGTCAACGTTCTCGGTAAGCTCCATGCCGGCAGCCGTTACCTTCACGGACCCTTGTGCGATGTTGGTAGCGCCCAGGTCAATCTCAGCACCATTGGTGCCTTTATAGTGGCCTGTGAGCATGAACTTGTTCTGCTCGGCAATCTGCTTGGCCACGGTCTTGGTGCTGTCGTAGAGGGCGTCGAAGCAGTACTTGTCGGCCACAGCGTCGTTGCCTATCCAGCCGCGCAAATGGTCGCCGAAGGGCTCCGCAACGGGGAAGATGATGCGACCTTTGGAGATGGTGTAGCCCTCGACATAGTCGAACTGGCCGTCAGCGTTCGAGCGATTGTTGTTGTCCAGGCGGTCAAGGTTCATGGCACGTAGCAACGGCGTGGATTTTAAATTGTCCTCGGGCAGGTAGGTGAGATAGACACCCGTGGAGTCGCTGAGATATTTCACGTCGAGGCGAAACTTTTCGCGTTGTGTGGAGGTGGCGCCAAGAGAGTAAATATTCTTCATCATCAACGGCCAGTTGCCCATGCGAGGCGAGCTAGTAGTGCTCTTTAAGGCTTTGACATAAAGGCTTTGGGCGTTGTCCGTCAGATCGGCAGAGAACTCGCCAACCTGATAGGTCTGGCCGCCGTAAGTATATTCGAAGGCAACAGCCAAGACCTCGTCGGGTTCCAGCTGCGCTGTCAGTGAGATGTAGCCGAGTGCATTGTTGACAATGTATTCGCTGGAAGTGAGCAGACGTGCGCTCTGCAGCTTCTCGTAATCGGTGCCACCAGCGAAGTCCTGAATGCCATCGAGTACGGTTGTGGCTACACTGATGTCGCGTGCCTCGGGGTAGTTGTTGACAATGTCATCGTAAAGGTTGTTCGAGCGGTTCTGTGGTGTCGTACTCACGCCGGTACTATGCCAGATGGAGTTGGAAATATGGCTCGTCTCGCCTAAGTCGGTGAAGGCGATGAGATTGCGATTGTTCTGCGTAGAGGCCGCTCGCTTATTGGTTACCCACACCTCGATGCGCTTGATGTTCAAGCCGCTGGTAATGGTCGGCAGAGTCTTCATCCAGCGGTCGTAGTTGTCACGGAAAAAATGGGAAAGCCAGTAGTGGCGGTTCTCTTCGTAATCGACAGCGGACAGCTCATAGTTCTGTGTCTGTGCGCCACCCTTGGAACTGGCGCTCTTCGAGGCGGAGTTCTTCTGGCTGACAACAGCTTGTAATTTCAACTTCCCGAACTGCACATCGGTGCGCAGGCCAAAGAGGCTGCTCACACCGCTGATAAGCGTGGAATTGGATGGCATCGACACATTACCGGCCTCCACCAGCTTGATGATCTCGTCCTCTTTACCATCGTACTTCAGCTTCATCTGCTGAGCATCAACATTGAATGTCGCATCAGTGTTGTAGTTGATGTTCATGTTGATTTTGTCGCCAACCTTACCCGTCACGGAGAGATTGATTTTCTCATCGAAGTCGAAGCCGAAGGTCTTGCGGCGGTTGGCTGCTAGCGAGGGGTTGTCCTGCTTCTTCAGATTGCCGCCCACCTTGATCTCCGCCGAACCTTGCGTCTTGATGCTCACGCCGCCAGGGCCGAAGATCTTCTCTGCAGGCCCTAGGTTGAAGTGCATATCGGTGAAGTCGAATTTCTTCTTGCCCGAGGTCTCGAACGCCTCACGGTTCTTCTGACGGTAGTAGGCCCCCATGGACTGACGCAACGTCCACTGCTGGTACTCCTCGGGGGTCATCAGAATGGGCGTGTTCAGATAGCCACCCTTTCCCAACTTCATACCCACGCGGTAGTTGCCTGTCAGTGAATCCAACTCGGCCTCTTGTTTCAGGTTGTCGGGTAATCGTAGACTCACAGCCACCGTATCCAGATCCTCTACTGTCTCGGGGATGGTGTGCTGGGGGCGGACGCGGAGGGAGTCAAGACTCACCCCCAACCCTTCTCTTTCAAAGAGGGAAGAGGGGAGAGAATGCGCGCTTACATTTGCAAATAGCGAAATGCTGACGGCCAGGATAAAGGTTGTCAGTATCATGATGCTATGTGCAAAACGGGTTCTCAAAATAAGAGGATTGTTGTTTCCTGTATATGTTTTCTATTCTTGCTCGGTATTACTCCCCCTCTTTGAAAGAGAGGGGGGCGGGGGGTAAGTCTATAGCATCTTCAGCGCCAGCTTGATCACCCGCTCCACTGTGGCATCGGGTTCCGCACGCAGGATGCCGAGGACGGCTTTCTGAGATGGGGCGGGGGAGAAGCCAAGCATGGTCAGAGCGGCGATGGCTTCGTCCATCACCTCCTTGTTGGCTACGTTCACGGGTTGCGCCGTGGGTGAGCCTGCTGCGGCATCGATGCCAAGGGCTGTGATTTTGTCCTTTAACTCAACGATGATGCGTTGTGCCGTCTTGCCACCGATGCCTTTAGCAGATTTTAGCAGACGTTCGTCACTGCGACTGATGGCATCACACAATTCGCGCGTCGTCATCGAACTCAGGATGACACGGGCGCTGGCAGGACCTACGCCACTGACTGTTGTCAGCAACAAAAACAGCTCGCGCTCCACTTTCGTAGCGAAGCCCCAGAGCTGGTAGGCATCTTCGCGGATGGACTCGGAGACATATAACTTTACATCGCCACTCAGACCCTGAATGGCGGTGTAAGTGTTTAGACTAATGCTGAGACCGTAGCCGACGCCGTTGGCATCCAGGACGGCCATTGTAGGGGATAGCTCTGCGATAGAGCCGCGAATGTATTCAATCATAGTCTTGTGCGCATATAAACCTATATATTAACGCGCAAGACTCGATTTTATTGTGTGGGCAAGGGGCTAATAAAGGAACCTAGCCAGCTCGCATCCCGACCTGCGTAGGCCTATCGCAATGCCCAGAGCATTCAACTGGGCGCCATATAGTGAGGTGTGCGTGTGGTCTTTGTTGTAATAACTTTTCGCAGCTTCCTGTCCAATACTTTCCAGCGCATCAGCAGTGATATTGTGCAAATCAACAAAGTCGCATCCCGTCTCTGCGGCCACCTCACGATACCACTTGCCGTAACTGTCGTTGCGACGCTCAATGCAACCATCCTTCCACTCATTGCGAGGGGTCAAACTCACGATAATGGGGGTGGCGCCTTTTTGGCGACAGTCGTCAATCATTTTCTTCATGTACCACCCGAAGCTGTACACCACTTCGTTGTAGGCTTCATCCTTGAGCACTACTCGGCTGACGCAGCTCGTGTCAGCCACACCCGGGATGTCTCCGCGATGCTTGCCACGATGGAGCTCGCCGATGTCGTTGTGTCCAAATTGAATAAGAACAAAGTCGCCTGGCTGCAGGTCGTTATACACCTTGTCCCAGCGTCCCTCGCGCAAATAAGTGCGGAAGCTTCGGCCTGCCTGCGCGCAATTGATCCACGTGATTTTCTCTGCATCGAAGATGCGATGGGCTTGTGACCCCCAGCCCCACATGCCTGTAGAGTCGTTGTCAGTATTCTTCACTGTGGAGTCGCCTGTGATGAATACAACGGGCTTACCCTTCTCGCGTTTGACATTTGTCGTGGGGAGAGTTAGGTTTTGCATCATAGTCTGTAAGGGTTTCAACTCGGGATGTTGACATGCTATTAAACCTTCGGCGGCACTGCGAGCATTCAGTTCAGCTCCGAATCTGGAAGTGTGAATATTGTCAAGATAGAAATGGTAGTTCAGTTTCCACGAGCTCATCCGATCATATTTCTGCGCGGAGATCTCGTTGAGATCCACGAACGGCACATTCATCTCCTCTGCAATCTCACGTGCCCAGCCACCGAAGTTGTCAGCCACGCGGACTGGTTGCCAAGCCCCTTCCCCGACCCCTCCTCTATTAGGGAGGGGGGCTTGGTCACTGGCTGCAGAAGAAACCCTTCTTCCCTCCCTAATAAGGGAGGGGTTGGGGGAGAAGCTCTTCCTCGGCGTCAAACTCATCAAGATCGGATGGGCGCCCAATGCCCTCGTCTCGTTCACGAATCGGCGCAGATACTCGCCGAAGCTATACACAGTCTCTGTCTCTCCCTTGTGTGGCCCTTCCTTTAGCGTTACCACCAGCGAGTCCTTGGCCGACGTGCCCTTGATTGTAGCGCGGCAGCGGCCGCTGTCGAAGGGTCCATTGTCATTGTGTCCCAGTTCGATGATGACCCAGTCGCCAGGACGTATTCCCTTCTTCACATCGGGCCACAGTTGCGTGTAGAAAGTGCGCGAGCTGGTGCCGCCGAGGGCCTGATTCTCCACTGTGATGCGGTTGGCATCGAAGTAATGGTGAGCATAGAACCCCCAGCCCCATTGACCGTTATCGCCATTTCCCTGTGTGCCGGTGCGCATCGTGGAGTTCCCCACAAGGAATAGCACAGGATGGCTGTCTATGCGGCTGCTGCCCGCTACGGGGCGAGCCGTTTTAACTTTTTCCAGACTATCCAACGTAAGATCTACGACTTTGTTCACATCCTCCATGGGCTTGTAAACAGTCTCTTGGGCGTGAGCGCTCATCATAAAGGCGCCCATCGTAACAAAAAAAAGAATCTTGTGTTTCATTATATGACTATTGATTTGGCTGCAAAGGTACTTATTTTTCTCTTATTTGTGCTGCGGAATGAAGAATTTTGCGTACCTTTGCACCGCTTTTTATAGGAATTAGCCTCAACGTTAAACGAATTATACGCTAAACGAAGTAAGATATGGCATTGAAAATCGTTGTGCTGGCCAAGCAAGTGCCAGACACCCGTAATGTGGGCAAAGATGCGATGACAGCCGAAGGTACGGTGAATCGCTCGGCATTGCCCGCAATTTTTAATCCCGAAGATTTGAACGCGCTGGAACAGGCGCTCCGTCTGAAAGAGCAGAACCCCGGTTGCACCGTAGGTGTGCTCACGATGGGTCCTCCCCGTGCAGGTGAGATCATCCGTCAGGGCCTCTACCGTGGTGCTGACACAGGTTGGTTGCTCACCGACCGCCTCTTTGCAGGTGCGGACACCCTCGCTACCAGCTACGCCCTCGCCACCGCCATCAAGAAGATTGGCGACGTCGATATCGTCATCGGCGGTCGTCAGGCCATCGACGGCGATACGGCTCAGGTGGGGCCGCAGGTGGCCCAGAAGCTGGGTCTCAACCAGGTGACCTATGTGGAAGAAGTTCAAGGTGTTCAAGAGGTTCAAGGTGTGAAGAAGGTGACGGTGAAGCGCGTCATCGACGGTGGTGTGGAGACCGTTGAGGCTCCCCTGCCCGTTGTGCTCACCGTAAATGGAAGCGCAGCTCCCTGCCGCCCGCAGAACGCCAAGCTTGTGATGAAATACAAGCGTGCCACCTGCCCGCTGGAGCGCCCTGCCGAAGGCACAGCCTACGACAACCTCTATGAGGAGCGTCCTTACCTAACGCTGAACCAGTGGAGTGTTGCCGATGTGGATGGCGACCCCAGTCAGTGCGGTCTCGCAGGCTCTCCAACCAAGGTGAAGGCCGTGAAGAACATCGTGTTCCAGGCTAAGGAGTCGAAAACTTTGACGGCTTCTGATGCAGATATTGAGGGAATGATCAAAGAATTGTTGGTAGAAAAGATTATTGGTTAAGAGATATGAATAACGTATTTGTTTATTGCGAGATAGAAGGTACTCAGGTACAGGAAGTATCTCAGGAGCTGCTGACCAAGGGTCGCAAGCTCGCCAATACGCTGGGCGTGGAGTTGCACGCCGTCGTGGTCGGTACGGATATCAAAGGTAAGGTAGAAGAGCAGATTCTGCCCTATGGCGTGGATAAGCTCTTTGTCTTCGACGCCCCCGAGCTGTTCCCCTACACCAGCGCTCCCCACACCGACATCCTCGTAAACCTCTTCAAGGAGGAGCAGCCACAGATCTGCCTTATGGGCGCTACGGTCATCGGTCGCGACCTCGGTCCGCGCGTCAGCTCGTCGCTCACCAGCGGCCTCACCGCCGACTGCACCGAGTTGGAGATCGGTCCGTATGAGGACAAGAAGAACGACAAGGTCTATGAGAATCTGCTCTATCAGATTCGTCCCGCTTTCGGTGGTAACATCGTGGCTACCATCGTCAACCCCGACCACCGTCCCCAGATGGCTACAGTCCGCTCCGGCGTGATGCAGAAGGCTATTTATGAGGGCGCTTGCCGCAAGGAAGTGGTCTATCCCGAAGTGTCCAAGTATGTCTCTCCCGAGGCCTTCGTCGTGAAGGTGCTCGACCACCACGTGGAGGCTGCCAAGCACAACCTGAAGGGCGCTCCCATCGTCGTTGCCGGCGGCTACGGCATGGGCTGCAAGGAGAACTTCGACATGCTCTTCCAGCTCGCTAAGGTGCTGCATGGTGAAGTCGGCGGCTCGCGTGCCGCTGTTGATGCTGGCTGGCTCGACCACGACCGTCAGATTGGTCAGACGGGCGTCACCGTACATCCGAAGGTCTATATCGCCTGCGGCATCTCCGGTCAGATCCAGCACATTGCTGGTATGCAGGACTCCGGCATCATCATCAGCATCAACTCCGACCCCGATGCCCCAATTAACCGCATCGCCGACTACGTCATCAACGGCACCGTCGAAGAGGTCGTTCCCAAGCTCATCAAATATTACAAGCAAAACAGTAAGTAAAGAATAAGAAACGAATGACCATAAGGACCATAATCATGGTATTATGATAATTATGTCAATTTGTTTCTAAAAAAATATTGTTTATGGCAAATTACTTTTCTGATCATCCCGAAATTGCGTTTCACCTGAATCATCCGCTGATGAAGCGCATCGTTGAGCTCAAGGAGCGCAACTATGAAGATGCAAAGACATATGACTACGCCCCCGTTGATCTCGGCGACGCCATCGAGAACTACAAGCAGATTCTGGACATCACCGGCGACGTAGCCGCCAACATTATCGCCCCCAACTCCGAGAGTGTCGATCTCGAAGGTCCGCACCTCGAGAACGGCCGCATGATCTACGCCTCAAAGACCGTTGAGAACATCGAAGCGATGCGCAAGGCTGGCCTGTTCGGCGTCAGTATGCCCCGTCGCTACGGCGGTCTCAACTTGCCCAACGCCATCTTCTCCATGCTTTCAGAGATCATCTCTGCCGCCGATGCCGGCTTCCAAAACATATGGAGTTTGCAGTCGTGCATCGACACGCTCTACGAGGCAGGCAACGAAGATCAGCGTCAGCGTTACATCCCCCGCATCTGCGCCGGCGAGACCATGTCCATGGACTTGACAGAACCCGATGCCGGCTCCGACCTGCAGCGCGTGATGCTCAAGGCCACCTTCGACGAGAAGGAGAACTGCTGGCGTCTGAACGGCGTGAAGCGCTTCATCACCAACGGTGACAGCGACATCCACCTCGTGCTGGCTCGTTCCGAGGAAGGCACCAAGGACGGTCGCGGCCTCTCCATGTTCATCTACGACAAGCGTAACGGCGGCGTCGATGTCCGCCATATTGAGCACAAGCTCGGCATCCACGGTTCGCCCACCTGCGAGCTCACCTATAAGAACGCGAAGGCAGAGCTCTGCGGCAGCACCCGCCTCGGCCTCATCAAGTATGTGATGTCCCTCATGAACGGCGCCCGCCTCGGCATCGCCGCACAGAGTGTAGGACTCTCGCAAGAAGCTTACAACGAAGGACTTGCCTACGCCCGTGAGCGTCAGCAGTTCGGCGACAAGATCATCAACTTCCCCGCCGTCTATGACATGCTCAGCCGCATGAAAGCCAAGCTCGACGCCGGCCGTTCCATGCTCTATCAGACCGCCTGCTACGTTGATATCTACAAGTGCCTCGAGGACATCGCCCGCGAGCGTGCCCTGACTCCCGAGGAGAAGCAGGAGCTGAAGAAGTACCAGCGCCTGGCCGATGCCTTCACGCCGCTGGCCAAGGGCATGAACTCCGAATATGCTACATCAGCATCCACGGCGGCAGCGGCTTCATCATGGAGTACAAGTGCCAGCGCCTCTACCGCGACGCCCGCATCTTCAGCATCTACGAGGGTACCACCCAGCTGCAGGTCGTCGCCGCCATCCGTTATATCATCAACGGCACCATGCTCCAGAACATCAAGGACATGATTGAAGAGATCTCTCAACTCTCAACGCTCAACGCTCAACTCCTTGACCGCGTCAAGGCCCTGATTCCCGTTTACGAGGAGGCCCTCGAAGCCGTCAAGGCCCTTGACAATCAGGATGCCATCGACTTCCTCTCGCGCCGCCTCTACGACATGACCTGCGAGATTGTGATGTCCCTGCTCATCATCCGCGATGCTGCCAAGGCCCCCGAGCTCTTCGAGAGGAGCGCCGTGGTCTATGTCGGCATGGCCGAGGAGAATGTAGCCGGAAAGGCTACCTACATCAATAACTTCGATGTAGAAAGCCTTAATAGCTTCCGCGCTGAGTAGTTTTTTTCAGCGAGAGATCTGTTCAAAGATTCCTTCCAACACCTGCGGGAAATGTTTCATTTCCAGCAGGTGTACTTTTTCTGCGATAGTGTCAGGAGTGTCCTCTGGAGTGAGGGTGGTGGAGAACTGGGCGATGATCTCGCCGCCGTCGCACACGGGTGTCACGTAATGAATCGTGATGCCCGTTTCTGTTTCACCTGCTGCCTTCACGGCTTCATGGACATGGTGGCCCCACATCCCTTTGCCGCCGTACTTGGGTAGGAGAGCGGGATGGATGTTGACGATGCGGTGGGGGAAGGTGTCAAGGAGATAGTCGGGGATAAGTGGCAGGAACCCCGCCAGGACAATGAAGCCTATCTGATGCTTGCAGAGCAACGGAAGGACAGTATCTGGTTGATTCAGTTCGGACCTCGGAACAACAGCCGAAGGGACTCCCAGACGTTTGGCGCGCTCTAGCGCATAGGCGTCGGCACGGCTGCTGACGACGAGAGCAATGCAATACTTGTCAGAACCGCTGAAGTACTGGATGACATTCTCGCAGTTGCTGCCGCTGCCAGACACAAAAATGGCGATGTTCATGACGTACAAACGATGAAATTTTGGGCAAAGGTAAGATAAAGATTTAAGAGTGAAGAATGAAAAATGAAAAATGAAGATGAAAATGAAAAAAAGCACGTGAAAGTGGCGTGGTTTGCTGGAAAATGTATACCTTTACCCCACAAAAACCTTTTCAACTTATTTTATTATGCGTAGAAATGTTCTGTTACTGCTGTCGCTGGTGAGCATCGTCGCCTTGGCACAGCGCACTCCGACCATGGGATGGTCGTCATGGAATACGTTCGCCCTCAACATCAACGAGGACCTGATCAAACAACAGGCCGATGCCATGCACAATTCAGGGTTGCAGCAGGCCGGCTACCAATTCGTCAACATCGATGACGGCTACTGGGATGGCCGCGGTGAGGACGGGCATCTGCGTCTGAACACGAAGTTGTTCCCCAGCGGAATGCGTTCGCTGGTGGATTACATCCACCGCCTCGGGCTTAAGGCTGGTATCTACTCGGATGCAGGAGACAATACCTGTGGCAGTGGTAACCGTCATGCATGGGGCATTAATGTGGGCCTTGCTGGTTACGAAGAGCAGGACTGCCGTCTTTATTTCGACGAATGGGACTTTGATTTTATTAAGGTGGATTATTGTGGGGGAGCTCACATGCGTCTAGATGAGCGTGAGCAGTACACCAAGATTAGCAATGCTATTAGGAACTGTAAGAAACAGGGTATTGTCTATAACATGTGTCGTTGGGCATACCCGGGCACTTGGAGTCCTGATGTAGCTGATTCATGGCGAACCACAGGTGATATCTATGATGCATGGAAGAGCGTGAAGGGCATTCTAGCCGAGAACCTCTATCTCTGTGCCTATTGCCACGATGGGCACTACAACGACATGGATATGCTTGAGGTGGGACGCTCAATGACGCAAACCGAGGATGAGACACATTTCGGATTATGGTGCATCATGAGTTCGCCGCTGCTCATCGGTTGCGATATGGCCAAGATTCGCCCAGAATCACTGAAACTCTTGTGCAACAAGGATCTCATTGCTTTGAACCAAGATCCTCTTCACCTGCAGGCCTACGTTGCTGAGAAACAGGGTGAGTGCTTCATTCTCGTGAAAGACATCAAGAAGTTGCAGGGTAAGGAACGCGCCGTAGCCATCTACAATCCCAGCGACAGCGAGCAGATGGTGACCCTAGAGATGGCTTCCATAGATCTGGGCGGCACAGTTCAACTTTACGACTGCTTTGCACAGCAGGCCTGCGAGCCCGTCAGTGGTTCGCTCACCATTAGCGTGCCCGCCCATGGCACTAAAATCTACCGCGCCAGAGGTGCAAAGCGTCTGGAACGCAAGGTCTATGAAGCCGAGACGGCGTATATTCCCACCTATCAGGAGATTCGCAATAACCAGGAAGTGAAAAGTGGTATCTACGTGGACAACGCCAAATGTTCGGGCGGCTATGCTGCCGGATGGCTAGGCTCACGCCCCGAGAACCAGCTGCAGTGGAACGATGTCTATGTGCAGCAGGATGGCAAGCGTCGTCTGACCATCACCTACTTCTGTGCCGAAAACCGCGACATGGACCTCACGGTGAATGGAGAGAAAGTCATCACGCTACAGACCCACTCCCGCGATTGGAATCGTCCTGCCACCATTGCCCTCGACATTTATCTCCAGAAAGGCTGCAATAGTATCTGCCTGTCCAATGCCAATGCCTGGATGCCGGATATTGACAAGATGACCCTCGAGTGAGGCTACACCCTTGGTCTTTCGTCATCTTTTCGTGCCGTTTTGTTGAGAAACGGCACTTTTTTTCGTCTTATTCTAGAGGAAATATCTACTTTTGCGGCAGATTTTCAAGGAATAATCATGAACCAAATGAAAAAATTCTTCCTTTCGATGCTGTGCGCAGCCACTGCTATCGCGTCGTTTGCCGACGATTTTACCTACCCCTACCTAGTCTTCACGGCCAGCAACGGCACACAAACCGTCGTAGCTGTAGATGAATTGGAGATAACCTTTAGCAATGGCCAGCTCGTAGCGACTAACAGCGAGGGCACCCAGACAGCGTTGACACTTACGGAACTGGCTTCAATGCAGTTTTCAACGGCTATGCCCACAGGAGTTCAGTCTCTCAACTCTCAGCCCTCAACTCTCAACCCTGACTCCTCAACTATCTACGATCTCAGTGGTCGCCGCGCACTGCGTAATAGCGAGAATATTCCAGTACGTAAGGGTGTTTATGTTGTGCGCAAGTCCGATGGTTCCACCTCTAAAATTGCAGTGAAATGAGACGTATTACAACTTTCCTTCTTGCTATCTCAGCCACAGTGGCTGTCTGGTCGCAGACGTTGAACGTTGAAATGGGTAGCGTCACCTATCAGATTCCTGCTGTTCAGGCTGGCGAGATGTTATATACAGAAGGCTCTAGCGTTACTATATTAAATAAGGTGTATGCCCTGTCTGACATCACGCGTATGTATATTGACAACTCGCAAGTGAAGGACAATACTGTCACTGTCGCCTACAACGGTACCAGCGCCTCTGTAAAGGTATCTGGGAATATTGCCCAGTATGTCACAGCTACCATTAGTGGAGCCCATGTAGCGGTTACTCAAAGTCCCGATGTCACAGATGAGGTTGGGGAAATCACATATGTCCTCGAAGGTAGTTCTTCAGATGGTGAGTTCTATATGACGGGCTCCTACAAAGCCTCTGTGGCGCTCAACGGTCTTACGCTCACCAATGTCACTCCCGCCTTCTCCGGTGCTGCCATCTGCATCATGAATGGCAAACGCATCGACCTGAGTGTGAAGAACGGCACAACCAACACACTCACAGACTGCGCAAATCCTGGTACTGATTACGCGCAGAAGTCTGCTCTCTACTGCAAGGGACACTTGGAACTCAAGGGCAAGGGCTCTCTCACCGTGAATGGTAAGTATGCCCATGCCATCAAGAGTGCCGAATATATGCAGCTGAAGAACGCCACCATCACTGTGGCCAGCGCCGTAAGTGATGGTATTTCCTGCGACGAATACTTCCTCATGGAGAGTGGCACACTCACCGTGAAAGGTGTGGGCGACGACGGCATCCAATGCGACATTGACGGCGAGACCTCCACCGGCGAAACCACAGACCATGAGGATGAAGACAGCGGCAACATCTATATCAATGGAGGAACGCTCGACATCACCACCACAGCCGCGGGTTCCAAAGGCATCAAAGCGGATTCCACGCTGGTCATCAACGATGGCACACTGACCCTCACCGCCAGTGGTTCCGTGGATACGAGCGATGCCACAGATCCCTCCTACGTAGCAGCCCTGCGAGCCGGCAAGATTGTCATCAATGGCGGCACCATCAAGGCCACCGTCAAAGGTTCGGCAGGCCGTGGCCTCTCAGCCACGGACATCATCACCAATGGCGGCACGCTGACCATCACCAACAGCGCCGGCGTGGTCTCGGTCAACAACGACTACAAGGGCGCCAAGGGCATTAAAGGTGACAACATCGCCCTCAACGCAGGTACCATCACCATTGCTATGACAGGCGCTGGCGGCAAGGGCATCAAAGCCGGCGACGGCACTAAGTCCACTAGCGGAGGCGGTGGAGGCGGTGGGGGCGGACGTCCTGGTGGCGGTGGAGGCCCCGGTGGCGGTGGAGGAGCACCCGGAGGTGGTTCAACATGGACAAACGTCACAGGCTCCTATACCCAAGGTCTCGCCGATGGCACGGGCCCCACGTTGACCGTCTCCACCACAGGCGCCTACAGCAACGCTTCGCCCAAGGCCATCAAGGCCATCTGCGCTGTGACCATCTACGGCGGCACTACCGAGATCACCACCTCCACCAACAAGGCCGAAGGGCTGGAGTCCAAGACCAGCATCACCATCGCCGGTGGGCAGCACTACCTCAAGTGCTACGACGACTGTATGAGTTGCGCCGGCAAGATTTTCTTTAATGGTGGCGTTACCGTTGCCTACAGCACAGGTAACGACTGCATCGATAGTAATGCCGGCACCACAGGCGCTATTACGATTGGCGATGGCAGCGTGCTGGCTTACATGACCAAAGGCGACCCCGATGAAGCTTTTGACTGCGACAACAACAACTACATCGCTATCACTGGCAAGGGCATCGCCATCGGAGCTGGGGGCCAGCAGAGTAGCTCCACAGGAACCATCTCCAATGCTGCCCAGGGCTACGCCTTCGCGGGCACAGTGAGCTACAAGGCTAATGTCTATAACACGCTGGCTGATGCCTCAGGCACGAACCTCGTCACCTACCAGTTCCCCGTGGCCATCAATAGCAAGTGTACACTTATCACCGCAACCGGAATGGTAAAAGGTAGTACCTATACTGTAAAGTCCTCTACCACAGCACCCGCGGATGCCACCACCGCCTGGCACGGTCTCTATCTAGGCAGCTCAGCCACAGGCTCTACAAGCGTGACCAGCTTCACCGCAAAGTGATGGAATAATTAAAAATTATAAAAATATAAGAATAAAGTCCCTGCGAAGTCTCTTTCGCGGGGACTTTTTGCTATCTTTGTCCCGAAATAGGGTAAGATGTTCCGAATACTTGCCCCTTTCAACATTTTCCTCAACGAGATATTTGACGATTACGAATAAACAACACGCAATATCCACATGAAAAGAATTCTCGCATTAATCGTTGCTTCGGTGGCGGTGGTATCTCAGTTACTGGCCGACCATGTTGATGTCGTATGGCCCATGATAGACAAGGCGAACGTGTCCGCGTACAACACAGAAGGGAGTACCTCTTCCTACATCACACCCTCATTCGTTCTTGGCTCAAAGCTCTCTGTTGCCGATGAGCTGACAGCGTCCAATGCCGACGAAGGCTACACAGCTGTCACCTACACTCCCCCGTTCGTGCAGCTGAAGCCCGCGACTACCGTTAGTGCTAAGACCTCCGGCCATCAGGTGACGTTTACCATCACCCCTAAGAGCGGTCACACCTTCAAGCCTACCACCCTGTCTTTCGATGCTGTCAAGTGTGGCACCGACAAGGGCAACTTCGACGTCTATATCAGGAACACCGCTGGCAACGAAATAGCGTTGGCCACCAGCGTAGCGCCTCTGCGCAACAAGATCACGGCTTCAAACAGCACGGGCTACAGCCATCACACCTTCCAGATCTCTAACCAGCTGGCCGAAGGTGGCAAGTCGTTCCGCGTGATCCTCTACGTGTATAACTTCAACGGCTTGGATCAGGACACCGAGGAGAAGGTCCTCTCCAAAGCCTTCGCCTTCCGCAATGTCACCATTGGTGGCGAGACGGACGAGCCCATCTTCGATGCTTCGCACTACTTCACTGCAGCCTCCTGCTCGGCTGGCGACCTGCTCACAGCCATCGCTAGCCTGAAGAATGGTGAGAGCACAGCGTGGCCAACGAAGCTCTCGGCCGACCCCACCGACCTTGCTGTCACTGCCGCGGAGGGCTACACCGCCACCATCACCTACAAGGACAAGTACATTACCCTCACGGCTTTGAAGGACGGTAAGGAAGTATTCTCGGTGAGCATTCGATTCACTATTAGCAATCGTCCACCGAAACCCGAGGCCAAGCCCTTGAATCGTGGTCTTATGGCCGTGATGACCTCCGGCGGCGTGCTCGTCAGCTGGCGTTGGCGGGCTACCGACGAGGCCGCACAGACTCGCTTCCGCCTCTGGCGTGGCAAGACATTGCTCAATGGCCGTCAGGCGATTACCGAACGCACCACATTCCTTGATACGGGTGGTAGCCTCACCAGTACCTATCTATTGGAGGTCGTTGCCCCCGACGGCGAAATTTTGGAGACGCAGGAGGTGAAGCCGTGGGACAACCAAGTGAAATATATCACCTTGCAGGGTGGTGCTCCTACAGACCCTACCTCTGCAGGTGCCACCTACACGCCCAACGACGCCTCGTTCTGTGACATGGACGGCGATGGCGAGTATGAAATCATCTTGAAATGGGCGCCCTCCAACGAAAAGGACGCGGCCAGTAGCGGAACCACATCACCGGCCTTCTATAGCTGCTACAAGATGGACGGCACACGCCTGTGGATGCTCCACACTGGTCCCAACATGTTCAACTCGGCCCACACCACACATTTCATCGCATGGGATATGGACGGCGACGGCTATGGAGAGTTCATGGTGAAGACGGCCCCGGGTGCTGTAGATGGACAGGGTAACTATGTCATCATGGACGGCGACGATCCCACCGCCAACTATAAGGGCGGTAAGGGCAAGCAGGAATCGGGCGGCGAGTACCTCACTGTCTTCGACGGCACGACAGGTGCCGAGCTGCAGACCATCAAGTATCACACCGCCTTTGCTGACGAGAGTTCCGACTTCTGGGGCGACAGCAAGCAGAACAAATCCGAGCGTTATCTTGCTGCCATCGCATGGCTCGATGGCGAAGAAAAGAACCCCTCGGCCATCTTCGCACGCGGCTACTACAACGGCTGTAAGATTGGGGCCTACGACTGGGACGGTGAAAACCTCACGATGCGTTGGCTGCACCGTGGACCGAGTGCCAACAGTGGCACAGTCACCTATGCCGATGGCACAGTGAAAAACCTCTCCTCCTCCGTCTATGGCGAGGGAGCACACTGGATCTGTGTGGGTGACGTTACTGGTGACGGCAAGCAGGAGATCCACTACGGCTCCGGCGCCCTGAAGCCCGACGGTACCACCCTCTACCGCACAGGACTGGGACACGGTGACGCCATGCACCTCAGTGATTTCATACCTTCCCGCCCGGGGCAGGAACTCTTCATGGTGCATGAGAAGGGCAACTTTGGCTCGGACCTGCGTGATGCAGCTACGGGCGAGATCCTGTTGCGGCGCACGGCCTCCAGCGACACTGGGCGTGGCATCATGGCACATTTCAACCCCGAGGCCGAGAATGCCTATTGGCAGTCGAGTGCTGATGCTAATCTTTATGACACCAGCGGTACTGTCGTCGCTTCGGATGTCTCCCACGGCGGTGGTGCCGGTCTCAGCTTCCGCATCTACTGGAACGGAAACCTCGCAGACGACTTCTACGGCAAGAACATACTCGAATATTGGAACCCTGATGCCAACGGTTTCTGGCGTATGCAGATTAATGGTGGCAACTATGTTATCGGCAACTATAACAACGATAGCAAGCAGAACCCCTGCGTCTCAGGTGACCTGCTGGGCGACTGGCGCGAGGAGATTGTCACGTGGGACCAGAACGGCAGCGACTACCGCCTCGTTATCAATGCCACCGACTTCGCCACCGACTACCGTCAGCCACATCTCATGGATGACTGCTCCTACCGCGCGCAGCTCATCGCTCAGAACGTGTGCTACAACCAGCCGCCACACCTAAGCTATGACCCCATCACGCGCTATACGATAGAGCGCACTATTCCCGAGAGCGGTTTGGACCTTCTGTACACGGCTTACCCCGTCAGCCTGCCATCCGGTGTGACGGCATATAGCATCACTGGAGTGAATGCTGCCGCCGACACTCTAAAATACAATGTCCTGAAGGCCAATGCCATCATTCCCTCGGGTTCTGCGATTGTTTATAAGGGTACTGCTGGACAGAAGGTACGCTTCCGCCCCAGCACCATGAGCGCAGCAACGGTCAATACAGGCTATCTAAAAGGTTGTTCTGTGGATAGTGTTCTCGTCAGTAACGAGAACACGAGGGAATATTTCTACACCTTCCGCGTGGATGCCGAGACAGGTGCTATCGGCTTCTTCAAAGTGGAAGAGGCTACACTGCAACCCGCCGGCGAACCTTGGCTGCGCGTCAAGGGTACTACTACAAATCAGCCCTTACCGCAATACTTCTGGACCAAGGGCGGCATCCCCACTGCCGTGCAGTCTCTGCCTGCGACACATGCTGGCAAAGCCGATGAAATCTATGACCTGACAGGCCGCCGCATCGAGGCCGCAGCTATGAAACCGGGTCGTCTATATATCGTCAATGGCGAGAAACGAATCCAGTAATATCATCATAAACAGATTCCTTATGAAACTCAAATCCCTCCTTTTTGCCCTTGCCCTCTTCGCCTGCGGCAACTGTCAACTGTCAATTGTCAACTGTCAACTATCAACAGCCTTCGCTGCCGATGCCCTAATTACCGTCAACGCCAAAAAGCTTGGGGCTCCCATTCAGCCCACAATGTACGGCATCTTCTTCGAGGACATCAACTATGCTGCCGATGGTGGTCTGTATGGTGAGCTCCTGAAGAATCGCTCCTTCGAGTTCCCCAACCCTTACACCGGCTGGGATATCTCGGGTAAGGTGACATTGATGAACGACGGTCCCTTTGAGCGTAACCCGCACTACGTACGCTTGGCTCCTTCCGGCCATCGCGACAAGCACACGATGATTGAGAACCACGGTTTCTTCGGCATCGGTGTGAAAGGTGGCGAGGAGTACCGTTTCTCGCTTTGGGCACGTGTACCCGATGGCGGCTCATCCAAGCTGTGGATAGACTTGGTGGATAACGCCACGATGGAAGAGGATCAGAAGCTGGGCAACACCGGCGTAGAGATCAGCGGCAAGGAATGGAAGAAATATACCGCCATCATCAAGCCCCGCAAGACCTTCGCCAAGGCACATCTCCGCGTGTGGGCTGACAGCAAGGTGACCACCGATGTGGAACACATCAGTCTATTCCCTGTAAAGACTTACAAGGACCACGAGAACGGTATGCGTGCCGATGTGGCACAAGCGCTCGAAGATCTGCACCCGGGCATCTTCCGCTTTCCCGGCGGCTGTATTGTGGAGGGCACAGACCTCGCCACACGCTACCAGTGGAAGAACACCGTGGGGCCTGTCGAGAATCGTCCGCTCAACGAGAACCGCTGGCACTACACCTTCACGCAGCGCTACTTCCCCGACTACTTCCAAAGCTACGGCCTCGGCTTCTTCGAGTATTTCCAGCTCTCCGAGGAGATTGGCGCAGAGCCCCTGCCCGTGCTGAACGTGGGCATGGCCTGTCAGTTCCAGAATGGTGACGATGCCCACGCTGCCTGCACGAAGGAGGGCCTGCAGGAGTTCATCGATGACTGCATCGACCTCATCGACTTTGCCAACGGTGACCCCGCCACCAACCAGTGGGCCAAACTGCGTGCCGACATGGGGCACCCCGCGCCCTTCAACCTCAAGTTCCTTGGCATCGGCAACGAGCAGTGGGAGCAGCCCTATTTCGACCGCCTGGCCATCATTGCTCCAGAAGTGCGCAAGGCACACCCCGAGATAAAGATTGTGGGCACCAGCGGTCCCAACGCCGAAGACGGACACTTCTTCAATGGTTGGAAGGCGATGCGCGAACTGAAGGCCGATCTCGTGGATGAGCACTACTACCGCAACATCGACTGGTTCAAGAAGGCCATGAACCGCTACTCCGACCGCAAGTTCTACACCAAGGACGGTCCCCGCGTCTTCGCCGGTGAGTGGGCTTGCCACGACAGCGGCAAGAAGTACAACCATGCCGGCGCCAGCATCTACGAGGCTGCCTTCATGACCAACATCGAGCGCAATGCCGATCTTGTCCACATGGCCACCTATGCCCCCCTGTTCTCGCACGTCGAGGGCTGGCAGTGGCGCCCCGACCTCATCTGGTACGACAACCTCGCCACCGCACGCACCGCCAGCTACTACGTCCAGCAGATGTATATGCTCAATGCCGGCACGCATGTGCTGCCCACTACCATCAGCATCGCTGGTGGTCAGCCTGCGGCTAACCCCGTTCCCGAGGGTGAGGATGGCATCTTTGCCAGCGCTGTCATCGACAAGCAGAGGGGGGAGATTATCGTAAAGGTCATCAACACCTTCGCTGATGCCCGCTCGCTACGCATCGACATTACCGGCCTTGCAAAGAAGCAACTCGCAGCACTCAGCCAGGTGGAGGTCATCACCCTTAACTGCTCCGACTACGATGCCGAGAATATGCCCAGCAAGCCCGAGCGTGTCAAGCCCGTAGCAAGCCAGACCACCATCACCAGCGGGTCCCTCGTAGCCAATATCTCCGCCAAGACCTTCGCCCTCTACAAGGTTAAATTATAGTAATAACACCATATAGGTTTTTTGCGCGGCGACGAAGCATACTTAAACGACGCCGAAGATTATTACGTAGGTGCAGACAAGCGCAAATGAAACAAGGCACATGGTATAAGGGTATAACGATGCTTGCGGTGTGGCTGGCGCTCACTGCTGTGCCGTTGGCGGCACAGGACGGCAGCTTTAAGAACGGGCAGTTGTGGCCCGACACGGAAGGGAAGCATATCAATGCCCACGGGGGCAATATCCTGCGGCATGTCGACACGTATTACTGGTATGGCGAACAGCGCCCCGACCGCGGCTATACGATGGACGGCGGCATCGCCGTGTATTCGTCAACGGACTTACGACACTGGAAGAACGAGGGTTTGGCGCTGCAGCTGAGCGCAGAGCCGGGCAGCGACATAGAGCGTGGCTGCATCATGGAACGCCCGAAGGTGGTGTGGAATGAAAAGACACAGCGCTTCGTGATGCTCTTCCATCTGGAACTGAAGGGGAAGGGCTACGAGGCTGCCCGCGTGGGCTTCGCCGTGAGCGAACACGCCACAGGACCTTTCCGCTTTATCCGCAGCACACGTCTGCACGCCGGGCGGTGGCCTTTCGACATGACGGAAAAGGACATCGAGGCTGCCAAGCAGACAAACGCTGCAGCGTGGACGAAATGGTGGACACCGCGATGGAGGCGCGAGGTGCAGAAGGGAATGTACCTCTGGCGTGACTTCGAGGGCGGACAGATGAGTCGCGATATGACGGTCTTCGTGGATGATGACGGCCGCGCCTATCACATCACCTCCTCGCAGGAGAACCTGACGCTCCTCGTCAGTGAGCTGACCGACGATTTCCTTGATTTCACCGGCAAATATAATATGGTGGCGCCAGGCGGACAGAATGAGGCTCCCTGCATCTTCCACCGTGGCGAGGACTACTGGCTCATCTGCTCCGGCTGCACGGGATGGGATCCCAACGAGGCCCGAATGTTCAGATCCAAGAGCATTTGGGGACCGTGGACGCAGCTGCCCTCACCCTTTACGGGCATCGCCACCGGCTATCGCGATATGCCTGCCAACAAGACCTTCGGCGCTCAGGGCACCTTTATCTTCAAGAACGACACCACCTATGTCTTCATGGCCGACATCTGGAACCCGCGCCATCTCTCCCGCAGTCTCCACCTCTGGCTTCCCATTCACTTCACCGAAAAGGAAGTCCCCGTCATCCCTTGGACGACGGAGACTCCATGATATCGTTGGCATTTTTGTTGGTTAAGCAGTACGCTTTAGACAATTTGTCGATTAGCGGAAGCAGTGAAGAGATTTTACCAAATCTGTTTTCATGTGAGAAAGCACAATATTTCATACACTTTTACGCGGTTTTGATGATACGTCATTGAAATACAGTGAAATGACTGGCTTAAAAATGGCGTATTTTAGCGTGTAAAAGCTACAAATCCTGTTTCACCCAGATCAGTTTGCTGGTGTCGTAGCCTCGACGCGCTGCTTCTTTGAGGATGATGCTCTTGGCTTCTTCCGTGAGCTTGGGTTTGCGCGAGAGGATCCAAAGGCAGCTGTCGTTGCTGCTGCCGATGAGGGCATATTGATAGTTCGCATCGATGAGCATAATGCGGTAGTCCGAGTAGAACGGACCGAAGAACGAGATGCGCAACAGCCCCGCTGTGTCTGTCGTCTTCACCTTGCCCTTCGATTCTTTCGGCTTGCCATTCTTGATGCCGACGTTCAAGACATCCAGCTTTCCGTCCTCACGCAACTTGTAGGTTGACTTCGTCTTCTCCATTCCACGTTCAAACCAGTGGTCGTAGCGTGCCACCTCATACCAACTGCCGAGGAAGCGTTGTAGGTCAAAGGTCTTGACCGTTGAATTGTCGATACCTTTTGCCGTGCAGCTCATGATGGCAAAGAGGCCTACGAATGTGAGTAGTACTTTCTTCATGTGTCTTGTTCTTTCACTTAATAAAACAGATTCAAGCAACGCCGATATGCCTCTACCTTCTTCTCAAATGACAACGGATAGGCACGTGATGAAGAAGGAAGGCGATATAATAAGAGCGGAGAGTTGAGGGCAACGGAAGTGTTGACCTTCGGAATCTCTGAAATGCCAAAATAGGCACAGATGGTCTCGGTGGCTTTCTCGCCTGTGGTGACGATGCCCCGCAGATGGGGCAACTGCTGAATCAAAGCATTGATGTCTGTAGGCTCAACGACTTCGAGGAACTTATCCGATGCATTGTCCTGCAAACGACGGACAGCTGTAGAAGTGTCGAAGAATGCGAGTCCCTTCTCCTGACAGAACGCGATGATTTCATCTATTTTGAAACGCTTGGCCTCAAGATCTACGAAGTGGTTTTTGTCGCCAAAGAACACCTCTCCCTCAATGCGCCAGTGGTCGTTGATGAAGTTCGGGTAGTAAAAGTCCATGCACCATCGCTTGCGCTGTGGAGGAAAGCTGCCCAGAAACAGCACTCTGGCATTTTCCGGCAGGAAGGGAATGAGCGGATGATATTCCACACCATCTTCGCTGCGCTCAATGTTCTCCGTGTTCAGATAGGAAATAGACATATCCTTCCTTTTAAAAATACTTCTTCGGTGTTACGCGGACAAAAATAGCACAATTACTCCAATCTCTTATATTGTTGTGGACGATTCAGTGCATTGTTGGAGCCGATTCGCCTAAATGTTTTGATTATTCAATGGTGATGGAATGATTATTCAATCATGATGGAATGATTGTTCAATCATGATGGAATGATGAGAAGATAAGGAAAGGATGCTTCAGTGTGTGTCAGTTGACCTCGATGAGGACTTCGGAGAGGGTGGGGTGGATGTGGACGGTGTCGCGAAGCTGTTGCAGGGTGGCGCCGAGGGTGATGTAGGCGGTCACCTCCTGCACGAGGTCTGCGGCATGAGCACCGAAGGCATGAGCGCTGAGGATGCGACCCTCGCCAGGCTCGGTGCACAACTTGACCATTCCCTCTGTCTCGTTCATCGCCAACGCCTTGCCGTTAGCGCGGTAGAAGGATTTGTGGCACTCATACGGAATGCCCTGTTCCTTCAGCTGATCCTCGCTGGGGCCTACATTGGCTGCCTCGGGGACGGTGAAGATGGCACCAGGCATGATGTCGAAACGGATGTGGTCTTCGATGCCGAGGATGCGGTTGACAACGTGATGGCCTTGGTACTCTGCGGCGTGCGCCAGCATCTGCTTGCCGTTGACGTCGCCAATGGCAAATATTCCGTCTGCAGCGGAATATTCTCTATCGACGGGAATGGTGCCGTTAGGAGCCAGGGTGATGCTTGCGGCCTCGAGATTCAAACCCTCCGTGTTGGGCTTGCGGCCTGTGGCAATAAGGACGACATCGGCCTCGACGCTTTCTATCTGCCCTTTCTTGTTCTCAAATTGCACAAGACACCCCTTGCCACTAACGCTCCCCTCGCCCACGGGAGAGGGGATGGGGGTGAGGCTCTTCACACCACATTGTAGGTTGAATGTAACGCCCTGTTTCTCCAGTTGCTTGCGGAGGCGCTTGGCGATATCGCTGTCGAGCATCGGCAGACACTCCTTCAGGAACTCGATGACGGTGACCTCAGCGCCGAAGCGGTTGAAGACGCTGGCGAACTCCATCCCGATGACACCTGCGCCGACGATGCAGAGCCGACGGGGCAACTCGCGAAGCTGCAACAGTTCCGTAGAGGTAACGACGCGAGGGTCGTTGATGCCAGGGATGGGCAGTAGCTTGGCACTACTGCCTGTGGCGATGATGATGTTGTCTGCCGTGAAGGTCTCGTCACCAACACGAACGGTGTGAGCATCCACGAAGGAGGCTTTGCCGCGCACCAACGTGATGTTGGGGTGGGAGAGTAGGGTCTCTACGCCGCTGCGCAGCTGTTCCACCACTTGCTGTTGCCGTTCAACGGCCTCTGCAAAGGTGGCGGAGTGGACATACGTCTTCGTGGGGATGCACCCTACGTTGAGGCATGTTCCGCCCACGTGTCCCTCTTCAATGATGGTAACCTTGAGGCCGTGCTGGGCAGCGTGTACAGCAGCTTTATAACCACCAGGCCCAGCGCCGATAATGATGAGTTCGGTCATGATAATGTCTTCCAATACGTTGTTACAGGTTGTTTGGCGGCTAGCACGTCATCGACACGACCGATGGGGGTGTTGTGAGGCGCAGACTTGACCAGCTCGGGGTCGCTCTTGGCCTCGGCGGCAATCTTATGCATCACGTCGATGAAGGCATCAATGGTCTCCTTGCTCTCGTTCTCCGTAGGCTCAATCATGAGGGATTCATGGAAGAGGAGGGGGAAGTAGATGGTGGGAGCATGGTAGCCGTAGTCGAGGAGGCGCTTGGCAACGTCCATCGTGGTGACGCCCGTGCTTTTATCCACGAGGCCGTCGAAGACACATTCATGCTTACACAGGCCCTCGATGGGAAGCAGGTAGTCATCGCGCAGGCGTTCCTTAATATAATTAGCGTTCAGCGTGGCTAACGGACCAACCATCTTCACGTTCTCGCGACCCAGGGAGAGGATGTAGGCGTAAGCCTTCAGCATGACACCGAAGTTGCCGAAGAAGGCTCCGACGGAAAGGGGAGCATCTTCGACGCGGAAGGCCTTGGCCTTCTCGTCGAAGATGACGCGTGGCATTGGCAGGAACTGCTCCAATCCCTTGCGGACGCCGACGGGACCGCTGCCGGGACCACCACCGCCGTGAGGCGTGGAGAACGTCTTGTGGAGGTTGATGTGCATGACGTCGAAGCCCATATCGCCCGGACGGCATTCTCCGAGGAGAGCGTTGAGGTTGGCGCCGTCGTAGTACATCAGGCCACCTGCCTTGTGTACCATCTCGGTAATCTCCAGCACGCGAGGCTCGAAGATGCCGAGGGTGTTGGGGTTGGTCATCATCATCGCTGCCACCTGATTGCCCAGTTCATCAAGAAGCTGGCGCAGATGTTCAACATCCACGGTGCCGTCGGCCAGGCTCTTCACCTCAACGACCTCAAGGCCGCAGACAGCGGCAGAGGCGGGGTTGGTGCCGTGGGCGGAGTCGGGGATGAGGACTTTGGTGCGGGGTTGCCCGTTTGCCTCATGATAAGCGCGGATGATCATCAGGCCTGTCAGCTCGCCGTGAGCGCCGGCACAGGGATTCAACGTGAACTCGCTGAGGCCAGCCAGTTCGGCCAGGGACTGCTGAAGGTTGAAATAGACTTCGAGGGCGCCCTGGCATGTCTCGGCGGGCTGCAGCGGGTGCAGGCCTGCGAAGGCTTTCATGGCGGCAATCTCCTCGTTGATGACAGGGTTGTATTTCATCGTGCAGGAGCCGAGGGGATAGAAGCCGTCGTTGACGCCGAAGTTGTTATGGCTGAGGTTGGTATAGTGACGCACGACTGTCAACTCGTCGCACTCCGGCAGACGGGCAGCCTCCTTGCGGCGCAATGCCTCGGGCAGCTCGGCGGTGGTGTGGGTGCGGTCGTAGTCCTGCGGCAGAGAGTAACCTCTGCGACCTTTCTTTGAGAGTTCAAAGCGTATAATGTTCTGTTCATTGTTTTTCGCTGTTGCGTTTACGCTTTCTTATCTCATAAATCACGGAGATTGTGCTGATGACGACGCCAAGGACGGCGACAAGCAAGACAATTAAATCGTAGTTGCTCTTTGCAAAGGTAATAAGCGAATCCATGATTTAATGATTTACTTTCCAAGAATCTCACAAAGCTCGTCGATTTCTTCGGGTGTGCGCTGCTCGGTGACGGCCAGCATCAGGGTCTTCTCGCCTACCTTAATGCCGGCGAGGTAGCCACACTCGGTGGCTTCTTCGAGAAGGACGTCGAGGTCGCCGTTGTAATCGACGCAGAACTCGTTGAAGAAGGGCTGGCCGGGGAACGTATCCTGGAACTTACCCGTGGCGACGAGTTTGTCGCGAAGGCTGTGGGCGCCGGCATAGCTCATTTCAGCAGCTTCGCGCAGACCTTCCTTGCCCATAAGGCTAAGGTAGATGGTCACGTAGAGCGCCATGAGACTCTGGTTGGAACAGATGTTGGAGGTCGCTTTCTGACGACGGATGTGCTGCTCACGGGCTTGTAGCGTCAGCACGAAAGCACGTTGACCACGGTTGTCGAGCGTCTGCCCCACGATGCGACCAGGCATCTTGCGGATGAGCTTCTCCGTGCAAGCCATGAAGCCTACGCCCGGACCACCGAAGGTCATGGGGATGCCGAGGCTCTGGCCGTCGCCGACGGCGACGTCGGCGTCCCATTCACCCGGTGTCTTCAGGATGGCCAGGTCGGAGGAGTTGGCGTTGATGACGAAGAGGCCCTTCTGCTCATGCACGGCATCAGCGATGCCTGTGTAGTCCTCCACGATGCCATAGTAGTTAGGCTGCTGCACGATGACGCCTGCCACGCCGCCTTCTGCGAGTTCCTTGTCAAGGGCTTCGCGGTCGAGGGCTCCGTTCTTGGCGGGGATGAGCTGGAGGGGCACACCGTGGAAGTGAGCGTAGGTATCCACTACGCGGCGCACTTTCGGATCGAGGGTCTCGCTGACGAGGACGCGGGTGGCCTTCTTGGCGTTGCCCCACGCCATCATCATGGCTTCGGCGGTGGCTGTGGCTCCGTCGTACATCGAGGCGTTGGAGATGTCGAGGCCCGTGAGCTCGGCAATCATCGACTGGTATTCGAAGATGTAGTGCAGCGTGCCCTGTGAGATCTCAGCCTGATAAGGCGTGTAGGAGGTTAGGAACTCGCTGCGCTGGATGATGTTCTGCACCACGCTGGGAGCGTAGTGGTCATAGCACCCGGCACCGGCGAAGCAGATGAGCTGTTGTGCGTTCAGCGGATGTGTCAGTTGCTCGAAGAAGAGGCGCAGATCAGTCTCGGACAAGGCATCGGGCAGGTTGTACTCGCGCTTGAAACGCGCAGCCTCCGGCACATCGGCGAAGAGATCGTGAACACTCTTCACTCCCGTTGCCTTCAGCATCTCCTGCAGGTCCTCTTCGGTATGAGGGAAGTACTTAAATGCAGACCCTCCCCCCTGCCCCTCCCTTGTAGGGAGGGGAGTAGATAGTTTTTGACTGGGTGTACTCATAAAAGAATACTGTTTTTAAAAGGTAACCACTCCCTCCCTACAAGGGAGGGTGAGGGGTGGGTCTTCTTATTCGCAATGCTTCTTATATGCTTTCACGTCCATGAGGTTGTCGAGCTCGGACGGGTCGGAGAGTTGAACCTTGATGATCCAGTTGCCGAAGGCGTCCTTGTTGAGGAGCTCGGGCTCATCCTCGAGGGCTTCGTTGACCTCTACGACGGTGCCGCTGACGGGAGCAATCAGGTCACTGGCAGCCTTCACGCTCTCCACTGCGCCGAACTCTTCGCCTGCGGTGACTTCGTCATCGACTTCAGGCATATCGACATACACGACATTGCCCAGTGCATGCTGAGCATAGTCAGAAATTCCAATGTAACCAAATTCGCCTTCAACGCGAACGTACTCGTGTGACTCGCTGTAGTAGAGTCCTGCTTGAAATGTAGCCATAATTGTTTACTTTTTATAATGTTTATCGTAGAATTTTTTCTTCACAACCACGCCCGGGAACACCTTCTTGCGGATCTGTACGGCGAGGTCGGTGCCGAGTTTAGCGTAGTCGGTCTTGACGAGTGCCATGCAGACGCTCTTATCCACGCTGAGGCAGTGGTAGCCGGTGGTGACTTCGCCGATGACTTCGCCATCCTTCAGGACAGCATAGCCATGACGAGGGATAGCCTTGTCGGCCAGCTCGATGCCTACGAGCTTCTGAGCGACACCGTTGGCCTTCTGCTCGGCGAGGGCTTCCTTGCCGATGAACTCAGGTTTCTCGAGCTTGACGAAGATGCCCAGCCCTGCCATGATGGGGCTGATGTCAGCGCTGAGCTCGTCGCCGTAGAGCGGCAGACCAACCTCGAAACGCAGTGTGTCGCGGCAGCCAAGACCACAGGGCTTGCAGCGCCCGCTTTCCATGAGTTTGTCCCAAGCCTTTTGGGTGAACTCGTGGGAACCGTAGATCTCAAAGCCGTCCTCGCCGGTGTAGCCAGTTCTGGAAACAATGATGGTCTCGCCCTCGTCGCCTTCTGCAACTTCGAGAGTCTTGGCCGTGTAGAACTTCAGTTCTGCACAGGGGAGGCCGAGGACTTCCTCGACGACAGCTTCGGCTTCGGGGCCTTGGACGGCGAGCTGGCCGTAGTAGTCGCTCTGATGGTCGAGGTTGATGTTGAAGCCTTCTTTCTGCTCGTTCATCCAGGCCACGTCCTTGTCAATGTTGGCAGCGTTGATGACGAGGAAGAAGTCGTTGTCGCCCATTTTATAGACGAGCAGGTCATCGACAGTGCCACCGTTGGGATAGCACATCATTCCATAGTAGATTTGTCCGAGGGGTGCATCGGTGACATCGTTGGTGAAGATGTGTTGCACGTAGCGCTCTGCATCGGGACCTGTGATGCGCACTTCGCCCATGTGACTCACGTCGAAGACACCGCAGTGCTGGCGCACGGCGTTGTGCTCGTCGGTGATGTTGGAATACTGAATGGGCATAATGAATCCGCCAAAGGGCGACATAAGTGCGCCGAGTGCCACGTGGCGGTCATAAAGACAGGTTTTCTTTTCCATATATAAAGGATGGGTTAAGGTATTCTTGTTCGAGGACTTCAATGGCTTTTACATCCTCGTTGGTCAAATGTATCTCCTGATGGCAGAGGTGCTCACGGGCATAGGCTTTGAAGGCACCGATGCTTAGCTCAGTGTGCTCCTTCAGTAATGTGATGCGCTGGCGCACACTCTGCACGCCGTGTTTGTCCAGTTTCACTTGAGGCGGTGTGATGGCGTGGAGCATATGCTCCATATCCGTGTCGAAGAGCATGGTCCCATGTACGATGCTGTGGCCGGGGATGTGGTAGAAGGCATTTCCTGACACCTTACGGTCGCCAATGAGGACATCGTTGTTTTGTGTAGAGGTGGCTGCGAGACCCAGCTCCCGGAGCATCTGGCATACCATCTCCATGTAACGGGCAAAGGTCGTCTGCACCTCATTGGAACGTGTGATGTAGCTCATCATCACATTTGACATGTCTGCATAGACACACCCGCCGCCGCTCTTGCGACGAAAGAACTGGATGCCGTGCTCGCGGCAGTAGTCGAGGTTGACCTCGTTCTCAATGACCTGATTGCGCCCGAAGATGACCGAAGGCTGCACTTGCCACTGGAAGAACAAATCATCGCCATTATTGAGCTGACGCGCTACGTACTCCTCCATCGCCAGATAGAAACTCAAGCGACGGTTTTCCTCAAAAGGCAATGTCAGGTAGTTCATAAAAGGTGGTAAAGTACATTTCGGGTACAAATATACTCATTTCCTTTTGAACGCACCTTATTTTTGAGAAAGATTTATCATCTTTTCACGCGTTAAGCGTGATTTCTCCGCACAGGGGACGACACATCTGCTGTCGAATGAACTCTGCGTCGTTGCTATGAGCCAATAAATGCATGAGTTTGGCGATGGCACACTCCACAGTACTGTCGTAACCGGAAATGACGCCAGCGTTCTTCAGAAGGAAGCCGCCGCTATAACGTGCCATCTGCACAGGTCCTGCAGCACATTGCGTGATATTGATGATGACGATGCCGCGTGCGGTGGCCGCAGCGAGTACTTCCATTAGCCATGGTAATTGTGGCGCGTTGCCGCTGCCGTAGGTTCGCATTACGACGCCCCGCAGGTCGGGCGAGGTGAGGAGGTAACGAACGGTTTCCTCTTGAATACCAGGGAATAATGTGAATACGACAACGTCTGTATTCATGGCGAAGTGGGGTGTCATCGGACGCTCATAGTCGGGCCGCAGGATGAGGTCATCGTGGTAGATGATATTGACGCCGACGTCTGCCAGAGGCGGCAGATTGAAGCTGTCGAAGGCGTTGAAACCCTCGCTGTTGATCTTCGTAGCGCGGTTGCCGCGCAAGAGCTTGCCGCTGAAGTAGATGCAGACCTCCGGCACGCGGGGTGTGCCGTCAGCGTGATGTGCAGCAGCAATCTCGATACTGGTGATGAGGTTCTCTTTTCCATCGGTGCGCAACTGGTTAATGGGTAGTTGCGAACCTGTCAGGATGACGGGCTTGGTCAGGTTCTCCAACATGAAGGAGAGCGCTGAAGCCGTAAAGGCCATGGTATCGGTGCCGTGCAAGATTACAAAGCCATCGTAGCGGTCGTAATGTCCTACGATGATTTCCACAATACGTGCCCACAGCTGTGGATTCATGTCGCTGCTGTCGATAGGCTCAGGGAACTGATAAGCATCCACGCCTACGGGAATGCCACCGAATTCAGGCATCTGCTGGATGAGATGGTTGAAGTCCAGTGGTTCCAGGGCATCTGTGTCGGGATTTCGTCCCATTCCGATGGTGCCGCCGGTATAGATGAGAAGGACACGTCCTGTGGGCACTGTGTTTTGTGTAGTTTAGAGTTTAAAGTTTAGAGTTGATAGGTGAAGGGTACAGTTTAGCGGAGGACCTTTTGGCCGTTCCGGATGAAGACGCCGTGAAGTGGGGCGGTACTGAGACGGCGACCGCTGAGGTCATACCATTCACAATTTGACGATTTGCTATTTATGTCATTATTGTCCATTTCGGGGATATTGATACCAACGGGCACCACTTCTTTCTGCTGCCATAGGCGCAGGTTATCAATGTAGAGGCGGGTGTTGTTGGCGGCACCTTGACCTGCCGAAGTGGCGAGGCCCATGCGAATGGTGACGGCTCTTGATTCGGTGAGGCTGAAGTCAATCGCCTGTTCTTGCCACGTATTGGCTGTGGTAGGGTAGGGGGCGTAGTACCCTACAAACCCTATGGCGAGGCCGCACAGTGAGGTGTTGATGTTGTCGCCTGTGCTGCAAATCACGGTGGGCTCCGTGCGCCGGCCCTCGTTGGGGCAGACATAATTCATGTTGAAGGTGAGGCGGTACTCCCCTTTGGGTAACGTCACCTCCTGGGTGATGGCGTTGGTGCCAGCCGTCCATGAGTTAAGGATGCTGAGACACCGTGTGCCGACTTCTTCTTCGAAGGCCGCGGGTACGGCCATGATGCTGGCGCTGTTGCCGAGGTTAGAGGGCGACACGCAGTATTGGGTGAAGCTGTAGGGCATGGAATAGAGGAGGGCGAAGTTGCTGGCTGTGCCAAGCAGGTTCATCGGTGTCCACCCGGTTACGGGTAGCACCTGCGGAAAGTTATTGTTGACCGCTGCCACGCTCTGTGTGTAACACGGGTTGTAGGTCACACCGTTCAGTGTGATATTCCCCGTAGTGCCCCACGTCACGTCCTCCTCGAAACTAGGGTTTGTGAGATACTGTGCTGTGATGTCCTCGTAATAGTACTTTTCCTCTGCGGGCTCTACGACCACGATCTCGTCGTTGTTGAGGCGAAGGATGGTTGTACCTTCGCCAAGGGTCAGCTGCTTAGAGACTGCCGTTCCGTTTGCGAGGATGGTGACCGTCACCACCTCCGTCTGTCCGCTGCTGGTGCGCAGGTTCAGTTGCTGGTCGTCGTAAGGATTAAAGCACTTGGCCACAACCCCGGAGCCCTTCACAAACACTTTCAGCGGCTGCATCAGCGCATGGCTCTCGTCGAGACGGATGATGGCGCTCGCCTTGTCCTCCACGACATAGGTCTCTTCGGCAAATACGGGTGCTCCATATTCGCTTGTAATACCTTTTACTTCAGCTTTGTTTGTGCTGCTGCCAGCCAGATTGGCCACAATCACGTAGCGTGTGCCGTCGGGGTCGGTGCAGATAAGACCGTTCCAACCTTCAGGCAGTTGCTCGGTGAGGCTGACGACCTGCTCGGCCAACGCCTTCGTCGTAGCGCTATCCACTTGGCTGTAGTAGATGACGGCGGCGCGGTCCACCACTTTCCCTTTCGTGAAACTCTCGCTCTGCATCGAATACATGGGATAGAACTTCGAGCAGTTGATAGAGTTGTTGTTGGCCCGTTCGCCGAAAGCCATCAGGTTGGTGGCGTTCACGGTAATTACGCCGATGCTGTTGTCGATATTGGCCCATGTGCCCTCGAACTGCACGGTCTTGGAGCCGTCAGCCTGCACGCGGCCTCCTGCATGATAGAGGGTGCGCTGCGGACGTGTGAACTCATCGGTGGTGATGGCCAGCAGACCACCGCGACGACCTGTGATGGTTCCGTTTTGCAGGCCCTTCACATTATTCATATAGACGATGGCATTACCCGGTGTGGCAGCCAGTACGAAGCTGTTCTCCAGTGTTGCGTCGTTGGTGTTGATGCGTCCGTTCATGGTGAAGGCGTTGCCCTTCAGGTCGTAGATACCACTCACCATGGGCGTGGCGTTGGTGCCCTTGCCACTGACGTTGTACCAACCGAGAATGTTGCCTGTGTTATTGGCACGATAGGGGCAGATGATCTTATTGCGGTCAGGCGTGGTGTCGGTGAAGTAGCCTGTGTAGCTGCTGAGGCCTGTGCTCCAAGAGAAGGTCACGAAGCGATCCTTCGAGGAGGCACGTACGATGTTTTGGCTTTTGAAGAGGTGGGCTTCCTGGTATTGTTCGCTGAACTCCTTCCATGTTGCCGGTTTCAAGTCGGCGGTGGAGGCAGCGACATGCATAAGATAGGTCATCATCACGCGGTGCGCCTCCACACCCATGCGGCGGCTGCCCACGTCGCTGCGCAGCAACCATGAGCCGTCGTCGGTCGTCTGCTGACGTGCCTTGATGAACTTATAAGCCATATTCTCCAGCAGCAGCGCATTCCTATCGCGTAGGAAGCAGGCCATCGTGGAGTACGAGGTGATTTGGTCGAAGAGGAACAGGCTCCAGTCGTTGCCGTTGGGCATCGCCAACTCACCATCGGCCAGAGCCAGCCAGTTCAGTACATCGTCCATCACGTGCTGTTGGTTGTGCATCAGCGCGTTGGTCTTCCACTTCAGGTCGTCACCCTGAAACAGCAACATAGCCAGATGGGCCTCGCCCAATTCCTGCTGCACCACGTTCTGGTAGCTGGTATGGAAGAGGTTATGGTTCTGGAGCGTGTAGTCGTCATAGAGGTTCTTGCCTTTGTAATAGCTGGCTACGGTTTTGGTATCGTAATCGGGGTCGATGGCTGTTTGGTCACTAACATCATCTACTTGTGAGTAGCTATTGATGGCGAAAGCACGCAAGCGATCGAACCACTGGGATGCCAGCGCATCGTTTGGGTAGAGACCCAGTGCGCAAGCCAGGATGTCAGCCTCCCAACCGTTCTCCTCTGCCTTCGTGTCACCGGCAAAGCCCGTGGGGATGCTACGCCCCAACTCATAGTTGCACTCCGCCTTTACCATATTATATATATAGGTCTTCTGGTCAGCGCTGAGCTCATCCTTCAAGAAGTGAGCGGAATAGCAGAGTGACATGGCCCACAAGGAACTCTCCCAAGTGTAATCGGAGGTGCTGACGCTGCCCCAGTAGGCATTGCGACTCGTCACCTTAAACTTGTTGGCCTTATGGCTGCTATATCCCCAGATGAGGCTCTTCAGGGCCATCTCCTTCACGTCGTCCCAAGTGATGCCTGCAGGCAGGGTTGTCTTCCCCTTGGCATATTTATAGAGGAAGGCACAGACCATCGAGAAGTCTGCATTCGGACGCACGACCTTCTCGTCGTTGTTCGATCCTTCGGTGTCTTTGAAGTAGCCGCAGTCCTCACCCTTTGAGGTGGGGGAGACACAGGGGTTATAGAGGCTCTTCATGTAGGTCAGGTGGTTCGTCAGCATCTGCAGCAGATCCTGCATCATTGCCGCCTCGCTCACAAAGTCATGCGTGATGACACCCTCTGTGGGCGATGGTACGTCGGTTTCTTTACCGCCGATGATTGTCGGTTCTACATAATCGTCAGGGACGCTGATGAGGTGAATGTCGTCGATAGCGATGCAGCTGCCGCCGTCGCCGAACGTATTGGTGAAGAGGATGGTGACGGTTTCTTCTTTCTCCACATTGAAGGTGAGGTTACCAACATTCCAATTCGATGAGGCCATACAATTGTTGCTGCCAGCATCGAAACTGTATGACGTATTCCTCAGCGTGCTTGCCCCGTTAGCTGCCACCGTACAGGTCGATTGTGCCCCATTGGCGGCAAAAGCTTTGTATTTGAACGTCAGTTTGTACTTCCCGACGGGCATCGCCAGCATTGTCTTTTGCGAGATGGTACCTGTGGCCGATCCCCAACCAAAGCGTTGATAGATGGCATAGGTCCCATCAGGGATATCCGTCTTGCCGAAGCCGTTGTCTGTAGCACAGGCTGCAGAGATGAGCAGTTGCTTCGAGGGGTTAGTTGTTGTCCATCCCGTGATGGGTGTCACATTCCAGCCGCGAAGCCCTTCAGTGCCCTCCTCCAATTTGGTGCTGTTATTACACTTTGCAGCATCGGCTTCAAACGAGGAGTTCGTGAGATACGTTGCCGTGACATCGGTTTGTGCGGAGGCGCTCAAGGCAGGCATTAAGCCTAGCGCCATCAGAAAGAAATGATAAAAGCGTTTCATATCTTAGTCGGTGTAGTTATTCTGGCTTCAAAGATACACATTATTATTTATTGCGCGTGCAAAAAACATCGCAAAACCCCATAAAAAACAAAAAAAATAGCCTCCAAACGCAAAAAACTTTCAACTTTCAACTTTCAACTCTCAACTTTTTACTACCTTTGCGCCCGCTTTCGGAGCGCATCCCTGCCTTTGGCAGCCCGTGTGATGGCGAATGAAGCAAAATTCATTTAGAGTAACACAAAAAATTAAAGAAAATGAAAACAATTGAAATCAAAGGCACAGCACGTGTCGCCGGCGGCAAGAAGGCTGCCAAGCAACTGCGTAAGCAGGGCGTGATTCCCTGCAACCTCTATGGTGAACTTAAGGATGAGAAAGGTCTTCCTCAGGCTGTATCGTTTAGTGCAACCGAGGCAGAGCTCCGCAAGCTCCTTTATTCTCCCGATATTTACACAGTGAAACTCGATGTCGATGGCAAGCAGTGTCTCGCTATCCTCAAGGAGGCTCAGTTCCACCCCGTGAAGGACAATGTGCTGCACGTTGACTTCTACCAGATTACCGACGATAAGCCCATCGTGATGGAAGTGCCTATCAAACTCAATGGTCTTGCAGAAGGTGTCAAGGCTGGTGGTAAGCTCGCTGCTAGCGTTCGCAAACTGAAGGTGAAGGCTGTCCACACCGCTATCCCCGAGCGTCTTGATATCGACGTTACAAAGCTCGAACTCGGCAAGACCATCAAGGTTGGTGAACTCAGCTTCGAAGGCCTCGAACTCGTTACCAGTCCTAGCGTTGTTGTATGTCAGGTCAAGATGACCCGTAACGCACGTAGCGCTGCTGCCGCTGAGGAGGAAGCTTAAAGACAGTTGACAATTGAAAATTAGTTACTTTCATCGTATAGCAAATTGGCTGCGTGGTTCTTCTGCGCAGCCAATTTCTTCTGAGCCTATGGAAAAATTCTTAATCGTAGGCCTAGGCAATATAGGGCCTGACTACGAAGGCACACGACATAACATCGGTTTTCGCATAGTGGAGGCACTGGCTGCATCCGTCAACGAAGAGAAGGGAAGGGCCACGGTGTGGGAGGACAAGCGTTATGGTTTTGTCACGCGCATAAGCGTCAAAGGCCGTCAGCTCATCCTGCTGAAGCCCAGCACCTTCATGAACCTCAGCGGCAATGCAGTCCGTTATTGGATGCAGCAGGAGAAGATCGAGTTGGAGCACTTGCTCATCTGTGTCGATGACATCGCCTTGCCTTTTGGTCAACTCCGCATGAAGCCTGGTGGCAGCGATGCCGGTCACAATGGTTTGAAGCACATCGCGCAGATTCTTGGCACACAGCAGTATGCTCGTCTGCGCTTCGGCATTGGCAATGACTTCTACAAAGGGCAGCAGGTGGATTATGTCCTAAGTCAGTTCCCGCCCGAGGAGGAGGCGCTCATCCCCGAGTGCACCAAACACACGTCTGCCGCCATCAAGACCTTTTGCTTGGCAGGGATTCAGATGGCGATGAATCAGTTGAATAAGAAGAACAGACCCATCCCCAGCCCCTCCCGTCAGGGAGGGGAGGAACCTGCGGAATGAGGACAAAAGGGCATGTGGTGGACTGTATATTTACAAAAAACAGATGAACGAGAAGAATACATCGCGCCAGCCTTCCCCCCTCCCTGACGGGAGGGGAAAGGGGGTGGGTCTTGCTCGCCTCGACAAATGGCTTTGGGCCGCTCGCATCTTCAAGACACGTAGCATGGCAGCTGCTGCCTGTAAGAAGGGGCAGGTGAGTATAGGGGGAACACAGATGAAGCCCTCGCGAATGGTGAAGGTGGGAGATATCATCGATGTCCGAAAGCCGCCTATTACCTATAGTTTCCGTATCCTACAGGCAATAGAGCACCGCGTGGGTGCCAAGCTCATACCAGAGATACTGCAGAATGTTACCGCACCAGAGCAGTACGAATTGCTGGAGATGAATCGTATTAGTGGCTTTGTTGGTAGGGCTCGCGGTACTGGTCGCCCCACGAAGAAAGAACGTCGTGCCCTTGATGACTTTGATGCACAGGCGGCTGACATCCCCATTTTCTTCTCTGATTTCGACTTCGATATGGGTGATGGGGAAGAAGATGAATAATTAGAATAAAAGGATTCCCACGAGTGCACAGAAGAGGAGGGTGCGGATGGGACTCAGCTTATACACTTGACAGCCAATAAGCGTGCCAATGAAAATGGCAACGCTGATCCAGAACTGCCACGGGGAATCGGATGGTGTGGAGAAGTTTTCGGGTGTCATCAGCAGCAGGCAGGCTGCAGCCAACAATCCCACGACAGCAGGGCGGAGGCCCGTAAAGACCTGCTCCACAGCAGGGTGGTGCTTGAACTGCATCAGGAACTTGGAGATGAGTAGCATCAGGATGAACGACGGCAGTATGACAGCGAAGGTTGCGGTCGCAGAGCCGAGGATGCCCATCCACTCAGCGCCACCGGCATTGACGACCGCGGTGTAGCCCACGTAGGTGGCTGAATTGATGCCGATAGGACCGGGCGTCATCTGCGAGACGGCCACGATGTCTGTGAATTCGCCCATCGTCATCCAATGGTGGCCCGTCACGACCTCGCCTTGTATCATAGAGATCATTGCGTAACCGCCACCGAAGCCGAACAGGCCGATGAGGAAGAAGGTATAGAAGAGTTGAAAGTAAATCATGTTTATAAAGCAGACTCTCCCGTTATATATTTCCCATACAGATAACCACCCAGTCCGGCCACAACGATGACCCAGATGGGAGATACACCGAACATCCAAATGAGGAAGGCACCGAGGACGGGAATCCAAATATTGTAACGATTGATTTGAGCGGTTTTCGCCATCTTGAAGGTTGGCGCTGCGATGAGGGCTACCACGCACGGGCGAATGCCGCGGAAGGCACGTGCCACCCATATATTGTCTTGAAACTGACGGAAGAAGAGGGCGATGGCGAGGATGATCAGGAACGAAGGCAGGATACAACCGAGCGTGGAGAGCAGGGCTCCCCACGTACCACGAATCTTGTAGCCGATGAAGATGGCGATGTTCACGGCGAAAATGCCGGGACACGACTGCGCCACCGCCATCAGGTCTAGCAGCTCCTCGCGACTAATCCACTGCTTCTCATCCACCACTTTGGCCTCGATGAGCGGAATCATCGCATACCCTCCACCGATGGTGAAGAGACCGATGTGGAAGAAGGTGGTAAAGAGGCTTAGCATATGGCCTCCTCGCACCACTTCCTTGCATTCACAAACGCTTGCAACCACGGTGTCGCCTCGTCATTGCGACGGTCTGCGGGATAGTAGGCGCACTGCCAGGGGAAGATGGCACGCTCCAGGTGCGGCATCATCGCCAGATGACGGCCATCAGCAGAGCAGAGACCTGCGACGCTGTAGTCGGAACCGTTGGGGTTGCCGGGGTATTGGTCGTAGCTGTACTTCGCCACCACGTGGTAGTCACTTTCGGGCTGCGGCAGGTGGAACTTACCCTCGCCGTGAGCCACCCAGATGCCGAGCTTGCTGCCAGCCAGCGAACCCAACATCACGCTGTTGTTCTCGGGGATGGTGAGACCGAGGAAAGCGGACTCGAATTTGTGGGAGGTGTTGTGCTGCATTTTCTCTTCGCCCTTCAGGCCAAGCAGGTTCAGCTCGATCATCAGCTGGCAACCATTGCAGATACCCAGTGAGAGCGTGTCGGGGCGGGCGTAGAAGCGGTCGAGAGCTGCCTTAGCCTTCGGATTGTAGAGGAAGGCACCAGCCCAACCCTTGGCAGAGCCGAGGACATCGGAGTTCGAGAAGCCGCCGCAGAAGACAATCATCTGGATGTCGTCCAGCGTCTCGCGACCTGTGATAAGGTCGGTCATCATCACATCCTTCACATCGAAGCCGGCCAGATAGAGGCTGTAGGCCATCTCACGCTCGCCGTTCGTGCCCTTTTCGCGGATGATGGCAGCTTTCACCCTGGCGATGGAATCGCCAGACACAGGAGACGGAGCCCCCTTGATCTTCCACTGCAGGGGCTGTTGTTTGTAGTTTTTTGCGCGTTCATCGGCGCAGTCGTTCATGCTTTGCTTGCGGTCGAGGCGGTGTGAGGGAGCATACCAGATGTCGCGCAGGGAATCGATGTCGAGTGTCTCCTCGAAATCGCCCTTGCGGAGGCGGAGCGAACGTTCCTTGGAGGGTACACCAATATATATATAGCCCACACCAGCATCTTCCATCAACTTCTTGAACTCATCCTCGTGCTTGGCACTGACCTGAACGACAACGCCGGGGTTCTCTGCGAAGAGGATCTTGGTGATGTCCGCGGTCTCGAAGTTGTTGAGGTTGATCTTCAAGCCACCTTTGGTGTTGGCAAAGCACATCTCCAGGAGTGTGGTGATGAGACCGCCGGCGCTGATGTCGTGACCTGCCAACAGCATCCCCTTCTTTACGCAGTCCTGTACCACATCAAACGCATCGCGGAAATATTCGGGGTTCGTGCAAGTGGGGACATCACTCCCGACCTTGCCCTTGCTCTGGGCATAGGCACTGCCGCCGAGGCGCAACTCGTCGAATGAAAAGTCTATGTGGTAAAGGGCGCTCTTCGGATCATCGGCTAGCACAGGGCTTACCACTTTGCGGATGTCACTCACCTCGCCACCAGAGGTCACGATGACCGTACCCGGAGCGATGACTTTCGTGCCATCGGGATATTTCTGCGTCATAGAGAGGCTATCCTTGCCCGTCGGCACATTGATTTCCAGCGCGCAGCAGAACTCAGAGAGCGCTTCCACAGCCTTGTACAGACGGGCATCCTCGCCCTTCTGCGAGCGGCACGGCCACATCCAGTTGGCGCTGAGGCTGACGCTGTCAAGTCCTTCGGCCAACGGAGCCCACACGATGTTCGTCAAGCTCTCAGCCACGGAGAGGACAGAGCCAGCAGCGGGGTCTGCGAGGCCTGCCTGCGGCGCATGACCCAGTGCTGTGGCAATACCTTTCTTGCCTTTGTAGTCGAGGGCTACAACGCCACAGTCGCTGAGCGGCAACTGCAACTCGCCCTGACATTGCTGGCGTGCCACCTTGCCCGTCACAGAACGGTCAACTTTGTTCGTCAACCAGTCCTTGCAGGCCACCGCTTCCAGCGAGAGCACGCTCTCGAGCGTGCGGTTGAGGGTTGAGGGTTGTTCCTCTCTCAGCTCTAAACTCTCAACTGGTGCATAGCGCCTTTCCACGGTTTCATCCACCATCACCGTCTTGGGTGAGTGGCCGAACATCTGAGCCACGTCGAGGTCAAAGGGACGGATGCCGTCGCCCTGTTCGAAGGCGAAGTGGGCATCGCCCGTGGTCTCGCCGACGACATAGAGCGGAGCACGCTCGCGCTCGGCAATAGCGCGGACGTGGTCGAGATGTTCCTCCTGGATGAGCAGGCCCATGCGCTCCTGACTCTCGTTGGCGATGATCTCCTTGCTGGAGAGCGTCGGGTCGCCGATGGGCAGCTTGGTCATATCGATGAGGCCGCCACATTCCTCCACCAACTCGCTGAGGCAGTTGACATGACCTGCCGAGCCGTGGTCGTGGATGCTGACGACGGGGTTGACATCTTCCTCGCAGAGTGAACGCACGAGGTTATAAGCACGCTTCTGCATCTCGGGGTTGGCGCGCTGCACAGCGTTCAGTTCGATACCGCTGCTGTAGCGACCGGTATCCACGCTCGACACGGAGCCGCCGCCCAGTCCGATGCGGTAGTTGTCACCGCCCACGACGACAATCTTGTTGCCTTTCTCGGGTGTACCCTTCAAGCAGTCGCGCTTCGTACCATAGCCCACACCGCCTGCCAGCATAATGACCTTGTCGTAGCCATACTGCTCGCCGTTCTCCTCGTGCTCGAAGGTGAGGACAGAGCCTGTGATGAGCGGCTGGCCGAACTTGTTGCCAAAGTCGCTGGCGCCATTGGATGCCTTAATCAGAATCTGCTCGGGTGTCTGATACAACCAGGGGCGCTGGCTGCTCGGATACGAGGTCATGTACACCGCCGTGCCGGCAATTGGCCAGGATCCTACGCCACCACCCATGCGGTCGCGAATCTCACCACCCGTACCGGTGGAGGCGCCGTTGAACGGTTCTACAGTAGTGGGGAAGTTATGCGTCTCAGCCTTGATGCTGATGACGCTCTCGATGTCCTTCACGCGGAACCAGTCGCTGGTGGCATGGTCAGCGGGTGCGAACTGCTCCACAACGGGTCCTTCGGCGAAAGCCACATTATCTTTATAGGCAGAGATAATCTTATGCGGGTTCTCCTGCGTCGTGCGCTTGATCATTGCAAAGAGGCTGCTGGGCATCTCCTTGCCATCGATGATGAAGGTGCCGCCGAAGATCTTGTGACGGCAGTGCTCGCTATTAATCTGTGCGAAGCCGAAGACCTCGGAGTCCGTGAGCTTGCGGCCTAACTGTCCTTCTACCTTGTGCAGGTATTCAATCTCTTCGGGCGATAATGCTAAGCCCTCCTGCTCGTTGTACTCTTCCAGGTTCTCGATGTGCTGGATGGGTGCAGGCTGGATATTAACCGTGAAGATATCCTGGTCAAGACCTTTGTAGAGGCGCTGAAGCATCGGGTCATAGTCGGTTGAAGGTTGAGGGTCGAGGGTTGAGGGGAAGTATTCTTCGATGCGCTGAATCCCTTGGATAGCCATATTCTGTGTAATCTCCACAGCATTGGTGCTCCACGGAGTAATCATTTCGCGACGAGGGCCGATGAAAGTGCCGTCGAGCGAAGTGGCATCAACGAGTGTGGCTCCACCGTAGAGCCAACAAAGCTTGTCAACTTCTTCTGTGGTGAGAGCATGATTCGCCTGTGTGGCGATAATCGTTTGTTGTGGTGTTCTGAAGAAAGAAATGGCCATGAGTAAATGTAAGATTTGGATTTCGGGTGCAAAGTTACATTAAAGGTCTTGGAAAACCAAATGAAACCCTATAAAGAGAAACGGGGAACAAAGATTTTTGATGAAAATCTCTGTTCCCCGATTGTTTTATGAGTGATTTATCCCTTCAGGAAATTACTCTTGCGATGTTGTTCTGCTCTATTAGGATTTCTTCGGCTTGCTGAATGGGAAGCTGATACCCAGGGTGAAGTCTGCCGTGCTGTTCAGAGGAATGTAGGGCTTAGCAACCTTGAAGAAGGTGTGGTCCATACCAAGGAAGAGGTTGAACCCGACGGGATGTACATTGAGCATCCAACCGAGGCAGGGGCCAAAGGAACCGTAACCACCGTTGATGTTCATGTCGAACCAGTTGCAAGGGGCAAAGTTCACACTTACGCGCTCTTCATACCAAGTGTAGTCGCCTTGGAAGCGTGTGGTGGATAGCAAGCCGAAACGGAGCTTGTCGTAAGCCTGAAGGGCATACTCCACACCGACATTCAGCGTGATGCCAATACCTTCGATGGTGCCGCCTTGATCACCTTTGCTTTCCAGACGATAGAGATCCTGCAGGCGGTCGCCGAGGTCGTCGATTTGGTTGCTGAGCGTCTTGTTGTTCTCGTTGCCTTCCTTCACACGGATATTCTGGAATCCATCAAAGACGAATTCTTTACCGTTATTTTCGATGACGTGAGAGTTGTTCCAATAGATGAAACCGAGGTCAAGTACGCCGACGCTGGCCTTCAGGCCGGGAACTATCTCCTTGAAGTCATAGACAGCGCCGAGGTCGAGGGCCGCACCATAGCCGCTGATGTCATATTTGTCCAATTTGACGTTGTCCACCGTGTTGTAGCCATAACGCTCATGAGTGGCGGGGTCAATCTGCGTATTTCTGCTCTCGTCGTTGTAGCTCGCATGTTTTTCGTTCACTTGAAGTCCACTGACATTGGCCTCAATGCGTGCTTCTGCTTTTGCGGTCCAACGGCTGGGGCTTTCCAGGTTCAGTTGCAAGTTCTTCAGCTCAGCATTGGCACGTGCGCCACCCATGAGGAACTTCAGCTTACCGCCAACCCTCCAGTGGTCATCGATTTGATGACTATGTCCAAGGGCAAGTTCCACGAAGGCTTGAGCCTCGATGCCAGCGGAGCCGATGTTGTAGTTCTGGTTCTGCAGGTTCTTGGTCAGGTCAAAGAGTTCCTTTCCAAAGTGGATGCCAGCCATTGTGCGAAAGTTGAGGGCGATGGTATTGTAGCCCTTCCATGCTGCAAAGCCGCCAGCAAGAATCGGCGTGCGGAGGTCAAAGATGAACAAGTTGTCATCGTTGATGTTTTGCAACGCGTCAGCAGGCGATACATCTGGGTGCAGATAGGTGACGGTCTTGCCGTTGCGGTTGAAGAGGACGTCGCCTAAGCCAAGGTTGCCCTTCAAGCCCACGTTCAAATTTCCCAGCAGCGGCATAGCCACATAGTTCTGGGGCGCTTCGAAGGCTGGGTTCAGATCATGGCGGAACATGGAGCCTTCCATGAAATAACTGCTACTGAATTGTTGTCCAAAGGCCGGAGCGGTCAGCATGAAAGAGAAAGCGGCCAATGTCAGTCTTATCGTTGTTTTCATATGCTTAGATATTTCTTTTTTTTGTTCAACATTTAATTACTGCATTCCGCTTATTATTTGTCGAGAATGGTGACACCACCATCCACACCGATGCGGACATTGGTCAGTTTAATATAGGAGTTCGCCTTCAGCGCTTCTACGTTGGCTGGGTCATTGTTGATGAGGGAGGCTTTCAACTTGAGGCCATCAAACTGATGCGGGCCCTCCTTGAGATAATCGTTGACATTGCCTTTCGTAGCCTTCACGAGTAGTCTGATCTTGTCGGCATCCTTTGTTCCGTCGGCATTGGCGCGAAGGATCAATGGGTTCACATCCTTGTAGCTGCTGCCATTGCGCACCTGCTTGGCGATAACCAAGCCGTTGACGACATTGCCGTCCTTGTCAATAGGAGTTGCTTCCAGATTAATCTCAAGAGGTATGGTGGTATTCACTTGTGCTTCAATGATCAAGGCGTTGAAGTCAATCTTGTCAAGACCGTCGCCAAGATCTATGCCCGTCTCGTCAGAACGGTAAACCAGCTGGAAGTTGGGGCCGAATGTCAGTTTGCAGTGTGCCAGATAGTCAAACTGGACTTTGTAGTCAGCGTTGACAGGCAGATCGACGCAGTTGTTGAGTTCTACCACCAGCTTGCCATCTTCTCCATTACCGGTGATAGTCATGTGATCAGGCACTTTCACCAGCAGTTGTTCCAGATTCGTCACTTCAATAGCGTCGCCGTAGGTGCAAGCTGAATACTCTTCAGGTTTGTCAATATTGTCTTTATCTTTCACCAGGGGAACGACATAGCCGGTTGGGCTTTGTACAAAGGTCACCGGTTGTGTCTCGCTGCCGATGGCAATCAAAGTCGGTTCATATTCCGTATTCTTGGGATAGGAGGTCATCTTCAGACCACGGATGGTCGCTGCGGTGGGCAGGTTGGTGGTCACCTTCAGGAAGAGCTGGGGAGCAGAGAGGTCCAGATTAACATCGTCCTCAGTGAGGAAGTCGGGCAGGTTGTTCAGCTTGATGTCGTCAATCTGATCGATCGCGTGGTGGATAGTTCCTGTAAACTTGCTGATATATAGGTTGTTGTCTGAGGATGAGACACTGTTTTTGAACTCGCCTTTTCCATCAAATTTGATGGCTGTTGGAAGTACGGCGGCATAGTTGCCAATAGCAAGCTGCGCCAAATCTTCTAGGGTCAGAGCATCATAGTTAATATCCTCGTCTGCAACATGCAGGTCGCCAAGAATCTTGACCTCGCTCTTCAGCATGTTGACCTTACCCATGTCTTTCAAAGGCGTGGCGCCAGCTTGGAAGGAGAAACAGCTGTTGCTTTCCATTTTTGCGCTGTCGAGCTTCAACTCAATAATTGCTTCATGGGTGTTGGCCAGTGACAGAGGCTCTGTGACAAAGGACACCACTTGTTTATCGGCCAGTTCTTGGGGTTTCGTGGTCAACTCTGGAGTATAATTGTCATTATAGGTGGCCTCTGAGATGACGAAACCAAGGGGAAGTTCGATTCTCAGTGTTCCAAAGCGCAGGTTCTTGAGCTTTGTGCCATAATCTTTTACGGTAAGCTTGAAAGATACCCTCTGGTCGTTCCCAAAGGCGATTTTCTTGATATTCAACACATCAGCATTAATATCAGTTGAGCTTTTTTCATCAAATTTAATCTCTGTCTTTTCTTCAAAAGGATATTCCCACAGATAGACAACAGGGTCTGCCATAGGGCCAGGTGCATAAGCCTTAGTCGTTGCAGCGGGAACCTGACCATTAAGGGTTCTGTTTTCGAAGCCTTTAATGGTTGGCGATTCAAACTTTATTTCGCCGATGTGAATCGTCTGTTCCGTGGAAGCTCCTCCCTTGTGCAGGTAATAGGTGCCGTCGCCCGCTTTAACAACGGCGCCACCCTCTTCCAGGGTGAACAGGTTGTCCATTTTGATGTCCTCTGTGCTACTCGTGGGCAGCATCAGCGTTCCATCGCCGATTTTCATCGTCGTATCCAGGTTGTTCAGGTCATAATCCTTGTCAACGCAAGCTGTGAGCGTTAAGGCACCTCCGCAGAGGGCAAGGAGTGCATTTCTAAGAATTTGTTTTTTCATAGGGACAAGATAATATGATTAGTGATTAATTAAATTCAGCGTCAAAGATAGGCAGTTTTTTTCAAACAGCATCAAGAAATCAAAAAAATAACAAAAAATGGCCGATTTTTGTTGAAGAAATGCTAAAAAGAGTGTGTGCGTACACTCAAAAACGAGGACTTCCTTCTGTAAAACCTCTTCCAAGACGGTTTCTTGCCTTTTTTTTAATGGACAAGTCGAAGTGCGCCCTTGTCGGCCACGTCATAGACCTTCCATCCGATGCTCTCGGCCTCTGCAGCAAGGCTCGTCCGTTGCCATTGCGCGAGGCTGGCATCCAAGACCAGCAGTTGGGGCTGGTAGGTTGTTGTCAATTCAGCAAGGCTTCCCCCTCGGAAACCTCGTACCACCCACAGGAGATCCACCTGCGTTCTGCCCTGTGTTGGTTTTTCCCCATTCTTGTTCACCATCACAGCCCTGAAACCATCGGTCAGCGCGATAGCCCCTTTGCCACGTAGCACTACGGGCTCTTCGGTCAGCCTTCGCTGCCAGAAGTCGCGTCGGATATAGTACATCCCCGTCTCCAGAGAATCCGGTTCGGGCATCAGCAGCCAACTTTGTTTTGGCGAGGCGATTACGTGGAGGGCTGGGCAGCGACGGTTATGATAGACGACCACTTGAGGATCTGCCTTACGGCTCCAGAAATCAGGAATGACGGCGCCGGGCCAGTGCGTCACCTGCGTCATCAGCCACAGTTGTGCTCCCACCAGCCATGAGAGCCCTGCGCCTAGCCAGGTGGCTGCCAGCGGCCACACCCAGGAGAGCAGGATGAGCAGCAGCGCCAGATAGAGTAGGAGGGTGGTCAGTGGTATCAGGATGATGCTCAGCAATGGACCATACGTCGGGATCTGGTGGAAGTAATAGGCCACCAGGGGCAGCGTGAGCGCTTGGGCACAAAGGGATACCGCAACGGTGGTGAACGGCCACAGCAGCCAATAGCGTTGCATCCAGAACATCTGGTAGCGCCAACGCTCAAAGGCCCACATATACAATGGCTTGTAGAACAGGAGGATGCCGCCGACAGCGGTGAATGACAGCTGTGTTCCCACGTCAAACAAGTACATCGGGTTCCACAACAGCATTGCGATGCCCGTAAGCAGTAGCTGTTGCAGGGAAGAACCGTAGCGTTGCATCAGACTTGCCACCACGAAGATGGAGGTCATCAGTGCAGCCCTCACGAGTGAAGGCGGCATCCCGGCCATAAAGGTGTAGCCGGCGATGAAGAGCAGCACCGTCACTCCCACCACCTTCCGCCATCGCGACAGCAGCAACCGTCCGTTCATCCATGTGAGGAACAGTCCTACGATGATGCCCAGATGCAAGCCGGATAGTGCCAGCAGATGGCTGGCACCAGCGCGGGCGTAGAGGTCTCGGGTGTCCTGCCGTAGCATCGAGCGGTCGCCCAGCGCCATGGCGGTCACCACGGCCATAGCTTGTTCCTCCATTTCCATCGCTTTCACGCGCTTCAGAACCATCTCCCTCCAAGCCAGCCCCTTTCCTCGCAATCCGGTCGCTTGTCCTTTTTCCTTTGTTGAAGAGCCGTTCACCCACTGCCATCGTACTACATCGAATTCATCGGGATTCCCGCGGTTCACGGGGCGACCGTCAACAGCCCATACCCGATGCTGGCGTTCGGCCACGAAGGCATAGCGCCCGAAACCGAGCGATAGAAAGAACAGGAACGTCAGTAGGGAGAAGATGGGACGGCGAGGGGAGAGGGGATGCCTCAGTTCCAACCGATACCGTACCAGTGCCAACAGTGTCAGTAACAAGCAAAAGCCCCATGGTGCCAGCTGCACCCATAGGGCTCTTGTCCTGTCTGTTGCCATCCATGTGGCATCATATAGAAAGAGGTCGGCAACGGCGACTCCTGCCAGCAAGGCAAAGAAAGCGATGACGACCGGACGGCTCATGCCGTTAACTGCTTCAACGCTTGGACTTCGGCGATCGGATCAGGCTTGCCATACACGGCACTGCCGGTGACATAGACATCGACGCCCGCTGCTGCCAGACGTGGCGCTGTCTGGCGGTTCACGCCGCCATCCACTTCGATGAGGGCTTGTGAGCCGGAAACTGTGATGAGTTGGCGCAGGCGACGAACCTTGTCCAGGCTGTGCTCGATGAACTTCTGTGCCCCGAAACCTGGGTTGACCGTCATCAGCATCACCACATCCACGTCGCAGATAATCTCTTCGAGCGTGGAGACGGGGGTCGAGGGGTTCAGCGTTACGGCAGCCTTCATGCCAGCCTCGTGGATCTGTTGGATGGTACGGTGCAGGTGCACGCAGGCCTCTTGGTGCACGTTCATGATGGCAGCGCCAAGGTCACGCACCTGAGTGATGAACTTCTCGGGTTGCACGATCATCAGATGCACATCGAGCGGTTTCTGTGTCAGGCGTGCCACATGTTCCAGGACAGGAAAGCCGAAAGAGATGTTTGGGACGAAGACACCGTCCATAACATCCAAGTGCAACCAGTCGGCTTCCGACTGGTTGAACCATTCCATTTCGCGCTCCAGATTGGCGAAGTTGGCTGCCAAGAGCGAGGGGGCAATCAGATTCATGCGGGGCGATACATTCTAGCGAACTTGCGAAGATGTTGCAGGGTAGATGTTCGCGGCTCTAACCCCGGGACTGCATACTGATGAATGTCTGTTGTGAAGTCGATCATCTCCAACTTCACGGGGATGCGTACAGGTTTCTCCATAGGCACATAATGGATAATGTTCTATACCTATAACGTGCACAATTATCAGTTTATTGTGCAATCCCCACATTTTATTGTCATCAACCACTCGTGGTGGCGCGCTGGATTAGCGCACCACCTTGCGAGTGTTGTTTCCTTGCCGGATGACGAGCACGCCGCGTGCGGGCACATCCCAGAGGTTGAAGGATGCCGTAGGAGCGGAATGCACGAGGCGGCCCTGCATGTCATAGACGCGTGTGATGCCGTCGTTAGCCACTGCTGTGGGCTTGAGGCTCTTCACGCCTGTGAACATGTATTCTTCCATGATTTCCGGACCTGTGATTTCGCTGATGCCTTCCTGATTGATCGTCAGGATGAAGCAGATGGGGCCAACCATGCCGCTCTCAACGTCACAAACTCGAATCGGCTGGTAAACCGTTTCATCTTCCGGTTGTGCGGCAGCGAAAATCCGATAGGTATGGCCGCGTTCGAACGTTGGATTGACATAGGCAGAAAGATTGACGAATTCGCTGAAATGGACTTCTTTCTTGTCGAACTCATAATAGGAGGGTTCACCGCCTGCCATATCCTGGACTCCTACCGAGAAGGAACCTTTGAACGTTGACGTGGCGAAAGAATAGCAATTCTGTAGTTCTACGTTGAGCGCCAGCTCTTCCCTGGGATCATAGCCGACCCAGTATCCGGCGGTGACGAAGAAGGACTGCTTGATGTCTGTCGGCAGCGCTTCTTTCCGGATGCCTGTCACCATTCCGCTACCTGTGTTGAAAAAATAGCCTGCCTCCGGGTTGAAAGCGCCCAGGGCATACATTCCATCGAACGCCCCTTTCCATCCCCAGTTGATATAGAACAGGTTGTCCGGGCCGATTCCATGCACGATAAAAGCGTGGCCGCTTCCCGTTTTGTCGTCCATCGCGCTATACAGCACCGGATAAGAGGCTTTCAGCTCTTTGTAGAGGATGGCTTGCCACTCTTCTGCTGTAAGGAACTGGCTATACCGGGATTGCAGTGGCGTTTCAGCAAATTTGAAAATGTCGCGTAGGGCGGTGGCTGTATTCTCTAAATTGGCCAAGGAGACGCTCGGTGTATAACGCATGGCCACAGCATAGCCGCAGTCTCTCATCAGCGTGGCGATAGCGTCTTTCTGCTCCTCGCTAACCCCTTCAACAGAGACATAGTCCTTGTAAAGATCTTGATAGCCCTCTGGCCAATAGTACTGGCTGTATGCAATCTCCCCGGGCCAGGTGTAGGTGCTATTGATGGGCTCGTACAAGGGCTGAGTGGATTCTGCGCCAATAAGATATACTCCGGTGAACTTTGCGGAAGCGGGCCATTGGTGGTAATTCATAATCTGGGCCATCGCGGTGGCAACGCAACCGGTGGGAGCGTGTATATGTATAGGATTCCCTTCTCCGTCGATGTCATCTACGATGGGCACCATCCTGTTATAAGGTTCCTCTTGATCCCATTTGGTCGTAATCAGTGGTGCCACTTGTTCCATCTGCAGTGGGGCTTTACCAGGTGCCTTGCGCAGTGTGTTCGGATTGGCATTGACCTCTTCCAGAGAACGGTTGATGTTCTTCAACCAAGCCTTCATGCCGCAGGGCATCTTCTCCGCATCGAACTGTCCTTCGCAGATGCCCAGAACGGGGAGCATTCGGTCGTCACGGCCAACAATCACAAATCCCTTTTCATCTTCGGGACTATATACAGCCACTGCAGCGTCAGCATAGACTCGTTTCACAGTGCTTGAGACACCTCCATTCTGACCTTTTACCTGAGCGCCGAATAGTTTCTGCGCGGCGATAGCGGCCATTTCGCTGTCACTTCGATTGTCGGCCAGCATGGGTAATGCAATGACCGCGATGATCAGTGTAAGAATCAGTTTTTTCATAGTTTCTTCGTGTTGGTTATACGCATTGATGCCGCAAAGGTCGCAATAATCGTTTAGATAAACAAGAAAAAGGCAAAAAATCGTTTACCACTAATGGAAAAACCGATTACGTCAAGTCCTTATCTTGCAACCTTGCGTGCTTTGTCACCCTCTTTGATGACGAGGATGCCGCGGGCAGGTACGTCCCAGAGGTTGAAGGTGGCTGCGGGGGCTGTGTAGAGGAGGCGGCCTTGGAGGTCATACACGCGGGTGAATCCATCAGCTAAGACCTTTCCGGCCTTGGGCGCAGAGATGGCATCCACGAGCGGCACGGGCTGCGGCGTGGGGTTCACGGTGCAGGTCGTGACGTCGCCCGTGTAGGTGACATCGTAGGCACGTTCGCCGCCCACGCAGAGCAGTGAGTGCCAGACGCCCTCGCGTTCGTCGCAAGCGCCGAAGCTCAGGCGATAGGTGTGGCCAGGCTTCAAGCCCTGTTCGCCATCAACAAAGTAGTAGAAATAGAACTCTTCGGAATCATCATACCAACCAGCGCCGGCAGGTATCTCTTCGGGGTCTTGCAGCTCGGGGGCTATCACCCAGGTGGTGCCGTCGGTCAAATCCTCGCCGAAGATGCCCATGTTGCCTTTGAAGCTTGAAGCGTTCATGTTCTCGAAGCCATAGGGGATTTGGATATACAGCGTTGGGTGCGGCACACCCTTTTCATCTTCCTCTGTTCTCCAACTGAACGTGTAGGGATCCTCCGAATTCGTGTTGATACGGGTTACGACATGATCCTCGGGTAGGGGGGTAGAACGGATGCCATAGACAATTCGGACTTTCTGAACGTATTCTGGGTCTTCGCCGTCTGGGTTCATCAGGGATAAATCGTAGTAGCCGTCACCGCTGGCACCCCAACCCCAGTTGACATAGACGAGGCCTTCCTCATCCATGCCGCAAAGCACAAAGGCATGACCTCCTTCTTCGCTTTGAGCACCCATGAGAACCGGCGAGCGGCGTTGCAGCTCAGCGTAGATCGTCTCGTTGAATGTCTCCTCATCGGTGTGCTCCTTACTCAGCGTCTTCACGCACTCCTCGGGATAGTTGAAACAACTCGTGAGGGCGAAGCCGCAGTATTGGGTATTGGTGCCGCTGCCATCGGATGCATATATCATATAGGTGGCGTAGCCGCAGTCGCGCATCAGTTCATCAATGTTGTCTCCATAACTGCCTAATTTCTTGTACTTGTCCTTGTATGGCCAAGTATAGGTGGAGTTGACAGTCGCTTTATAGTCCTTGTACTTTGCACTGCTGCCAGAACCGGTTTGTATATAGTAGCCGCCTTCGAACGATGCTGATGCGGGCCATTGACAATAGTTCATGCATTGTGCGAGCGCTGTGGCAACACAACCCGTATAGTACTTATTAGGTGTCTTTTGGTTATAAGGATATTCCTGATGCCAGGTCGTGGTGATGAAATTCTCCACGGCTGTGTAACTCTTCGTGCGACGAGACAGGGAGATGCCTGTAGCCTCGGCATTTAGAATAGTCTGCTCTGCGCCGCTGAGGAACCATTTCAGGTCGGCGGGCATGTCTGCGAGGTTGAACGCTTGGTCGGCATAGCCGATGACAGCCTCGGTGAGGTCGCTCTTGGATACAATCACGAAGGCATCACTGCTTTGTGGCTCAAAGACAGCATAGGCTTCGTTCTCCACGATGCAGCGGATGCTCTGTGGCTGTACATTTCCGCGCTTGGCCTTCATACGGGTTGTCGTACGTAGCTGGCGGGCTGCAATGCTTTGCATCTCGGACAATGTACGCTCACGTGCGGAACCATATACCACTGCCATGATGAGCAGTGAGAGAGAAAGTAAAATACGTTTCATAAAATCTTGATAATACTTCGTTGTTTCAGCGTGCAAAGGTACATCAAAAATGTGGACAGACAAAGGAAATGCGCTGAAAACACTACTCAGCGTGGTATTTTCCTATAACAAGAACAAGCCACGTCGCGATGACGTGGCTTGTTGATGATAGTCCCCAAAGGGATGTTGGTAGGTTTCAGCGATTAACGCATACCTTTAAAGTTAAGCGGCATGTTGATGCGCTGGTACTTTCTCTGAACTTTCTTAGCCTTTGCCTTGCGATAGTTCTGGTTCAGCTTAATCATCGTCGAACGACGCATCTTCACGCTTTCAGCCTTGCTGGCTTTCCGCATCTTTCTCTGCCAAACAGGAACGATATTGTTCTTGTGGTTCTTGAGACGCTTCAGGCTCTTAACCTCACCGCTCTCATCAAGCTGAAGTTCAAAAGTCTCTTGATAGAGATCGTCCCAGCCTGCATACTCCTCGCTAGGACTGAACCATAAGTAAACCAGACTGAAAACAATCGTGTTTGTCTCGGGATCGAACACGCTGGCAGGAGCTACTTCATAATAATTGTAGAATGATGTAATCACTTCCGCAAAATCCGGAGCTTCCCAACAGTATGCGGTATAGCCTTCATTGTCTGTGAAGCCCGAGAACTGGAGAGGAACGCTCACTTCGTTGGTGGTACGATCCCATGTGAACTCGAAGTCTACGCCATAGCCCCATTCAGGAATGCGGAAGATATCTTCCTTGTCATCGCGCTTTTCAAGCACACATTCGTCATCAACATAGGGAGTGATCTCATGTGTCTCTTCATCAACATCGCCGAAGAAGTAGTAGCTATAGGTACCTCCAGCAATCTGGCTCCAAGTAACGTTGTTCAGCAGAACGTCAGCTGTGCCATAGTCTTTCTCGCCTTCTTCGTCGGTGAATGTCATATTCAGGATGAGTTCTGTGATATCAACACCTTCTTCAGTCTCGGTGATAGAAACCTCAGATTCCTTGGCGTTAATCATTGCATAGATGGGCGTATTCAGCGGTGCCGTTGTCAGACCCGTGTTCTGCAATGCGAAGTACTCTGCAAAGTCGGCGGGGATGGTAACGCGGCCATTCTTAATGAAGAAGTAGATGTCGTTGTCCTCGGCAAACGGGCTCAGCAAACGATAGGGAACACCATACTTCTCGAGGAAGGCAACATCGCAGTCGTCAGTAGTAACGGTGCAGACAGCCTTTTGCAGCATGATATTGGGTGCCGTTTCGCCTGTTGCGCTGTTAGTGATGTCGAAGGTCTTCACATCCTGCCATGCGAAGTCGTCGTCAAATTGAGCCTCATAGGTGTTGTCCGGAGTGTAGCCGGGGAATGTGATGACAACATAGCCATCTCTTTGACTCATGTTCCAGCCACCGACACCATTCATATAATAGAAGGGCGCAATCTGAATCTGGCCGGGAAGACCATTCTCTTGATAAACGAGGACTTTATTATGAAGCCATGCATCTTCCGTTGCAGTGCTTCCGAACCCGTAGGGGTGGCAGATGAGAATGTCTGCACCATAGGTGGGATGAGCAAAACCAGTATTGATATCCTCCAGGAAACCAATCAAGTTGGCCTGACTGATGGTGACACCAGCGAAGCTATCACCGGCCTTGAGGACGGAGACGAAAGCTTGCTCCGTCTGGTTGCCGTCAAGGGCTGTGTTGGTTTTCTTGGCGATATCGACGAACAGGTTGTCAAAACGGAACTTGGAGGGGTCATCCTCGCGGATATAGATGTCAAATTCACCTGCTCCTCCGAATACGAAGGTCTCTTCAAGCGTACCTTTACCCAGCAGATTCCACTTAATACGTGTAATGTCGAGGGTGTAAGAGATGTTCTGAGAATAGGAAGAAACCAAATTCGGATCAGAGGTGCTGAGGGTGAGTGTGTATTTCTTACCTATTTCAGCGTTGGGGAAGTTCACTTCAAAAGTAGCGGAGCTTTCCTGGTCTGCAAAGACGGCATCTGCAACGGTGAACACGTCATCCGTATTCTCGATGATGTCCAAGTGGACGGTACGGTCGCCCACGCTGTCACGACGATAGATTGTAATTGCAGCTTTCGTAGCCTCTGTAGGATCAAGCTGAATACTCTTGCTCGTTTCTTTGAAATATATATCGGCAAAGTTGGGGTTGGCATCCCAAGCGCCAGGCTCGCTCTTCTCCTCGTCCTTACATGCTACGAAGGCAGCAGCGACGGAGAGCAATAGCAAACTGTATTTGAATAACTTTTTCATATCTAATATCTGATTATTGATTACCATACATATTCGTTAGAGTCTCCGTCTGGGCGAATCGGGTCGGGGTTGTTGACGAGGCCCTTATTGTTGTCGGCTTCTGTACCTACGAAACACCAGTTCATCCACATCGGAGTGGTTTCCACGTTGAAACGAGAATTCTCAATATGGTTGGTGCGAGCATAGCTACGAATGATACCCTTGCCAAAGCGCTTGATGTCGAAAGTAGCAAAACCTTCGCCCCAAAGCTCTACGCGACGCTGCCACCAGATCTCGTTCTGGAACTGTGAACTGGAAGTGTTGTAGTAAGCTTCGTTGTGGCTACCATAGGTGTAGGCTGCATCACGTGTCTGTGCAAAAGCGGTTAGAAGCTGAATACCACGGGCTTCGTCTTGCATACCTGCAGCTTCGGCCTCAATGAGCTTCATCTCCTCGACACGCATCAAAGGAACAGCAATGACCCATGCGGTGTACTTCGTGGCATACATACCAGCCTGAGGACGGAATTTGAACTCAAAACCACCGGGGCCATATTCAGCTGCCTCCGCGGAGGCGAGGATCTGTGTGGGGTGATCTGTGTAGGCTTCCAAAGCTTCTTCCTGCGCCATTTCGTCCATGTCGTCAATAGCGAAATCAACAAACATTTGTTTGCGGAAGTCAGTTGCAGGAATCGTCTCATAGAGGTGACGGTCGATGACATTGGGACCACCATAATTAGCAGCATAACCGCAGTCAAAGCCGTTCTCCATCGTCATGACGCTACCCCAGCTGGAGTCACCGTCGTTCTCAAGGATATTCGGGTCGGTATCTTTGTAGGTCAGACCGAAAATCCAAGAGCTATTGGGAGAGTTGAATCCATAGTCACGGCTCAGGTATTCAGCCGGAGTCATCATCGTGAAGCCGTCCATAGCCAATTTGGCATACTTCTCAGCTTCAGCCCATTCGCGCTTTTCGAGATATACGCGAGCCTTCATGCCATATACCACATTGATATTGGGCGTATAGACATCCTCGCGCTCGTAGTCTGCCAGATACTTCTCAGCAGCATCCAGGTCCTTTAAGATTAACTCAAAGGCTTCGTCCCATGTCATACGAGGATTGTTGCGCGTCTCTGCCATCGTGGTGGTTTCGGTAATCTTTACCGTCGTAGGTGCGCTCGGGTTCTTATAATAAGGCTCGGATGAATAGATACGAGCTAAGTCAAAATAGAACATAGCGCGCATGGCGTATGCAATACCGGCACCAATCTCGCGGCCTTCAGCGGGAGTGGCATAGTTGGTAGCTTCTGCCATGGTGATGACATCATTGCAGTTCTTGATCCAGCCATAATAGTATGTCCAGGGGAGCTGGGTAACAGCCCATCCGGGAGCCAAGTACGTGAAGTCCTGGTACCATGTGTCAAACCAGTTGTTTGTACCAACGGGGATGATATCCATGCCCTCGACGTCACGAGTGAGGAAGAATGCAGGATATCCATGGTCGTAAACGCGGTGATCGCTGCCGGCATAAGTGAATTCACCAGCCAAAGAAGAGGTGAGCGAGGCTACAAACTTGTCGAAGACACCAGGAGCTTCAGCGACCTGCTCCTGGGTCGCATAGCTTGTCTGAGGGTCTATTTGCTCAAGGCAGCTTGTGAGAAGGGTTACTCCCAGTGTGGCTACCGAAATAACAGAAAATATCTTTTTCATAGTTGTCAAGTCTTTTTAATTTAGAAAGAAACCTGTATACCGCCCATGATAGTGCGTAACGGGCTCATTACGCTATATCCGGAAGCGGGGGTGTCAACAAAGCTGAAACGGGGATCCAAGCCTTTACGAGCGCTCCAGAAATAGAGGTTCTCGCCTTGAGCATAAACGCGGATTTTATTAATCTTGATTTTCTGAGTCAGCTTCTTAGGTATTGTGTAACCTACATTAAAGCTCTGGAAATTCAGGTAGCTGGCCTTCGTGAGGAAACGGGTGCTACGAGTGCTACCACCAACATAGAGGTCTGCATATTGGAAACGTGGAATATCGCTGCCGGTATTCTCGGTAGTCCAAGCGTTCAAAATGTCTTTATGGTAAGTTTGACCGTTTGCGTTTGTCACGATGGGGTTCATCAGCTGAGCATAGCCAAAGTCATAGATCTTACCGCCAATCTGATAGTCAAAGGTGGCACTAAGGTCAAAGTCATAAATCTTCAACGTAGTTGAGAAACCACCGGAAACTTTCGGGAGGGATGAACCCTGCTCGTAATAAGTAGCCTTGTTGAAGTCGGTGGTTGTGTAGTCGTGGTTGACACCGGGCTGTGCGCTCTTACTGCTTGCATCTTCAAAGTTCTTGTCAACCCAATAGAGAGCTTCTCCCTTTTCATTGACACCAGCATATTCAGGAAGCATGATGTTATAGAGGGGCTTTCCTTCCTCATACCAGAAAGTAAGCATGTTCTGGCCGCCGATAGCGCCATCGCCCTGTGAGAAACCTCCATAGTTAGCGGTCTTGTCTTCGGGCAACTTCAAGATCTTAGTCTGGTTGTGGGCCAAGTTAGCAGTGATGTTCCACACAATGTTACGAGTGCGAATCACATCACCGGAGAGTGTCAATTCAACACCGCGGTTGCGGATGTCACCAAGGTTGCCATAGTAGCCACGAGCGCCATAGCTCTCAGGAATGCTGAGCCAGAAGAGCAGGTCTGTCACCTTCTTGTTATAGAAGTCGATTCCACCGGTCAAACGGCCCTTGAAGAAGCTCCATTCCAAACCGAGGTTGTAGCTGGTCGTGGTTTCCCAGGTAATATCTTCGTTACCGACACTATCGAAGACGGGGTTCATGGTGTTGTCACCTTTGTTCAGTTTGTAAACATTGGTGTAGTTCCAGTTACCGATGTTGTCGTTACCTTGCTGGCCAACGGAGAACTTCAGCTTCAATTGATCTACCCAGTCAGCGTTGAGGCTCTTGAAGAACTCTTCTTTATTGATGAGCCAGCCCACACCAGCGCTCCAGAAGTTACCCCACGCATGGTTTGTCGGAGTAATCATGAAGCGAGAGGTACCGTCACGACGGAACGATGCGTTGGCAAAATATTTCTCGTCGTAATTATAAAGGGCATTTCCGAACCATCCCTCTACATTGTATGCGCTTGAAGAAGAGCTGGAGTCATAGCGATCGGAGAATGCGTCGATCTCTTGAATGTCAGGAGAGAAACCGCCACGTGCACCAGCAGAGAGAGAGCGGGAAGAAACCTTGTACCACTCGTGACCTACCATTACATTGACGTTGTGCTTGTTAAAGTCCTTATAGAAGGTCAACGTCTGGATGTAGTTCTGACGGAGAGTTTGGCCTTGGCTCTTAATGATTTGGCCGTTATTAGCTTGCTGAGCGCCATAGAAAGGATTGGTGTAATCACTGGTTGCGCTTGTGGCATAGTTCAGGTTGTTCGTGCTATTGAAGCGAAGCCAAGAGGTAATGTCGATATCTGCGGTGAATGTACCATTGAATTGATTGCCCCAGCTGTAGTAATCGTCATACATGTTCTGGCTAATCGGGTTGTAGGTATTGCCGTAGGGACGTGTCAAACCTGGGAAGTTGGTCGATGCTACACCATAGTCATATTGCTTGTGTCCATACTCATCTGTACGGATAACTGGATTGCCATTCGCATCAAGTACGCGCACGTATAAAGGATAAATAGGAGCAATCAATGTTGAGAAGGATTGGAGATTGGTCAGGTTAGGGTTGGCGGTGGTGTTGCTATGGACAAAGCCAACATTCGCTCCAATCTTGAGCCAATCGCGGACGCGGTAGTCAGCCTTCAAACGTGCTGTAAAACGCTCGTAGTTGGCTTTTGCTACAATACCGTCTTCATTCAAATAACCGACACTGGCGTAGTATGAGCTACGATCACTTCCGCCACTGACATTAACTGTATATTCATGGCGGAAACCGCTCTTGAAAGCTTCATCCACAAATTTATCCGGTAGGATATAGTAGGTCTCGCCGTTTGCGTCATAAGAACGACCTAACGTGGCATTGGGATTCAACTTCCCATTAATACCAATGAGGTTTTGTCCTTCGGGAATCGTGTAGGGATTATACTTCAAACCTTGGTTGCCGGTGAACATACGGTTGTTGGCCCATTGATTGGCAGCCGTAGCACTCATTCCATTGTTGATGGCATAATTGTAGAATTGTTTGTAGTATGTTTCTACGAACTGGTTGGGATCAGTGATGGTCTCGTAGTCTTGAAGGGCACGCGTGTTAGCACCCCACTTCATGTCAACATTGACTTGGGGCTTGTCAGCATGTCCTTTCTTGGTTGTTACCAGGATCACACCAGCGGCACCGCGAGCACCATACAGGGCTGCAGAAGCTGCATCCTTAAGCACGGTGACGCTTTCGATATCTTCGCTGGGGATGTTCAGCAGGCTGGCGCTATATGGTGATCCGTCAACAATAATCAGAGGATCTGTGTCGGCGTACATAGAGGCAATACCACGAATGTTGACTTTACCGGCATCGGAACCAGGTGTTCCGCTTGAACCGCGAATCTGGAGACCAGGAACGGATCCTACAAGAGCGTCTTGCACGTTGCTTGTTACCTTTCTGCTCAATTCCTCAGAATTAACAACAACGGCAGAGCCGGTGAATGAAGACTTGGTCTGTTGACCAAATGCCACGACCATCACTTCGTCCAACATGGTGTTGTCGGTGTCGAGAGCAATCTGCATACCATTGCGTGCTTTCACAATACGACGCAACATACCGATGTGCGTCAGTTCCAAACGAGAGTCTGCGTTGGGCACTGTGATGGTGAACTGACCATTGATGTCGGTCACCGTGCCAGTCTTTTCGCCTACCACCTTCACAGAGGCGCCAGGAAGGGGCTCGCCATCGTCAGCGCTGATGATGGTTCCCTTTACTTGAATCTGGGCAAACGCTCCTCCGATAACGAAGAAGAGGCCTGCCAGAATCGCTGTTAACCTTTTTTCCATAAATACTGTTTGAATTTAAATATAATTGTTGATTTGACAATATTCGGCGGCAAAAGTATGGAAAATTTCACAAACGGCCATAAAAAATGCAAAGAAATGTGCATTCGCATGCAAAATAATGCCAAAACGTCCCCAAAAGGAGCATTTTGGCATTAAATATATCGTAAATACGACAAAATGTTTGCAGGAGGTGGCGCCTTTCTGCTATAGATGGGTTCTATTCGAAACCTACAAGGGTCAGATCCTGACGGGCCGACATCTTGCGAAGATTGATGACGGCATAGCGCATACGTCCAAGGGCGGTGTTGATGCTGCAGTGGGTCTTCTCGGCAATTTCCTTGAAGGAGAGCTGCTCGAACATACGCATTCGAACGACTTCCTGCTGAGGCTCGGGCAGACGCTCCACCATCTCGTTCAGCGTGGTGTAGGTTTGTTCGTTGTGATACTCCATCTCTTTGTTCCCATCAAGGAGGCTGGCACCGTCAAGAACTCGTTCTTTCTCGGCTTCGTCGAGGATGTCAACGATGGGACGGCGTTGGCGGGTGCTGTCGATGATGAGGTTGTGGGCTATGCGCATCACCCATGAAGAGAACTTACCACTCTCGGTATAGTGGTGGTTGCGGATCTGCATGATGACACGCATAAAGGTGTCCTGAAAAACATCATTCGCCACATCGCTGTCGCGAACGACAGAGTAGATGTAACCATAAATAGCAGATTGATAGCGTTCCAATAGAATATCGAACGCTTCATCATTACCTTCTTCATAGAGCTTGACGAGTACGGCGTCAGTCTCTTGTTTCAAGTGTTGCATTACTTTCCGAATAGGATGGTTAGGAGTAATGTTTCAGTCGATAGGCAATGATGTTTTTAAGTTAAAATAGAGAAGTTAGAAGTGAAAGATGAGGCTTTTTTGCCGCATATCGGGGGCAAAGGTGAGACTTTTTCCCGAAACCACCAAACATTTTTGTGAAAAAATGCAAATAAAAAGCGATTTAATCCAATATTAAGAGGGGAACGGATGTCGCTGTGCCGCTTTCTATGAGGACTGCGCCCTCCAAATGTGCGCCGCGCAGGAAATCGGCCACCGCCATTCGCTTCTTGCCGGCCAACTGGACATCGGTGAGGTATAGGTAGCCGTCGGAAAGCTCAACTGCAAGGCCCGAACATTTTTCACTTTTCATTTTTATTTCTTCATTCTCAAGGCCCTTTTCCGAGAAAAATGCCTTGAGCTGCGTCTCCTTCCCATCAGCGGTGCGAAGTGTGGTCCAAGCGGCGGGGTAGGGGGAGAGGCCGCGGATGAAGTCATAGGCTGACTTCACGGTATGTTGGCTCCAACGGATCTCGCAGTTCTCCTTGAAGAGCTTGGGAGCTGGGTGGAGTAGGCGGGGAGACGGGAAGAGCGTCTCTTGTTCCACGGTCACAATGCGACCGGCTTCAATGTCATCAACAGTCTTGAGAACCAGGTCGGCACCGAGGTGCATGAGGCGGTCATAGACATCGCCAACGGTGTCGCGGTCGCCAATGGGGGCTGGCACACGGTGGATGATGCGCCCTGTGTCGATGTCGTGGTCGAGGAAGAAGGTGGTCACACCTGTCTCGGTCTCGCCATTGATGACGGCCCAATTGATGGGGGCCGCACCGCGGTACTGAGGCAGCAAAGCAGCATGAAGATTGAAGGTGCCCATCGACGGCATCGCCCATACGACCTCAGGAAGCATGCGGAAGGCCACGACAATCTGCAGGTCGGCCTTGTAGCTGCGCAGCTGCTCCAAGAACGCATCATCCTTCAGCTTCTCGGGTTGCAGCACAGGAATCCCCTGCGATACGGCATATTGTTTGACGGGTGATGCCTGCAGGGTGTCGTGATGGCGTCCCACAGGTTTATCGGGCATTGTGACTACTGCCACAACGTTATACTTGTTCTCAACGAGTTTCTTGAGGGACTCCACCGCAAACTCGGGGGTGCCCATGAATACGATACGCATAATTATTCTTCTGATAAGTCATGTAGCATTGTGCGATATGCGGCATAGACGTGGCTACGACGGATGAAGCCCACAAAGATTCCTTCGTTATCCACCACGGGCAGCGTCCATGCCTTCGTACGGTCAAAGGCTGCCATGACAACCTCCATCGGGTCGTTGGTGGAGAGGCGCACGCTACAGGGAGCCATCAGCTCACGCACATGCAGGCGGTGGTACAGCTCCGTGCGGAACATCACATGGCGCACGCTGTCCAACAGCAGCACGCCCAGCAGCTTGCCTGCATCATCCACGACGGGGAAGACATCCCGCTCCGACGATGAGATCTGCCGCACGATATCCACCAGTTCGTCGTCCGGGTGCAGCTGCTCCTCGTAGCGCTCGATGACGCTGTCCATGGACATCAGCGTCAGGATGGCGTGGTCCTTGTTATGGGTGACCAGCTCACCTTTGCGTGCCAGACGCATCGTGTAGATGCTGTGGGGTTCAAAGAGGATGATGGTCAGGTACGAGGCCACCGCCACAATCATCAGCGGCAGGAACAGGCCGTAGCCGCCTGTGAGTTCTGCAATCAGGAAGATACCCGTCAGCGGCGCGTGCATCACACCGCTCATCAAGCCCGCCATACCGAGGAGTGAGAAATTATTCTCCGGCACGGGGGCCAGGAAGCTAAGCGTTGAGGGTTGAGCGTTGAGGGTAGCCGGAATCATATTCCAGAGCGAGGCAAAGAGGAAGCCCGACACACAACCCATGAACAGACTCGGAGCAAAGGTACCGCCACAGCCGCCACCGCTGTTGGTGGCTGTCGTGGCAAAGACCTTGAACACAATGACGCCTGCCAGATAGAGGAGTAGCAGATGAGGGGTGTGGTAGAAGAAAGAGCCTTCGAGCACCTGGTTCCAGTCGGCCTGACTCTGGCCATTGAGCAACAGGCGAATCATGCTGTAGCCTTCACCGTAGAGCGACGGGAACAGGAAGATGAGGATGCTGAGGATAGGTCCGGCTATCATAAGGCGCTGCCAGGGCTTGCGGATGCGCCGGAACTGATCCTCAAGCCAGTTCATGACGCGAGTGAAATACAAGGACAGCAGCCCGCAGAACACACCTAATAAAAGGTACGCGGGCACGCGCGTGATGGAGAAAGCGGTGGTCTGATGGAATTCGAAGAGGTTGTCGGTGCCGGAGAGGGCGAAGGTAACGGCTGCCGCCGTCACACAGCTCACCAGCAGCGGCAGCAGGCTGCCAAGGGTGAAATCAATCATCAACACCTCCAGCGTGAACACCAGGCCTGCGATGGGGGCCTTGAAGATACCGCTGACAGCGCCCGCCGCGCCACAGCCCACGAGGAGCATCATCTTCTTGGAATCCAAGTGGAACAGCTGTCCGAGGTTCGAGCCGATGGCAGAACCCGTCAGCACGATAGGAGCCTCAGCACCCACCGAGCCGCCAAAGCCGATGGTGATGCCGGAGGCGGCGACGCTCGACCACATGTTATGCGCCTTGATATAGCTCTTCTTGCGGGCTATGGCATACAGGATTTTCGTGATGCCGTGGCCGATGTCGTCGCGCACAACATAGCGGACAAAGAGACCCGTGATGAAGATACCCACGACGGGATATACCAGATACGGCCAGTTGGCACCCGTGATGGAGAAATGGTTCGTCAGCAGATGTTCTATCTGCCCAATCAGCCACTTCAGCAACACACCCGCCAACGCCGTGAGCACACCAATCAGCAAGGCCAGCAGCAGCATGAACTGCCGGTCCTTGATGTGTGCCGTGCGCCACAAGACGATTTTATTCCATCGTTCTTCCATTGTCGGCGGCAAA
>CAJOCU010000019.1 GCA_905233765.1 uncultured Bacteroidaceae bacterium | reverse complement strand
GCTGCCTGCGCCCGTCTCGTCCATGTGCCGCTGCACGTCGGCAATAAAGCCCTTGCCGGAGTAGGGGTCGGTATCTCGGCCATCCATGAAGCAGTGGACGTAGCAGTTGAAGATGTTGTACTCCTTGGCTATGTCCAGGAGTTTCAGCAGGTGGTCCAGCGACGAGTGGACGCCACCTGTAGATGTCAGGCCCATCAGGTGCAGTTTCTTGCCGCTGGCCTTGGCGTAGCTGTATGCCGCCTTGATCTCCGGATTCTCTAAGATGCTGTTGTCGGCACAGGCGCGGTTGATTTTCACCAGGTCCTGATACACGATGCGCCCGGCGCCGATGTTCAGATGGCCCGTCTCCGAGTTGCCCATCTGTCCGTCGGGCAGCCCCACGTACCCGCCCGAGGCTTGCAGCTCGGTGTTGGGATAGTTCGCCTTCAGGTAGTCCATGTAGGGCGTGGCCGTCTGTGCTATCACGTCATCCTGCCCCTTGTCGCCGATGCCCCAACCGTCCAGGATGATCAGCAGCGCCTTCTTGGCCTTGTCGTCGCCCTTCGTCCCGCCGCCCTCGTCTCCGTCCTTACAAGCCGTAAAAACGCTAGCGCCGCCAATTGTCAACAGGGCGGCGAGCATCCATAACTTCATCTTCTTCATGATGCCTCTTTGCTATTTGCTTTATTGATGTGACGGTAGCGGGAATCGCACCCGCTACCGCCTGTGGTTTCTATCACTCGTCGTAACCGCTGTAGCGTTTTGCTCCGGCGGGGGCGTTCGGCTCACCGGTGCCGATGACGTCATAGCCGTTACCATTGGGGGTGAAGTCCTTCAGCTTCTCCTCGATGGCAGCCGCCTGCTCGGCATCGGCCTTGACGAGCGTGCCGGAGTAGCCGGCATTGGTCATCGTCAACTTTTCGGGAGCGCAGGTCAGTTGGGTGCCGGCGACATCGGTCGCTTGGCTGCCATAGCTGCCGCCGTCATCGGCGCGCGTCAGTGCTTTGGTCTCGCCCGTGGCGGGATTGGCTATCTGTACGCGACCGTTAGGGAGCAGACGCCAGGTGAAGCCGGCATCTTCGGGACCGCCATAGACGGCTACGGGTTCATCGCCGGTGTCGTTGAACACGCCCAAATAGATGCAGCCAGTGTGGTCGGCATCGGCCTTCACGGCCAGCAAAGCGCGCGTGAAGGGCTGGCCAGTCTCAGTGACGTCGGCATATTCAAACTCATCCCACCACAGACCGACAAGGTCCTGCTCCGAGAGCTTCGCGGTGTTGGATGGGGTGGCCTCATCCTTCGAGCAGCCCGTCATGCAAAGCAGGAGTGCTGCGGCTGCGAGTATTGAAAATAATTGTGCTTTCATATACTTTTTGATTACTTAATCGCGACCTTTACACCATTATATATATACACACCTGCGCGCGAGGGCTTGCCGTCAAGTTTGCGACCGTCTATGGTGTACCATGGCCCCTCTCCGACTCTCCCCGTGGGGGCGAGAGTTTCGATTCCGGTAGTTTCCCCGTCGAAGATGATGATCCTCTTGGCGTAGGCCGCGCCTGACTTACCTTCCACGCGCATGATCCAGCGGAAGGCGCCGACGCTGACCGTGCCGTTGTTGCCGAGGCTTAGTTCGCCGTTGATGTTCATGTAGTAGAACGGGTCTTGGGCGGTGGCCGTCGTCGGCTCGTAGGTGCCGTAGAGGGTGTAGGTGTCCTCCATCGTCTGCATGGTGGCCAGCATGCCCGTGTTCTTCGCCTTCAGCACGGCATTCGTGGTGGTGAACGCGTAGTCGGTCACGGCCTCTTTGGGCTTATAGACATACGGCATATTGGCGTGCAACACGTCGCCGGCCTGCATCGGTTTCACGAACATCCATATAGCATCGGTCGCCTCCTGACTGGCGTCGGGCGAATTGGCGACCATGTTTATCTTGTAGAACGTAAACTTCTGCGCGTCGGCAGCCGTGATGGTGTAGTCGAACGGCAGGAACCAGGCCTGATGCTTGCCCACGCGCTCCTCGCCCAATGTCTTCAGGTAGGTGGCGGACAGGGTTTCTGTATCTTCTGTCTTTGTGTAGGTGTCGCCATCCCTGAGTGTGACGTCAATCTTATAGGAGCCGGTCACCTGGAACGTAATACTCATGGAACCGCCATAACTGCCCATGCCGGTGATGACGAGCGTTTTTTCGCCCTTTGTGTCGATGACGATGGGTAGCGATGTGACCGCTGTGCCGTTCAGTGCTGCCGTGTAGTCGTCAGACAGGTGGAGTTCTCTGCTGCCGTTGGGAGCTGTCACGATGGGGGTGATGCTGATGTTTCCTGACGATAAATCGTAGGACGCGTCTATGCCGGTGACGGTGCAGACGTTCTGATGATATGCCGAAATGCCGTTAATGGTTACTGCCTTCTCACGGATTTCATTGGCAGAGATATTATAGAGCCTCGTGGCACCTCCCTTGCTGCTGGCATTTCTGGGCGAACCTATTTGCGGTGTCACGTAGTAACAGTCGGTGACAGTGCCGCTGCCGGCCAGCAAGCCCATTGGGTGCATGGAGGTGATGCTGGTGTAGGTTCCCTTCTCTAAGCAGTTCACGAGCACTGGTGCAGCGCTGTCGCTCCAGCCCCAGATGCCTCCGATGTTGCTGCGGCTGCCACCGTTGCCAACGACTGTGCCGGCAAAGACACAGCTGCTGATGGTGGTGCTTGAGGTCAGGCCGTGACCGATGATGCCGCCGGCATAGTCCTTGCCGATATTGAGCGTGGCGATGACGGTGCAGCCCTCAATGCGGTTGGTGCCGGCAGCATAGCCCACGAGACCTGACGTGTGGCTCTGGTTAGAGCTGATGGTACCCGCCACAGTGAGGTTCTTGATGGTGGCGCCGTTGATGTAGCAAAAGAGGGCGGTGCCCTGATTATCATTGTCGCTAATCGTGGCGGTGATGGTGTGCTCGTCACCGTCGAAGGTGCCGCTGAAGGCGTTCTGCTGCGTGCCGCCCGAAACGACGCCCATCTTATGCGTGACGCTGATGTCATCGGTCAGTTTCAAGAACTTGCCACTGTAGCTGTTGCCACCACTGACATCTACACAGAGGGCGAACCATTCGTCAGCATTGCGGATCAGGTAGGGCTCTTCCTCCGTGCCTGCGCCGCTGAAGGTCGGCATGTTGAAGGGTAGAATCTTCTTTCCGCCGATGTTGCTGGCCGTGGCCATGATTGCCGTACCCTCAATGACGAACTTCTTGCCCTCAGCGAAGGTGATGCTCTCAAGCGTGCTGCCACCATTATTCTTCAAACCATTGTTATAGACGAAGTCGCTGGGGGAGCTCCAGCCGAGCGTCAGCGTGCCGCTGTTGTAATAGAGGTTTACAGGCATATTCGTCGAGGCATCCCTTTCAGTATATTCAAAGCCGGGACCAATGCCGGGAGCTTGATTGCCCGTTGCTGTCACCTGACCGCCGTTGATGGTGATCGCGCCGCAGACACCATAATTGCCATTTTCTCCATCTGAACCTCCGCCGATGCCGGCGGCTACTTCGCCGCCTGTAGCGTTGACGACACCGCCGTTGATGGTGATGACACCGCCGTTGCTGTTATTCGAGTCGCCACCGATACCAGCTGCACGGCGTCCACCCTTGACATTGATGACACCGCCGTTGATGGTCAGTGTACCCACGCTGTAAGCACCGATGCCTGCCTTCCAATAGTCACTTTTGTCAATCGTCAGCGCTCCAGGGCCTTCGATGGTCAGGTCGGCATTGTTGCTGCTGCTCAGTTCGATGCCTTTGGGCGCTGTGAGCGTGGTGCCTTCGCCAAGGATGAGAATCACTTTGCCCTTGACGGTGATACGCGATGCGATGGTAACATCCTCATTCACTTTATACGTCAGGTTCTCTTCCAGCACCGTCGTTTCGCTGGTGACGGGTAGCAAGTCTAACACCGTGAAAGTGAATGACCATGCACCTGTGCAGGTGCCCTGTCCTGTAAAGGTCACCGTGTACTCGCCTTTCTCCATAACAGGATTGGGGTTGATGGCATAGGTGTAGTCGGTACCTTCTGTGAGCGTTGCGCCATAAGGAGCCGAAACGGCGGGTATGATGACGCTGATCTCCTCACCTGTATATCTATAATATTTTCGTGGCGTAGTCACAGTGCAGGGTAAATAGTAACTGTTGCCATCGACCAACGTCTGCTGCTTCGAGATGATACCATCAGGAGCTGCGGCATAGGCCCGCGTGCCCTGTGCGTCGCCCATTGCCACGGTATAGTAACACCCTGTGCCTGCGCCACCGCCACGTATGAAGGTGGCTCCGTCATTGATGGACGTCTCACCTTCCCCTGCGGCAATCGCGGGATTGGGAGCAAAGATAGAATTGGTGATGACAACTCTCTGACTGTTATGCCAACCGACGAAACCTGCACACGACGTGGTACCGTTGGTGGTGAAGAAGCGTCCGTCGAAAACGCAGTCCGCAATGTTCACCGCGCTGGTCGAGGTGTATCCGTACTTCTGTATGGATTGTGGCATAGCGACGAGGCCTCCGTGTGTGCCGTCGCCCTCCTTGCTACTATGGATGACGATGCCGACGCGGCAGTTGGTAATATTTATCGTGCCGTTACACCATCCGACAATTCCTGCGGCATACTTCTGTGAGGTGTAGATGTCGCCCGCTACCTTGAGATTCTTGAAGGTAGCATTGTTTGCAAAGCGGAACGGAGCGCAGTATTCTTCGTTGAACGGGCTCTCGGGCGAGCCTTTGGTGAAGGTCAGCGTGTAGTGGTCCCTGTTGCCATCGAAAGTTCCTGAGAATTTGTTTACACTTGTGCCCACCATCGTCGAGACACTGATGTCGGCACCCAGTTTGAGGTATTTGCCGCTATAGTTGATGCCTTGTTTAACATTCTCAGCAAACAAGTCCCACACTTCGGTGGAGGTAATCAGGATGGGGTCTGCTGCGGAATCGCCGGAACCGGTGCTGCCGGTTGTGGCAGACTCTATGGTAACAGCGTATGATTGAGTCTGACTGACATCAATCGTGAAGGAATACTGTCCCGATGCGGTTCCTGCTTCTACGCCATTGATCTTTACACTGGTGACTTTCCGCCCTAAGTCTTTGTAGGACAAATTGAAATTCACAGTGCCTTTATTTGCATAATAATAAGCATTGTCGTAGAAAGCGGCTGAGGACGTGTTGATGTCACAATTCACACCTGACGGGACGTCAAAAGTGACGGGACAGGCTTGCACGTTATAGTGGTCTTCCGGCGCCGCAGCACCATTGTAGGTGACATTGGAGAAATAGTTGTTGTAGAATACGGAATGTCTCTCTATGTTACCGAATATCACATAAGAATTACGTTCTTCATTAACAAAGTCATAATTATCATGGCTAGTATTTTCCGTGACTGAGCCATTGACAAAAAGACAATTATGGACATGTAGTTCACTATAGCCTTCGAGAGTTCCTATTGCATCGTAATCGCCTTCCGCACTCCCTATGAAACCGCTTGTGAAACTGGCTCCCTGAACAGTGGCACCGTCAAGAATGACGTTCTCGAAATCAAGTTCTCCATGCACACGCCCCGCAACGCCACCGGTATAGTATCTGCCACGTACATTGGCGTTCTTCACAACGAAGTTTTTGATATAATCGCAGCCTGAAAACCACTCATTAGGTCGGTCAATATCTCCTTCCACCCAACCGAATAGTCCGTTGTAGTCTCCAGAGGGGTTATTGACTGTTAAGTTGCTGATGGTATGGTTGTTTCCGTTGAAATTGCCTCTAAACGGACGGTCTGTAGTGCCGATGGGTATCCAGTTTCGCCCGCTCAAGTCGAGGTCGCATGTCAGGCTGAAGTGTTTGCCCAAATAGTCCGTCTCGCCAGAGTTCACCTTGCTGGCAATCTGGGCGAGCTGGGATGCATCGTCAATGATGTAGGGGTCGCCCTGGCTGCCTGCGCCATGTATAGGCAGTAACGCCACGCTTTCATTGCCCGCTGCGCCGCCGCTGCCGCCGTCATGCCAAGCGTTGTTTTTCTCCCAACCAGCGTCATCCGTATAGTCGCTGGCAGAAGATCTGAGCTTATATTGGTAATCCGCATAACAAGGATTGGTCAGCTCAATATTCGTACCATTGGGAGCATAGTGCCCATTCGCGTTTTGACCGCCGTTGCCACCTTTCGCACCTGCATGATAGTAGCCATTTGCTGTTCCAGAGTAGAGCACCCAGGCGACGTTGCCTGCGGCTCCGCCGCCACCGCCGCCACCACCGGGGCCGCCAGTGCCGATGGCAGAGGCAGCGCCGCCGAAGCCTCCGGCACCGCCGCCGCCGCCACCAGACGCCAAATAAACATTTGAGCTCGGGTGTTCGGCTGCGGTTTTACCGTGACTACCACCAGTACCGTTTGAGCCCGCTGAGCCACCAGTGGCAACCAGCGTGACAGAGGACAGAATCTCATAGAACGATCCCATATTGTCAGCGGTACCACCGGTACTGCCGGTACTTCCATCCACGCCATATTGTGTTTTTTCATCTCCAGAAGAGCCCGTGCGTTGACCGCCGCCGCCACCGCTGCCGCCAGTACCGCCGCGCGTGCCGATGCCTGCACCGGCACCGCCGCCGCCATGGCCTCCGTTACCACCTGAGCCGCCAAGGATCGTTTTGTCACCATCAAGAAATGCATCATTCCCGTTGCCGCCATTGCCGCCGTTGGCAGCATTGCCGCCCATGGCATTCACCGTGCCACCGCCGAAGAGGTAGAGGGTGTTGCCCGCCGCCAACTCGATGCCGGCACCTGCGCCCGTCTGTCCGTTGGCATTGGCACCGATGCAGGTGAGGGTCACGCCCTGAGGCACGTAGAGATACACCGTGCCCTGGATGGTCAGGCCGCTACCGCCAGCATTGCTGTTGGTGAAACGGAGGTCGCCACCGGCGTAACAGTACGTCGTGCTACCTGCACTACCCAGCGTCTGCCCCGTCGTGGAGCCCGCATTAATGGCCGCCCATTTGTCCGAGGTGGTCCCCGTCTTTTGATAGACCTCCTCCCAACTGGTTTGCGCCCACGTTCCCTGCGCGATTGCGCAGAGCAGGGCAATCATGAATAAAACTTTCCTTTTCATATTCATTGATGGTGTTTTGAGTTGTTTTCTGCGCAAAAATAGCGAAAAGTCTCCAAAGCACCAAGCCTCGGAGACTTTTCACTGAAATTTTTGCAGATTTTGAAAGTGTTTGCAGATTTTGAAACTCTGCAAGCGTTTTTTTTCCAATTATTCGATGGCGGTGTTGCCCATCGTGTGGATTGGCGAGACTCCGATGTCCGTCCGCCATTTTCCCGATGAAATGGGCAAAAGAACAACATGCTAACCCTTAGTCGCGCATCCAAGCCGTCACAGACTGTCCTGTGCGCTGTTTGAAGGCCAGACTGAAAGTGCTGTAGCTGCGGTAGCCACTTTCGCTGGCCAGCTGCTGCGCTACGATGGGCTGTCCGGCAGCGGCGAGTTCTTGATAGCGACTGATGAAATGGTTGATACGCAGGTTGTTGATATAGGTGTTGTAAGTGATGCCCTGACGCGAGAAATACTGGCTGAGATAGCTGCGGTTGGTGCCAATGGCATGGGCTAGCTGATGCAGGGACAGGTCGTGTTGCAGGTAGAGCTGAGGGGCTACGCAGTGCTGCTGTAACAAACCGCTCATGTAATCGAGGTCAACGGTGCCTTCCCCCGCCCCTTTCCCGTGGGCGAGAGGAGCAGATTGCGTTTCCGTTTGTGTCTTGTCCTCCAGTTGTGGCAACGTCTCCACGCGCCACAGCAGGAGACCGAAGAACAACAGCTCGACGGCATGCAAGAGGAAGATTAAGTTCGTGTTGGTGTCAACGAGCACATAGAGAACAAATAACAACACGAAGGCGAGCGCCACCGCCTGGCTCAGCCACACCTTCTTATTCTCCAAGTCGGCATAGTTGTCGTTCAGCCAACGCCCGTAGCGCCTGACGGCGAATACCATATAGATGAAGAACAGCACATAGAGCACCAGGTTGTATGCGATGGCAATGTCCATGAAAGAGCCGTCGGGATAGAGCCTTTCTAATACCCCAAGCACCAAAAAGAGCAGCATGGCCACAAAAGCGGGCCAGATGGGTCGCCGCCTGTCCTGAAGCATGGACAGCATCGTGCCGGCGATTGTAACCACCATCCCTACGAAATCAAGCGCAACAACCAACAGGTAAGCCACGGAATGCATGTCACGGGAATAGAAGTAGAACAACAGCCACCAGACGTGCCCCAACGATGCCACGACAAAGAACGCTGACGCCCAACAGCGCAAGCGCAGCGGCGGCGTGACGCCTGGCGCAATGGCATTGCCACGCCGCAGCAGCAGGTAGAGGGCCGCTATGAGCGGCACAATGCCCGTGATGCCGTAGAGGATGAAAAACAGGACGGTCTGTGGAGAGATTTGTTGAAGTACTTCCATCTTTGTGGTTGTCGGATCTTGCGAGATGCCCGAGCTGTGGCGCTATGGCAGCGGAGTCAGCGGATAGACGAGGTTGACGATGAGGATGTTGGCCGCGAGAATGATGATGTTCATCAGCAGACCGATGCGCATGAAATCGCTGAAGCGGTAGCCGCCAGGACCATAGACCAGCATGTGCGTGGGCGAGCCGATGGGGGTGGCGAAGCTGCTGCTGACGCTGATCATCAAGGCAATAAGGAACGGATAGGGTTCGTAGCCCAGCTTCTCGGCGGCCTCGTACATGATGGGGAAGAACATCGCGCCCGCCGCTGTGTTGGAGATGAACTCCGTGACGAACGTGCCGACAAAGCAGATGGCCGTCATCACCACCAGCGGATTGGTGCCGCAGACATCCAGGATGCCGTTGGCCATACGCTCGGCAATGCCCGTGTTCTGAATGGCGAGACCGAGGACAGCACTGCCGGCGAAGACCATCAGGATATCCCAGTTGACAGCCCGCATGGCTTGATCCATGTTGCAGCAGCGGAAGATGAGCATGGCGGCGGCAGCGAGGAAGGCACACTGCAACAAGGGTAGGATGCCCAGGGCCGAGACCACCACCATGCCGATCATGATGAGGGTGGAGATGAGGGTGCCTGAGTCGATGTTGGGCACGGCGTCGGAATCGAAGAAATGGAGGTCGTTCTTCAATGTCGATGTGTTGACGTTGAAGTGCTTCGGGCATACCAACAGCAGCGTGTCGCCGGCCCTCAGCTCCACCTTGCGCGGGGCCTCTTTGATGCGCTCGCCGTTGCGGGCTACAGCCGCCAGTACGACATTGTTATCCTTCTCAAACGTACCGCCGCCGATGGTGGTCCCAATCAGACTGCTGGTGAAGGTGATGTATGCCGTGTGCAAGCGAGCATTATCGTCCAACTCCTTGATAGACATGACATGGTGGTCGGAGCTCACCAACTTGTGCGTATAGGCCAGTTCTATCAGATCGTCGATCTGACCGGCATAGACGAGATGGTCGCCGCCCATGATGGGCTCGTCCTCCGCGATGGGCATGGGCGTTTCGTCGAAGTGGTGCATGTCTATCAGGCTGCCACCCTTAACATGGAAGAGGCCTGCCTCGCCCAGCGTCTGCCCGATGTAGGGATTGTCCGATGGAACCTGCAAATCCACGGTATATTCACTCGTGGCTTCGAAAGCGCTCTCAGGGGTCTTGCGGTCGGGCAGCAGCCTGCGCATGGCGATCACCGAGAGGACACCAACGGCCAGGCAGAACAACCCTGGAATGGTGGTGGCCAGGATGTTCATGGCCTCGCCCGTGCGCTCCTCGTAGAGACCGCTGATGATCAGGTTCGGTGGCGTGCCTATCAACGTGCAGACGCCACCCATGCCTGAGGCATAGCTCAGCGGGATGAGAAGCTTCGAGGGTGAGATGTTCAGCTTCTTCGACCACATCTTGACGATGTTCACGAAGAGCGAGACGACCGTGGTGTTGCTCAAGAAAGAACTCAGCGCTGCTACGGGGAGCATCAGTCGCACAACGGCCTTCGCGTAGCTGTTGGGCTGTCCCAGCAGATAGTGCACAATGTATTGTAGCACACCGGTGTGCGTCAGACCTGCCACGACCACAAACAGCACGCCGACAGTGACAACCGAGGTGCTGCTGAAGCCTGAGAAAGCGGCCTTGGCATCGAGAACGCCAGTGACAAAGAGCACACCGATGGCGCCGAGAAAAACAATGTCGCTGCGCCATTTGGTGAAAAGTAGAATGGTGAACATACCAAGCACTGTCACGATGGTGATCCATGCGTGGAGGTCGAATCCCCAAAAAACAAATGATTCCATAACGGGTTATCCATTAAATTTGAATCGGTTCGAAATACTCATTTACTTCTGGTCGTAGGCGTGCTTGGGGTAATCCACAGTGTAGTGTAGGCCACGGCTCTCCTTGCGCTCCATGGCCTGGCGCGTGATGAGATAGCCCACGTTGACCATGTTGCGCAGCTCACAGATGTCCTTGGAGGCCTTGACGCGCTTGAAGAGTTCCTCGGTCTCCTCGTAGATGATGTCCAGACGTGTCCAGGCGCGCTGCAGGCGCAGGTCGGAACGGACGATGCCAACATAGTTGGACATAATCTGTCCCACCTCGCGCATATCCTGTGCGATGAGCACTTTCTCCTCGTTGGTCAGCGTGCCCTCATCGTTCCATTCGGGCACCTGCTCGTTGAAGGTGTAGTCATCGATGTGAGCGATGGCGTGCTCGGCGGCTTTGTCTGCATAAACGACGGCCTCGATGAGCGAGTTGGAGGCCAGGCGGTTGCCACCATGCAGACCTGTGCAGGAGCATTCGCCGACGGCATAGAGGCGATGGATGGTGCTCTCGCCGTTCAGATCGACCTTGATACCTCCACACATGTAATGGGCGCAGGGCACCACGGGGATATACTGCTTCGTGATGTCGATGCCGATGCTGAGGCACTTGGCGTAGATATTGGGGAAGTGGTGCTTGGTCTCCTCGGGGTCTTTATGGGTGACGTCGAGGCAGACGTGGTCGATACCATGGATCTTCATCTCCTTGTCGATGGCACGTGCCACGATGTCACGCGGTGCAAGGGAGAGGCGCTTGTCGTACTTCTGCATGAACTCCTCGCCGTTGGGCAGTCGCAGGATGCCACCGTAGCCGCGCATGGCCTCGGTGATGAGGTAGGCGGGGTGTGTCTCGGCGGGGTTGTAAAGGGCTGTGGGGTGGAACTGCACGAACTCCATATCTTTGACGATGCCCTTGGCACGATAGACCATGGCGATGCCGTCGCCCGTGGCGATGTTGGGGTTCGTGGTGGTGGCATAGACGGCACCTGTGCCACCCGTGGCCATGAGTGTGACGCGTGAGAGGAAGGTGTCGATCTTCTGCGTGTCGGGGTCGAGGACGTAGGCGCCGTAGCACTCGATGTCGGTCTGATGGCGGTTCACCTCGCGCCCCAAATGGTGCTGGGTGATAATCTCCACGGCGAAGTGGTTCTCCAGCACGGTGATGCGTTTGTTGCGTCGCACGGCACGGATGAGGCCCTGCTGGATCTCGTGGCCCGTATCGTCGGCATGGTGGAGGATGCGGAACTCGCTGTGGCCGCCTTCGCGATGCAGGTCGAACTCGCCGTCCTCGTTCTTGTCGAAGTTCACGCCCCACTTCACCAAGTCGGCAATGCCCTTGGGGGCGTTCCTGACCACCTGCTCCACGGCTGCAGGGTCGGAGATGTAGTCGCCGGCCACCATCGTGTCGTGAATGTGCTTGTCGAAGTTATCGACTTTGAGGTTCGTGACCGAGGCCACGCCACCTTGTGCCTTGTCGGTATTGGCTTCGTCGATGGTTGTCTTACATATCAGGGCCACTTTGCCCTTGCCGCTCTGCGCCACCTTGAGCGCATAACTCATACCGGCTACACCAGAACCGATGATGAGGAAGTCGAATTTGCGAATCATGCCGTTATGGATGACAAATATGTTATAATGGTGCAAAGTAACACTTTTTTTTCCATATATTTGACCTTTTTAGTGGATTTTCTTTGTACTTTTGCACACAAATTCTGAAATCACTACACATTCTTTATGCAGAATAACGCGATGAAGCAGCCCCTCATCTTCTCACTCTCCGTTTTCTTAGTCGTCATGGCATCGTGTGGATCTTCGCGCAAAGCCGTCTCACACCAACGCCAACCCGACACCTCCGTATCCCCGTTGGATAGGGCGACGCCGACGCCCACCAATATACGTACGACATCAAAAAACAAGACAAAGACACCAGAGGAGCGACTATCCTACCGCCTTGACAGCCTGTTGCAGACTGCGGACACGCTCCTTCGGATCTCACAACTCGGAATGCATGTCATCGACCTGAGCACGGGGAAGGTTCTGTATGCTTTCAATGCCTCGCAGCGCATGCGACCCGCCTCCACAGAAAAGGTCGTAACAGCCATCACTGCCCTCGACCAGCTTGGGCCCTCCTACCCTTTCTCCACGAAGCTACTGGCTACGGCACCGCTGAACGGAAGGGTCCTGCAGGGCGACCTCTACATCAAAGGATGCATGGACCCACTGCTCACGCAGTCCGATGTTCGTCAACTAGCCAATCAACTGAAAGCCATGGGCGTACACACTATCAACGGACATCTCGTGGCCGATGCCTCGTTCAAGGATTCAGACGAATATGGTTGGGGCTGGTGCTGGGACGACGAGAACCCCACCCTCTCGCCCCTGCTCGTAGGGGGAAAGCCAGGACTGGCAGCGGCCTTACGCACGGCATTGAAGAATGCAGGCATCACCCTCAAGAAGGGCGTGACCCATGGCACAGCGCCGGCCAACGCTCGTGAGCTCACAGCCATTAACCGTCCCCTCACCGCTGTACTCCAGCCGATGATGAAAGAGAGTGATAACCTGTGCGCAGAGGCTGTCTTCTATCAGCTAAGACCCACCTCCAGCCCCTCCCGTAATGGAGCGCAAGGAAAGCATTATAGCAGGAAATTAGCGGCTGGCGCTGTTGAGGATGTGATTGAGCGCTCCTACTCGCTGCAAAGCCTCCCCTCCATCACGGGAGGGGATGGGTCCGTCATCGCCGACGGCAGCGGCCTGTCACTCTACAACTACCAGACTCCAGAAACGTTTACGCACCTGCTTGCCTATGCTGCAGCGCGCCCCGACAGTGTCCTCAACCCGCTGCTGGAGGCCATGCCCATCGCCGCTGTTGACGGCACGCTGAAGAAGCGCATGGCAGGGACGGAAGCAGCAGCCAATGTGCGCGCCAAGACGGGCTCTGTCACTGCCGTCAGCACCTTAGTAGGATACACAACGCAACGCTCCACTGGCCACTTGATTGCTTTTGCCATCATGAACCAGGGCGTGGAACGGATGGCGCAAGGCCGAGCGCTCCAAGATCAAGTCTGCATCCTATTGAGCCAGTAAAGATAAAGCCTCCGGTTGGGAGGCTTTATCTGGTATTTTTCTCTTGTTTTATTCTGCCAAGACTGTAAATTCTGCACCACTGGCAAAATCGAGGCCGTTCTGCGAGGAGAGGGCTGTGAAGCGGAGGTAGCGGGCCTTCTGGGGTTTCTGGAAGGTGACACGCTTGAGGGCTGCACCACGATCAAACTCGCCTTCGGCAACTGGCTCGTTCCATGTCTTGCCGTCCTCGGAGAGCTGCACGCGATAGCCCTTGATGTTGCCGTTGTTGCCGCCGTCCTGACGGGGCAGGTAGGTGAAGCCCTTGATGGTCTTCATCTCGGAGCAGTCGAAATCTACGCTGTGGGGGTACTTCGTGACGGTGACGCCATAGGCCGTGTGCCAGATGGTCTCGGGCTTGCCATCCACGAGGCGGCTGGCGTTCTCGCCTGGCTCCTCAGAGCTGCAAGCCAACACGGTGACAGGCACGAACTCTACCTTGTCGAACGTGCGGCTGATCTTCACATCGGGCGTCTCGGCGTGCCAGACGGTGATGGTGCCGCCGTTGCGCATACTGATGGCAGAACCATCATAGTTGATAGGTGAAAGTTTAGAGTTTAAAGTTTTCTTGCCTTTAGCACTCCCCTCGCCCCTTGGAGAGGGGCTGGGGGTGAGGCTGTACAAGACCTCTTCTCCATTGAACTCGTTATAGACAATCGTCACGTCACCCTTGGCATCGCGTGTGATGGCAATAGGCAGGTCGCCAGCGTGCATGACGGGGAAGTTGGCGGCGCCGATTTCCTTGACATCAGCAGTGGCTGTGGGACGGATGAAGAAACCGAAGCAGTGGGCATCGGCATAGACGCGGTCGGGCTCCAGCGGGCCGCCCTGTCCGCAGCTGCTGCCGCCAAGACCTGTCACCTTCGTGTCCAGGTGGACATAGACGCCGTCGCTCTCAGGTAACTCATTGGGGTGAGGAGCATAGGTCAGCTGCAGGTCGCTCCATGGAAGCACGCTCGTACACATAGAACCCGTCAAGGCACCAAAGACCACGCCTTGGTTGCTGGCATCTGTCAGCGCCAGCCATTGCACACCCTCGCGGTTGCCCATGTCTTGCGGCTTGGGGAAGTCCACGAACTGCTCCTTGACTGTACTCTCATAGACGGCAGGGAACATCCCGCTCTTGCGGTCGGCATAGTTGTTCTGCGGGCCACAGCCGAAGTAAGCGAGTTTGCTACCCTCGGCCTCGAAGCGCTTGGGCAGTTTCATGAGGAAGCCCAAGCGCGGCAGGATAGCCTTGGGATTGGAGCCCGTGATGGCACTCTCGTTCTCAATGGTACCGTCGGGATAGACAGTCCAAACGATGTTGGAGGTAAAGGCAAAGTCAGCAGGGGTACCCTCGGGAACAGTAACTATGGTGTAACGTCCGCTGCTGCCACCGCCGATAGATCCTTTGTAACCACGGCTCTCAACAGTGTAGTTCAGTACAACGGCGCCGTCCTTTCGGGTATAGATATGGGAGTCTGTCACCTTGTGCTTCAGGCTATGCAGACCATTCTGATACCAGCTCGAATAGAACCAGTTATCATTATCAACAGGAGCACGCAGGGCATCGATGACGGGGCCGCAGTCGGGTTCAATGATTTCCTTGCCAGCATAGCTCAGCGTCTTGATCGTGCCCTTCAGGTTATCGAAGGTGACAGCCCAATTGCCGCCTTCGAGCGTAAGGATGCCACTGTCACCTGTCTTTTCAATAGCAGGTGCGCTGCCTGCGGCGTAAATAGGCTTCGTATCTGCAGCGCCCCACAACGGCAACTGCTCAGCCATCTGCACATAGCCCTTCTTGGCCCACGGCATATCCTTGTTTAACAGGAACTCCACGCGGACATCATAGCAATGGCCATCGGCCTCTTCGTCAGGGATTTGCAATGGGATGGTAATGGGTTCTGTCTTGCGGGGAGCGATGGCTGGCATCCCATGAGGAGGCTCGTGGGGGATGGTGTTGCGGCTGATATCGAAGCCATCACGGACGATGACAACGCTGATATCCACATCTTCCAGCGATACAAAGTAATTCTTGTTAGTAACCTTTATTCCAACAAATGTCATCTGCTTGCCAGAGGAAAGCTCTCTCTTCCATATTTTATCCAACTCCACCCCAACATTCTGATACACGTGCTTCACGTCGAAGTACTCGGGCTTCGGCGTGAGGTCTGGCAGCATCACACCGTTCATGCAGAACAATCCATCGTTGGGCAGATCACCGAAGTCGCCGCCATAGTTCATCCGACCTCCAGCCCAGATGGCCTGATCCACCCAATCCCAGATGGCACCGCCGCAGATGAAGTTGCTGGTCTCTATGGCTTTCCAGAAATCGATGAGGTTGCCGCCGGCATTACCCATCGAGTGAGCATACTCGCTGATGTGGAAGGGGTACTTTGGGCCCTTGCCGCCCTTGGCAGCAAACTGCACCCAGCCTACGGAGGGATACTGGTTACTGCCCATATCCACGATGTCGTTGTTGCGTTCATACTGTACAGGACGCGAGGTGTCGAAGGCCTTGATAGCCTCATAGGCAGCCACGAAGTTCTGCCCGGGACCGGCTTCGTTACCCAGGCTCCAGATGACGATGCTGGGGGCGTTTACATGCGCGCGGACCATTTCTATATTCCTTGCGATATGGGCTGCACGCCACTCCTTCGGATGCGAGAGCGATGCATCGCCGTAGTAGTACTCATGGCTCTCTATGTTGGCCTCATCTTCGAGGTAGATGCCGTATTTGTCGCAGGCGTAGTACCAATAGGGGTCGTTGGCATAGTGCGAGTTGCGGACGTGGTTGATATTGCCCTGCTTCATCAGGAACACCTCGCGCTCAATCTGCCCGCGGGTGATGGCATGACCACGCCATGGGTTGGTTTCATGACGGTTCACGCCTTTCAGTTTCACGGGCTTATTGTTGACATAGAAGTAGCGGCCAGCCAACCCGAACTCATCATCCTCAGCCTTCGTGTCGCGAATCTCCACCGTGCGGACACCAAAATAGGTTGAACGCACGTCCATCACCTTCCCTGTCTTATCCTTCAGCGTTGCCGTGAGGACATAACGGTAGGGGGCTTCAGCACTCCAGGGCAGTGCGCCATGCAAGTTGATGGAGGTTGCCGCAACACTCAGGTCTGCACCGACGTTGACCTGCGCCTGTGCATTAGGCTGGCCTACGGCAGGTTTTGCATCGAGGTGAAGAGAGCCGGGAGCCAGCTCGTCGGAGTAAAGCTTTACGGGAAATACCTTGTACTCTACAGAAAGGTTCTTGACTGCTTTCATACCGAGGTTCTTCACATTGGCCTCAACAACAATCTCTGCATCGGCTTCCTCTGTGATGCCATTGCCGCTGAGTTGGGATGTTCTCACCACCAGGTCGCTCAGCTCCACCTCTGGCACACTCGTCAAGTACGTTGAACGGATGATGCCCGGCAGGCGGAACATATCCTGAGCCTCGAGGAAGCTGCCGTCGCTGTTGCGATAGACCTCCACGGCCACCACATTCTCCCCCGTATTGTTGAGGAAACGTGTGATATCGAACGAAGCCGTGTTGCGCGAGTTCTTGCTAAATCCCACGTAGTTGCCGTTGATCCACAGATAGAAGAAGCTGTCCACACCGTCAAAGTTGATATACACCACACGACCCTTCCATGAGGCAGGAACCGTGAAAGAACGACGATAGGAGCCGACCTCGTTGGGATATTCGCTGGTGGTCCATTGAGGGTTCCTCGGCTTGCGCATCACGCCACCCTTCCAGTCATCTACTGCCACCTGATGCTCGAAGATGATCTTCTGGTTCACGTAGATAGGCACGCCATATTTCAGGCTTCCGTCCTTCTGAATACCCTGCACATTCCAGCAGCCCGGCACCTCGATGTCGTCCCAAGCCGTGACATCATAGCCGGGTGCCTCGAAGCCCTTAGCCCGCTCTTCCGGCGTCTTGCACCAATGAAACTTCCATGTGCCGTCGAGACTCTGCCAGTAGGCACCGCGTTCAGGCAGCACGCCGCGTGCCGCCGCTTCCGTAGCGAAGTGGAAGCCCCAGGCCTGCGGCTGTTCCTTGTTCAGTGCCAGCGCCTCTGGCGACTCCCATTCAAAGCCCGTGGGCGCTGCAGGTTGTAGCTCATAGGAAAAACCTTCGAGGGCAGCAGGGGTGAGAGACTGTGCGCTCATCCACGTAGCGCAAAACAAGACCGTTGTAAGCAAGAAAGAGCGTTTCATAGTTCTTTGAATATGCGATAAGTTAGTTTTTCGTTGCGATAATAGACCCTTAGAGGTCACGCGTCATGCGACGGACGGGGAGCCAGACGGCGAGGAAGCCGGCAGCGAGGACGGTGGCGAAGATGAGGAGGATGTCAGTGGCGTGGACGCTGACGGGGTAGGCATCCACGATGAAAGCACCCTCGCTGTTGCCCAGCTTGATGAATCCGAACTCTATCTGTAGCCAGCAGAGCAGCAGGCCCAGCACGATGCCTATGGCAGCGCCGAAGCCACTGATGAGCCAGCCTTCGAGCATGAAGATCTGCGAGGTCTGACGGTCGTTGGCGCCCAGGGCGCGCAGCGTCTGGACATCGGCCTTCTTGTCAATCATCAGCATCGACAGGGAGCCAATGATGTTGAAGCAGGCCACGAGCAGGATGAACGAGAGGAAGAGGTAGGCGATGAGCTTCTCCACCTGCATGATGCGGAAGGTGTCCTCCTGCTGTTCGTAGCGGTCCTGCACGAGGAAGCGGTCGCCCAGCAGCTCACGAATCTCGGACTTGGCACGGCTGAGCTTCACGCCTGGTTTCAGGCGCAGCTCCACAGCGCTGACCATCCCCTGGCGGTCGAAGAGGCGACGGGCAAAGGCAATGGAGGTGAGGATATAGTGGGCATCGTACTGACTCTGGTTGACAGCGAAGACGACGCCTGGGGAGTAGAGCTCGTCGTGGTTGAAGCTGGCCATGGGATTGCCCATGTTCACGCGCTCGCCACGACGTGGTGCGTAGATGGGCAGACCACCTTCGTAGGCTGTGCCGAGTCCCAGCTGCTGTGCCAACCGGATGCCCATGATGCCGTAGTCGAGGACATCGGCATGAAGGACGAACTCGCCGTCGCCATAGAGGATACCGTCGATGTCGGCCTGCTGCTGGAAGTTGTCCTCCACGCCCTTGATGCTGACGACCCACTGGCGTTCCTTGCCCACGATGAGTGCCTGGTCCTCCATCACTTCAGTATAGACCTCAATGCTCTCATACCTACGCAGTTTCTGCAGCGCAGCATCGTCTGATGCCAGCACCTTACCCTCGGCCAGCGTCACCTTCAGCTCTGGGTCGAAGGCCGTGAAGAACGAGGCCACCATATCACGGAAGCCGTTGAACACGGAGAGGGTGACCACCAGCGCCATCGTGGCCAATGCAACACCACACACCGAGATGATGGAGATGATGTTGATGGTGTTACGGCTCTTGCGGGCGAAGAGGTAGCGGCGGGCGATATAAAATGAAAACATTTTATAATGAAGAGTGAAGAATGAAGAGTGAAAAATCAATTTTCACTCAATAGCCTATCTATATTCTCTGCGTAGTCGAGGCTGTCATCCACGAAGAACTTGAATTCTGGGATGATGCGCAGCTGGAAGCGCATGCGCTGTCCTATCTCGAAGCGGATCTGTTTCACGTTGGCATTGATGTTGTCGCAGATCTCCTGGGCGCGTTCACTGGGGAAGATGCTCAGGTAGCCACGACAGACGCTCATGTCTGGGCTAATGCGGCAGGTGGTGACCGTCACGATGACACCTCGTGTGGCCTGTGTCTGACGCTGGAAGATGTCGCTCAACTCCCTCTGAATCAAGCGCGCAATTTTATTTTGTCTGGTTGTTTCCATTTTTCAATTCATTGAAAGCGAGTGCATACATTTTCATTTGCTTGAGCATGGCCAGGAGGCCGTTGCTGCGCGTGGGCGAGAGGTGCTCGCGTAGGCCGATGCGGTCGATGAAGTAGAGGTCGGCATCGAGGATCTCCCGTGGGGTGTGGTCGCTGAGCACGCGTATGAGGAGCGTCACGATGCCCTTGACGATGAGGGCGTCGCTCTCTGCCTCGAAGTGAACGAGGCCTTCGGGCGTGAGGTCGGCCGTGAGCCACACACGGCTCTGGCAGCCTTCGATGAGGTTCTGCTCCGTCTTGGCGCTCTCGGGCAGGGGTTTCTGTTCGTTGCCGAGGTCGATGAGGAGCTGGTAGCGGTCCATCCAATCGTCGAAATCAACGAATTCATCGATGATCTCGTCTTGTATTTCGTCTATCATCTTCATACTTAAACGTTAAACGCTAAACGTTAAACGAACTATTCGTTATCATTATATATCAATTGCAACAAAGTCTGTCCCACGGCCTGCAGGGCTCCCGGGTCTATGTTCTCTGGGGTATCGTTGATGGTGTGCCAGGTGGGTCCGAAGGAGGAGGAAGCACCAGCGACACAGGGGATGATGTCGATGCAGGGTGTGTGCAGGATGCGATTGATGGGCAGGTGGTCGTCAGTGACATAGCCGCCATCCTCCAGCACGAAGTAGTTGCTGTAGCCCAGCTGCACAGCCAGATGCCACACCATGTCCACGATGGGTTTGCCGTACTGCTTGGAAAAGCCCTCCATGGCAAAGCGTGCGCCACGTCCGCCCACCATGTCCAGGTTGACGCCATAGCGCGCACGATAGCCAGCTGCGAAGGCCTCCTGTGCCCAATAGCGCGAGCCCAGGCACCAGTAGCTCTCCTCGGTCTCCTCAGCCCACTGCGGCGTTCCCTGGTCTTCCACGTCGAAACAGACGAAGTCGATGCCATAGCTGAGGCCCTTCTGCGCAATCACACGCGCCATCTCCAGCATCACGGCCACGCCCGAGGCGCCGTCGTTGGCAGCCAGGACGGGGGTGTGGTGGTGTTGCGGATTGCTGTCGTTGTCGGCCCACGCACGGCTGTCCCAGTGCGCTGTGATGAGGATGCGGTCCACGGCTTCAGGGTTCAGGCGTGCCTGGATATTGCGACAGGGCATGGGTTTTCCGTCGTAGCCGTTCAGGGTGGTGCGCAACTCGACCACCTCGGCGCCCTGCGCCTGGAACTGCTTCACGATCCAGTCGCCACAAGCCTGATGCGCTGCACTCCCTGGCACACGCGGCCCAAAGGCACACTGTGCCTCGACATACGCCATGGCCGAGTCGGCCACGAAGGTGGGCGCTGGCTGCAGGGCGATGGTGTCGGGGGCGTCACTGCGCTTGGTCTGTCCACCACAGGAAATGAGAAGGAGAAAGACCCACCCCCAAACCCCTCCCGTTATGGAGGGGAGCAGCTGGCGCGATGTAGTATTGTTCGACATTATGTTATTACGATGTTACGATTCCTATTTTGATTCCTATTCCGCAGGCACTCCCCTCCCTCGGGAGAGGTTGGGGGGCTGTCATATGCAGCGCAGCCAGTTGCCTCCCCAGATGAGGCGGAGGTCGGCCTCGCTGTAGCGCTGGCGCAACAGGCGACGGGTGAAGTTGATGAGTTCAGCAGCCGAGGCGAGGCCAGGGACACCACCATCGCCGTCGAAGTCGGTGCCTATGCCCACGTGCTCGATGCCCATCACCTCTACGGCATGGTTCAGGTGCGCCACAGCATCGAGGATGGAGGCCTGTCCGTCTGTGCGAAGGAAGCCGTTGTAGAAGGTGATCTGCATGACACCGTCCTTCTCGGCGAGGGCCCGCATCTGGTCGTCGGTCAGGTTACGAGGGTGGTCGCACAGGGCCCGACAGGAGGAGTGGGAGCAGACGATGGGCTTCTGGCTCAGCGCCAGCGCATCGTAGAAGCTCTGCTCGCTGGCATGGGAGAGGTCCACGAGGATGCCCAGGCGGTTCATCTCGCGGATGACCTGGGCACCAAAGTCCGTGATGCCCATGTGTGGCTCGCCTTCACGCGGACGTGCCGAGCCGCAGATATCGTTATTGCCGTTGTGGCAGAGGGTCATATAGACGATGCCGAAGCGCTTGTAGAAATGCTCCAGCAGACTGAGGTCCTGTCCGATGGCGTAGCCGTTCTCTATGCCCAGCATGATGGCCTTGCGGCCCTCGTCCTTGAGCTGGTAGAGGTCATTGGGGGTATAGGCGAGTGCGACGGCAGCCGCATTCTCCTCCACCATCTTCTCCACGCGGCTGAGCTGGCTCTCAGCATAGGCTGTGGCTGCCTTGCGCCCTTCGTCTGTGAGGGGTCCCTGTGGGATATAGGCCACCATGGTGCTGACGTCGAGGCCTCCCTCGTTCATCTTATGCAGATCCACGAGGAGCTTGGGGTCGCGCTGGTCGAAATGGATGTCCTGGTCGAAGAACATCGGCGTGTCGCAATGGCTGTCGAGGGTGAGGATGCGGCTGTGCAGCCGTCGTGCCTCACGATAGTTGGCGGCCTCGTCCCTCAGCCAGCGGAAGAGGGGCATCATCGTGTCGTCGTCGCGCAGACAGAAGCACTCGGGGTGCCACTGCACGCCCATGATGCTCTTCATTTCAGCCGATTCCATCGCCTCGATGACACCGTCGGAGGACGTGGCACAGACGCGGAAGCGAGGGCCTGCGTCGCGCACGGCCTGGTGGTGGAAGCTGTTCACGGCCAGCGTGTCGCGCTGCATGATGCTGTGGAGCAGCGAGTCGTTCTCTATCTTCACCGTGTGCGAGGCGTAAGCACGGTCGAGGTCCTGACTGTGCTTCAAGCCGGGGTTGGGGATATCCTGCCACACGCTGCCGCCGAGGGCTGCAGCCAGCATCTGGATGCCACGACAGATGCCCAGCATGGGGATCTGACGGTCGTAGGCCAGGCGGATGAGCAGCAGCTCGGCCATGTCGCGCTTGGGGTTGATGCTGTGGAGTGCGGGCGTGGGTTCCTCGCCCACGAAGAGCGGATTCATGTCGCCGCCGCCAGAGAGGATGATGCCGTCGAGGCGGTCGAGGACAGAGCACAGCACATCGCCGTCCTCCGTGGGTGGCAGCACCACAGGCGTGGCACCTGCTCGCAGCACACTCTCATAGTAGCCCTCTGCCAACTCGCAACCTTTGTCGCCGAAGTTGCCCGTGATGCCTATCACAGGGGTGCGCTGCGTGCCAGGGAAGGTGGCGTGCAGCGCATCATAGCGCGCGTTCCAATCGAAAGATGAAGAAGAGATCAAGGGTTTAAGGGTTTAAAAAGTTCAAGAGTTCATTTTTCACTCTTCATTCGTATATCATCAGTCATCCATATCGTCGAGCATCGCGGCCTTCTTGGCCGTGAGGGCTTTGATGGTGGCCAGGTCTGCATCCGAGAGGCCGATGGGCACGGACTTGCGGATGCTCTGCTTGAGCGAGATGAGGGTTTCTGTGGCCATCACGCCAGGGATCTCCTGCATTCGGTTGTTGAGGAGTTCCATCAGGTGGGCGTTGTCGCGCGCATAGAGTTTCACGAGCATCGTGTAGGGGCCCGTGGTGAAGTGGCATTCCACAATCTCAGGAATCTTCTCGAACTCGTTGACCACGTGCTTGTACATCGAGCCGCGCTCCAGGGTGATGCCCACATAGGTGCAGGTGTTATAGCCCAGCGAGACAGGGTTGACATCGTAGCCGGAGCCCGTGATGACGCCTATGTCCACCAGCCGTTGCACACGCTGATGAATGGCAGCTCTGGAGACGCCACACTCCGCAGCGACTTCTTTAAAAGGAATGCGCGCGTTGCGCGTGATGATTTCCAGAATCTTTTTGTCGAGACTATCAATTTTTTCCATGACACGAGTGTTTAAATATCATTTTGTAACGCAAAGATAGGTATTTTCTGCACAACGGCCATCCTTTTTTATGAAAAAAATGACACCAAAGGGTCACTTTGGTGTCATTTTGAGTGTATTTTTACGTTTTTTACTTGACAATTTCCAGCAATTCCACAGTAAAGATGAGCGTGGAGAGAGGGGGTATCTTGCCGGCCTCGCGAGCGCCGTAGCCAAGTTCATGTGGGATATACACCTCCCACTTCGAGCCTACGGGCATCATCGTGAGCGCCTCCGTCCAGCCTTTGATCACCTGGTTGCAGCCGAAGGTGGCAGGTTGGTTGCGCTTGTAGCTGCTGTCGAAGACGGTGCCGTCGATGAGGCGACCTTCGTAGTTCACCTTCACCTTGTCGGTGGCCTTCGGCGTCTCGCCTGTACCCTGCGTGAGGACCTTATACTGCAGTCCGCTGGGTGTGGTCACGACGCTGTCCTTCTTGGCATTGGCCTGCAGGAACGCCTCGCCATCGGCACGATTCTTGCCGTACTTGGCCTCCATCTTCACCTTGTTGTAGTACTCCATCTGCTTGGAGGACACAACCTGTGCGCTGTCGGGCGTGATGGTGGTGTTGCCAGCGATGGCGGCACGGAATCCCTCGATGAAACGGGCTTTATCCAGCAGGTCCACGCTGTCGTTGATCTGTCTGTTGATCTGTGCCAGAATCTGTCCTTCCACCTGTTGGCGAATCTCCTTGCCGGCGATGTATGCCTTCATCTGCTTGGCATCCTCGTCCATCACGGGGATGTCGAAGCCGCTGAGGAAATGGTCGATATAGGTGGTGTCGATGCCCATGCGCTGCACGAGATAGCCCATCAGGCCGTTGGTCTGCGTGATGCCATAGGCGTAGCTGAAGTCCTTCATGGGGATGGTATCCACCTTCTCGGCCACCACCTGCTTCTTGGACTTCTTCGGCTTCTTGGCGGCGCTGGCGTTCAAGCACACCAGCAGGCCAAGAGCGATAATGACTATTTTGAACGCTTTCATCGTTGTTGTTGATTACTTCTCGATGTCAACCAGCTCGACAGTGAAGGTCAGGGCGCTGAAGGGCTTGATGTTGCCCATGTCCTGTGCGCCGTAAGCCTGCTCCTGGGGGATATAGACGATCCACTTGGAGCCCACGGGCATAGCGGTCAGAGCGGCCTTGAAGCCGGGGATGACCTGGTTAGCCCTGAAGGTGGTGGGCTCGCTCTCCATGTTGCTGTCGAAGACGGTACCGTCGATGAGCTTGCCCTCGTAGTGCACCTTCACCCTGGCGGTGTCAGCGGCCACCTCGCCGTTGCCCTCTGTGAGGACCTCGTAGTACACGCCCTCGCCGAGTTCCTTCACGCCTTCTTTCTTGGCGATTTCAGCGATGTAGTCCTCGCCGGCCTTCTTGTTGTCAGCGAAAGCCTTGGCGCGAGCAGCCTCGCGGATGACATCCATGCGGGTCTGCACGAAGTTGCTGGCGGAATCCAGCGTCATCACCTTGTCATTGCCAGCCACAGCGGCCATGAAACCAGCATACACGTTGTCAGCGTTGACCGTCTGTGTGGTGTCCTCGCCGAAGATCATGCGGTTGATGTTCTGGAGCATGCCCTGACTCACCTGCTGACCAATCTGGATACCAGCGAAGTAAGCGGCCTTTTCCTTGCTGTTGTCAGCCTTCACACCCTCGCGGAAGCCCTTCAGGAATTCCTCCACATAGGTGGTGTCCACGCCCATGCGCATGGCCAGATATTCCTTCAGACCCTGTGTCTGGCTCATGCCGATGGCATAGCTCAGGGTGTCGATGTCGGTCTTCAGCGCTGCTGTGGGACCCTGGTTGCAAGCGGTCACGACAGCTGCCAGGACCACTGTGAGAACGATAGAAATCTTTTTCATCTTTGCTTGTTTTTTTATGGGTTAAATGGTTTTTAGAGCACTTTGATCAGTTCCACGTCGAAGATGAGCGTGGCATAGGGGGGAATCGAGCTGCCGGCTCCGCGCTCGCCGTAGCCCAGCAGGTAGGGGATGAAGAAGCGGAACTTGCTGCCCTCCTTCATCAGCTGCACACCCTCCGTCCATCCGGGGATGACACCGTTGAGGGGGAAGTCGGCGGGCTCGCCGCGCTGGTAGCTGCTGTCGAAGACGGTGCCGTTTATGAGCGTGCCCTCGTAGTGGCAGCGCACCTTGTCCGTAGCCTTGGGGCTGCGGCCCGTGCCCTCCGTAAGCACCATATACTGCAGTCCGCTCTTGGTGGTGACGACACCCTCCTTCTTGGCGTTGGCCTCCAGGAAGGCCTTGCCCTCGGCAATGGTGCCCTCAGCCTGCTTGCGGGCCTGTTTGTCGAAGTATTCGTTGAGCAGCGCCTGTGCCTCGCGGTGTGTCATTGCCAGCTCCGCATCCGTCAGCACATTGCAGATGCTCTGTGTGAAGTCCTGCACATTGAAGTCCTCGATGCCCATGCTCTTCAGCTGTTGGCCGATGCCGAGACCCAATGCATAACTAATCTTGTTCATGTTCCTTTTTCGCGTTCTTTGTTAAAAATCGGGCGCAAAGGTATAGATAATTTACGATTCGACCATTTACAATTTGCAAATTCTTTCACCAAGGAGGCCTGATTTATGATTTATTTTGTTTTTGAAGCTGCAAAAAAACATAAAATGAAACAAAAATTCAAATAAATAGTAGATAGTAAATTGTCAAATTGTAAATAATGCTTACTTTTGCCCTGCAAAACGCCTATCTCAATGAAAAAAATAGTTATTCTCACGGGTGCAGGCATGTCCGCCGAGAGCGGCATCAGCACCTTCCGCGACTCCGGCGGGCTCTGGGAGCAGCACCGTGTCGAGGACGTCGCCACCATCGAGGGCTACGAGCGCGACCCCGAGCTCGTCATCAACTTCTACAACGAGCGCCGTCGCCAGCTGCCGCAGGTGCGGCCCTGCCGCGGCCACGAGCTGGTGGCAGCGCTGGAGCAGGACTTCGACGTCACCGTCATCACCCAGAACGTCGATGACCTCCACGAGCGCGCCGGCTCCACCCACGTCATCCACCTCCATGGCGAGCTGATGAAGGCCACTTCGTCGCGCAACCCCAACGACCCCTCGCAGGTCATCACCCTCCCACCCGACCACCTCGACATCCACCTGGGCGACAAGGCCGCCGACGGCAGCCAGCTGCGCCCCTTCATTGTCTGGTTCGGCGAGGCGGTGCCCGAGATAGAGCGCGCTGCCGAGATCTCTGCGCAGGCCGACATCTACGTCGTCATCGGCACCAGCCTCAACGTCTATCCCGCTGCCGGCCTCGTGCAGTTCGTGCCCGACCACGCCCCCATCTACCTCATCGACCCGAAGGAAGTGCCTTGGACCGCCAGCCACCGCTTCCACCATATCCAGAAAGGAGCTTCCGAGGGGATGGAGCTTCTCATTGAGAAAATGAAGAATGAAAAATTGATAACTTGTTAATCCGTTAATTCGTTAATTCGTTAATGAGTAAGCTTGAAACCGTCATGGCCGATCTCCGCCACTGGCAAGAGATTATAGGACTGAGCACCGTGGCTGAATTGAACCGCGCCGTGCGCACAGGCCATGCCACAGAAATCATCTACGTGTCGGAAGCGCTACAGGAACGCAAGATTGCCGCTGTCGCCGACCAGATAAAGAAATCGGGCTGTCGCATCGTCATGCTCGCAGGTCCCAGCAGCAGCGGTAAGACCACGACCTGCAAGCGTCTGGCCGTGCAGCTTGGCGCCGTAGGGCTGCGTCCGTATATGATTTCGCTGGACAACTACTTCCTCGATCGCGAGCATACGCCACGCGATGAGAAAGGAGACTATGACTTCGAGTGTCTGCAGGCTCTGGATGTGGCTTTCTTCAACGACCAACTGCACAGCCTGCTGAAAGGCGAAACCATCCAGTGTCCGAAGTACAACTTCCATACAGGACATCGCGAGACAACGGCCGTAGGGATGACCTTGGGTGCGAACGATGTGCTCATCATCGAAGGCATTCATGCCCTGAACCCTGACCTGACTCCCGATATCCCTCGCGAGCAGAAATACCAGCTCTACGTCTCGGCCCTCACCACCATCCAACTCGATGAGCAGCGCCGCATCTCCACCTCTGACAACCGCCTGCTGCGCCGCATCATCCGCGACCGTAAGTTCCGCGGCTACTCGGCCGAGGATACCATACGCCGCTGGCCCAGCGTGCGTGCTGGCGAGGAGAAATGGATCTTCCCCTATCAGGAGAACTGCAACCGCATGATCAACAGTGCCCTGCTCTATGAGCTTGCCGTGCTGCGCAACTACGTGATGCCCATTCTGGAAGAGGTGCCCGTGGATGCTCCCGAATACGAAGTAGCCTTGCGTCTACGAGGACTCGTGGGCTTCTTTGAACCCATCGAGGATAAGCAGATCCCGCCCATGTCCCTCCTTCGCGAGTTCCTGGGTGGCAGCAGTTTCCATTACTAGAATGAAAACGGAGGATTATACAGAAAAGTTTGAGAGCCGAGGGGTGAAACCCACGTCCACGCGCCTCCTCGTCTATCGTGCACTCGCGGAGCACCGCCACGCCCTGTCGCTGCGCGAGTTGGACGACGTGCTGGATACCGTGGATCGTTCCACCATCTTCCGCACCCTCACCCTCCTGCTGGAGCACCATCTGGTGCACGCCATCGAGGATGGCACCGGCGTGGCCAAGTACGAGGTGTGCGAGGGCCATGACGACTGCACGCTCGACGACCAGCACATCCATTTCTACTGCCTGCGCTGCCATCGCACCTACTGCTTCCCCACCATCCACATCCCCGCTATCCAGCTGCCCGAGGGCTTCACTATGGAGAGCGTCAACTACCTCGTCAAAGGCACATGCCAGAACTGTGCCGCCAAACGTTAAACGCTAAACGAAACACCGCCTTGATCAACTGGAAAATCATTTGGAAGATAATAGGGCAGCTCCTCTGCATCGAGTCCGCCCTCATGGCCGGCTGCCTCGTCATGTCCTACTGCTATGGCGAGAGCGACACCTACGCCTTCGCCGTCTCCGTCGTCACCACCCTCCTCACCGGCATGGCCCTCCATTATATCGGCTACCACGCCCCCAGCAGCATGACGCGTCGCGACTCCTTCCTGGTGGTGACACTCGTATGGGCCATCTTCAGCCTCTTCGGCTGTTTCCCCTTCTACCTCAGCGGCTGCCTGCCCACCATCACCAATGCCTACTTCGAGACCATCTCCGGCTTCACCACCACGGGAGCCTCGCTCATCGACGATGTGGAAAGCCTGCCCCATGCCCTGCTCTTCTGGCGCAGCCTCACCCAGTGGGTCGGTGGCCTCGGCATCGTCTTCTTCACCATCGCCATCATCCCCTCGATGGTGGGTGGTAGCGTGAAAGTCTTCTCGGCCGAGGCCACAGGGCCTATGCGCGTCAAGATGCACCCGCGCCTCAGCACCCAGGGCCATTGGATCTGGGGCATCTATTCGTTGCTCACCTCCGTCTGTGCCCTCTGCTTCTACTTCGAAGGCATGAGCGGTTTCGACTGCGTCAACTACGCCATGACAGTCACGGCCACCGGTGGCTTCGCTACGCACAACACCAGCACCGGCTACTTCCATAGCCCCGCCATCGACTACACGGCCATCCTCTTCATGTTCCTCTGCGGCACCAGCTTTACACTCCTCTATGTCACCCTGTTCAAGCGCAGGCTGGTAGAGTTCTTCAGGAACACCGAGTTTCGGCTCTACATCTCCGTCATCCTCGTGTGCACGCTGCTCATCATGTTCATCATCATGCGTGGCTGCCACTATCCCTTTGCCGCCGCCTTCCGTTCCAGCCTGTTTCAGGTCGTCTCGTTCCTCACCACCACGGGCGTCTTCAACGACGATGCTGGTCAGTGGCCACACCTCACATGGGTCATCCTCACTGTCTGCATGTTCATTGGTGGCTGTTCCGGCTCCACGAGTGGCGGCTTTAAATGTGTGCGTGTTGTCATGCTGTGGAAGGTGCTGCGCAACGAGCTCCGTCGCATCCTGCACCCCACTGCCGTGCTGCCGGTCCGCATCAACGGCTATGTAGTCCCCAACAACCGCCAGCAGTCCCTCTTCGCCTTCTTCGCAGCCTATGTGATGCTCTGTCTCTTTGTCTATTTCATTATGATGATTCTGGGCATCGACAGCACCAACGCCTTCACCATCGCTTTCAGCTGCGCCAGCAATGTAGGCCCAACGCTCGGTCTGGAGATAGGCCCCACGATGTCCTGGAACCACCTGCCCGATGTCGTCAAATGGCTCCTTTCCCTGCTGATGTTGATGGGTCGTTTGGAAATCCTCAGCGTCCTCGTCCTCTTCACCCGCAGCTTCTGGAAGGACAAGTAGGCTTCCCCTCTTTTTCACCCTTTCCCTTTATTATTCTCTTTCTTCTCTCATTTTTCTCTTTTAATTTTTCAGTTTTCACTTATTAGTTGTATCTTTGTGCCGTCATCACTACGAAAGTGGATGCAAACGAGGTTCAAATGAGGGCTGAAAAGCCTGAATGAGACCTTGATGAGCAGAAGCCGGGCGGGTGGGACACACATAATGTAAAAGGCGTTTACTCAGCGCTTTGTTCTTTGACGTCACGAATCTAGCAAGTTCAAAAGCCAGTCAATAACAAAGCAACGGTAGATGTCCTATGTGGGAATATGTTACCGTACAACCCTCAGTGTACCTTATTATATATAGGTACATGTTTGGCGTACCACATATCTCCTCGCGTGGGCTTCTGCGTTGCACCGTTTCGACTGGATGGGCAATGCTAGAGCCTAGTGACGTGGGACGGGCAACAAGTACAGACTCCCACGCTTTTTTGTATGTGTACGCGAACGAAATCATTTACCATTGCCATTGCGTGGGAGTCTGCAGCTTTTTTCTAGTAACAGATGAAACTGAAAACATTGCATGGCTGTTTGCTTATTTTTTTATTGTTGGTTGGTAGCCTGCCACTTTGCGCCGACGATAACATCCCAATCGGTTATCAAGAAGCTGTGCCGTGGGGTAATCAATTGTTGAAGGTAAAAAAAGGTAAGAGCTATGGTCTTCTTCGCAAAAATGGCGAAGTGGTTCTCAATGCCGACTATTCCCGCATCTCGGATTTGAACTGCTATGGCAAAGCCATATTGCAGAAGGGAAATAAGTATGGAGTAATTAATGGGGATGGTGAGGTGCTGGTGCCTGCCCAATATAAGTTTTTATTCGACTTCATTCATGTAAGCCAGCTTCCAGAGGACAAAAGGATGGCAGCTTATGGAAATGCCCATGTTAGCTTGGCTGAGTTCAGTACACTTGACACGCTTATAACCGATGCCAAGTTCTTGAGATTCAAGAAAGAAAGCAATTATAATAGTTATATCATTGATGATCAAGGGAATATCATTTCCGAAGATGTCGCTCCAACTATCAGTCTTCCTGTGAATGGCATGATGCGTTGGTGGGTTTATGGTACAACTTTTTATGCCATTGGCTACTATAACATTGAAAATCAAAAAAGCATTCAGATTCGCTACGATGGCGAGAATGCACAAGAATTGATAAATATGCCGGGCTTCTCTCATGGCGATTTCATCGGAGACATTGCCCCTGTACGGGACGGTGATACATTCTTCTTCATAAACAAGAACGGAGAGAAAGTCAAAGATGGCTATGACGTGCAGTGCAATGCGACAGAGTATATTTGGGTGTTCAGCAAGGATGGACAAAGTGAAATCGTGAATTCTCGTGGCGAGACGCTGTTCGCAAAGGAAGGCTACACCGATCTTCACTTTCCCCCATCTGATGGAACCCCATCCCTTATGGCCGCGAAGTCCAATGGCAAGTGGGGTGTGGTGACGATGGACGGGCAACAAGTGATACCTTTTAAATATGATGATGCAGAAATATTACCCAACGAATTGTTCCGCGTTGCTATTTCCGGTCAATGGGGCGTTGTAGATAAGAAAGGGAAGGTGTTGGTGCCATGTATGTATATGGATATTGAGATGAGTCGTGATGCCTCGGAGAATGCCTGTTGGGTAGAGCCCAGTGACTCCCTCTATCACGTTTTCCTGATAAAAGAGCAGAAACAGTTACCTACAGGCTATGTCTATATCTATCCCTTCAAAGAGGGTTATGCATGGGCACAACCCAACGACAGCCTTTATCTCAACCGCTCACAAGCTAGCGATGAACGTTATGGTGCCGTTGTCGGTGTGGACGGGCGTACCTATTTCAGTACTCCATTAAGGTATGAGGATTACCCCTTGGTGCTCGATTTTATTCACAAAAATGGTGACAAGCCATTAGGCTCGCTTGAAGGCCGACGTTTGTACCTCTATATGACTCGTGATCAGCGCAGCTATCGATTTGAAAACATCATTCCGGAAGAGGAATGGGATTATTAACACCCTAATAGAAGCATGACACACATGAAACCATATTTGTTTTTATTGTTCCTGTTCTTGTCACATGGCATTTATGCTCAGACAGAAGAAATTCCATATCGCCGCAGTTCTCTTTACTCTATCCTTGTGAACAATACGGCCAGCGAATATAGCGAGGTAATCAAGGCTGCGTTCCTGACTATGCCTCTGCCGGAAAAGTACAACGACCACGATCTCAGCGTCAAGGTAATAGATACCGACGGCACCCCTTTCGGCATCCGAGAGGATAAGGAGAACCGCAGGTTTACAAATTTCTTGAAGAAGAATCATGTGGCTAGCCGCTTGGTTTCTAAATGGTTCCTCCGTAACCCAGAAACAGGTGAATGTAGTCTGCAACAGATTCAGGAAAGGGGACTATATAATGCATCCACCTTCGAGCGAGAGATGGCACAGCGTTCTGCTCGTTCTGAGGCATTGCTGATGGATGCAGGAGAGGATCTGATAGGGAACACGTATGTGCTCGTCAATAGCATTGAGAGCGCTGATAAAAGCGCGGGAGCAAAAATAGCAGGTGCATTGCTTGGTATTGCTGGTGCAGTAACATCTATTGCAACTAGTAATAGCGGTTTTGGCAATTTGGGCAAATTCTCTGCTGATGAGCTGGAGAAATTCCAGAAGTTCAAAGTGCGTATAAACACATTCCTCTATCAGCTCGTCTGGGACGATGAAGCAGCAGGCCTTTTCTACAAGGAGGTATACTCCGATAAACCCGATGTTGAGAAGCAAAAGTACTTTGAAGAGATTCGGGATAAGTTCCAGTTGAAGTACATAGGAAAGGTAGAGAGCAAGGCAGGGAAGACAGATTTCTCTGGTTTGCAAGATCCTATGGATATGGTTCGCAAGGCGTGTAAGCGAGCTTTGGACGAGAACGTGGTGGACTTGGCGCATCGCTTTGAGTTCTTTCGCCCAAAGATGCCCCTTTTGTCAACGCCCCCCCTGAAGGCAGACATAGGACTGAAGGAGGGACTGACCCCTCAATCCCGCTATGAAGTGTTGGAAGTCGTAACCGATGAAAACGGCAGGCGTAGTTACAAGCGAGTGGGAGTTGTTCGTCCCAAGGCAGATGCCATCTGGGACAACCGCTATATGTCCGTGGAAGAAAATGCAGCAAACGCTACTCTCGGAGCAACCACTTTTGAAAAGGTGCGTGGTGGTGACTTCTTTCCAGGTATGCTGATTCGTGAAATCAATGAGTAACCATAAATAGTAGACAGCATGAATAAGATACTTATCCTGTTCTTTGCCTTGACGATGTTTGCGCCAGTCCATGCTATCAGTCCTTATACGATTCCGGACTACAGCCTTGAAGCTGCAGGCACAGGTGTCCAAGGAACATATTTAGTCCGCGTGTGGGTCATGACCCACATGAAAAGCGTGGATGACGTTGATTTCAAAAAGGCAGCCGTTCACGGTGTCATCTTCCGTGGCTTTCCAGGAGCAGGCGGTGCTCCCTCACAGCTCCCTTTCACTCAGGCTGCAGATGAACAGGAGATGCGCGAATATTATGATAAATTCTTTAGCAGCACATTCTTGCAGTTTGCTGAGGTAGTACCCGCTTCCTATGCCCGCGAAAAGGTGGGAAAAGGCTACCGCATCGGGGCTGTCGTCTTAGTGCAGAAAGATGAACTGAGGCGTGAATTGGAGAAGGCTGGAGTAATCAAGCCCATCGCTTCAGTCTTTTGAGAGATAACGCCCATGATAAGAACTATAATACCTATCACAATGAAGCAGCTAATTAAGAAATCTATTTTCTTCTTTTTGCTGGTGTCAACAATGACAACCATGCAGGCACAGACAGGAGCACAGCCGCAGGAAGTAGAATGTCTGGGCGTGGAACTGGACGGCTCGCAGACACTACGTTCCAAAGGGAAAGGTAAGAACAAAGCCGATGCCGTGGAACAGGCCAAGAAAAATGCCGTGTGGGCTGTTCTTTTCGAGGGCATTCATACCGGTGCTGCCGGCTGTGATATGCGGCCTATAGTAGCGGAGGCCAATGCCCGAGAGAAGTATGAGGAGTATTTCAACGCTTTCTTCAGGGACAACGGCGGCTACAAGGACTATGTTTCCACAGAAGACGAGAAGCGATGGTCTAAGGACAAGACAAAGAACAAGTATGAGGTCACTTATACCATTACCGTACGTGTTCTCCGGCCAGAACTGAAGAGCCGCCTTCGCCAGGACAAGATTATCAAGAACTAATTCAATACTGACAATGATGCAAAAATACTTCAATGCGGGACTGCGCAGTATGATGCTGCTCATCCTTATCTGCACGGCGACAGGCGTGATGGCTCAGGCGAAACGTCCTAAGCTCATGGTGGTACCCAGCGATGTTTGGTGCAACCAGCATGGCTATGTGCAGAAATTTGACAACCAAGGCACAGAGGAAATCGTGCCAGATTATAAGAAAGCCCTACAGAGCAATCAGGATCTCAATAATGTGATAGCCAAAATCAATGCTCTCATGGCTGACCGCGGCTTCCCGTTACAGGATATGCAGCAAAACATCAAGTCCATCAACAACTTGTCGGCGGAAGACAGACTCATCCGCAGCAAGACCAGTGGTGCCAGCATGGCGGAGAGTCCTTTGGACAGGCTCCGTCGGACGGCTAAGGCTGACATCATCGTGGAAATCGGTTGGGATGTCGTCAAGACTGGTCCCAAGCAATCTGTCCGCTATCTCATCCGCGGGCTGGACGCCTATTCCAATAAACAGGTTGCAGGCGACCAAGGAACTGGTGCTCCTTCGTTCTCGGCTGATGTTGCCGTACTCTTGGAAGAAGCAGTGCTTGCACACATGGATAATTTTACAGCGCAATTACAGCAACATTTTGAGGACATCCTTGTCAACGGGCGTGAGGTGGTGATTGACATACGTGTCTTCGACAATGGCAGCGGCATTGACCTGGAGACCGAGTACAACGGTTATGAGTTGAGCGAGATTATTGAGCAGTGGGTTAATGACAACACTGTAGCACATCGCTTCAACAAGTCCGACGCCACGGATAACTACATCCTCTTCGACCAGGTGCGCATACCACTGTACAAGGCCAACGGGACATCGCCACAGGATGCCGAAGGATTTACTCGTGAGCTGATGCGTTTCCTGCGCTCGGATTACAACCTGCCTTGCAAAGTCCTGAACCGAGGATTGGGGCGGTGTCTCTTGATTATTGGTGAAAAGTAATCTCTTTAAGCATGTATCTCGGTATGAACAACATTCAACTTTCCATTATTGCCACTGTCCTGTGGCTGAGCGCAGGCCTTGCACAGGCACAGAATTGCTACGTACCCGTCGCCATCCACATTGACAGCAGGAACATCCCGTCGGAAGCCATGCGGGTCTTAGAGAACACTTTGACGCGCATCGCCACCGCGTCTGATTACGAGGCGGGCTTAGGCTTGTCGCAGTTCATCCTCACTGCACGAGTGGATGCGCTGGACAAGTCCTTCCACGCAGGTCCGCCCATGCAGATAACCCAGAACCTGGGCATTACCTTCTTCATAGCCGACACCAACAGCAAGACCAAGTTCGCATCAGCATATATCGAGATGGACGGTGTGGGGCAGAATGAAACGAAGTGCTACATCGATGCCTTCAAACATATCAACGGCAATCAGCAACAGATACAATCTTTGTTACAGATAGGACGTAAAAAGATTCTGGCGTATTACGATGCCAACTATCAGAATATCCTGCGCGAAGCTGAGAAGCAAGCATCGCTCCAGAATTATGATGCTGCCATTGCCCTCGCCATTTCCATTCCCACTTGTTCCAAAGGCGCTGATGCGGGATTGAAGGCCGGTCGTAAATACTATGCTGTCTATCGTGACCAATATAACCTCGGGCTTCTGAATCGCGCACGTATGGCTTGGGCGACCCGTCAGGATGCCAGTGTTGCACGGGAAGCTGGGGCTTTGCTCTGCCAGATAGACTCTGAGGCCTCATGCTATGCTGATGCGTTGGCACTAGCTAAGGAAATCAAGGCACAGCGCCGTAACGACATCAACTTCCAGATGCGCGAGAAGTATCATGACCAAGTTAAGATTCAGCAAATGGAGATCGAGGCCATGAAGGCTATCGGTGTAGCGTATGGAAAAGGGCAGCAGCCCACGACTACGAACTTAATGTGGCTTAGATAATCCTTTTTACTTTTAATCTCACAAATGTTATGAAGAACTCTATTCATTTCATCTTTCGGAGCATGGCAATAAGTGTCCTGCTTCTCATTTCTGCTCATAGTGCGATGGCTCAAAGCACCGTATATTTCTTTATGCGCTCAATGACAAGTACTAATGAAGCAACCTGCAACATCGTTCAAGATGATGACATATCCTTTAGTATGTTGGGAGCGGTCAAGAAACAATATAAACACATGGATTGGTATCCAGAGAATGTCAAATCTTATCAATATAAGCCAGCTGTACGCAAGTGTGTTTATAATGAGGAAGGACAAAAAGATTTTGAATTCACATTTAAGCATGTTTACTATGTTCCACAAAAAGGACGGCAAGTTAATAACATGCATGCTGGTATATCCTTGAATCTCACTTCTGGTTCTATTCACTATGTGTATATCTCAGCCAAGGGAATGGGCATAGAGATGGAAGAAGTACATGAGCAGAAAGCCCAGCAACTCTTCAAGGACAAGGACTTGGATACTTTGCCCGACCTCGTTGATGGAGAGCCTGCTGAAGCAGCAAAGCAATAAGACACTATGAATAGTCTCACGAAAAATGCGAACCATAGCTCGTGTCTTCCGTGAGATTCGTTACACCAAGATGCATGAATAAAACCGTAGAAATATGAAAAAGGCCAAACTTCTTATCAGTGTGTTTTCTCTGCTCGCCTCTTCTGTTTGTTGGGCAGAACCGATAGATGTGGAACAGGCACGCATGAATGCTGCGCAGTTCATGGGCTCTGGCGCTCGGCGGGCCCGAGGCAAGTATTTACAGACAAAGAGCAGTCTGAGGTTGAGACAGACGCGAATCAATTCTGAAGACCAGCAGCCGCTCTATTATGTATTTAATGTAGAGGATCAAAACGGTTTTATCCTTGCATCTGGTGACGACGCTACCAAACCGATTCTTGCCTACTCCGATGAAGGGGTTTTTAACCCTGACAGCCTACCATGTTGTGCTCAATATCTGCTTGACAGTTATGCCGAGCAAATCTCGTATGCCCGAAAGAATCCCACAATGGTTCAGCGAAGCCGAGCAATGGATATCCAGCCTTCAATTGCGCCAATGGTGCATTGTACATGGAATCAAGGAGAACCGTATAACAATCTTTGTCCAATACCTTCTGGAGAAAGTGACCACTGTCCAACTGGGTGCGTAGCAACAGCTATTGGTCAAATTATGTATTATTACAAATGGCCAGAAAAAGGAACAGGTTCTTATTCTTATAATTGGAATGGACAAACTCTGAGTGCCAATTTCGGTCAAACGACATACGACTGGGGTGCCATGATGAGAGGCGAGATAGATGCACCGAACTCTGTTTCTACTTTATTGTATCATATAGGTGTTGCTGTTGATATGAATTATGGGATTGACGGAAGTGCTGCATATTCACAGAAGGTTAGCCAATTGGCAACCTTCTTTGGATATGAAAACCAGATAAAATCTTTAGGCCGTAACAGCGTAGGGTTAAAAGAGTGGGAAACGACTATTTATCAAGAGCTGGCAGAAGGACGTCCCGTCCTATACAGCGGGAATCCAGAGTGTGGCGATGGACATGCGTTTGTCTGTGATGGATATGAAAACGGATACTTTCATCTCAATTTAGGATGGGGAGGATATGCAAATGGATATTATGAGTTGGATGCGATAAATACGAGTTCGACGTATGAATTGAACCAGAATCAGTGGATTGAGTATGGTATACAGCCACCATCAGGTAAAACAGCAGTAGAAACTTGTGTCATCAATGACGTTAAATACGCATTAGACAAGATAAACAGCAGTGTAATAGTTTGTAAAAGTAATATGACCGGGGATGTCTCCATTCCTGCATCAGTTAATATCGGTGGAAAGGAATATCCTGTATCCGCCATTGAATCCTACGCTTTCAAGGGATGTAATGAGTTGGCATCTTTGGTTATCCCAGAGAATATCTCGTATATCGGAGCAGGTGCCTTTGAGGGTTGTGAGAAATTAGAAAGAGTCACAATCAACAGCAATGCCATAGCATCTTTTTGTAAAGACGGGATATATGATTATGCGACAAATATATTTAAGGACACGCCATTGAGGTGCGTAACCTTTGGCGATGCAGTAACATCCATTGGCGATTATCTGTTTGATGAGTGTTCTACTCTTGAGGAAGTTGATTTGGGTGCGAACACAAAAACTATAGGCAGGTTGGCATTCGCTAACTGTACAGAATTATCTTCTATCCATTTTCATCAGAATTTGGAGGAAATAGGAGAGCTCGCATTTTCTGGATGTTTAGTGACGGCTCTCAATTTACCTGACAACCTTAAGAGAATAGAAGCTGGTGCTTTCAACTTATGTTCTGGCCTATCTTCAATAATTATTGGTGAAAGTTTAGAGGAAATGAGTCAGTATGCATTCACTAATTGTTCATCTTTGACTTCGATAACTATTAATAGTAATGCGATTGCTTCCAAAGACTTATCATCTTCCTCCAAAAGCCTTTTTCCTAGTGCACCCATTAAAAATGTTTCTTTTGGCGATGCAGTGACAGCAATAGGTCCTTATCTGTTCTACAATTGTTCTACTCTTGAAGAGATTCATTTTGGGGAGAATATTGAAACCATAAATGACGGTGCCTTCTGTAACTGTAAGAGCCTATCATCTGTATCTTTTCTCCCAAAACTAGAATATATAGGAATAGCTGCATTTGCAGGGTGTACGTCATTAACGACTGTTACCATCCCAGAGAACGTAATGACAATCTCCGATGGCGCATTTTCCAGTTGCAGTAACCTAACGTCCGTGATCATAAATACTAATGCGGATATCTTTTATCCTTCTAGATTCGAGAATACTCCTGTCAAAAGCGTAACCTTTGGCGATGCTGTTACATCAATATGTAATGGCGCATTCCAAAACATATTGGACAAGATAGCTATCGAAGAAATAAAATTGGGAGAGAACATAGAATCTATAGGACGGTTTGCTTTTGCAGGTTCGAAAATAAAATCCATATTTATTCCATCTAAAGTAAAAGATATAGCTGAATCGGCTTTTTCTCAATGTAACGAACTATCTTCTATTGTCTTTGCTGAAGGATTGAAAACGATTGACAGATATACTTTCGCTCATTGTAAGAATTTAAAGTCCGTTCATCTCCCCAACAGTTTAACGACTATAGGAAGTTCGGCTTTTGAAGACTGCAGCAGTTTAGCTTCCGTGACCATTCCGGAAAATGCAACCAGTATAGACTTTTCTGCTTTTAAGGACTGTCCATCATTAGAATCAGTCACTATTAATTGTCCTACAGTGAAGGGTTGGTTCCGTGAAATGACATCAATCAAAGAAGTGCAATTGGGTGAAAAGGTGAGTGAAATAGGATGGTTTGCATTCTACGGTTGCAGCGGCCTAACTATGATAACGATTCCTGCAGGTGTGACATCTATAGATTCTAATGCATTCAAAGAATGTAGCAATTTAACCACTGTTACGTTGAATTGTAACGTCCTTGTTTCCAAAAAAAATCCTTGTTTAGGGAATCAGTTTGGTCAGCAAGTAACGGAATATATATTAGGTAACACTGTCACTCGAATTGGCGAATATGCATTCTCTTATTGTGAAAATTTGAACTCCGTCACAATACCTCAAAGTGTAACGAGCATAGGAATGCATGCGTTTAGGGATTGTAGCAGCCTGACCTCTATCACAATACCTCATAGCGTAACCAGCATTGAGACATCTGCGTTTATGAATTGTAGCAGCTTGGCGTCCGTTAGCTTATCCGAAGGTTTAACGGTCATTAGCAAAGAACTATTTGAAGGTTGTAGTAACCTAAACAATATCATTATTCCTGAAGGTGTAACGACTATTGAGGATTTGGCATTCTTAGATTGCAGCAGCTTGACCTCTATCACAATCCCAGAAAGCGTAAATACCATCGGATATGGCGCTTTTTCAGGCTGTATTTAGAGACCTCTAAACAACCAAAAACAATGAAAAACACATAGATGTAAATCTCTGTATATCAACTACTTTTAGATTTTAACACTTCGGACTTGCTTTTTGGTGGTTCTCAAAAATCCGCTTACCTTTGCAACGCATTTCTACC
>CAJOCU010000018.1 GCA_905233765.1 uncultured Bacteroidaceae bacterium | reverse complement strand
AATAACAATTTAAACAAACAAAAAAATGCCAAAAGTAAAGACTAATTCCGGCGCCAAGAAGCGTTTTGTGCTGACCGGAACGGGTAAGATTAAGCGTCATCACGCTTATCACAGCCACATCCTGACGAAGAAAACCAAGAAGCAGAAGCGCAATCTGCAGCACAGCGACCTGGTCGTGACGGCTAACCGTAAGCAGGTTCGTGAACTCCTGTTGCTCCGTTAATCATCTTCAGGATAGAGAGTTAAACAAGTATTTCTGCAAAGAAATCACCCAAAGTCATTAACCGAACGAAAGGCTCTAAAAAGTCCATCTTTGTGCTTTAAACATTTAAACTAAAGCTGGCGCCTGCGTTCAAAAACAAACAAAATTATGCCAAGATCAGTAAATCACGTCGCTTCACGTGCAAAGAGAAAGAGAATCCTGAAGCTCACCCGCGGCTACTATGGTGCCCGCAAAAACGTCTGGACCGTTGCCAAGAATACTTGGGAGAAAGGTCTGACCTACGCCTATCGCGATCGCAAGAACAAGAAGCGTAGCTTCCGTGCCCTGTGGATCCAGCGTATCAACGCTGCTGCCCGTATGGAAGGTATGAGCTACAGCCAACTCATGGGTGCTCTGCACAAGGCCGGTGTCGAGATTAACCGCAAGGTGCTCGCCGACCTCGCCATGAATCACTTCGAGGCTTTCAAGGCCATCGTTGCGAAGGTAAAGTAAGCAGGCTTCTCATCATTCTAAAGACTGAGAAAAACGAGGGTGTACCCGCAGGGTGCGCCCTCAACTGTTTTAAGAATCTTTATCTTTACGGAATAATAATCTTAATCTTTCTGAAACCCTTGTTCCTTTAGGAACAATGTATTATCTTTGCACCCGTTAAAACGAACTATAAATGGGATTCTTCAATTTTTTCTCCAAAAATAAGGAACAGCAGAAGGAAACGCTCGACAAAGGTCTCGAGAAGACCAAGGAAAGTTTCTTCGGCAAGCTGACACGAGCCGTAGCCGGCAAGAGCAAGGTCGATGATGATGTGCTCGATGATCTCGAGGAAGTTCTTGTGACTTCTGACGTGGGTGTAGATACGACCCTGAATATTATCAAGCGCATCGAGGAACGCGTGGCGCGCGACAAGTATGTCAGCACGAGCGAACTCAATGGCATCCTGCGTGATGAGATTGCTGCCCTGCTGACAGAGAACAACACCAGCGATACTGAAGGCTTTCAGATTCCTGAAGGCAAGAAACCTTATGTGGTGATGGTCGTGGGTGTCAATGGTGTTGGTAAGACCACCACTATCGGCAAGCTCGCCTGGCAATTCAAGCAGGCAGGCCTGAAGGTGATGCTCGGCGCTGCCGACACCTTCCGTGCAGCTGCTGTCGAGCAGATTGTCATCTGGGGTGAGCGCGTGGGTGTACCTGTGGTGAAGCAGCAGATGGGTAGTGACCCTGCCAGCGTGGCCTTCGACACGCTCTCGAGTGCCGTGGCCAACGATATCGACGTGGTGCTCATAGACACTGCCGGTCGTCTGCACAACAAGAAAGGCTTGATGGACGAACTCTCGAAGATCAAACGTGTGATGCAGAAGGTGGTGCCTGATGCACCTCATGATGTGATGCTCGTGCTCGACGGCTCCACAGGTCAGAATGCCTTTGAGCAGGCCAAGCAGTTCACAGCCGCCACCGATGTCACCTCGATGGCCATCACCAAGCTCGATGGCACGGCAAAGGGTGGGGTAGTGCTCGGCATTAGTGACCAGTTCAAGATTCCCGTCCGCTACATCGGTCTCGGTGAAGGCATGGAAGACCTGCAGCCGTTTAACAGAAAAGAGTTTGTGAATTCGTTGTTTGGAGAGTAAATGCCCCCTATTTCTATTGACATCATCTCTCTGGGCTGCTCCAAGAACCTGGTGGACAGCGAACGCCTGATGGCGCAGCTGCGTCAGGCGGGCTTCGCTGTGCAGCATGATCCCGAGGTGGCCAAGGGCGACATCTGCGTGGTGAACACCTGCGGATTCATTGGTGATGCCAAGGAAGAGAGCATCAATGTCATTCTCGAACAGGGTCAGCGTAAGGCGGAAGGTTCGCTGAAGAAACTCTTCGTCATGGGCTGTCTCTCGCAGCGCTATCTCACGGAGCTGCAGACAGAGATTCCGGAAGTGGATGGCTGGTACGGCAAGTTCGACTGGACGCGCATCCTCGAAGACCTGGGAAAGGCATGGGATGCGCAGTTAACACCCAGTCGCACGATTACGACGCCCTCACACTATGCCTATATCAAGATCTCCGAAGGTTGCAACCGTCATTGTGCCTACTGCGCCATCCCACTCATCACGGGCGCTCATGTCAGCCGTCCGATGGAAGAGATTCTGGAAGAAGTGCGGCAGTTGGTGGCGCAGGGCGTGAAGGAGTTCAACATTATCGCCCAGGAACTGACGTTCTACGGTGTCGATCTCTATCATCGTCGTGCCATCGCAGAGCTGATTGATCAGATGGCAGATATCGAAGGGGTGGAGTGGATACGTCTGCACTACGCCTATCCGACAGACTTCCCCTGGGAACTGCTGCCCGTCATCAACCGTCACGCCAACATCTGTCGCTATCTCGACATCGCGCTGCAGCACATCAGTACCCCTGTGCTGGAAGCGATGCGTCGCCATATCACCAAGGAAGAAACCTATGCCTTTGTGGAGCGCATCCGCCGTGAAGTACCTGGTATTCACCTTCGTACAACGCTGATGGTGGGACATCCGGGCGAGACGGAGGAAGCCTTTGACGAGTTGATGGAGTTCACGCGCTGGGCTCGTTTCGAGCGGATGGGCGCTTTCGCTTACAGCGAGGAAGAGGGTACCTATAGCGCTGAACACTATGCTGACGATATACCCGAAGAGGTGAAGCAGATACGTCTGTCCAAGCTCATGCGACTGCAGCAGCGCATCTCCAACGAAATACAGGAAGCGAAGGTTGGTCACGTACAACGTGTCATCATCGACCGTATCGAAGGTGACTACTACATCGGTCGCACGCAATATGACTCTCCCGAAGTGGATCCCGAGGTGTTGATACCCTTGAAAGAACATCCGCTGCAGGTGGGCGCGTTTTATGACGTGCTCATCACTGGCGCCGACGATTTTGATCTCTATGCAAACTTAAAAACACAACCAACATATATTCATCATGAATAACAAAGAATTTATCTCTGCGCTTTCGCAGAAAGAAGGCCTTCTGCAGCGCGACGCACAGAAAATGGTCAACCTACTGGTGGCCGAACTGTCTGCGCAATTCGAGAATGGTAGCACGTTGGCTGTCCAGAACTTTGGACAGTTCGAGGTAAAGAAGAAACTCGAACGTGTAGTAGTGAACCCCTCGTCAGGACAGCGTATGCTTGTACCACCCAAATTGGTCTTGAACTTCAAGGCATATCCTGCTCTCAAAGAACGCACACAGAAAGGAGGTGAGGTATGACTGACCAGAGACTGAATCCCGCTGATTTGGCGAGCGCACTGGCTCGTCGTGGCAGCCTCCCTCGTCGCTATTGCGAGGATTTCGTTCGTTCGTTCTTCGATATCATAGAAGAAGGACTCGTTCATGATAATCTAGTGAAGATAAAGGGCTTCGGCACTTTTAAGGTGGTGGATATTGATGCACGTGAGAGTGTTGATGTCAACACGGGTGCGCGCATAGAGATTGCTTCGCACACGAAGGTCAGCTTCACGCCCGATACCGCATTGCGCGATGCCGTCAACAAACCTTTCCTTGCTTTCCAGACGGTGGTCATCAATGATGACACAGATATTCAAAAGATGGAGGCCATTGAGGAAGAAACCGAAGAACCTCAGGTGGAGACACCTGCTACAGAAGAGCCCGTTCTGGAGGAACCTGTTACAGTCGAGGAGCCTGTTGCAGAAGAGCCTGTTGCAGAAGAGCCCGTTGTGGAAGCTCCTGTTGTGGAGGAACCCAAGGCTGAAGCTCCCAAGGCTGAAGCACCCAAGGCTGAGGCTCCCGTCGCAGAAGCTCCTGTTTGTGAGAAGCCTTGCCGTTGCCATTGCTTCTGGCACACATTGCTGTGGCTGTTGACAGCTTGCCTCTTCCTGATCCTGGGCTATTGCGCCGCCTACTATTGGCGCCCCATTGAGCTGCCGACGTTCACCTGCGACGAACCTGCTACAGAAGTCGTCGAGCCGACGACTACAGAGCCGACAGACTCCTTGGCCGCCGCAGCCGATCAGGGTGCAGCGACGGTGGCTTCTGCAGCGAAGAACTATCCTCAGCAGGAAGACGGCGACTATTGGATTGTCGGTGAGCTGGGCACAGAGAAGATGACCGCAGGCAAGACCTTGTTGAACATGGCGCTCAAGTACTACAAGGATAAGAAACTCTTTACCTATATCTGCACGATGAATGGCATCACCAATCCTGACATCGTGCCTCTGGATATGGAGCTGCGCATCCCCGAACTCAAAGATAAGAAGACCGGCATGACACCCATTGAGGTAGCAGAAGCCGCCAAGAACCAATAATTGATAAACATCTAAGAACTATATCAGTAACCTAAGATTATTATGGCAGAATCAATAGACATTCGCGCTCTAAATGACCTCATCGAGCGTCAGAGCGCTTTCGTCACCAATCTGATGACGGGTATGGACCAGACGATTGTCGGTCAGCGTCATCTCGTAGAATCCCTTCTCATCGGTTTGCTCTCTGATGGCCACGTCCTCCTCGAGGGCGTGCCGGGCTTGGCCAAGACCCTTGCCATCAAGACTTTGGCACAGCTCATCGATGCCAAGTTCAGCCGCATTCAGTTCACTCCCGACTTGCTGCCCGCCGATGTGACGGGTACGATGATCTACTCTCAGAAGGACGAGAAGTTCATGGTGGAGCAGGGCCCTGTCTTCGCTAACTTCGTCCTGGCAGATGAGATCAACCGTGCGCCCGCCAAGGTGCAGAGCGCTTTGCTCGAAGCCATGCAGGAGCGCGAGGTGACCATCGGCAAGCAGACCTTCCAGCTGCCTTCGCCCTTCCTGGTGCTGGCCACCCAGAACCCCATCGAGCAGGAGGGTACCTACCCGCTGCCCGAGGCCCAGGTGGACCGTTTCATGCTGAAGGTAGTCATCGACTATCCGAAGCTCGACGAGGAGAAGAAGATTATCCGTCAGAATATCGGCGGTGAGCGTAGTGCTGTCAAGGCCATCCTCACGACGAAGGATATCATCGAAGCACGCGATGTCGTGCGTCAGGTCTATCTCGACGAGAAGATCGAGCAGTACATCACGGACATCGTCTTCGCTACGCGCTATCCGGAGAAGTATAACCTGAAGGAAATCAAGGACTATATCGAGTTCGGCGGCTCGCCGCGTGCCAGCATCAACCTCGCTTTGGCCGCTCGCGCCTACGCCTTCATCAAGCGTCGCGGTTATGTGATTCCGGAGGATGTGCGTGCTGTGGCTCACGATGTATTGCGCCACCGTATTGGCCTTACTTATGAGGCTGAGGCAAACAATGTCACTGCAGAGGAAATCGTCTCCAAGATTCTCAATAAGGTGGAAGTGCCTTAATTGGACGATTGGACTATTTCACAATTGGACAATTGAAAAGAAATCGTAAAATTGTAGAATCGTAAAATCGTCAAATTTGGAAACATCTGAGATATTAAAGCGTGTCCGCCAGATAGAAATCAAGACTCGCGGCCTTTCGAACAACATCTTTGCGGGCGAATACCATTCTGCCTTCAAGGGTCGTGGTATGGCCTTCAGCGAGGTCCGTGAGTATCAGTATGGCGACGATATCCGAGATATTGAGTGGAATGTGACCGCTCGCTTCAACAAGCCTTATATCAAGGTCTTCGAGGAGGAGCGTGAGCTCACGGTCATGCTTTTGGTAGATGTCAGCGGCAGCCTTGATTTCGGTACCATCGTGCAGACGAAGCGCGATATGCAGACCGAGATAGCTGCCACGCTGGCGTTCAGCGCCATTCAGAACAACGACAAGATTGGCGTGATCTTCTTCTCCGATCGCATTGAGAAATTCATTCCGCCCAAGAAAGGACGCAAGCACATCCTGTACATCATCCGCGAGCTGTTGGATTTCCAGCCTACGAGTCATCGCACGGATGTGAAGCAGGCCGTGGAGTATCTGACACAGGTTATCAAGCGTCGTTGCACGTGTTTCCTGCTCAGCGACTTCATTGACGATCGCGATTTCCGTCAGTCCCTCACCATCGCCAATCGTAAGCACGATGTGGTGGCCATACAAGTCTATGACCGTCGCATCGCCGAGCTCCCCGATGTGGGGCTGATGCGTGTGATGGATGCAGAGACGGGGCATCTCGAATGGGTCGATACCTCCAGCAAGCGTGTGCGTAATGCGCAGGCGGCGTGGTGGCGCGAGAGCCAGAACCGCCTCAGTGACATCTTCAGCCGTTCGGGTGTCGATCACGTGAGTGTTCGCACAGATCATGACTATGTGACGGCGTTGCGGAGTTTATTTGCACAGAGAACGTAGGGGACCCACCCCCCAACCCCTCCCGTCAGGGAGGGGAGCCGGGAGGCAGAAATCATAATGGGTCTATTAAATGCATAATGTTTATAATACAATGTTAAGAATAAAGAAAGTTCTGCGCCAGCTACTCCCCTCCCTGACGGGAGGGGTTAGGGGGTGGGTCTTTTGCCTGTTCTTCCCTCTTACTGCTCATGCCCAAGTTGTCTTCGAGGCGCGTGTTGATACGCTCGTTCTGCTCATCGGCGAGCAGCGTGAGCTGACGCTCGATGTCACCTGCGGCGCGAAGCAGAAGCTGAAGATGCCTGACTTCCGTCCGCAGCAACCCCTGGCCGATGAGGTGGAAATCGTGGAGCTTTTAGGAACCGATACCACCTTCCTCGACGATGGCAAACGGATGCAGGTCTTACAGCGCTACGCCATCACAGCGTGGGACTCTACCCTGGTGCTTCTGCCGCCGTTCACGGTTGAAGTAGATGGTAAACCATACCAGTCTAAGCAGCTGGCATTAAAAGTGTTGACGGTTCCTATTGACACGCTCACGGTGGACTATAATCAGTACTTTTCGCAGAAGGATATTCAGAATAATCCCTTCTCGTGGGACGACTGGAAACCGGTGTTGTGGCTCCTCTTCTTCCACCAGCTGCTGGCTCTCGCCTTGCTGTGGCTTTACAGCCGTTGGCACGAGAACAAACCCTTGATTCGGATTATCCGTCGCAAGCGCAAGCTGCCTGCACATCAGGTGGCGATGAATGAAATCGAACGTATCAAGGGCGAGCGTCGCTGGACCGAGGATGACAGCAAGGAGTACTACACCGAACTCACCGACACCTTGCGAACCTATATCCACGAGCGCTTCGGCTTCAATGCGATGGAGATGACATCGGCTGAGATCATCGAGCGCCTCCTGCAGGAGCGCGATGAGACGGCCCTTGCCGAGCTGCGCCAGCTGTTCCAGACCGCCGACCTCGTGAAGTTCGCCAAGTGGAAGACCCTCACGGGCGAGAACGATGCCAACCTGGTAAGCGCCATCGACTTCATCAACCAGACGAAGATTGAGGTCGATCCCAATGAGCCTGCCGAGGAGATCATCATCCCCGAGGAGGTGAAGCAGATCCAGGCCCGCTCGCTGACCATGAAGATCATCATGGGCGTCGCAGCCGTCGTGGCCTCTGCGCTGGCCGTCTATGCCCTCTATCTTGTTATTGACCTCATCAGATAATTACTATGCAATTTGCTCATCCATATCTCCTGTTGCTGCTCCTGCTGCTGATACCTTATATATTATGGTATATCCTGCGGAGCCATCAGAGTGAACCTACGCTGCAGGTGTCTTCGACGGCTGCCTTCCAGCGTGCCCCTCGCACTTACAAGCATCTGCTCGTGCACGTGCCGTTTCTGCTGCGCTGCCTCAGCTTTGTGATGATTGTCCTGATGCTCTGCCGCCCGCAGACCAGCAACTCATGGAGCGACCGCACCATCGAGGGTATCGACATCATGTTGTGCATGGATATCTCCACGTCGATGCTGGCAGAGGACCTGCGCCCCAACCGCATCGAAGCTGCCAAGAAGGTGGCATCGGAGTTCATCTCCGGTCGTCCCAATGACAACATCGGTCTCACCATCTTCGCCGGCGAGTCGTTCACGCAGTGTCCGATGACCACCGACCACGCCGTGCTCCTGAACCTGTTCAACAACGTCAGCTGTGAGATGGTGCAGCGTGGTTTGATGAGCGACGGCACCGCCATCGGTATGGGTCTCGCCAATGCCATCTCACGCCTGAAGGATTCCAAGGCGAAGTCCAAGGTCATCATCCTGTTGACCGACGGCTCCAACAACGCCGGCGACATCTCGCCGCTGACGGCTGCGGAGATTGCCAAGAGCTTCGGCATCCGCGTCTATACCATCGGCGTAGGTACCAATGGCACCGCACGTTATCCCTATCCCGTAGGTGGACGCATCGAGTACATCAACATCCCCGTGGAGATCGACTCCAAGACGCTGGCCTCCATCGCCGGCACCACGAACGGCGAGTTCTATCGTGCCACGAACAACAACAAACTGCGCGAGGTCTATCAGGAGATTGACAAGCTGGAGAAGACCAAGATGAACGTGAAGGAGTACAGCAAACGCTACGAGGCGTTCACGCCCTTTGCCCTCTTCGCCTGCCTCTTCCTGCTCCTGGAGCTCCTGCTGCGCGAAACCATATTGAAGAAGATACCATAATAGTCTTATGTTTAGATTCGCTAATCCTCTCTACTTATATTTCCTGGCCCTCATCCCCCTGCTGGCCTTGGTTCACTACGGCACGGACCTGCTGCGTCGCCATCGTGTGAAGCAATATGGCGACCCCTCGCTGCTGAAGGCGCTGATGCCCGATGTCTCGCGGTGGCGTCGCGAGCTGAAGTTCTGGCTCCTGAACGTAGGGTTGGCCATGCTGATCCTGAGTCTGGCACGTCCGCAGTACGGCACCCGCATCGACACCCGTACGCGTCGCGGCATCGAAGCCATCATCGCGCTTGATGTCTCCAACTCCATGCTTGCCGAGGATGTCACGCCCAGCCGTCTGGCCAAGTCCAAGATGCTCATCAGCAGCCTCGTGGATAATATGGTTGATGACAAGGTGGGACTCATCGTCTATGCCGGCGATGCCTTCACGCAGCTGCCCATCACCAGCGACTATGTCTCTGCCAAGATGTTCCTCGACAACATCTCGCCTGCCATGATCTCCGTGCAGGGCACCGACATCGCCCGTGCCATCGAGCTGGCCACGCATAGCTTCACGCAACAGGAAGGTGTGGGACGCGCCATCTTCGTCATCACCGACGGTGAGGACAACGAGGGTGGGGCAGTGGCTGCCGCTCAGGATGCCGCCAAGAAAGGGATGCACGTGTATGTGCTGGGTGTAGGCTCGCCCGAGGGTGCTCCCATCCCCATCCCCGGCAGCAACCGCTACATCACCGACAATGCCGGCAACACCGTTGTCTCCAAGCTCAACGAGGATATGTGCCGCGAGATTGCCAGTGCCGGTCAGGGTGCTTACATCTACGTCGATAACAGCTCCTCGGCGCAGTCGGCCCTGCAGAAATATGTCGATAAGCTGGGCAAGGCTGAGATGGAGAGCGTACTCTACAGCGAGTTCGACGAGCACTTCCGCGACTTCGCGTGGGCGGCGCTCGTGCTGCTCATCCTCGAACTCCTGTTCCTGGCACGCCAGAACCACGTCATCGGTCGCTACCAGTTCTTCCGCGTGAAGGAGAATACGGTGGCGATGCTGGCGCTGGCCTTCGTGCTGTCGATGGCCGTCGTGGAACCCGCGTCGGCACAGACCAAGAACGACCGCTACTTCATCCGCCATGGCAACCGCCTCTATCGCGACAGCCTCTACACCAAGGCGCAGGTCGATTACCAGAAGGCTTTGGAGAAGGACAACACCAACCCCGTGGCACATTACAACCTGGGTAATGCCCAGCTCATGCAGGGCCAGCCCAAGGACGCCATGAAGAGCTACGAGACCGCCGTGCGGATGCAGAAAGACCCGAAGCGCCTGGCGCAGGCCTATCACAATATGGGTGTCATCCTGCAGAGCCAGAAGCAGTTCGGCGAAGCCATCGAGTGCTATAAGAACGCCCTGCGCAAGAACCCTGCCGATGATGAGACCCGCTACAACCTGGCCCTCTGCCGACTGCAGATGCAGAACCAACAGCAGGACCAGAACCAGGACCAGAACCAACAACAGCAGCAACAGCAACAACAGGAGCAGCAACAGCAGGACCAGCAGGAGCAGAAGGACGACCAGCAGCAACAACAGCAGCAGGAGCAGCCCAAGATGTCCCGCGAGAATGCCGAACAGCTCCTGAAAGCTGCACAGCAAGAGGAGAAACAGACGCAGGACAAGGTGCAGAAAGCACAGCAGCAACCCCAGCGCAGGCAGTTGGAGAAGCAGTGGTAAGGAGCGTAAAACGCTAGTTTTAGAAATGACTGAATTTGAGAAAAGATAGATATAAAAGATGAAAAAGAACAGATTTGTTATTCTCTTTTCATTATTGATGATTATGAGTTCACTGATGGCGCAGGTCACCATCCGTGTCCAGGCTCCCTCCGAGGTGATTCAGGGCGACCGCTTCCGCGTGGCCTATGTGGTGAACACCTCCGATGTGGATGATTTCCGCGTTGATGCCTTCGAGGGGCTGGTGGAGCTTTATGGCCCCAGCCGCAGCCAGTCGTCGAGCTTCTCCATCGTCAACGGCAAGACCACGAGCAGCAGCTCCGTGACCTTCACCTATACCGTGACGACCGACAAGGCAGGCACTTTCCATGTGCCGGCAGCCACCGTCGTCAGCGGTGGCAAGACCGTGAAATCAGCATCGCCGCAGATCACCGTGCTGCCCTCAGGCAGTGGCTCTTCGTCGGCACAGAGCGGTCAGAGTCAGGCGCAACAGGGTGGGGGAGCACACTCCTCGCAAGCCGACCGTATGCGCACACAGAATGTGGGCGACCGCATCGGTGCCAAGGACCTCTTCATCGCCGTGACGGCTTCCAAGAAGCGCGTCTTCGAGCAGGAAGCCGTGCTGCTGACCTATAAGCTCTATACGCTCGTGAATGTCAGTGAGCTCATGGGTAAGATGCCCGAGCTGGATGGCTTCCATGTGCAGGAGATCAACCGCCAGAAGCAACCTGAGCTGAAGATGGAGCACTACAACGGCAAGAACTACGGTACCGTTGTCTGGAGCCAGTATGTCGTCTTCCCGCAGCAGACGGGTGAACTGAAGATTCCCGAAATCAAATATGAGGCCACCGTCATTCAGCAGAACCGCTCTGCCGACCCCTTCGACATCTTCTTCGGTGGCGGCAGTATGGTGCAGGAGGTGAAGAAGACGGTGATGGCACCCGCTGTCACGCTGCACGTCGATGCGCTGCCCACACCCAAGCCCGCCAACTTCTCCGGTGCCGTGGGTAAGTTCTCCCTCTCCTCGTCGCTCACGCCGCAGGAGCTGAAGGCCAACGACGCTACTACGCTGCGCCTGAAGGTCAGCGGCACGGGTAACATGAAGCTCATGAATGCCCCCGAGGTGGCATGGCCCAAGGACTTCGAGTGCTACGACCCCAAGACCGAGGAGAAGACCAAGATTGGTGCCAGCGGTTCCACGGGCGAGGTGCTCTTCGACTATATCGCCGTGCCGCGCCACCAGGGTAAGTACGACCTCCCGCCCGTGGAGTTCTGCTACTTCGACCCCGATGCCCGCGAGTACAAGACCCTCACCACCGAGGCCTACACCATCGACGTCGCCAAGGGCAAGGGCGGTAGCGCTGCCGCTCCCGGCAACCTCTCCAAGGAGGAGATTGAGATGCTGAACAGCGACATCCGCTTCATCAAGACCGGCACACCCACCTACCAGACCGGCGACAACGCCTTCTTCGGCTCGCGCCGCTACTGGGCTTACTACGTCGGCTCGCTGCTCCTGTTCATCGTCCTCGCCGTCGCCTTCCGCCGTTATATGGTCGCCAATGCCGACCTCGTCGGTCGTCGCGGTCGCAAAGCCAATAAGGCTGCCACGAAGCGCCTGAAGACGGCCCGCAAGCTGATGCAGCAGAACGATGCCACCGCCTTCTACGAGGAGACCATGAAAGCCCTCTGGGGCTATGTCAGCGACAAGCTGAACATCCCCGTCAGCGAGCTCTCCAAGGACAACGTCCGCGAGCGTCTGACCACCCGCAGTATCTCCGAGACCCTCATCACCCAGTTCCTCACCACCCTCGACGACTGCGAGTTCGCCCGCTTCGCCCCGGGTGACCCCGCTGCCACCATGGATAAAATCTACGCCTCTGCCGAGGAAGTCATCAACAAGATGGAAGGGGAACTGAAGAAAAAATGAAAAGTGAAAAATGAAAAATGACAATGAGAACGATATATAAAATTCTATTTGCGCTAATACTAACCACTCCCTCCCTCATAGGGAGGGCGGGGGGAGAGTCTTCCCTCGCCGACTCCGCCTACACCCACGAGCACTATGCCGAGGCGGCAGTCCTCTACCGCGAGCTGGTGGATTCCATGGGCGAGAGCGCACAGCTGTATTACAACCTCGGCAACTGCTACTACCGTCAGGACTCCCTCGCCCGTGCCATCCTCTATTACGAGCGGGCACGCCTGCTGGACCCTTCCGACGATGACATCCGTTTCAACCTCGAGATGGCGCGTGCCAAGACCGTGGACAAGGTCGTGCCCGCCTCGGAGATGTTCTTCGTATCGCTCTATCGACAGCTGGTGCTCTCGATGAGCATCCAGGGATGGGCCGTGCTGGCCGTGGTGATGTTCGTGCTCGCCTTGCTGGCACTGGCCGTCTATCTCTTTGCACCCCGTCTGTGGGCCAAGAAGACGGGCTTCACCGTGGCCATCCTCGCCGTCCTCATCTGCATCTTTGCCAACATCGCCGCCGTGCGTCAGCGCCACCAGATAGAACATCGCACAGGCGCTGTCATCATGACACCCTCGGCTGTCGTCAAGAGCACGCCCAGCAACTCCGGCACCGACCTCTTCATCCTCCACGAGGGCACCCACGTGGTAATCGTCGATGACACCATGAAGGAATGGGTGGAGGTCCACATGTCCGACGGCAAGCAAGGCTGGCTGCCCCGCACAGCACTTGAAGTCATCTGATGGAGGAGGTTATATCTTTTGATCAGCAGCTGCTGCTGACGCTGAACGGCAGCGAGAGCACCTACCTGGACAACATTTTCCTGATGGTGACCAGGACCGGCACGTGGATTCCCCTCGTCCTCGTCCTGCTCTATATCCTCTTCAAAAACCGTCCGTGGCGCGAGGTCCTCTTTATCATCGTCAGCATGGCCGTGCTCATCCTCATCACCGACCGTTTCTCCAGCGGCTTCTGCAAACCCTTCTTCCACCGCTTCCGTCCCAGCCACGAGCCCATGCTCGAAGGCCTTGTCGATTTGGTCGAAGGGCGTCGCGGTGGCCTCTATGGCTTCATCTCCAGCCACGCCGCCAACACCTTCGGTGTCTGCGCTTTCCTGTCGTTATATTTCCGCCAGCGCCTCACCACCTTCACCCTCATCCTCTGGGCCTGCCTCAGCAGCTACTCCCGCATCTACCTGGGCCTTCACTATCCCGGCGACATCCTTGCCGGAGCCCTCTTCGGTCTCCTCGCCGGTGGAGGCGTCTATGGTCTCCTGCTCCTCGTCTCGGCCCGCTGGTTGGAACCCCTGCGCCCCGAGTGGCCCATAGCCCCCACGCTCCTCGGCTACAACTCTAATCCCGACGGCTTCGAGCCCTCCGACTCCCGCCTCCTCTTCTTCGCCTTCCTCCTCACCCTCCTCGCCGTCGCCCTCCTCGCCCTCTTCTGACTCCCCTTCGCAAAGAAATAGGCGGTCAGACTTTTCAATCTGACCGCCCATCTCATATTCTGAAATGTGACCGTTTGACTAACAAATGGCGGCATGTGCGCCCAGCGTGGCAAACGCCTTCTCGGGGTCGTCGGGATGTGCCAGGCTCTTCTGCATGTGCAGGGAATACTTGAGTGTGTTCTTCATGGGGGATTTGGTTTTAAGGGTTAATAGATAGGGTTAATGGTTAAGGTTGTTTGTCGTTGTTTGTGAAGACCGTGGTCTTGCGCGCTTAAGACCGTGGTCTTCGGCCGTTAAGACCGTGGTCTTCTTTTCTTTCGACAGTGCAAAGGTACGGCATTTCCGTTGCGGTTTTCGAATAATCGGGCAACTTTTTTTCAACTTTTTCGAGGGCTGTGGCGGTCACGATGGTCATGGTCATTTGGTCAAAATCGATTTTCGAGTGTCAAAATACGCCACTATATTAATAAATATTTATATTTATATATAGTGAGCAAATGACCGAATCCGAAAATGAAAATGACCATTTTGACCTTGACCACTTTGACCACAATTTCAAATACTCACGCTCGGTAATTTTTTCATCTTTTCTTTCATTTTTATCCTTTCATTTTTCATTTTTAATTAATAGCTGTATCTTTGCAGGCAGAAATAAGAAATCAACAACAAAAACAATATTTTTGATTATGAAGACACGAATCACGTCCATGCTTGCCGCACTCTGTGCGGGGCTGTTTATGCTTAATTCCACTCCTGTGAGTGCACAGAGGAGCGGAGATCAGGTGGAAGCAAAAATTAAGAAAGCGAATCAGATATACGAGTATTCAGTTGGCAACCCTGCAAAGAATAAGAAAACCGACTTCGTGAAAATGGATGAAGCAAAGGCGATAATTGAGCAGGTGATCAATAGCGGATACGGGAATGACTATCCATGGGCCTGGAAAGTGGCTGCGGACATCATGGAAGAGTACTACAAGAAGTACGCCGGAAATCAATCCATGAATACCGCGTGTGAGTACGGCTATAAGCTCGTTACATACGCCATAAAAGCCGACTCATCCATCACGTCGTTTTCATCAGTGGTGACAGATGAGGATATACAATCGGATATTCAATCTATCAAAGCACGAAACTGCAACAGGGCTTTGTCACCGCTCTTAAGCTGTCTGCAGAAGGCACAGGAGTTGTCAAACTCGTACTCACAGGCAGACCTTGCACTTGGCAAGAAATATTCAGAGCTCATCATCTACGCCCTTGAAAAGAGTAGCCTTTTCTCAGCCTTCACAAATGAGTCGAAGCCCGAATGGATACTGTATGCAAAGGCGTTCCGCGCCCAATGCCTGGCGCAACTCGATGGCTCGAAGGCAGAGGACGTGGAGGCTGCATACCGAGCACTCTACGGCACCCAATACGAGTCTGTGGCATATAGTGCTCTCCTCAATTATTTCCGTGACAGGAACGAACAGAAATACGAAGAAATACTGGCATACGCAGCAGAACATGCCACCGGCGAGGCGGCTTCACAGTTTGCATTCATGAATATCCAAAACCTTTATATCAATGGCAGGAAAGAAGAGTGCATCAGGCAGATTGACAGGTTCTTAGCGAAATTTGGCGATAATGACCAGGCTGTGTCTGTGTACCTTATGAAAGGGCAGATCTATTTCGATGATAAGAAGTATGACATGGCAGAGAACGTATTCAACATAGCAGCCCGAAAATATCCGAACGATGAACGCGCCATCACAATGCCTGCGAAATGTGCATGGATGAAGGCCCAGTCAAGCGACCTGAAGTCGGATCGCGAACATGCCATAAGTCTGTTTAAGGAACTCGAAACAAAGTTCCCGAATAACCCTGATTATTGGGGCGAGCCACTTTACATCCTCTATAATAATAACCAGCAACCGCAATTGAGGGACAAGTACAAGAAATACTATGGTGCGGAATAACGCAAGAACACTATGGAGCGGAGTTGGGACTATTGTGGTCTTGACGGATGAGGAACTGGCTGTGGATGCGGTTCACGGTGATGAAAGCATGGACCAAGCCCCCATCTACGACCTTGGCGGCCGTCGCCTCGCTGTGCCACAAAAGGGCATCAACATCGTGGGCGGCAAGAAGGTGCTGATGAGGTGAGTGAAACAGAACTCAATCCTAAGTGCCCTGCTTCTGTCGATTTGGCAAAGAAGGAGAGAATAATAGCCTCTTCCCCGTCAAAAATATTCAAGCGTCTCACTCTGAGGCGCTTGATTTTTTGGGCTCTTTTTAACAAATAATAATGGGCAGAAGATGCTGTGGATTTGGAAGAAATGTTGTACCTTTGCCATGTTTTGCGCCTCCTCAATTTGGGTTGCTTGAGGAGCGGGGCAACTAACTAATTTTCACTCACTATTATATCGATTTTTAACTTATGAACGACTTTAATTATATTGACTACAGCGAGATGATGCGCGACGCCAGACGAGGGCTGGAGCGTGAGCGTGAACAACTGGAAGAGAAGGTGGCAGACTTGAACAACTTCTTGAAAATGATTTGCTATTTTATCCTCTAATTAGTGCCAAAAGATCTGCCCCATATTCTGATGCGGTTTTAGAACCAATCCCTGGGATATCGAGCAGGTCATCTATATTGGTGGGTGCGGCGTTGGTAAGGGCGATAACTGTGCGAAGCGGCATAATATAGGATGCTGGGAGGTGCCTCTCGGTTGCTGCTCGCTTACGCCAGTCAAGTAGTCGATGGTAGAGCTCCTGATTGTGAATGGCTTCGCTTTCGCTACTAACACCATCGGGAGTGTTTGTGGATACAGATGATTTTTTGGTGGTATTATTTTCTGTGCGTTTACGCCTTTTCTTTGTGGTATCTTCTGTCATCGAGGCGCGTGCCTTGGCATCCCAGTATGCAGTGAGTGAGAAGTCATTGATGCACGCTACGAAGATTGCCATTTTCTCATCGAATTCGGTGTGCAGTAGCTGATACTCATTGTGTATCATCTCACGCACACGTGCATTATCTATTTCAGGTATCTCCTGTTCGAAGAGCTCGCCAAAGGTACGGGCTGTAGTAGAGGCATAATAGTTCATAGCCTTACGCACGCGCTCACGCAAGGCTGTATTCTCGCTATAGGAATCTGAAAGTGGAATAAGCCGCCGAATCTGCTGTTGGAACTTTACACCGACGGCCGCCAACTCTGTATCTACTTGCGAGGCTGTGACAGCGACCATTCGGGCATAACCGGGGAAAAACTGTGACAGATGCTCCGAGGCCAGCCGTTCGAAATAGCGGAGTCGCATAGAGATGTTGCTGAAATCAAAGATGTGGCACAGAATATCCTCAATAAAGGCGCGTCGATCGAGCAGGAGGGTCTCGAGCGTGGGCGTGTGTTCTGTGGCGTAGGTGTTGAATTGAACGACATCGGGGTCGCTGGTGATAATATCTGCGGTGATAGGTGTTGCCAGTACTAGTCCTTCAAGTGTGCGGCAGCGTGAGAGGGCTACATACACCTGCCCATGTGAGAAGGCTCGTCCAGCGTTGATAATGGCGTGATCAAAGGTGAGACCTTGACTCTTGTGGATGGTGATGGCCCACGCTGCGCGTAAGGGAATCTGTGTGAACGAGCCCACCGTCTCCTCGCTGATGGTTCCTGTCGCGGCATCGGTGACGTATTTGGTGTTGGTCCAGGCTAAAGGTCCTACATCGATGCGGTCGTTACCGCAACGCACCGTGATCTTCTCGCCGTTGATGGCTTCGATGCGGCCGATTCGTCCGTTGTAGAAGGCTTTTGCGCTAGTGGGATCGTTCTTGCAGAACATCACCTGTGCGCCCACCTTCATTGTCAGCTCCTCGTCGGTGGGGTAGGAACTCTCAGGGAAGTCACCGGTGACCTTGGCTTTAAACACGACAGGCTCCGTAGGCAGTTCAGACAGTCGTTGGTTGTTGATGTGAGCTGCCTGATGGTTATGTGTGGTCAACGTGATCCAGTCCTCTCCATCAGGTTGCCGAAAATGGGGCATATAGCGGGCATTGAGTGCCTGCATCACTTCTCGCGTCAAGTGATTATCGCGAACAGCGTTGAGGATGCTTACGAAGCGCTCGTCCTGCTGACGATAGACGTGGTGCAGTTCAATGCAGACGAAATCTGTCTGCTGCAGCGCTTGCGACGAGAAGAAATAGGGCGTTGTATAGAATTCCTGCAACAAGGGCCATTCACTCTCTGTGGCTACAGGCGCCAGCTGTTGCAAATCCCCAATCAATAGCAGCTGCACGCCACCGAAAGGCTTATTGCGATCCTGATATCGACGCAGCACATCATCGATAGCATCCAGGAGGTCGGCGCGCACCATCGAAATCTCGTCGATGACAAGCAAGTCCAGCGAACGCAAGATATTCACCTTCTGCTTGGAGAAGGAGAAGCGGTTCTTGGGGTCTCGACCGGCCACCATCTTTCCAGGTAGAAACAACCCCGGTGCAAGCTGGAAGAACGAGTGAATTGTGACACCGCCTGCGTTAATGGCTGCGACCCCCGTGGGCGCAACAACAATCATGCGTTTGTTGCTCTCCTCGCGCAAACGGCGGAGGAAGGTGGTCTTGCCCGTGCCGGCCTTACCTGTGAGGAAGATATTGCGATGGGTATAGAGGGCGTAGTTACGCGCCAGTTCTATTTCTGGGTTCTTGGGTTCCATGTGTGCAAAGGTAAGGAAAATGTTTAAAGTTGAAGGTTTAAAGTTTAAAGATTTTCTTTGATAAAAGATATTTTCGCAGATAAAATCCATTTTTCATTTTTCATTTTTCATTTTTCATTAGATTTACCTTACCTTTGCGCCACAAAACAATATTTAATGATATTATCCAGATGGAAGATTTCTCTAAATTGGTCAAGCAGCGCCGCTCGATGCGTAAGTTCACTGACGAACAACTGACACCTGACGAAGTAACTACGTTGATGAAGAGTGCGTTGATGGCGCCGTCGAGCAAGGGTAAGCACGCCTGGCATTTCGTTGTTGTCGATGACAAAGAGATGCTGAAGTCCCTGTCTGCAGTTAAGACCGTAGGTTCCGACTGGCTCGAAGGTGCTCCTCTAGCCATTGTAGTCGTCGGCGACCCTACGGAGAGCGACGTGTGGATCGAGGATGCCAGTGTTGCCACCACCATTCTGCTCTATCAGGCCGAGGACCTGGGATTGGGCGCCTGCTGGGTGCAGGTGCGTGAGCGCTTTGCGCCCGATGGCACGCCTTCGGACACGTTGGTACGCGAACTACTCAATATCCCAGCGCCGCTGCAGGTGCTGGCGATGGTGGCTGTAGGCCACAAGGGAATGGAGCGTAAGCCGTTCAACGAGGAGCGGCTACTGTGGGAGAAGGTTCACGTAGATTCCTTCAACTCTTGAACTCTTGAACCTTCAACGTTAAACGAAAAATGAGAATAGCCATCATAGGAGCCGGCCGTGTGGCCACCAATCTAGCACCTGCCTTGCAGCGATGTGGCCATGAGGTGGTGGAGGTGTGGAGCAAGAGCCGCATCGCAGCTGTGGCACTCGCAGAGCAATTGGGGTGCCGCTATATGTGGGGTTCGCTGGACGTGATTACATGCGAGGCCGATCTCTACCTGATAGCAGTGAAGGACACGGTGTTGGCCGACGTCATTCGACAGTTGCATTCAGGTCGCGAGCAGGCGCTGATGGCTCACACTGCAGGCTCTATGCCGCTGTCGCTCTTCGCTGATGCCGGTCATGAGCGTGGTGGTGTGTTCTATCCGATGCAGACATTCTCCAAGGAGCGAGCTGTTGATTTCTCTCGCGTGCATTTCTTTATTGAAGCCTCGCAGCGCAGCGATGAGCGATGTCTGATGGATCTGGCTACAGAATTGAATGCCAATGCCGATTTCGTACACCGTTCCACTTCATCTTCGCGCCGACAACTGCATCTGGCAGCTGTCTTTGCCTGCAATTTTGTGAACCATTGTTGCACGCTGGCTGACGGTCTACTTGCCGATGCCGGTCTGGACTTCTCCGTGATGCAGCCTCTCGTCGAGGAAACGGTCGATAAACTACATCAGCTGCCACCAGCCGAAGCACAGACAGGCCCTGCAGCACGTCGCGACGAGAATGTGATGGGCCTTCAGCGAGCGATGCTCTCCAATCGTCCTGACCTGCAACGCATCTACACGCTCCTGTCTTCAAGCATCATGAACGTGGAGAGAATGAAAGAGACTCACCCCCAGCCCCTCTCTTACAAAGAGGGGAATATTACAACAATATGATCAACTATGATTTAAAGAAAATACGTGCGCTGCTGTTCGATATCGACGGCGTACTGAGTGCCGAGACTATCTCACAGGGTCCTGATGGCGAACCCGTTCGCACCGTGAACATCAAGGACGGCTACGCGCTGCGCCTAGCCCAGATGAGCGGTCTCCATATCGCCATCATCACGGGAGCACGGCCCGAGGCCATTCGGCGTCGCTATGAATTGTTGGGCATCGAGGACATCTTCCTTTCGTGCTCTGTGAAGATTGAGACCTATGAGCACTTGAAGTCGAAATACAACCTCAGCGACGACGAGGTCCTCTATATGGGCGACGACATCCCCGACTATGAGATCATGCAACGTGTGGGTTGCCCTGTTTGCCCTGCCGATGCCGCTCCAGAGATCAAAGCCATCTCCGTCTATATCAGCCATCTCAAAGGCGGCTACGGTTGCGGACGCGATGTGGTGGAGCAGGTGTTGAAGGCACAGGGGAAATGGATGAGTGATCAGAAAGCTTTTGGTTGGTAGCGAGAGCAAATACTCGCATTTCAGAAATGACTTAAAACTTATGGCCCCTATTATTAACTATAAACTCATCCTAGCCAGCAATTCCCCCCGTCGGCGCGAGCTGTTGGCAGGCTTGGGCTTGGCGTTTGAGGTTCGTGTGCTCCCTGGCATCGATGAGAGCTATCCGAAGGAACTGCAGGAAGGAGAGATACCTCTGTATATCAGCCGCGAAAAGGCAAACGCTTATATCGGCCAGTTGCGCGACGATGAGTTGCTCATCACTGCCGACACCATCGTGTGGCTCGATGGTCAGGTGCTCGAGAAGCCCAAGGACGAGGACGATGCGTGCCGGATGCTTCGTGCGTTGTCTGGCAAGACCCATCAGGTGTTCACGGGTGTCTGCCTGACCACTACCACTAAGCAAACCGCTTTCTCCTGTCGTTCCGACGTCACCTTCTCCCAGCTCACTGACGACGAGATCCACTACTACGTTCAGCACTACCATCCGCTTGATAAAGCAGGGGCTTATGGTGTGCAGGAATGGATTGGCTACGTGGGTGTGGAACGCCTCGAAGGTTCTTTCTTCAATGTCGTGGGCCTGCCAGTACAACGACTCTACCAAGCACTCAAGGCGTTTGAAGAATGAAAACGAATAATGAATAATGATAGTTTCCTTAAACGTTCATCGAAAAAAATATATGAAAGCAAAACATTTGATTCCCAATACCTTATTCTTTATCGCCGCTGCAGCCTTGATCTTCTCCTGTGCTGAAGAGCGTGATGAATATGTACGTCCCTCCTATGGCGTCATGAGACAAGAGCCCAATCCGGCCCATCCCGGCCAGAATGTAGTACTCACTATTGAGCAGACAGAGAAGGGCAACGGCATTGCAGGGACCACCTACGAGTGGACCATCAAGAACATTGTTCGCGATGCTACCACGAACCGTTTGAAAGACACCCTGCTTTCCGTCCACACCAACTACGACGGCTACGACAAGCAAAACCCGACGCTCACATTCCAGCTGCCCGAGAACTGTGCTGCAGGGTCATACACTGTGGAGATGGAAGCTGATTTCAGCTGCTATATCGGCTCAGTGCTCTATGATGTGGCACGCGCCAGTGGTCAATTAAAAGTCCAATAAGTCATGAGGTCACTTCGCTCCCATTCCTTGTTCGCAGCTTTGTTGCTGTGTGTTTCTCTCTCTGCGCGTGAGGTGTATTTCGATGAGGTGTTCACCGATTCCACGCTTCGCATCGACTACATTTTCTCAGGCACAAGTAAGCCCCAGCATATCGCCCTTCACGCCCTGTCCAAGACAAAGGGGTGGTATGGCCGTCGCCACCACCTCTCAGAGCAGTTGCTTCGCGGCAACGGACAGCTCGTCGTGTTAGACGATGCCAGCAAGGACACCATCTATCAGTATTCCTTCTCCACGCTGTTCCAGGAATGGCAAGCCACCGAGGAGGCCACGCGTCTGGAGCGTAGTTTCGACAACAGCTACCTCATCCCTCAGCCCAAGCGCCCTGTGGAGGTCGTCGTCTCGCTCACCGACATTCACAACCGCGTCACCTCGCAGTTGTGCCATCGCATTGATCCTCGTGACATTCTGATTCGCGACCGTTCGATGGATGTGCAGACGCCGTGGCGCTATCTGTGGAAGAACGGCGACTCGAGCGAGTGCATCGATGTGGCCATCGTAGCCGAAGGCTTCACCGAGGAGCAGATGCCCGACTTCCTGGCGATGTGCGACAGCACCGTGCTTGCCTTGATGGCTCATGAGCCCTACAAATCCCTGATGAACCATTTCAACTTCGTGGCCGTGATGCCTCGTTCCGTGCAAAACGGCATTTCCATTCCTCGTAAGAACTTGTGGTTCGACACCGCTTTAGGTGCTCACTACGACACCTTCTACACCGATCGCTACATGACCATCCCTAGCGTCTTCCGCCTTTATGACCTCTGTACAGGCATCCCCTTCGAGCATTTCATCATTCTGGCCAACACTACAGAGTATGGTGGTGGCGGCATCTATAACAGCTACACCATCGCCTCTGCCAAGAGTCCTCGCTCGAAGCTCGAAGTCATTGTCCACGAGTTCGGTCACAGCTTTGGCGGTTTGGGCGATGAGTATTTCTACGATGATATGTACGAGACCTGGTATCCCTCCGATACAGAGCCTTGGGAGCCCAATCTCACGACGCTCGTGGATTTCGACAGCAAATGGCGTGATATGCTCCCTGCCGGCACAGCCATCCCCACGCAGCCCGACGGGCGCGATCTCACCACGAAGGTGGGCGTTTATGAAGGTGGCGGCTACCAGAGCAAGGGCGTCTATCGTCCCACACAGGAATGTCGCATGAAGGTCAACGAGGTGAAGGAGTTCTGCCCCGTGTGCCAGCGCGCCATCCACCGATTGGTTGAATACTATACAGAGTAAGAATGAACGTCAAGGTCAAAGGTGTCACCCTCGGCAGCATCGCCGCTGCCAGCTATGGATTGAATCCGCTCTTCGCCTTGCCATTATACGCCGATGGCATGACGGCAGACTCTATGCTCTTCTATCGTTATGTCTTCGCCATTCTGATGATGGGAGCGATGATGCTGGTGCAGGGGAAATCGTTTCGTCTGCGTCGCCGTCAGCTGTTGTCCTTGGCGCTGATGGGCCTAGTCTTCAGTGCCTCGTCGCTGTTGCTCTTCTTGAGCTATCAGTATATGGACGCCGGCATCGCCTCCACCATACTCTTTGCCTATCCTTTGCTGGTGGCGTTGATCATGTGGGTCGTGTTTCATGAGCGAGCCAACCTGATGACGTGGATCTGCATCCTCATGGCCTTCGTGGGCATCGCCTTGCTCTATCGTGGCAAACCTGACGCGCCGCTGTCCACCATTGGCGTAGTGCTGGTGTTGCTGTCATCGTTGAGCTATGCCATCTACATCGTGGGCGTTAACCGTTCCGTGTTGAAGAAGATGGACTCCACGACACTGACGTTCTGGGCCTTGTTCTTCGGTTCCTTCCTTTACGTCATTCGTTTGACCTCCATTGACATCGACAACGCTTCGTTCACCTTCGCCCTGCAGACACCCCACAACCCCTGGCTGTGGGTCAACCTCGTTTGTCTGGCGCTGTTCCCAACCATCATCTCGCTGGTGACAATGAACCTTTCCATCCACTACATCGGCTCCACCTCCGCCGCCATCCTTGGCGCCCTGGAGCCCATCACAGCCCTCATCATCGGCGTTTTTGTCTTTGGTGAGACGCTGACGCCCCGCATCTGCGTCGGCATTGTCCTCGTCCTGGGCGCCGTCACGCTCCTCGTGGCTGGCAAGAAGCTGCTCAGCCTGATTTCCCGCTGTCATATTAATCTATTATTTTTCATTTTTCTTATTTCATTTTTCATTTTTCATTGTTCTTCTCCCGCAATGGCTCAGCGCCATGTGCCGCCGTATCGCGAGGGAGTGCCCACGGACAGTATCCTGTTGAGTGATCCCTTCATCCTCGCCGACTCAGCCACACACACCTATTACATGACGGGCACGGGTGGGCTGATGTGGATCTCCAAGAACCTTCAGACGTGGGACGGTCCTCGCAATGTCATAGAGATTGATACCGCTTCGTGGATGGGCCACCACCCAGAGGTTTGGGCTGCGGAGCTTCACCACTATCAGGGTAAATACTACTACTTTGCCACCTTCACCAACAACGAGGTCTTTATAGACACCATCGCCGGTCGTCCCATTCCGCGTCGCGCCTGCCATGTGTTGGTGAGCGACCGTCCGGATGGACCTTATCGTCCGATGTCGGACCCTGTCTATCTCCCTGCTTTCAAGCCCACGCTCGATGCCACCCTGTGGATCGACACCGACGGGCATCCTTATATGGTTTATTGCCATGAATGGTTGCAGAACGGCGATGGCACCGTCGAGAAGATTCGCCTCACCGACGACCTCAGCGGCACCATCGGCTGGGACCGTGTGATGTTCCGAGCCAGCGATTCCCCTTGGAGCAACGAGGCCGGCGACGTGCAGCCCAGCGCACCCACGCGGCGCCAGCGTCGCGATGGATCGTGGCCCAATCGTGTCACGGATGGCCCCTGGCTTTTCCGCACCCAGAGCGGTCGCCTCGGTTGTCTCTGGACCAGCTGGGCAAATGGCGACTACACGATGGGTGTGGCCTACAGCCGTAGTGGCACGCTCGATGGTCCCTGGGTGCAGGAGCCCAAGCCCATCACGCCTCCCAACTACGGCCACGGGATGCTGTTCCACGACTGGCGTGGTCGTCTCCTGCTCGTCCTGCACAGCCACGAAGTGCGCGATGGCCACGTCATCCGCAGGCCTCACTACTTCCTTATGGACGACGAAGGCGAGAGGCTCAGGCCCCTCGCCAACTTCATCCCATAAGGGTTTTGTGTCTGATTACTTCTTGAACTCTACCGCAGCCTTCTCAATGGGGAGGCTGTTTTTGTAGGTCTCAATGTAGCGGTTGAAGCCAGCCACGTCCTCAGCCGTGGGTGCCACTTCCACGCCGGTGTTGCCGGCGAAGACAACCTGGTCGAGATAGTCGGGCAGTTCGAGGCCTTTGGCATTGTTGACCATATAGCCTGCCAACAGTGCGATGCCCCACGCGCCACCTTCGCCGGCGGTCTCCATCACGCTGATGGGCGAGTTGAGGGCAGCAGCCAGCATGCGCTGGCCTACCTTGGGTGTGGTGAAGTATCCACCGTGCCCCATGATGCGATCCACCTGGACCTTCTCTTCGTTGAACAGGATGTCGTTGCCAATCTTCAGCACGCCGATGGCGCCGTAAAGCTGTGCACGCATGAAATTGGCGAGTGTGAACTTGTCGTTGGCGGAGCGCACGAACAGGGGACGACCGTCCATGAGTCCAGTGACAGGCTCGCCGGAGATGTAGTTGTAGGCCATCAGTCCGCCGCAGTCGGCATCGCCGTTGAGGGCAGCGTTGAAGAGGGTCGTGTAGAGCTCGTTGGTGTTCTGCTTCACGCCGAGCAGCTCCTGGTATTCCTTGAACATCTTCACCCACGCATTGATCTCGCTGGTGCAGTTGTTGCAGTGTACCATGGCCACGAGGCTTCCGTCGGGCGTGGTCACCATGTCGAGTACCTCGTAGGGCTTGGTGAGTGGTTTCTCCAGCACAATCATGGAGAAGGAGCTGGTACCGGCGCTGACGTTACCTGTGCGCTGACGCACTGCATTCGTAGCCACCATACCTGTTCCAGCGTCGCCCTCAGGCGGACATACGGGGATGCCGGGCTTGAGGTGTCCGCTGACATCGAGTTTCAGTGCGCCTTCGGGTGTCAGGAAGCCTGCGTTCTCGCCAGCCACGAGCACCTTGGGCAGGATATCCAGCAGTTTCCATGAGAAACCACGTGGTTCGATGAGCTTATCGAACTTGGCCACCATCGTAGCATCGTAGGTCTTCGTGAAGGGATCCACGGGAATCATGCCTGATGCGTCGCCCACGCCCAGCACCTTCTGACCGGTCACCTGCCAGTGCACGTAGCCCGCGAGGGTGGTGAGGAAGGTGATGTCCTTCACGTGTTCCTCGTTGTCGAGGATGGCCTCGTAGATATGGCTGATGCTCCAGCGCAGGGGGATATTGTAGTTGAACAGCTCGCTGAGTTCAGCGGCAGCCTTGCCCGTGTTGGTGTTTCGCCATGTGCGGAAGGGCACCATGATCTCGCCCTTGGCGTTGAACGGCATGTAGCCGTGCATCATAGCGCTGAAGCCGATGCCGGCGAGTGTCTCAATCTCGCAGTCGTACTGCTCCAGCACGCTCTTGCGCAGGTCGGCATAGCAGTCCTGCAGGCCATACCAGATAGCCTCTGTGGAGTATGTCCATAGTCCGTCCACCAGCTGGTTCTCCCAGGTGTGGCTGCCCTGTGCGATGGGCTTGTTTTCGGGGTCGATGAGCACGGCCTTGATGCGCGTGGAGCCAAACTCAATGCCGAGGATGGCTTTGCCAGATTCGATTACTTGTTTTGCTGTCATTATGATTTAGTTTTAGGGGTTTGCACGGCAAAAGTAGTTTTATTTCCGCAAACATCCAAACATTTTGGGACAAATTCATTCACATCTGCATTGAATGAAGAAAGAAGAGGGCGCAAGCGTTGAAAAGTCATAAATAATTTTGCTGTTCGGGGGGATTTTAGTATTTTTGCGCCGCTTTTACAATATTATATTCACACGCGCGCAAGATCCGACGCGATCGAAGACAAGAAATATGGCAAAGAAATTTCCTGAATACACGAAGTTCAACCTCACGGAGGTGAACCATCAGATATTGGAGCAATGGGACCGTGAGGACCTGTTCCACCGCAGCATCGACGAGCGTGAGGGCTGCCCCTCGTTCGTCTTCTTCGAGGGCCCTCCCTCGGCGAACGGTCATCCGGGCATCCACCATGTGCTGGCACGCTCGATCAAGGACACCTTCTGCCGCTTCAAGACGATGAAGGGCTTCCAGGTCCACCGCAAGGCGGGTTGGGACACGCACGGACTGCCCGTGGAGCTGGGCGTGGAGAAGGAACTCGGCATCACGAAGGAGGACATCGGTAAGACGATCTCCATCGACGACTACAACCGCAAGTGCCGCGAGAACGTGATGATGTTCACCAGCGAATGGGAGGACCTCAGCCGCCGAATGGGTTACTGGGTGGATATGGAACACCCGTATATCACCTACGACAACAAGTATATCGAGTCGCTGTGGTGGCTGCTGAAGCAGCTCTACGAGAAGGACCTGCTCTACAAGGGTTACACCATCCAGCCTTATAGCCCCGCCGCCGGTACGGGCCTCTCCAGCCACGAGCTGAACCAGCCCGGCTGCTATCGCGATGTGAAGGACACGACGGTGACGGCGCAGTTCCGTATAGTTGGCGGCATCGCCGCCAACTATACGGAACCGTTATATATCCTCGCTTGGACGACGACGCCCTGGACGCTGCCTTCGAACACGGCGCTGTGCGTAGGTCCGAAGATCAAGTATGTGGCGGTGAAGGGGCAGAATCCTTATACGAAGGAGGAGGCAATCTACATTGTGGCCGAGAGCCGCAAGGATGTCTATTTCCCCCAGCCGAAGGAGGAGGGCGCCCTCGCTCCCGAAGTGGTGGGCGAGTTTATGGGCACGGACCTCGTGGGTCTGCACTACGAGCAGCTCTTCCCTTGGGTGAAGCCCTGCGCACTGGAGGACGGCAAGGCCGTGGATAAGAGCGCCGAGGCATTCCGCGTCATCCCCGGTGACTATGTGACCACGGAGGACGGTACGGGTATCGTACACATCGCACCTACCTTCGGTGCCGACGATGCCAAGGTGGCCAAGGATGCCGGCATCCCCTCGCTGTTCGTCATCGACAAGGCTGGCGACACGCGCCCCATGGTGGATTTTACGGGTAAGTACTTCGTGAAGGACGACATGGACGAGGCTTTCGTAGAGACCTGCGTCAACGACAGCTACTGGCACCACGCCGGCGACTTCGTGAAGAACGCCTACGACCCGCAGTATGCGGACTTGGACGAGAAAGCGCTGGCCAAGACCGAGGACCTGAACATCGTCCTGTGCATGGAGATGAAGCAGGAGGGTACGGCTTTCAAGATTGAGAAGCACGTACACAACTACCCGCACTGCTGGCGCACCGACAAGCCCGTGCTCTACTATCCGCTCGACAGCTGGTTCATCCGCTCGACAGCCGCCAAGGAGCGCATGATGGAACTGAACAAGACCATTCTGTGGAAGCCTGAATCGACGGGCACGGGACGCTTCGGCAAATGGCTGGAGAACCTCAACGACTGGAACCTCAGCCGCAGCCGCTACTGGGGCACGCCGCTGCCTATCTGGCGCAACCGCGAGACGCGCGAGGAAATCTGCATCGGCAGCGTCGAGGAGCTCTACAACGAAATAGAAAAGAGCGTGCGCGCGGGCGTGATGGCCTACAACCCGCTCAAGGACAAAGGCTTCGTGCCCGGCGATATGTCGCAGGAGAACTACGACCGCATCGACCTCCACCGCCCCTACGTGGATGACATCGTCCTCGTGGGCGAGAGCGGCAAGCCACTGCAGCGCGAGCTGGACCTCATCGACGTGTGGTTCGACAGCGGCGCCATGCCCTACGCTCAGATTCACTACCCCTTCGAGAACAAGGAGGCGCTGGACAAGCGCATCGTCTATCCCGCCGACTTCATCGCCGAGGGCGTTGACCAGACGCGCGGTTGGTTCTTCACGCTGCACGCCATCGCCACCATGGTCTTCGACAGCGTCTCGTACAAGGCTGTCATCTCTAACGGCCTCGTGCTGGACAAGAACGGACTGAAGATGTCGAAGCGCCTCGGCAACGCCATCAACCCCTTCGACAACATCGAGAAGTTCGGTTCCGATGCTGTGCGTTGGTATATGATAACCAACTCACAACCATGGGATAACCTTAAATACGATGAAGCAGGGGTTCAAGAGGTGGCGCGCTCGTTCTTCGGCAAGCTCTACCAGACGTACAGCTTCCTGGCGATGTACGCCAACGTGGATGGCTGGCACTTCGAGGAGCCCGAGGTTCCCATGAGTCAGCGCTCGGAAATGGACCGCTGGATTCTCTCGTCGCTGAACTCCCTCGTCCGCGAGGTGGAGCAGAGCTACGAGAGCTACGAGCCCACGCGCGCCGGCCGCCTCATCCAGTCCTTCGTCATCGACAATGTCAGCAACTGGTTCGTGCGCCTCTCGCGCAAACGTTTCTGGGGCGGCGAGATGAGCATCGACAAGCTCAGCGCTTACCAGACGCTCTACACCTGCCTGGAGACCGTCGCCCGCCTGATGGCCCCCATCGCTCCCTTCTACGCCGACCAACTCTATCGCGACCTGTACTCAGTTACGGTTCCCGAGGGTTCTCCCGCGGGTTCAGTCCACCTCGCCCCCTTCCCCGAAGCCAACGACGCCCTCATCGACAAGGAGCAGGAGTCGCGCATGGCTCTTGCCCAGGAAATCACCTCGATGGTGCTGTCGCTGCGCAAGAAGGAGCAGATCATCGTGCGTCAGCCGCTGGCACGCATCGCCATCCCTGCCATCGACCGCGAGCAGCAACAGCGCATCGAAGCCGTGAAGCAGCTTATCCTCGACGAAGTCAACGTCAAGGAGCTGGAGTTCGTGGAGGGCGCAGGCCTGCTGACGAAGAAGGTGAAGTGTAACTTCCGCACGATGGGTAAGAAGTTCGGCAAACTGATGAAGGACGTCAACGCTGCCGTCACAGCCCTCACGCAGGAGCAGATTGCCGTGCTCGAGACGGGTCAGCTGCCGCTGACACTGCCCAGCGGCGATGCTATCACCGTGGAGCTTGAGGACGTGGAGATCTTCAGCGAGGACATCCCCGGCTGGACCGTGGCCAACGACGGCGTCCTGACTGTGGCCCTCGACATCACCGTCACCGACGAGCTCCGCAACGAAGGCTATGCCCGCGAGCTGGTGAAGCGCATCCAGAACCTGCGCAAGGAGAGCGGCTTCGAGATCACCGACCGCATCCACATCACCCTCGAACACAACGCGCAGACGGACCGTGCCGTGGAGGCCTTCGGCAGCTATATCACCGCACAGGTGCTGGCAGACGGTATCACCCTCGCCGACGCTGTCGCCGACGCTGCCGTGCTCGACTTCGAGGACTTCCAACTCAACGCACATATCGAGAAAATCTAAACATAAACTACAACATAGCACTACTATGGCTGAAAAAACACGCTACACAGACGAAGAGCTCGAGGAGTTCCGCGTCTTGATTAACGAGAAACTGGCTGTGGCACAAAGCGACTATGAGAAGACCATGGACCGCATCATGAACCGCGACAGCAACGAGACCGACGACACCGCACCCACGTACCACGCGCTGGAGGAGGGCAGCGAGACGCAGACCAAGGAGCAGCTGATGGCGATGGCCATGCGCCAGCAGAAATTCATCCAGGGATTGAAGGCTGCCCTCGTGCGCATCGACAACAAAACCTACGGCATCTGCCGCGAGACGGGCAAGCTCATCCCCAAGGAGCGCCTGCGTGCCGTGCCCCATGCCACACTCAGCATCGAGGTGAAGAACGACAAGAAACGCCCCCACTGATCTGTACCTGAACTTGACAACGTTGACATCACACGTAAAACGATGGCAGGCCGCCGCGGTGGCTGCCATCTTCTTGGGTTTCATGGTCATCGACCAGGCCGTGAAGATCTGGGTGAAGACGCACATGGCACTGCATGAGAGCCGTCGCATCACCGACTGGTTCTACATCACCTTCATCGAGAACAACGGCATGGCCTTTGGTATGGAGTTCTTCGACAAACTCTTCCTCACGGGTTTCCGCATCGTGGCCACGGCATTCCTGGCCTACTACATCACGCGGCTCATCCGCAAAGGGGTGGGGTGGGGCTACCTCGTCTGCATGGCGTTCATCATGACAGGCGCGGCCGGCAACATCATCGACTGCCTCTTCTACGGGCTTATCTTCAACGATCCCGCGTGGCCGCAGGTGGCGCAGTTTGTGCCCTTCGGCAGCGGCTACAGCACGTGGTTCTACGGTCGGGTGGTAGATATGTTCTCGTTCCCCATCGTGGAGTGGACGTGGCCGTCGTGGCTGCCCTTCATCGGTGGTCAGCGCTATCTCTTCTTCTCCTATATATTTAATGTCGCCGACGCCTGCATCTCCTGTGGCGTCATCGCCCTCCTCCTGTTCTATCGCCAGACGCTGTCGGCAGAGTTGAAAGTTGACAGTTGAAAAATAGACGACCTCTCAAGTATATCTTACTCCCCTCCCTCGCAGGGAGGGGCAGGGGGGTGAGCCCTCATTTTTCATTCTTCATTCTTCATTTTTCATTATTACTCCTCCTCACCTCCTGCCAGCCCGAACTGCCTCCCGGCATCCTGTCGGAGTCGAAGATGGAGCGGGTGCTCTATGACTACCACATGGCGCAGGCCCTGGCCGAGGTGACACGCTTCGACGCGCACCAGTCATTGGACGCCCGTCGCTATGAACTGCAGGAGTCGGTGTTGCGCAAACACGGCATTACGCAGGCTGAGTTCGACTCGTCGATGGTGTATTATTGCAGCGATATGACGCGCCTGAGCACCATCTACAACCACGTCAGCCAGCGGCTTGACCGCGAGGTGGAAGCGTTGGATCTCACCCTGGGCAGTACCGACCAGTATGCAGGCCTCTCGGCAGACGGCGACACGGCCAACGTGTGGTCTGGTCGCAAGGTCTTTTCGCTGCGCAACCGCGTGGGCGAGAACCTGCAGTCGTGGAGCATCAGCTGTGATTCCACATGGCTGGTCGGCGATGACCTCCTCTGGCGCTTCAACCCCAATTGTTTCATGCGCGAAGGCTACCAGAACCTGTTCGTCACCTTCATCGTTCAATACGCCAACGATTCCATCCGCTCCAGCACCCTGCAATGCACCAGCCGCACCGTCTCAGAGATGCGCATCGACAACCCCGAGGGGTGGGTGCCCGCTTCCGTCAGCGGCCATTTCTACCTGCCCGTGGATGACGACGGCCACCGCCCCTGCATCTACGTCGTGAACCGTTTGTCGCTGATCCGCTTCCATCGCCCCCAGGAGTGGCGCGACCGACTGACGAAGACAGACACCCTCGCCGTGGACACCCTCCAGACGGACACCCTCACTGGTGTTTCCACCTCTGGCCGCTCGTCTGGCGCCATCACCTCTGACACCCTTCAGTATCGCCGCTCGCCCATGGAGTTCCGCAATCAGCAGGGCGAGGATGTTGACCGCAAGATAAAGATTGTCAAGGAGAAGCCCTACGACCCGCAGCAGCTGCGCCAGCGTAAGAAGCAGCAGAAAGCGCGCCGTCCGCAGCAGCGCTCCCGCTAATCGCCTTCAGCGCCCCTAATCCCTCCCAGCGCCCCCGCTAATGACTTCCCGTGCCTACCATCGCCTGATTCTCCCCGACGGCACCGTCCATGAGATGGTCGTCGTGCGCTTCGATGCCGTCGGCCGTTTCCTCGACTTCCACCCTCTCACAGCCGAAGAACCCTTCGTGGAGTGGCGCGGCGGCACGCTGGATTTGCGGCGCTGAAGAAGCGGAAAAGGCATCACTTCGACTCGGGTTAGTATTAATTTGTTAATTTTTCTCTTTTCTCTTCTTCTCTTTTAAATCTTTTCGCTATTTTTGCAGCGACAGATGCAGGGGCAGCTGTCATGACCCTATACACCTCTGTTTGCGTAATTGTATGAATATGAGCATTTTAGCAAATGGGGGGGGTAATTTAACGACCTCCTCTATTCGTGACTGGCGGTGGCGCATTGGCCGTCGCAATAAATTCAATAACAATTTATTAGACCCATCCCCAACCCCTCCTGCGATGGAGGGGAGAGGCTGGCGCATAGCACTACTTTCGCTGTCAATTGTATTGACGGCGGGGCTGTGCTGTGCGTGTACGCAAGAGGTGCCCGTTCCCGACGTTCCCGTCACGCGCACCACACTGTCCCCAGCTGACTCCACCCAGTCCACTTCCACCATCGACATCAATACGGAGTGGGCAGGCGAAAGACATTATAACTATTGATAGCAAATAGTAAATGTTTCATATGTGCCGATTGAGTGGTCGTGAGACCCGGGCGTCATATATTTTTTGCATTTTATATTTGGTTTAGGTGCCGCAAGGCTGTGAAGTTCAGCGGCACCGCTTTTTCTTAAACGATGAGGCGGAAACGCGATGCTGAAATATTAAAGACAATTATAAACTGACTTAACATTATGAAGTGTCCCATTCATAGAAGGAATCGGTTCTATCATCAAGACCGCATCGCCTTGCGTCTTGCAGACCGCTTCGGCTTGACCGACGAATACAAGTTGGCACGCCGTCAGCGCCTCACACCCATCGAAGCGCTGGAGGAATGGGATTTGCTCTACCCAGAGGACTATAAGTTGTTTGAAGAATAAAAGCAATAACTAACTAAAACATAAGATTATGAAAAAAGGTATTTTATTGGCATTAGCTATTACTTTTACAGCTATGTCATTTGCACAAGACTATGGGAAATATTCTATGCAACACACTGATTCGGAAACTGAATTACAGCAATATGTAGGTCAGCGTGTAAAAGTTATGTCTCGTCCCTATGGATTAGATAGTGAAGATTTCTATATATTTTCACATAGGCTGGATGGCACTATCGGAGCCATTTATACCATCAAAAAAATTAAAGTTGGCTCACAAATTGTCATTGATCTTGTCAGCGAGTCCGGTGAAAAGATTAAGGCTAAAGTTAATGCAGACGGCAAACCTCATGATACTTTATTTAAATCAAGCATGGCATCGTGCAAGAGTTTCTTTCTCGTTGATAAATTTGAAGCCGACAGACAGAATCTGATAGGAAAGGAGATTAATAATTCAGCTGGCCAACCTGTTGCAAAAATTGTTGATTTGAAAATGGTAGATGTTGACTTTAATTATCCGCAGTCACGAATAGAAATCCAAAGCGATTTAGATGGGACAACATTGGTATGTACAGAGGAAGAGGCAATAAGTTTTTGTTCTAATCTCGGTAAGATTCTTTCTCATCCAATGGTAAAACATAAATACAAGGTTGTTGGATTTAAGACGTCAAACAGGACTAGGTCAGATAATGCAAAAAACGCAGAGTATAATGTGCAAAACATGGATATTCCAAATGAAATATATTCCTGTAATATTGGGAAACCTGAAAGAGACGCTTTTAGACATGATTTGAAAGGACATTATGTTTCAGTCTTGACCCAAGTTGAGAAACCATCAAATCCAGCTATCAGATACGGAAAAACGACTGTTGTAGAGGATAAGAAAATTTCAAAATATAGCTATGTGGACAATGTAATTGATATTCTTATCTTTGGCGGAAGTGAACAGTTTGATTTTATCCTTAAAAATGTATCTGACAACTCAATTAAAGTCATCTGGAATGAGGCAGTATTCGTTGGGTTCGATGGAACAACCTCAAAGATAATGCATGTAGGTACGAGATATTCACAGCGAGAAGGAGACCAGCCAGCTACCACAATTATTAAGGGTGCAAAAATAGAAGATTTAGCTGCACCGACCTGCAATGTTCGATATAGTAGCACATTGAAAGAGTGGGTTACAGATTCTATGTACCCTTCCATTTCGGGATTATCACCCGGTAAATTAAGGCTTATGTTGCCAATCCAAATCAAAGAAGTCGTAAATGAATATGTATTTGTATTCGATGTAAACTATGTTTATGACTATCCTGAGAGATTAAACCTCTGAGTGAATTTAATTATACATAATTTGCAGCAGGATGCAGGCTCATATTTAAATTGTCGATAGAGATACTTTTTAAAAGATAGTATGGCTAAGAACGCAACGGATAAGAAACAGGTGAAGAAGGAGCAGTCGCGCTCAACCGATATGGGGCTGGAGGAAGAAGAGTTGGAAATCTACGATCTCCTGATTCAAGGCCGAAAGTTGACGAAGGCAGAAGAACAGAAAGTGATTCTGGCATCCAAGAACCTTTACCAGAAACTGAAAGCAGAGAAAAAGAATGTGATGGTCGTGGATTGGTACAAGGATGAGCAGCCCAAACAGCAGGTGTTCTCACTCATTCAGCATTCATTGAATGAAGATCTTCCAGAGAGTTACGACCGTGTTGCCTTCAACGACAAAATCAACCTGCTCCTGAATCACTTCATCGATATGGCTTCTCAGGGATTTGGCTGGGCGGCGTAAAGATAAGATAATCGTTCAACCCTAAAACAGAGAAAGATTAGAGAATTATAAAATTAGAAGATTAGAAAGCGATCTATGACTTAGCGGCACAGAAAAAGGGGCGAAAATTTTGCGGTGTCGCGGATTCGGCATATCTTTGCAGCAAAATCAAGCAACGATGAAAGAACATAAGCCCTATCCTTATACGACTGAAGAGGAGCCTGCAATCCCAACGGCTCAGGAACCCGTAGCAGCATATGCCTGCGAAGCAGCGGTGATGCCAGATGATGTGGCTTATGCTCGCATCGTGGATGGGGTGTTACAAGTGACGCCTGATATCGAGGAGGAGATAGCTGCGGTTGAGCGTGGCGAGACTGTGAGCCTTGGCGAATTCAAAACGATGTTCGCACAATGGCTCTAGAACTTGAATTCAGTCGCCGCAGCACCGCACAGCTCCATCGGATTCTGACATTTTATGACAAGCGCAACGGCTCAGACACCTATAGCCGTAAGCTGCTGAAGGAACTGATGGATGCTCTGTTGCGCGTAGCCCAGATGCCTACAGCAAGCAGCCCTTCGACACGCGCTGATGTGCGCTTCATCTATGTGATGGGCTATACGGTCGTTTTCCGTTACAATACGAAGAAGCTGACAATGCTCAGCTTCCGCTCGTCGTTGCAAAAGCCTTTGTCGCTTTATCAGAAAGCGTAGTCCCATTCCCTTTTCTGTGCTTAATCAAGAAGTTTCCACCTCACGATGTGATGCTGGAAGCTGATGTTTTATACAAACTCACAAACTTATAAACTCATTAACTCAAAAACTCATAACAGAAGAATGACCGATGATGAATTAGAGGAAATGATGCGGCTGCTGGAGGAACAAGGCTGGCAGCCGCGCGTGTGTGATGTGGAAGTGCCGGTGTATGGCAACCGGGTGCCGTGTGGATTGCCGTCGGATGTGGGCGATGTGCTCGTGGAGCGCCATTTGTCGCTGCCGCACAACATCGTCCGCAGCATCAAGGCTTATGTGATTCAGGCCAAAGGCAACTCAATGGAGGATATGGGCATCTGCGACGGCGACGAGGTGCTGGTGGAGCTGTGCGACACGGCCTGCGACAACGAGGCGGTGTTGGTGACGCTGGATGGCGAGATGATGATCAAGCTTTTCGTGCGCGACGAGCGCGGCGAGGTGTGGCTGGTGCCGCGCAACCGTGCGTTCCGTCCGATACACGTGCGCGAAGGGATGGAGCTTCGCATCCGCGCCCGCGTGCTGAAGGTGCTGAAGGACACGCTGCGCGCTCCCTTCGGCGAGATACAGGCCTGCATCAGCGAGGCGGCGAAGCAAGAGCGGCAGGATAGGGAACAGCCGAAAGGCAAGGGAAGGCCCAAGGCCAAGGAACTGGAGAGTTTGTTCGCAGAGAAATGCTCTACGGAGCAGCGGGAAAGGCTGATGGAAGTGCTGCAGAGTCACAAGGGAAAGGAGTTGATGATGCTGCTGAATATGGCGTACAACGCGGGATGGCTGATGGAAATGCCTTCTTATGTCGAGATTAAGAAGTTGAACAAGGACATTGGTGCTAAATCGAATTACTATGATTACCGCTTCGTGAAGATGACAGAGGAGGAAATGGCATGGGCTAAACTCGTTTTGGCCATCTGAGCAGGGCTCCAGACTGACAAAATCTGCCTGTTTTTGGTGGACTAAAGTGGACTAAAATATTCAGTCCACTTTAGTCCACTTTTTTTGTTTGCAGCGAACATGGGATTGTCCGTACCTTTGTGCTCAAATAGGTGGCCACCTATGGGAAATAAAAATTCTTCAATGCATTAAAAACAGAAATTCAATGCAGTGAGTTGGCGAATTCAATGCGGTGAAAACGCGAATTCAATGCATTGAAAACGCCGATAGCCTAGAGGGTGTAGGAAATTGAGAAATTGAGAAATTAAAAAAAATGCAAGGTATGGAATTTGACAATGAGAAAATGAAGCAGCTGGTGGATAAGATCTTCGGGCTGCGCGAGGACCTGGATGAACTCGAAGGGGTCATCTGCGCGATTACGGAAGCGGACAAGCATGAGCCGCAGGATTGGTTGGAGGTGTATCTGCGCGACCACACGACGGCCTGCGCAATGCTGGCCGCCAAACGGGACTTCATCGTTCTGGAGATCGCGCGACTGGCACGCGAACTCAGTAAGCTGCTGGAGGAATGAACTGCGAAATAATCTTACAATCATTAATTCCAAATGTTATGACAAAGAAGAGAAAATTGGTATTTGAGGCGGTGCCGGATGAGCGGTCGCTCATGGTACTGAAGGACGGCACCCGACTGGAATGGGTGCCGTCGTGGGAGGGCGCACTACAGTACGCGCCCGAGGACCTGAAGAATGACCGCAACCTGCGCATCTGGCACACGTTCCGCTCGAAGAAGTTCGGCGGACGGCGCATTCGGATAGAGCTGAAGGCAACGTCTAAAGCATATAAAGGCAGATACAGTTTGCATCAGAGGGCAGATTTCAAGTTCACACACAAAGGTGAACTGATACACCTCTACCGTTCATACCTGACAATGCTATGTCAGACTGGTTTCGCCGTCGCAGACCGCCGCCACTGGGTCATCGATCACAAGAACGGCAACACGCTGGATGACCGTCCCTCGAACCTGCAGGTGATCACGCAGCACGAGGACAGCGATGCCAGGTTGCAACTGTTCGTGACGGCCGACGAGCGTGCCGTGCAGTTCCTGCGTCAGGAGATGCAGGAGCGCGAGGTGACCTTCGTGTTCCGCAAGGAGAACGGCGAGATCGTGCGGCGCACAGGGACGCTGCAGGCCGACTACATCAGCAACCACTACACCTACAAGACGTCGGGCAGCGCCTACGACAACCCGCGCTTCCTCTGCTACTGGGACCTGGGGCAAGGCGGCTGGCGCAGCTGCTACTGCGAACGACTGATAGGATATTTTGAGAATTAAAAATGAAAAGATAAAAATATGCGCATTTAAGAACGAAAGGAGAAGAAAAATGAAAGAAAAAAGAACCAAAAAAGAAAGTAATAAAGAAGAGGCTAAGGAAGAAGGCCATACCGGTCTGGATTTTGTGCCCAAGAAAACGGCTGCGCCGAACGAGGACCTGAAGATCAACTGGGAAGCCTTCATCCGCTTCTTCAACGCCACGCTGCAGCTGCACGGCAGCCAGATACGTCCCATCAACTATCTGTCGAAGGGTAAGAAAAGCCGCGTGCAAGCCCTCGTGAATCAGTGGAACAGCAAGCAGGCGCTCGTGGATGCCGTCGTCAACATGGCGCGCAGCGACTTCCTCAACGGGCGCAAGAAAGGCTACCCCTTCATCGCCTCCTTCATCTGGCTCACCGAGAGCGACGACCACTTCGAAAAGGTGCTCAACGGCTACTATGACAACCCTCCCGTCGCCGAGCTCACGCCCGAGGAGCAGCGGCAGCTGGAACAGGAGCGCTACAAGGCCCGCGAAGCGGAGCGCCGCGCCGCAGCCCGCCGCATCGAGGAAGAGGAGCGGGAGCGCCGCAATCGCGAGCGCGACGAGCGAGCCAGGAACTGCGTCAGCTACGAGGAATACCAGCGGCTGAAGGCCGAAGGACTACTAACTCGAGTCTTTCAACCCTTAAACCCCTTAAACCCCTTAAACCCTTTAAACGATAAACGTTAAACGTTAAACGAATTTTTATGGAACTACTATTAGAACGAACAGACAAGACAAAGACTTACACGGCAGGCCGCCTGAGCATCGTCAACGAACTGGGCAAGGCCTACTTCTGCGACACGCTGGAACCCAGCCTAGCCCCTGCCAATCATATGTTACCCCGCGCCATCAGCCCCGGCACCTACGATGTGGCCATCACCTGGTCACCCAAGTTCAAGCGCTGGCTGCCTATTCTGCTCAATGTGCCGCGCCGTGAGGGCATCCGCATCCATGCCGGCAACAACCCCTCGGACAGCAGCGGCTGCATCCTCGTGGGCAAGGCTCTCCTGACAGGCCATGTCTATAACAGCCGCAAGACGCTGGAGGCGCTGATGCAGCGACTCAGCGAACGCAAGGAAGGGGAGATGATTCACCTAACGGTGAAAAATTGAGAATTGAAATTTGAAACAATGAAATTATCCCCGCCAGAGCGCGACAGCCTTGGCGGGGATTGTTGTTCACGAGGTAGTGGCAGCTATTTCACCAGCACTTTGCGCCCGTTTACGATAAACAAGCCACTCTCCCAGAGTGCATCCATCTCGTCGTCCACCTGCTTAGCGTAGAAGGCCGCAAGCTGCTGGCGCAGCTGTTCCAGACCCAGTGCCGACTTGATGTGGGAAACGAGGTTAAACACATGGACTTGTGCTGGAGTAAAGGTGATTGCTTCCATATCGTTTGCTCATTAATTCTTGTTTTCCGCTGCAAAGTTAGGAAAAAACTATGGGTTCCGTCAAGAAAACGGAAGAAAAACTTTCCTGTGCCTCGCTTTTTGGGGTGCAACACGTGATGCTTATTCCGCGCACCCCAAGAAAAAGCCTGGTTTTTCTCAGGAATATGTTGTACCTTTGCACTCGAGATCTCAACAACCCAAACACAAAATTTAACCACGACTCCAACGGCTCCAAAGAGTCCTTCCCCTACGGGGGGAAGTTAGAAGGGGGCTCAACAAAACATGGCAAAGAACAACGCAAATGAATCCATCCAGAGCATCAAGTACTCTGTATGTATGATGAAGAATCCCGCTCATCCCGACGAGGCCGAGAAGGCGTACGCCAACATCCAGCTCAACGGCACCGTATCGCTGGGCCAGCTGGCACAGCACATCCGCGAACACGGCTCGCCCTACACCCGCGACGTGGTCATCGGTGTCATCACCGCTATCGTGGACCACACCCGTGAGTTCCTGAAGCAGGGCTACAAGGTCGATCTCGGTGACCTCGGCTTTTTCGTGCCCGGTCTCAGCAGCGAGGGCGCACTGCCCGGCACCGACGCCGACGGCAACCCGAAGACGGCTCTCCAGATGTTCACCGCCGACAACATCAAGGAGGTGAACATCAACTACGGCATGACCAGCTTCTTCTCCGACCTCCGCAAGGAAGCCATCTTCGAGAAGGTCACCAGCCGCAAGGCTCAGAAGGCTTCTCTCAACGCGCAGCTGGCAGGCGAGGAGAGTGCCACCTGGAGCGAGCCGGAGGCTCCTGAAGAGGAGGGCGGCGATTAATCGCCCCCTGTCCGCCCTCCGCATAGGAGATATGCTTCGGCCGCTTGGGGAGGATTGACATTCAGTCAATCCTCTATTCCCAAGCTACCCTTCGGGGAAATAAGAAAATAAGAAAATAAGAAAATAAGAATGAGCGCGGCCGTTGGCCGCAAAAACAAGAACTATGAAGGACAGTACTAAGAAGACACTGAAGCGGATTGGTGAGATTGTCATCACCATCATCACCGCACTACTGACCACACTTGGCGCACATGCCGCCGGCTACGTGCAGTAAGAACAAGACAATTCAAGAAACAGCATCGGACACCCGTATGGGGTGCCCGATGTTCTCGTTTCAGTTGCAATCTCTTTGCGCTTACGCCACGGGAATCTTGTCGATGCGAGCCTGGTGGCGACCGCTAGCGAAGAACTCGTCCATGATCTTGGCGGCCATGGCTTCGTCAATGAAGCGACCGGGCATCACGAGGACGTTGGCGTTGTTGTGCTGACGGATGAGGTTGTATGAAAGAACCTGTCGCCTTGATTCCCAGTAAGAAAAGACTTTATAGCAAACGGGCGAGCCCTCGATGGATTCGCCCGTTTTTGTATAAGAAGGTTCAGCGGAGATAAAGGGTAAAGCCGCCTTCTCCGTTTCCATAAGCCGAGCTGTTTCCTATATCCTTTTTAGAACTCTCTTTGTCAAAATAACGACTGTGTGTTACATAATTCCAATCGTAATGGTTATCTACAAAGCTATGTGACTCCTGAGCCGAATAACTGGTAGAGGTTGGGGAAGTGGCATCTGTCTCAAACTTGAATCTCCTGTCGCTTTTATCATAGTATCCGCTTAGAGGTGCCGTCAAAGAAAGGCGCCGGCTTTCATTGTAATCTTGGGAGAAGCTCCATTCTTCCCATACATAAGACCTATCTGGTTCGGGATCATACGTCTTTTGCCCGCTGCTACGAAAAACAAGTTGCTTGTCGCCATTGAACGTAAACGATGTTACACGGGGGTTTTCTTCGGAAAGGTCAACTTCTATATGAACCTTATCCTTTCCGCTTCGTGTGTAGGTCTGGGGCGTACCAAACCATTGTGGATCTTCCGGAAGCGCGATAGAATCCGAATGTACATAGGGTATATTCTCAAACTCAGCATCTATGGTTAGCTTAAAATAGCCCATTTGGAATGTTGAATTATACCTATTGAGTGTAACATCGAACTTAGAATACACCTCATTGCCTTTTCCATCGATAACAGGAATTCCTAATTGGAGATATGCAGATCCAATATCGTAACATCCGTGTTGCTTAACGGGGAGCATCTTATGACCTGTAGTTCCGGGAGCGTTCTCCAGCCAAGAAAGAATGGTAATAGTGTCTGTGCGAGCATAGAAGTACGGATTCTCCTTTACTTTGATCGTAACGGTTTTCCCGTCTTCAGGTGCATCACATTCCAGCCATTCCTTATTTCCGTACTCGTGGACACGCATATCATACATGTAGCTCACCTTGTCGCCATTGGTATTAACCGTAACGCTGTGTGTGCCTGCCTCCTTATCTACAGTCAGAAATTCTGGTGAAAGCTCCATCTGGACAGGTATATCAATATTCACTTTTTTGTCCCAAACAGGCATTTCCATACCAAAGCTGCGTACCATAGGTACAACGGTATAATTTCCAGGAGCCGTACCTGTGCCGGTTGTAAACGTGTGCTTGAAATCAACAAAGTTGTTCGTGAAGCTATATGGAGTGCCGTTATATACGCTTTCGACAAGGGTTGTCGCTTTATCCATCGGGTCTGTATGCTGACCTTGGGTTGTTTGTCCACCTTCTTCGCCGCCTGTGTCTATAGTGGTCGTCTGTTCTTCCTCCTCTTGCTCATCATAGATAGTATTGGGGTCTTTTGTGTAGCGATACAGCCCAATGCCTATATCGCTGGACTTACATACCTGGCGGCGGGGATAGACTGCGGCATCAATCTTATTCTTCTGCTCGTTGTATTCTACCTTGGAATCTAAGAATTCAGGGAATAAATACCATTGTGAATAGGCGTATTTTTTGCTGTCGCTATAGAAGACTCGCTCTGTAGGCTCGCCATTGAATACGCTGAATTTAGCTTTTGCCTCGCGGTCTATGCTCAACGGGGTGAAGCCTATATACGAGTCCTTCATAGCACCATAGAAGCCGCCACCGATAGCACCTGCAGTAGAGAAATTAATGGCGCCATCCAACTTCGGACCTACATAGATGTCCATACCCGTGTAGGCATCTACAAGTTTCTTGAACCACTGGTTGGTCTTTATGCCACACTCCTGCTTTGCGCCAAGCTGCACGTAACCGCTCAGAGTGGTGTTAAGGTCGATCCAATTCATATCAGCATGAAGCAGGTCATAGCTCTTTTCCTTCTCATCGCGGTTGCCCCATTTCAGGGAAACCAGCCATGGGTCATCAGTATCAATGGTCAGGGTTTGCGTAGCGCCAAAGGTCATTGCCTCAAAGGGGATTGTGACTGCGAGGGAACCATCGACACGCACAAACGCTCCAGGGCTTGGGTTAATCTCCAAGAGCGGGATATTTGCCGGAAACTTAATAGGAGGGATAGAAATTGGAAGTGGATCCGCTGAATCCCAGTGTGCATTGATGGATGCCGAGACGCTGGCACCAATAGAGAAGTCTTCCGACAGCATGCCCTTTACATAGAAGCGCTTTACGAGCAAGCCCTCTATGCGATAAACGAAACGGGCACCAACCTTAACACCCACATCTATACCTACGTTGATGCTGCTTTTTTCGGTTGGTTTGAACTCCATTTGTATGCGACCGCTCCAATCGATGATACTCAAATCGAAATTACCGTTCAGCTTACGAGGCAACTGCTTGCGAAGCTTTTCGTTGTTGAAGCCCGCTATGCGACGGCGAACATTGTTCCCCTGGTCGTAATACAACTGCTCAACAGAAATAAACTGTTCGAAAACATCGCTTATCTCCGAAAGATCATCGTAATGAATCTCGAAGAAACGATTTTTATCGAATGACGTAATCTTACCAGCCCAGCTGCCACCTGGTATTTGCGTGGTCTCCAGACAAACCAGCACATCGCCTATCTTTGGCATAAACTCATCCGGTGGGGTGGAAAGGAAATAGAGGATGCGTGCATCAGGGTCAACGCCCCAGAAGTAAGAGGGATTGAACAAACCCTCATCGTCATCAAATCTCACCCTTGGATTAAGACGTATCTCCGGCTGCTGGAAGCCGATGGAGTCGATGGCAGCCAGCGGGATACGATATAGCGAATCCTCGGTTTCAATCTCCTGAATCACATACTCTTCATGTTCGATGCCCTGCGGGTCGATCTTCGAATAGCCCATGCGAATGACTTCGTCGAAGAAGAAGCCGTTGAAGTCGCCGTCGTTGCGATAGACGTAGAACGCATCTTGTGCCATTACTGGCATAAGGACCTGTGTCCATGCAAGGACTACAGATAGGATTAGTTTATATCGTGTGTTCATATTAGCCATGAATAATTGATGATAATTCGTGGAATAAATTGGTGGTCATTCGTGTGAAAGAAGCATTCAGCCTCGCTCAGCGTTTCATGAACTTGTACGAGGCGTCGCCCACTTTCACGATATACAAGCCAGCAGACTGCCCTTTGAGCGACACCACGGCGGGCTGACCTTCGGCAGCCGTCTGCGTGCGCAGCAGCTTGCCGTCGGGGGCATAGAGTTCGAGAACGGTGCCACCTGCGAGACCGTCGAAGCGCATCTCGTCTGTGCCTTGGGAGAATCGCACCTCGCCCTTCTTTACGGCGGGCACACTCACCACAGGAATATAGCCCTCAAAGGTGTAGCGCAGCACCTGCGCAATCGGATACGAGATGCTCACCTTCTTCGTCGAGAGCATCAGCATTCCGTTCGCGAACCGCGTCTCCGGTTCGTCCGTCAGCTCATGATAGATTTTCTCACCATTCGTTTTCCACACAACCAATCGTTGCGTGTCCTGCGCCCACAGCCCCGTTGCAGCCGCCATGAGCATCATGATTAGGGTTAGCTTTATCTTCATAATGTATTGTTTAACGGTTCATAAACAATTGTTTTCGCTGCAAATATACACATTATTTCCTTACGCACACAATATTATCTCTTTTTTTCAAGTTGAGGCACCAAAAAGCCTTCCCAAGAGGAGGAGAAGGCGATGATACAGATAGTGAGTAAAAGTCTATTTTAACAAATTCCTGCCGCTATTGTCTTCCAGCACCTGCATCTGCTGAATGGCAATCTGGTTGAGCTTCACGAGTTTACGCTGATTTTAAAGCTGTTCAATCCGGATTGATTTCTAATTGTGGCGAATTCGCCATAATTAAAATTCGGATTATAAACACGTTCCCACACGCCAAGGAATTCCATTGTGTTGCGATTGCGAAGCCAATCGGTCACAAAGAAATCACCATCTTTAGCTTTCAGCATATCTGTAATGCAGATGTAATTCTCCCAGAATGAAGAAATAATAATGAACGCTGCCGCTGGCCGCATGGGATTTACAACACAGAGATGCCTCCAAAAGCAACGAGTCCTCCCCCCTGGGGGAGTTAGAAGGGGCCGAACCATGAAAGAATCCACTAAGACGACACTCAAGAAGATTGGCGAATTGATAGTAACCATCCCTACAGCTCTGCTCACCACGCCATCAACACACCAGCGGCACCCCCTTCGCGAGAATCGGGTGCCGCATAATTGTCCATGATGTAAACAGTAAACAGTTTTCTTTGCGCGCTTACGCCACGGGAATCTTGTCGATGCGAGCCTGATGGCGACTAGCGAAGAACTCGTCCATGATCTTGGCGGCCATGGCTTCGTCAATGAAGCGACCGGGCATCACGAGGACGTTGGCGTTGTTGTGCTGACGGATGAGGTGAGCAATCTCGGGAATCCAGCAGAGGCCGGCGCGAATCGACTGGTGCTTGTTCAGCGTCATGTTGATGCCTTCGCCGCTGCCGCAGATGGCGATGCCGGGATAGACCTCGCCGGCTTCGATGCCGCGCGCGAGGGCGTGGCCGAAGTCGCTGTAGTCGCACGAGTCCTCGCTGTAGGTGCCGTAGTCCTTAAACTCATAGCCCTTCTCCGCAAGGTACTGCTTGACAAATTGTTTTAAGGGGTAGCCAGCGTGATCGCTGGCTAACCCTATTACCTTGACATCCATAATGATGAATTATGAATTGCGAATGATGAATTACAGCAGCGCTTTAACTTGCTTGTACACATTCTCTGCGGTGAAGCCGAGCTTCTCGTCGAGCACCTTGTAGGGAGCGCTGAAACCGAAGCTCTGGAGACCCCAGACGGTGCCGTCGGCGCCTACGAGGCCTTCGAGGTTCACGGGCAGACCGGCGGTGAGGCCGAACTTCTTCACGCCGCAGGGCAGGATGGCCTGCTGGTAGTCCTTGGGCTGGCTGCGGAACAGACCTTCAGAGGGCACGCTGACGATGCGAACCTTCACGCCGTCCTTGCGCAGGAGCTCTGTGCCGGCCACGAGGGTGCTGACCTCAGAACCGCTGGCGAGCAGGATGACATCGGGGTTCTCATCGGAACCGGCCACGATATATGCACCCTTCTCGGCCTGCTTGTAGTCGTTGCCTGCGGGCAGGTCGGCGATGTTCTGACGGCTGAGGATGAGGGCGGTGGGGCTGTCGGTGTTCTCCATAGCCAGACGCCAAGCCTCGGTGGTCTCCTGTGCATCGGCGGGACGCAACACGAGGGTGGAGTTCTTGCCGTGGTGGTTCTTCAGCTTCTCCATGAGGCGGATTTGTGCTTCCTGCTCCACGGGCTCGTGAGTAGGACCGTCCTCACCGACGCGGAAGGCATCGTGGGTCCAGATGAACTTCACGGGCAGCTCCATGAGGGCAGCCATACGAACGGCGGGTTTCATATAATCTGAGAACACGAAGAACGTGCCGCAAGCGGGGATGACACCGCCGTGCAGGGCCATACCGATGCAACAGCAAGCCATGGTGAGCTCGGCCACACCTGCCTGGAAGAAGGCGCCGCTGAAGTCGCCAGCCTTGAGGGCTTGGGTCTTCTTGAGGAAGCCGTCGGTCTTATCGGAGTTGGAGAGGTCGGCAGAAGCGCAGATCATGTTGGGCACCTGCTCAGCGAGGACGCTGAGGACGGCTGCGCTGGCATTGCGGGTAGCGTCGCCGCTCTTCTGCTGCACCTTCGTCCAATCTACCTTGGGAGCCTTGCCGCTGAACCATTCAGCCTGTGCAGCAGCACATTCGGGATTCTTGGCAGCCCAAGCAGCCTCTTCGGCCTTGCGCTCGGCAGCAATCTTCTTCAGCTCCTCTGCGCGCTGGGCATAGAGTGCCTTGACATCGTCGAAGATAACGAAGGGGTTCTCGGGGTCGCCGCCGAGGTTGGCAACGGTCTTCTTGTAGGCATCGCCACCAAGGGGAGCACCATGAGTCTTGCAGTTGCGCTCGTAGCTGGAACCGTCCTCCTTGAGGGCACCCTTACCCATGATGCACTTACCGATGATGAGGGCGGGCTTGCCCTTCACGGCCTTGGCTGCCTCGATGGCCTTGCGGATCTGAGCGGCGTCGTTGCCGTTGATCTCGAAGACCTCCCAACCGAGGGCGCGATACTTGGCAGCAGTGTTCTCGTTCATGACCTCAGCGGTCTCGGTGGAGAGCTGGATGTCGTTGCTGTCGTAGAACATCACGACGTTGTCCAGTCCCAGTGTGCCGGCGATGCGGGCAGCACCCTGAGAAATCTCTTCCTGCACGCCGCCGTCGGAGATGTAGATGTAGATGGTCTCCTTCTCGAAAGTGGGGTTGCCGGTGTGTGCAGCCAGGAACTTGGCAGCGATGGCAGCGCCGATACCGAAGGTGTGGCCCTGACCGAGCGGACCGCTGGTGTTCTCAATGCCGCGCTTGGGGTCAGCCTCGGGGTGACCGGGGGTGGGGGAGCCCCACTGGCGCAGCTGCTGCAGCTCCTCGAGCGAGAACTTGCCGATGAGGGCCAGCTGGCTGTAGAGCATCGGAGCCATGTGGCCGGGGTCGAGGAAGAAGCGGTCGCGGCCTACCCAGTTGGGATCGGCGGGATCGTAGTTCAGGTACTCGCTGTAGAGCACGTTGATGAAGTCAGCACCACCCATGGCGCCGCCCGGGTGACCACTCTTGGCCTTCTCGACCATCGACGCAGCCAGGATACGGATGTTATCGGCTGCGTGGTTCAAAACTTTGATGTCGTTCATTTTTTATGCAGTTATTAGGTAAAATGAATTATTTTCTGTTCAGAAATGCTCGTTGGAGTGCATATTGCGTGGCAAATATACACAAACATTTTTATTCTGCGCTACGAATCCCTTTTTTTTAAGAAAAATTTTGCGTGTCGCTGCTGAAAGGCGTTGCCTGCCTACTGACGGATGCGCTCCTTGAGGATGCCGTGGCGGTAGGCGTAGAGCAGCTGCTGGAGCTCCTTGATTTGCAGGAGAATAGAGCGTCCTTTGTCTGTGTCACGAACGCGCAGGCGGCGGCCGCTGAGCTCCACAATCTGCTTGCTGGAGACGATGTCGGTGCCTCGGCGAATGGCGTCGTCGGCACTCTCGAAGGGCTCGTGCTGGATGAGCTCAAAGCCGCGGCTGTGGAACACAAGGGTGTAGCCGGCGATGCCCGTCGTGTCGTGGTAGGCTTTGGAGAGGCCGCCATCGATGACCATCAGACGGCCGTCGGCCTTGATGGGGCTCTCGCCGCCGGCAACGCGCACAGGCACGTGGCCATTGATGATGTGGCGATGCTTGCCCTCGACGCCAAAGGCATCCAGAATGCGGTCGCAGACCTCGGCATTGTCGCGCAGCAGGTAGTAGTAGCCTTTGCGCTCCTCGTGGGTGCCCTTGTCGCGCAGGAAGTAGCGCTCGAAGGTGGCCATGCGGTCTTTGTCGAAGAGGGGGGAGTCCTGGCCACACCACAGGTACCAGAAGTAATCCTTGGCAAACTGCTTCTCCTCGCGTGGCGTGTCGGCGTTGAAAGCGGAGCGCATCGTCATGCCAATTTGGTGGAGCAACTCGCGGCCGCTGTAGCGCTGGCCATTGAGGTCCACCTCCTTAAGGGTGCCGTCGGCATTGAGGGGCACACTGGCGTGGAAGAGCAGGTTGCCGTTGTAGATGGCGTACATGCAGCCGTGGGTGAAGAGGCACTTGACGTGCTTCTGCAGCTTGTCCGAGACGCGGAAGGAGTGGTGCAGCTGATGGACGAGCTCGGCCTCCTCCGTGGTGAGCTCATAGGGGTGCGCAGGGTCGAGGGTGGGGAAGAAGCTGTCCTTCATCTCGTACTCCACGCCGTCTTTCACGTAGAGGCCGCGCTGCTTGTCGATATACTGCAGCACCAGGCGGTCTTGCATCTGCCATTCAGGGCGGCGCAGGATCATCTGGGCTTCGAGCTTGAACTGGATGATGCTGATGGCCTTGTGCATCTGTGCGATGAGGCGGCGCGTCTTCTCGTTGTGCGTCGTGTCGTCCTTGTCCAGACGCGGCCCGAAGAGGTCGCAGGGGTCGCTGGCGTAGGTCTCCATGGCGAAGGTGGCCAGCGGTACAAGGTTGATGCCGTAGCCGTCCTCAAGGGTCTGCATATTGCCGTAGCGCAGCGACAGACGCAGCACGTTGGCGATGCAGCAGTCGTTGCCCGCAGCAGCGCCCATCCACAGCGCATCGTGGTTGCCCCATTGGATGTCGAAATTGTGGTGCTGGCACAGACGGTCCATGATGATATGAGCGCCAGGGCCGCGGTCGAAGATGTCGCCAAGGATGTGCAACTGATCCACGGCGAGGCGCTGGATGACCGTGGCAAGGGCCGTGATGAAGGCATCGGCGCGACCCGTCTGCACGATGGTCTCGATGATGCGCGAGAAGTAGGCTTGCTTGTCGTCGTCGGAGGGCGATTCGTGCAGCAGCTCCTCAATGATGTAGGCAAACTCGGTGGGCAGCGCTTTGCGCACTTTCGAACGCGTGTACTTCGACGACACGCTCTGGCAAACGCGGATCAGGCGCTGGAGCGTTGTGGAGTAGAAAGAATCTAATGATGAGGGCTGATTGGCGTCATCATTTAAACTGTTCTTGATAATCTCCAGCTTCTGCTCAGGATAGTAGATGAGGGTGCAGAGCTCGCGAATCTCGTCGGGCGGGAGCTCGCTGGAATAAAGCTCCTTCACCTTGCGCTTGATGTTGCCCGAAGCGTTCTTGAGGATATGTAGGAAGGCTTCGTATTCGCCGTGGATATCGGCCATGAAGTGTTCCGTGCCCTTGGGCAAGTTCAAGATGGCTTCGAGGTTTATAATCTCGGAGGAAGCTGCAGCGATATTGGGGAACGACTGCGAGAGTAATTGGAGGATGCGGAGGTCGCCTTCGTTTTGAGCCATGAACGGATGAACGTTAGCTGTCAATGTTTACAATGATGCATTCCGAAAGTGTAGTGCGCGCCAGTCGCCGTCGGAGCGCGTGTCGGCGAGCGTGAGGCCGAGTGCAGTGGCTGCCTCGGCGAGAGCGGGGATGTCTGCTTCAAGGAACCCTGAGAGCAGCAGATGGCCTGCGCCCTTGAGCTGGGCCACAAAAGCGGGCATGTCGGCCAGAAGGATGTTGCGGTTGATGTTGGCCAGCAGAATGTCGGCCAGAGGCGCTGAGGCGAGGCACGAGGCATCGCCAAGGAGAATGGTGGCACTGCCATCGCCGCCGAGGGGGAGACCCGTTGTTGCTGCGAGCCCATTGAGGGCGTAGTTCTCTTCAGCATTGCGAACGCTCCATTCATCGATATCGTAGGCGAAGACCTGTGCTGCGCCGAGCTTGAGGGCTGCAATGCCGAGGATGCCCGTGCCGCAGCCGGCATCGATGACGGTGAGCTTGCCTCCCGCCGACTTCTCTCGTAGAGAGGTTGAGAGGGCGCCGAGGAGGGATAGCATCATCCGTGTGGTGGCGTGCTCGCCGCTGCCGAAAGCCTGGTGGGGGATGATCTGGAGTTGCTGACCGTCGGGGAGGGTGACGGGCTCGAAATGGTGCTCAGACTCCCATGTCGCGTTCCAGTTCTCATCAGGAGCCGCTGCAGCGGTGAAGGTGATGCAGGGGGTGGGAGAGAAGGCTGACAAGGTGGTGGCAACAGCCTCACGGACAGCAGCTTCGTCATAGGCGTCGGCTAGAACGTAGGCTTTCAGACCATCGTCCTGCGGCAGGAAGGTGTCGCACCCAGAATCAGCCAACAAAGCGGCCAGCACATCGGTGGCCGCCTCGTTGTAGGGGGTAATATTGAAAGTGAGTTCCAGATATTTCATCCCGTCACTTCTTCTCGTCTTTCGCTTCTGCGGGCTTGGATTTCTTATAGCGCTTGTTCAAGCCTGCGATGACTTCCTTGGTGATGTCGTACTTCTTGTTGGCCCAGAGGAGGTTGTCACCCAGCTTGGACATGATGTAGTCGAATTTCTTGGTCTTGTTGTAAACCTTCAGGAAGGCCTGGATGCTGTCGCGAAGCTCGGCGTTGAGCTTGGCATTCTCGGCTGCGAGCTCGTTGGTCAGGCGCTGGTCGAGTTCTGCGAGATCCTGCTGTTCCTTGGCGAGTTGGTTCTGGGCGCGCTCCAGCTCGTCGCGAGTGGTGAATCCGTTGCTCTCATACTTCTTCTGAAGGGCTTCTGCGTGCTGCTGCAGCGCGCGCTGCTTCTGCTGGAGGAGCTTGGCGGCGTTGTCACCCTTCTGGTTGAGCAGCAGGTTGTAGTCCATGCAGAACTGATACTGGCTCATGAGGCTGTCCACCTCGATGTAGGCCACCTTAAGGCCTTGGGCTTCCTGCTCGGCAGGTGCTTCGGTTTCTGCTTCTGTTTCAGTGCCTTGGTTGTTGCAGGCGCTCAGCGCTATCATGGCGCCAAGTGCCAGAAAATAAATCTTCTTCATTGATAATATATAACTTTTAATTCTTAATTCAATGTTTATCCTTTATATCTCTTTATTTTACATTGTTTCTCTCGCGCGCATGAAGCCGCGTGGCTTTCTGGTAGCGCTCGATAGAATCCATGCTCTCCACGCAGTGAATGCCGCGCTCACGCATGGCCTTAGAGGCCCCGATGTGTGTCATTGGTCCGCGCGCGTCGCCCTTCAGCAGGAGCTTGAGCGAAAGCAGAACGACTGCGAGCGCAACAATTCCAGCGGTGATGAGCAATAATTTAAGCATCTTGTGCGTTATAATTTATATAAAAACTTTGCAAAGATACATCAAACTTACGTGTCAAACGCAGGAATCAACAGACTTTAACCTAAATTAGCAATATTCTCATGGAAAAAAATGACTTGAAACCCGCCAGTGTCTTCGAAATGTTCGCCCGCATCAACGCCGTTCCGCGCCCCTCGAAACGCGAGGAAAAGATGATTGAGTTCCTCCGTCAGTTCGGTGAAGGACTGGGCCTTGAAACGAAGGTGGACGATACAGGTAACGTGCTGATTCGCAAGCCCGCGTCGCCCGGAATGGAACAGAAGCCCACTGTCATCTTGCAGAGCCATATGGATATGGTTTGCGAGAAGAACAACGACGTGGTCTTTGACTTCGATAAGGATGCCATTCAGACCTATATCGACGGCGAATGGATGAAGGCCAAGGGAACGACGCTGGGCGCCGACGACGGTATCGGTTGTGCTATGGAGATGGCCATCCTGGCAGACAACAGCCTGAAGCACGGCCCGCTGGAGTGCGTCTTCACACGCGATGAGGAGACGGGACTCACGGGTGCCGAAGGGATGAAACCGGGGTTCATGACAGGCCAGATGCTCATCAATCTGGACAGCGAGGATGAGGGCGAGATCTTCGTCAGCTGTGCCGGTGGCTGCCGCACGGCCGTTACCTTCCGCTTCACGCCCGAGGCAGCTCCCGCTGGCGCTTTCTTCCTGCGACTGACCATCAAGGGACTCACGGGTGGACATAGTGGCGACGATATCGACAAGAAACGCGCCAATGCCAACAAGCTGCTGGCACGCTTCCTATACAACGGCATGAAGAAATGGGGCCTGCGCCTGAGCGACATCCAGGCTGGCGGTCTGCACAATGCCATCCCGCGCGAGGCAACGTGTCTGGTCTGCATCCCCAATAAGTATAAGGAACAGGCGCGCGTGGATTGGAATGTCTTCGCGGCGGAAGTCGAGGAGGAGTTCAGCGTCACCGAGAAGACGATGGAGTTCCTGCTGGAGAGCACCGAGGCTGCTGCCACCGTGCTGCCCGAGGATGCTAACCGCCGACTCATCAGCGCACTGCAGGCTGTGGATAATGGCATCTATGCCATGAGTCAGGACATTGCCCTCGTGGAGACGAGCTCCAACCTGGCCAGCATCAAGCAGGTGGAGCCCGGTGTCATCGCCATCAACACCAGCCAGCGCAGCTCGCTGCTCAGCAACCGTCAGAACATGGCCAACACCGTGGCTGCCGTCTTTGAACTGGCAGGTGCCGAGGTGGAGATTGGCGAGGGCTATCCTGGCTGGGCCATGAACCCCAAGAGCGAACTGCTTCGCATCACTCGCGAGCAGTATGTGCGTCTGTTCAAGAAAGAGCCCATCGTGCGCGGCATACATGCCGGCCTCGAATGTGGACTCTTCTCAGAGAAATATCCCGGCTTGGACATGGTCAGCTTCGGGCCTACGCTCCGTGGCGTACACTCGCCCGACGAACGTCTCCTCATCCCCACGGTGGATATGGTTTGGCGTCATCTGCTGGCTATCTTAGAGAATGTATAAGAAGATAATGATAATGAGCATCGCTGCCATGAGCCTCTGGTTCATGGGCTGCGATGACTATGACACCTTCACCACCGATCGGTCGGCAACGCTGCAGTTCAGCACCGACCAGGTGGTGTTCGATACGCTCATCACGACGCGACCCTCAGCCACGAAGACCCTCGCCGTCTATAACCATGGCGACAAGGGTGTTCGCATCCGCGAGGTGCGTCTGGCCAGTGGTGCCGCCAGCCCTTTCCGTATCAATATCGACGGGCAGGACATGAGCCGCACGGCAGACAATCGTGTCACGGATTTTGAGGTGCGCCGTCGCGACAGCATCATGATTCGGGCTGAGGTCACTGTGCCTGAGTGGAATTCCGACGAGCCGCAGGAAGTCTCCGACCGCTTGATTCTCACATTGGAGAGTGGGGTGGAGCAGAGCGTGGCGCTGAGTGTCGTGGGGCAGGATGCTTTCTACCTCAACGCGCGCACCCTCACGCAGGACACCACCCTGTCAGCACGACGGCCCATCCTCGTCAGCGGATGGCTGACGGTGGCAGAGAACGTCACCGTGACGATGGAAGCCGGCACACGTCTCCTCTTCCACGACGATGCTGGAATGACGGTCAACGGTTGCATCGTGGCCAATGGCACGCTGGAGAAACCTGTCGTCTTCCGTGGAGACCGCATCGACCATATCTTTGACTACCTGCCCTACGACCGTCTGCCTGGCCGTTGGCAGGGTATCACCCTGACGACCAAGAGCGCTGGCAACATCCTAAACTATGCAGACATCCACGGTGGCACCTATGGCATCATTTGTGCCCTGCCTGGAGAAGGCGAGACGGCTGTGCCCATCACCGACGACACACCCGCGCGACTCACACTCACCAACAGCCTCGTCCACAACACCAAAGGTGTCGGTCTGTTGCTCTACGACACGCGTGCCGAGATTGCCAACACTGAAATCTCCAACGCCCTCGGACGTTGTGTGGATCTCGTGGGCGGCGATGTCACCTTCACCTTCTGCACCATCGCTCAGTTCTATCCCTTGGACGCCAACCGCGGCGATGCCCTTCACATTGCCAACGTTGCAGACGGAAAATACCATGCACTGCGACGTGCAGACTTCATCAATTGCGTCATCACAGGCTATGCCGACGATGTCGTGATGGGTGATTGGATTCCTGAGGACATGCTGCCCGAGGGCGTCAGCCAAGCCGAGGCAAACTACCATTTCTTGCATTGCTTCATGGCCACAGAGATTCCCTCTTCAGAGGATTTTCAATCGTGTGTTTATGATGACCCGGCAAACGAATGTGCCCATGACAAGAATTTCTTGCTCATGGACACACACGCTTTATTGTATGATTTCACACCTGTTGAAGGGTCTCACATCCGTGGCATTGCCAATCCCGCTTATATCACCTCTTGGCCTTACGACCGCAGGGGCCGGACGCGCTCGCCGAATGCTAATCCTAACGCAGGATGCTATGAGAATTGAGAATCATCCAATTGTTAGATGATTTTCTCAAGTTGGGCGATGTTGGCTGCCACCTGCTCGTCTGTGACCTCATAGTTCTGGAGGTTGCCAGCCAGATATTGATCATAGGCACTCATGTCGATGAGTCCGTGACCGCTGAGGTTGAAGAGGATGACCTTTTCTTCGCCCGTTTCCTTACATTTGTTCGCCTCGCGGATGGTGGCGGCGATGGCATGACAACTCTCAGGAGCAGGGATGATACCCTCGGCACGTGCGAAGAGTACACCGGCGTCGAAGCTCTCAAGCTGCTTGATATCGACAGCTTCCATGAGACCGTCCTTCAGCAGCTGGCTGACGATGACGCCGGCACCGTGGTAGCGCAGACCACCTGCGTGGATGTTTGCTGGCATGAAGTTGTGACCCAGCGTGAACATAGGTAGCAGGGGTGTGTAGCCAGCCTCATCACCGAAGTCATATTGGAACTGCCCGCGCGTGAGTTTGGGGCACGAAGCGGGCTCGGCAGCGATGAAGCGGGTCTTCTTGCCGTCCTTGATGTTATGACGCATGAAGGGGAAGGCTACGCCGCCGAAGTTACTGCCGCCACCGAAGCAGGCAATCACCATGTCGGGGTACTCGCCGGCCATCTCCATCTGCTTCTCTGCCTCGAGACCGATGATGGTCTGGTGCAAAGCCACATGGTTTAGAACGGAGCCGAGGGTGTATTTGCAGTTGGGAGTGCTCATGGCCAGCTCGATGGCCTCAGAGATGGCTGTGCCGAGCGAACCCTGGTTCATGGGGTCACGGGTGATGATGTCCTTGCCTGCTCGGGTGGACATCGAGGGCGATGCCTCCACGGTGGCACCGAACGTCTGCATGATGGAGCGACGATAGGGCTTCTGATTATAGGAGATTTTCACCTGATAGACCGCACACTCCAGTCCAAAGACCTTAGCGGCATAGGAGAGAGCAGCGCCCCACTGGCCGGCACCGGTCTCGGTGGTGATATTGGTCACTCCTTGCATCTTGTTGTAGTAGGCCTGGGGGATGGCGGAGTTCAGCTTGTGGCTGCCGACTGGACTGACGCTCTCGTTCTTGAAGTAGATATGAGCGGGCGTTCCCAGCGCCTTTTCCAAACCGTAGGCGCGCACAAGGGGCGTGCTACGGTAGTACTTGTACATGTCTCGCACAGGTTCAGGGATATGAATCCACGGATCTGTTTGGTTCATCTCCTGACGGGCCAGCTCTTCAGCAAAGATGGGGAAAAGATCCTCTGCTTTCAGAGGCTGCTTGGTTGCAGGGTTGAGCGGGGGCATGGGTTTGTTGACCATGTCGGCTGCGATGTTGTACCATTGTGTAGGAATTTCGCTCTCGGAGAGGAAGAAACGTTTCTGCTTTTCCATAACGATAATAATTAAAGAGGTTAATAATATGTGTTGTGTGTAATTGTCTTTTAAGAGAAGAGGCCCGTCGTAAGAACGACAGGCCTCTTTGTATCAATTGCTAACTATTGGCTACGCGGCTATCTTCTCACGATTATTGGAATCTTGAGTTCTGCCACCACCAAAAGTTCGCTGTAATAGTCATACTTTTTATGTTTTGCTTTCAAAATCTGTGGCAAAGGTATATGGTTTCTTTCAAACTGCCAAATATTTTGGAACTTTTTTGACCATTTTATGCCAATTTAGTGGCTTTGGTTTCCAAATATAAGGGGATGCACTTGATGGTCGATAGCTTATAGCCGTTCACATTCTTCCAGCCATGCATCGCGACATGCATCCGATGGCATACGCCAATCACCACGTGGTGAGAGGCTGACGCTACCCACTTTGGGACCATCGGGCATACAGGAACGCTTGAACTGATGGCCGAAGAAGCGACGGTAGAAGTTGGTGAGCCAATGCTTGAGGATGTTGGCAGGGTAGGCGTTGCCGAAGGCGGCTTGGGCAAGGAAAAGAATCTTGCTCGGACGGAACCCCCAGCGCAGGACATAGTAGAGGAAGAAGTCGTGCAGCTCGTAAGGGCCCACAAGGTCTTCGGTCTTCTGGGCTATCTCGCCTTTCTCGTCCACGGGAATCAGCTCGGGGCTGATGGGCGTATCAACGATATCAAGCAGGATGTCCTTCGTGGTGGCATCGGACGAGTTGAGGGCAACCCACTTCACGAGATGACGCACTAGCGTCTTGGGCACACCAGCATTGACACCGTACATGGACATATGGTCGCCGTTGTAGGTGCACCATCCGAGGGCCAGCTCCGAAAGGTCGCCGGTGCCTACGACGAGGCCGTTCTCCTTGTTGGCCACGTCCATGAGGATTTGCGTGCGCTCGCGCGCCTGCGAATTTTCATAGGTGATGTCGTGCTGGTTCACATCCTGACCGATATCATGGAAGTGTTGCAGCACGGCAGCGGCGATGCTGATCTCGCGCTGTGTGATGTTGAGCGCGTTCATGAGCGCGACGGCATTTGTGTGAGTGCGGTCGCTGGTGCCGAAACCGGGCATTGTGATGCCGATGATGCCTGCACGGTCCAGCCCCAGCAGGTCGAAGGCGCGGACGGTGACAAGCAGCGCCAGCGTGGAGTCAAGTCCTCCGGAGATGCCGATGATGGCGGTTGTGCAGCCGATGTGCTGCAGGCGATGGGCGAGGCCCTCGGCCTGAATGGCGAAGACTTCCTCACAGCGTGCATCGAGGTCGGCACCCACGGGCACGAAGGGCGCGGGGTTGACGGTGCGAGTGAGTGTCAGATCGCGTGGATTGAGCAATGCCGTCTCCACCACCTGCATCGCATGATTCTTGTTCATGGATGCACACTGTGAGAAGGTTGTGTTCTTGCGGCGGTCGGCACGCAGGCGTTCCACGTCAATTTCGCTGACTACCATCTGCGCCTCAAGGCTATGCGGCGTGCCCTGGGCCAGTAGAACACCGTTCTCGAAAATATAGACCTTGCTGGAGAACACCGTGTCCTGTGTACTCTCGCCGTAACCAGCCGCAGCATAGACGTAGCCGCAATGGGTGCGGGCGCTTTGCTGGCGAAGCAGCTGCTGCAGGTAGTCCTGCTTGCCCACGAGGTCGTTGCTGGCGCTGAGGTTGAAGATAATGTCTGCACCCGCCATCGTCAGCGCGCAGCTGGGTGGCACGGGAGCCCACAAGTCCTCGCACAACTCGATGCCAAAGATGCAGGTGCTGGTGGCAAACAGCAGACGCGTGCTGAGGCTTACCTGCTGTCCGCAAAGCCATACGCTAGCGTCAGCGGCTATGTCGGTGCCGCTGGTGAACCAACGTTGCTCGTAGAACTCGTTGTAGTTGGGCAGGAAGGTCTTGGGCACGAGTCCGAGGATCTTGCCCTTCTGCAGCACGGCGGCGCAGTTGAGCAAAGAGCCCTTGTAGGCCACCGGCATACCGATGATGGAGATGATGTCCAGCGAACGCGTGAAGTTCATCAGTTGGATGAGTGCCATTTCAGCCTCGTCCAGCAGCAGTTGCTGGTTGAAGAGATCGCCGCAGGAGTAGCCCGTCAGGCACAGCTCCGGCAGCGTGATGATTTCAATACCACGTCCTTCAGCCTGAATAATTAGGTTCTCGACGCTTTGCAGATTGAATTTGGGATGTGCCACTTGTACCTCAGGTATGGCGGCAGCAATCTTGACGAAACCGTGATTCATAGAAATAAACCAGTTTTCATTAGTAATTTCGGGCGCAAAGGTAGTAAAAATAGTTCTACGAACACGCTTTTAGATGTGCTTTTCATCGTAAAATGCAAGTTTTTCTTCATTTCATTTGGCAGGAAGGGGATTTCCATTTACCTTTGTGCAGAAAAAACCGTGTAAATACCTCATTTATTATTTATTCAATTTAATTCAAAAAACTATTCAAACATGACAAAGAAATTCGTTTGCACCGTTTGTGGTTACATCCACGAAGGTACTGAAGCCCCCGAGCGTTGCCCACAATGTAAAGCCCCCGCCAGCAAGTTCAAGGAGATGGCTGATGAGGGTCTGTCC
>CAJOCU010000017.1 GCA_905233765.1 uncultured Bacteroidaceae bacterium | reverse complement strand
CTGACACACCAGTCCATCATCGAGTGATAGTCGTGCAGCACCTTGCCGTAATCCTCGGGACGTGTGACGCCCGGACAGCTCCAGTTCTTGGCATATACAAAGTCTGCACCTTCGAAAGCTTTCATCTGGTCGTATTCCACGCGGGCACCCTTCACGAACTGCGGGTCGAGCTCGTAGCCCTCGGGATGGGTGATGACGAAATCAAGGCCCCCTTCGGCTCCCCCAAGGGGGAGTGATTGTTCAGCTGCTGTAACCATCCACTCGGCAAAGCTGTTGGGCACGGCCTGCGGCAGGGCCTTGGGATGAGGAGCCCATGTCATGACGACCTTGGGACGGTTGCTGCGCTTGTGCTCCTCAATCGTAATCAAATCGGCGAAGGCCTGCAGGGGATGCACGGTGGCCGACTCCATGAAGAAGACAGGGCGGCCTGAATACTCGATGAATTGGCGTAAAATCTTCTCTTCGTAGTCATCCTTGCGACTCTCGAAGCGGGCGAAGCTGCGCACACCGATGAGGTCGCAGTAGCTGGCCATCACAGGGATGGCTTCCAGCAGGTGCTCGCTCTTGTCGCCGTCCATGATGACGCCACGTTCCGTCTCCAGTTTCCAGGCACCTTGATTCACATCGAGCACGATGACATTCATGCCTAAGTTCATGGCTGCCTTCTGCGTGGAAAGGCGCGTGCGGAGGGAGTTATTGAAGAAGATGAGCAGCGCGGTCTTGTTGCGGCCGAGGTGCTGCCACTGGTAGCGGTCGCGCTTCACTTCCTGCGCTTCCGCGAGGGCGACGTTGAGATCGCCAATGTCACTAACGTGTTGAAAGACTTTCATAATATGACCCCCTCCCCGCTCCCCCTCAAGGGGGAGAGTAGAATGCGATGTAATAGGGGAGCGTTGAGAGGCTTGTTTAAGAGTTATAATGAATGATTCCAAAATGTAACCACTCCCTCCCTCACAGGGAGGGTGAGGGGTGGGTCTTCCTATGGAGGGGGAATGTGAGAGTGGGTTTAGCTATCGGCTCCGGCGTGGGAGCGGGAATCTCGATATCGTTCAGGATCATGGCTTGTGGGGCCACGATGGAGAAGCGGGGGCCGTTGTCTTCGGTGAAGATCGTTGCCTGTTGCTCCGTGGAGAGGGCGCTGATGTGGCGCAAGTTGCTGAGGGTGACGTTGATGCTTGGCATCTTCAGGATGGTCTCACTGCCGTCCTTGACATTGACACGTACAAGGGCGGAGATGCCTGGACGCACGATGTAAGCGTGGTCGTAGCCCTCGCGCTGTGCATCGCGCAGCAGTTGTTTACGCATCTTCTTGAGCGGCACGGTCTTGCTGCTCTCAATGCGGAGCACACCCGGAGCCGTCTCCGCGCCCAACGAAGCACCCCATGAGGTGGGATTATTGAAGCGCAGGTTGCCGGTGGGTGTATTGGTACTTAATGACGGAGTCACGCCGCAGAGCTGACCGCGGAAGATGCCGCGGTCGATGAGCGTGACGGCTTGTGGCTTCTGGCCGTTGGCATCGGCCGTATAGAAGCCCACGAGCGGCTTGCCTTCCCATGTACTGAGCGACGGATCTTGGCGCATGCTGATTTTGTCGTCGATAATCTTACGGTTCATCTTCGCGAAGATGGCACGGTCGCTCTGGACGTAGGGGTGCCATGCGCGGAAGTTATGGCGGTTGCCGCTTGTATTCTCATAGATGGTCCGACCCGCACGGCTCTCGAATAGCACGGGGCCTACATAGTAGTCTTCTGCGGTCTCAGCCTGTAGCAGGTCAAGGCGTTGGCGGATGTATTTGCGTACGGAACGCGTGAAGCGTGCGCTGTCGGCCAGTGCTTCTGCTGCGCAGGTATATACGTGGTTTTGGTAGGCATTTTGGTTGGTGCCGCGCGTATTGTGGTAGAGATGGAAGTTAAACACAATCTCGCACGTATTGTCCTGCGGCTGCGCCACACGCACGCCCTCGCTGGTAAGACGGTAGATGTCGGTCTGCCGAACTTGGCAAGAGGCGTCGCTGTATGTGAGCTCTGGGAAATCACGGGCAATGAGGGAGAGGCGTCGGACATAGGCTTCCAAGTCATCAGCGTGCAGGTCTTCGATGTCGGCGCTGCGCTGTTGGATGCTGGTGGCAGGCTGAGTGGGAAGGAGATCTGCTAACGCCGCCTCGTCAGCAGGTAGCGTGGCTTTCTGCCGTGCCTGTTCTTTCCTTTCAAGGACAGCGATGGCCTGCTTGTAGCGGGCATCGGTCGCCATCCATGCCTGGCGACGCAGATTGTCGTAGTCCATTGCCATCGGTATATTTACTCCCCGCAGGCCGGGCTCTGGGTTTCCCTGACTCGTGTGCTGGTAGTTACCAACGATGACCTCTGCATCGAACTTCTGCTGCCAGGGGGTCACCTCCTTTTGACTGAGCTCTCCCAACGTGGCGGTCATGCTCAATGAGCGCGCGCGTTGCAGGCGATAGTCGATAATGAAGGGCGCAGGCAGTCTTTGAATGCGCAGGCTGTCCATACTGCGTGTCATCTCATCGGAGAGCGCAGCGAAAACGTCCCTGTTTTCAGCGCCATCGGCGCTGAAAACGGGAGGAGATAGCACAGGCATCATATACCCTTTCTTCTGGCGGCGCTGGGTCTCAATCTTTGAACAGAAGATCATAGGTGAGGTGGCTGAGACAGGCACCCAACCGCTCTCCGCACCGCAGGAACCGATGAACGAGGCGGGTGCATCGCCGCCGGCGACGATGTTGGAGAACATGGAGAGGGGCGTGCCGATGAGATCCACGCCACGCACGAGCTCGTCCGGACGGCCATCGACATAGATGCGATAGACCTCCAATGGCGTGACGTTGAAGGAGTTGATGCTATTGCCCTCGCCCGTCTGTGTGTAGCCGCTGCTGACGCTCTGGAAGAGGTAGCCGTAGTCCTTGCCCTGACGGCGTGCTTCGTCGCGCAGCAGCTGGCGCAGCTCAGACTCCGTGTAGGGCTTGCGCGTTTCTACCACGAGGTTGGACTGACGGCTGACGGGAGTGCCGGCGCCCGCCGTGCGTCCGTGACCATTGCTCTCTGGGAAGCTGTCGAGCGGCACGCGGCTCATGAGGAACTCCTTCAGGACACCATCGACCACATTATTTACTCTACGCGCGCGCGTACCCTCGTCGTCATAGACATAGCCACCGTTCAGAGGCTGTGCGCCATAGTGCGTGAGCGTGGGGTCACAATAAACCTGGAATTCAGTAGGCAGCACACGCTCACCCACCATCTTGCGGAAGGTCTGACCACCCGACTTCATGCGGTGCCCTTCGAGGCGATGTCCGAAAATTTCATGGAAGAAGACACCGCTGGCAGGACCGCTCATGAGGGCCGGACCCGTGAAGGGATCGGCAACGGGGGCCGCCATCAACGCTTCGAGGCGTTGTCCCAGTTCTTCGGCAGCGCGCAGCATCACTTCCTCTGCAGGCAGCGAGTCGAGTTGCGTAGCGAAGTAGCTCTCGTATAAAGGCAGCACCATGCCGTCATTGGTCGTCGCCTCAACCTGCAGGAACACGCGATAGCTGCGGCGGTTCTGCACGATGGCCGCGCCCTCGGTGTTGACGAGATGCGTGCGGCTATATTCCATCTGCAGGCTGGCGTAGGCATTGTTGAACTGCGGGTGCTTGCGGAAGGCGGCAGAGATGCGGCAGAGGCGCTGCTCCCATTCGCGCTGTTCCTCAGGGGTGAGGGAGGGATGCGGGAGGGGTGCCTCGTAGTAGGTCTCAGCAGGTGAATCGCCGAGCACGCTGAAGCAGGGAGCTTTGTCCTCGTTGTCAGCTTGCGTACGCAAACGGTTCTGCACGCTGCGGTATTCATTGACCACGCGGTCGTAGGCATTCAGCATGTGTTTCCAAATGGTCGTACGGAAGGCATCGGACGAAGCATCTGTGAGCGGCAGACTCGTATAGCCGACAGAGCTCTGTGGGTTGAACTTGAAGTTGTCCAACTCCGGCGTTCCCACGCGAATCTGAGGTGTGAACTGACGGTCATGTTCTTGTCTGGAATTGCCCAGGAAACCGAAGGTGGCAAGGATGTTGGCCGTGTGAGATTCCTGCACGCGGAAACTCATGAAGTAGGGCTTCACATCCTGCTTCTGCAGTTCCGCAAAGTCTGCGGCCAATTCTTCACGCAGGACACTGAGAAGGGTGTCGTTCTCGGCGGTCGTGGCGCCGAACACGGGACAAATGCTGATGACCAGCAAGAGGATGCTTAAACGGTGCTTCATAGAGTTATTCCTTATTAATTTTTAATTGTCAATTTCACTTTCTCGTTTGTCCGTTGCCGCGAATGAGCCACTTATAGGTGGTGATTTCTTCGAGGGCCATCGGTCCGCGGGCGTGGAGCTTCTGTGTCGAGATGCCGATCTCTGCGCCGAGACCGAACTGCCCGCCATCGGTGAAGCTGGTGGGGGCGTTGTGATAGACACAGGCAGCATCGACCTCGTTGAGGAAGCGCTGGGCTGCCTCGGGATCTTCGGTGACGATGCTTTCGCTGTGGCCGCTGCCGTAGAGGGCGATGTGTGCGAGGGCGTCGTCTAAGCTGTCAACGACCTTCACAGCCATACGCAGGGACAGGAACTCTACGCCGAAAGATGCTTCCATAGCTGGGACGATTTGTTGTCCCACGCGTGGGACATTGTCTTCCCACCAGTGGGAAAAGCTTTTATCACGCATGGCAAAAGCCCTTTTATCAAGTTCTATCGTGACACCCTTCGCGAGAAGCGGCTCGAAGAGAGCTGGCAAATCGGCGAGGCGGTCGCGATGGATGATGAGGCAGTCGAGGGCGTTGCAGACGCTGACGCGGCGCGTCTTGGCGTTGACAACAATGGCGATGGCCTTTTGGAGGTCGGCGGCGCGATCGACATAGCAATGTACGACGCCGGCACCGGTCTCGATGACGGGCACGCAGGCGTTGTCGCGGACGTAGTTGATGAGGCGGTTGCTGCCACGCGGAATGATGAGATCTACGAGTCCGTGGGCTGCAAGCAGACGATCGGTGTCCTCGTGGCTGGTGAGCAGCAGCACGCTCTCAGCAGGCTGGTCGTGGCGGCTCAGTGCCTCATGAATCAGGGCCACGATAGCAGTGCAGCTGTCCTTGGCATCGCTGCCGCCCTTGAGGATGCAGGCGCTGCCAGCCTTCAGGCAGAGTGCGAAGCAGTCAAAACAGACGTTGGGACGTGCCTCGAAGATGATGCCGATGACGCCAAAGGGCACACTCACGCGCGTCAGTTCAAGGCCGTTGGGGAGGATGCTATGCTTGAGTTCACGTCCCAGCGGCGAGGGTAGCGAGGCCACCTTGCGTAAGTCTGCGGCGATGTCGCGCAGACGGCCTTCTGTGAGCTGCAGACGGTCGTAGTTGGGATTGGCCGGATCCATGCGTTTGAGGTCAAGAGCATTTGCCTGGAGCAGATCATCCATGTGCGCCTTCGTCATATCGGCCAGCTCGCAGAGGATAGCACTGCGCTCTTCATCGCTTAGCAGCGCCAGCCTTTTGCTGGCACGCTTCACTTGCAGGAAGGTTTCGTTCGATGGCATCGTTGTTTTTTTAAAAGACTATTTGCGTGCAAAGGTACAGCGATTTCAGCAGAATGCAAAAAAATTACCCTCTTTTTTCAAGCTTGCGCCCGCTTATCCATCTCATTTCGTGACCTATTGACGGCAGCTTCGTGTTAAGGGATGCAAGGGACTGCATCATGTCCTTTCACCCCTAACGTCCCTATGTGTTTATTATTCCATGGTCATCGAATGATTATTCAATGGCCATGGAATGATTGTTCAATGACCATGGAATAATCACCGCACCACAATGTATCCATCCCCGCGACAGTAGGCTCGGCACTGAACATCGTATGGAAATCTGCTGCCAGACAAGAGGTGACCTCTTCTGTGTAGGCTGACACCGCACCACTCCCCCCAAAAAACAGGACGTAATCCGTGTGAAAGGCCGTTTTAAGGCTGGAACCTACACCTTTTCAGCCTTCCTACACCTTATCCTACACCCGTATATCATGCTGATATAATGACCATTAACGGTCAAAGGTGTAGGAGTGTAGGTTGCAGTACCACTTTTCTTAATATTAATGATTCCATCGATTCTTGGTGTTGGAATGCAGATTTTGTACAAAATGTTTGTTATATTAAACAATTGTATATACTTTTGCGCCCAATAAAGAACAATTATGGGCAAGAATACATTTGGAAAGACGATGCCGAGGGCATTGAGCCAGAAATTGAAGATTATGGGTGAACAGATTATGCTGGCTCGCAAGCGCAGGCATCTGTCCATGCAGGACATCGCAGACAGGGCTACGGTGACACGCCTGACTGTCTCGAAAGTAGAACATGGTGACCCGACAGTCTCCATGGGAATCTATGCACGCGTACTCTTTGCACTAAACCTGGAAAACGACATCACCCTGCTTGCTGCCGACGACGCCCTTGGCCGTCGGCTTCAGGATGCAGAATTACTGAGGAAATGAAGAGAATACTAGTTTACGCAGATTTTGACTTCCTCTCTGCTCCACAGGAGATAGGAACGTTAGGCTACGAACCTGTTCGTGGAAAGGACCATTTTGTTTTCGAGTATTCCCGCGAGTGGCTGAAGCAGTATGGCGGCATTCTGCTAAGCGGTGACCTGATGAATGTTCCTTCGTTGCAACACCCCCGTAGTAATGATACTGTCTTCGGCTTCGTCAAGGATTCCTTCCCCGACCGTTGGGGACGTCTATTGCTTGACCGCAGGGAGCGACTGACGGCTCAGTCGGAAGGGAGGCCGACACGTATGCTCACCAATTACGACTACCTCTTCGGTATTGAGGACTTCACTCGCATGGGCGGTATACGCTACAAAGTGGAAGGCAGCGACGGCTATATCAATGCTGGTACATTCGACAGATTCAACACTGGTACAAAATACCCTGTCCCTCCCATCGAAAGCCTTCGTGCCCTGTGCGATGCGTGCCATGAGATTGAGTTGGCCGAAGAGCGCAATGAATTGCCGGAACAGCGTTGGCTCGACCAGTTGATTGACCCTGGAACATCCCTCGGCGGCGCTCGTCCAAAGGCAAATGTCATTGATACCGATGGCACACTTTATGTGGCCAAGTTCCCATCCAAAAAGGACTTGGAGAATACAGAACTCATTGAACACTTCTCGCATCAGCTTGCGGCCAAGGCGGGCATCCATGTGGCAAAGACACGCACCATCAGGATTTCCAAAGACCGCGACCTGTTGCTCTCCGAGCGTTTCGACAGGACAAAGGAAGGCCGTCGCATTCATTTCGCCTCCGCTATGTCGCTGCTTGGTCTTGACGATGGAGCCGGCAGCAGTACAGGCAATGGTTATCTGGACATCGTAGATTTCATTCTTCACGGTTGCACCGATGTGCGGCAGAATCTTCGGGAACTCTATCGCAGAGTGGCTTTCAACATCATGTTCGGCAACACCGATGACCATTTCCGCAATCATGGTTTCCTGCTGACCCCTAAAGGCTGGACTCTCTCACCTGCATACGACATCAACCCTGGAGCAAAGTCACACCAGTGCCTACTTATCGATTCATACACTGAACAATCGGACATCAATGCCCTGCTCTCAGCAAGCGAGAACTACATGCTCGAAAGACAGGAGGCAGCAGAGATAATCGAGGAGGTCCGCGCCGTCATCAAAGACTGGAGCAAGACAGCCACAGAACTGCAGATACCCTTCAAACTGCTTGGAGCATATTCCCTGCGTTGGGATGAATTATAAATCTGGTAATAGGCAAGTTTCGTACTTGTGAAGGTCTTGATTATCGACCATTCCAGCCGCCTTTACCCAGACCTCCCCTGTGGCAGCTACCGCCAATGCCCTTTTAATGGAGCATTGGCGGCAGCTTCATATACAGAAAGAGGATTATTACTTCACCAGCACCTTTCGGGTGCTTCTGTCTGAAGAGCGGATGATATTTATGCCTTTCTGGAGTTCGTTGACCTTTACACCATTGAGTTGATAATAATCATCTTTCTTTTTCCCATCCTTAATTGACTTCACGCCATCCGTGAAGCTGGCTTGGATGGTGATGTCGTGAGCTGGCATCGTGGCAGGCACCTCCAACCATTCCACGAGCGTATAGCGGTCGTTGTCCAGCGACTCTGGCAAAGGTATCTCTGCACCATATTCAACCTTCGTAGTAGTCAACACCGCATCACCATATTTAAAGGTGACGTTATAGCTATTGACTGTGAAGTACCCAGTAATGACCACATCGTTTGCCGGCATCGTCTTCGGAATCTCGCTCCAGCCGCTGAAGGTATAACCTTCTTTTGAAGGTTCGGCTTCTGGCGTCAGCACTGTACCATAGGCAATGGTGGATGTCTTGTATTCCTCCCCATCAACCATGTATGTCAACGAATACTGTGTATTGATGGTAAACGATACATCTTCCATCGTTACTCGCTCCGAGCTGGAGGTGGAGAAAAGGATATTGCTAATTGTGGCTTGCCCCTTCACAAAGTCCGTTTCCGAGTAGAGCGATAGACTCAGCAGCAAGCCCCCTGTTCCACTGACAGGAATGAGTGACATCGACGTGGAGGTCAGGCGGAAACCGCCTGACTCCAACTTGCCGATGACCAGCTCCTGCTCCTCATCGGTAAAACGTGAGGAGAGCTCGCAGCCTGCCTTGCTGATGCCGACCCCTTCGGGTAACATCAAATCCATCTGGAACGCCACAAGGTCTGTGTGCTCATTGCTGAGTGAAATCTCCACCGTCGAAGAACCGCCCTTTGCCATAGTGACATTGGGAACTTGTATCTGTTCTGTGGAAGATGGCAAGAAACTACACAGAGCTACCAGAGCTGTGAATAATAGATTCATCTTCATTTATTAACCAATACCTTCTTACCATTAACAATATTCACGCCGCGTTGTACTTTGGAAAGCTTGTGGCCTTGCAAATCGTATATCACATCGTTGCCTTCATGAACATTCGTATTGATAATGCCCGTCGCAGGTCCACTAAGGGCCAGACTGTCAAAGGTGATGTCCGTTCCGTTGGTAGTTACGAAGTGGATGTCATGTACGCAGATATCATCTGTGGGCTTTCCGTTGACGCTGATTTGCAGCAGTTCTCCCTCATTGCCCTTAAATGTGGCATTTGTGAGTGAAAGGGCTGCTACACGATATCGATTGTCCGCTACCTTGTTATATAACAGCTGATGACTGTCCTTTCTTAAACCATTGATACGCATTGCGGAGATGTCCAAATTATCTGGCACATCAATATCGAACTGGAAGGCTGTGAAGTCTGCATCACCGTTGAGGCAGAGCGAGAGAGCATCCTGTCCTGTGCTCAGCAGTTGCAGCTGACATTGGCTATAATCGTAGGATTGACTTGAAGGAGTCTTTGCCTTGACAAAGTTCTGGTCGCCTGCGATGTAGTTCACCAATGCCACGGCATCAGCAATATTCACCGTGTTGTCCTTATTGATGTCGGCCAGCTTCTCGATGAAGTTATCAGAAGGTGTCGCAACTACGAAACGGGCAATATCCACCACATCGACGACGTCCACTTCCTCGTCGGTGTTCACGTCGCCAAACGGATAGAAGTGGCCAGAAACCACAACGTCATGAGCTGGCATCGTCTCAGGAATCTCGCTCCAACCGCTGAAGGCATAACCTTCTTTTTCCGTTGGCTCTGATTCGGGAGTCAGCTCTGTGCCATAGGTGACGGTTGAAGTCTTATATTCTTCGTCATCGAGCAAGTATGTCAGGACATAGCTGTTGATGGAGAATGAGCCCGTTATTTCCACATCGTGTGCAGGCATCGTCTTCGGGATTTCACTCCATCCGCTGAAGGTATAGCCTTCCTTGACAACCTCTTCTTCGGCCGTGATTTTTGTGCCATAGGCAACAGTTGAAGTCTTGTACTCTTCACCATCAACCTTGTAGGTCAAAGTGTAATAGTTGATGCTAAACGAACCCGTTATTTCCACATCGTGTGCAGGCATCGTCTCTGGGATTTCACTCCACCCACTGAAGGTGTAGCCCTCCTTGGAAAGCTCGTCTTCAGCTGTGATAGCGGTGCCATAGGCGATGGTCGATGTCTTGTACTCTTCCCCGTCAAGTATATAGGTCAGAGTATAATAGTTGATGGTAAACGAACCTGTTACTTCCACATCATGTGCCGGCATCGTCTCTGGGATCTCGCTCCATCCACTAAAGGTATAACCTTCTTTTGTTAGGTTGTCTAAAGGAGTTACAGCGGTATTATACACGAATCTGTCTGTTTGATACTCCTCGCCATCGACCTTATAAGCCACCTTATACAGAATGCTGATGTCGAACGATTCATCATTCATAACAATTTTATCCGACTCAGAGGTGGAAAAGATAATATTGCTGATGGTAGCTTGTCCGCCTACACAGCCGTTCTCTGCTGTGAGTTTCAGGGTGAGCAGTGTACCGTCATTTCCGCTAATAGGTGTCAAAGAGAACGATGTGGAAGTGATACGGAATGAGCCATCTTCCAATTTGCCAATCGTCAGCGTCTGTTCTTCATCTGTGATGCGGGAAGAGAGCGTGCAACCCGTTTTGTCGATGCCTACACCTTCGGGCAATGTCAAATCCATCTGGAAGGCAACAAGATTTGTGAGAGGAGCTGTATTAACACTTATCTCCGTAGTTGCCGATTGGCCGCTTGTGATTGATAAATCCTCCACATTTACATAATAGTGATCAGCAATGTTTCTGAATCTTCTCCAATTATCTGTCGCACTATATAATGTACTACTTCCATAAGGTACATATAGCGTCGCATTTGCATATGTTTCATTTGAGAATGTATTTGCCGTGATAGAAATAGGAGATTTCATTTCAGTCTCAACTGAAGCTATAGAAGTACAGCCAGAAAATGCAAGGTCGCCAATGGCTTTCACATTTGTTGGAATATTTATTGATAACAGGCTGGTACAGTTCCAAAATGCAAGAGAACCTATTTCTGTTACATTGTGCGGGATCTTAACAGAGGTTAGGTTCCTACATTCCATAAATGTTTCTTGGCCTATGCTCGTTACGTTATCTGGGATATTAATGGAAGTCAGACTACTACAGCCAAAGAAAGCAGAACTCCCGATGTTAACTACGCTTTCAGGAATCGTGATGCTTGTAAGGCCTGTACAATCATAGAAAGCTTCACTTGCAATACCTAATGTGCCTTCTATGATATTTATCGATGTGTTTTCTGGCATTTCACCTTTATATTTATAGGCCACCTTTCCTGCATAAACCATACCATCTGGCTGGCAGCCTAACCAGGGGTTTTCTAGAAATGCATTTCTGCCAATGCTAGTAACGCTGTTGGGAATATCTATAGACGCAATGTCTCTATACGCAAATGCGAATTCTCCGATACTTGTTATATTCTCAGGAATGATTGTGTTTGAGGTGCCTGTTATTAAGGTGTTTGAAGCCGTTTCAATAATTGCATTGCATTCATTACGGGAGTCATATACAGTATTCCCATCGGCAACACTTATAGAGGTTAGTCTGCTACAACCAACAAATGCCCATCTTTCAATAGATTCTACACTCTCCGGAATCGCGAGAGAAGTCATGCGGCATCCGTAGAAAGCATTCTCACCAATGCGCTTTACGCTACTCGGGATTGTAATAGAAGAAAAACCACAACCATCGAAAGCCCTCACACCAATACTTGTGACACCTTCTGGAATTATCGTTTCCCGACCGCCTCTGATTAATTCATTAGAAGCTGTTTCTATAATTGCATTGCATTCATTGCGAGAATCATAGGCATTGTTGTCATCTGCGACGACTATGGAAGTCATATTCGAACAACCATAGAATGCACTCTTATCAATTGCTGTTACCCCACTGGGTATGAAAATAGAGTTCAAACCGCAGTCCTCGAAGGCGTTTCCATTGATGCGTGTCACGCATTCGGGGAGAGTGATGTTTTTCAAATTGTAGCAGCGGGCAAAAGATTGGGTATTAATACAAGTAACACTATTGGGAATGGAAATAGAAGTCAGGCTGCTACAATTCCAGAATGCAGCACCTCCTATGGTTGTCAATCCTTCGGGGAGAGTTATAGAAGTTAAACCACGGCAATCCTCGAAAGCTTGTCCGGCGATACCAAGTGTTCCATCTATGATGTCAATAGTCGTATTTTCAGGCATTGTTCCTTTGTATTGATAGGCTACTTTACCTACATAGATTAAGCCGTTGGGTTGATCCTCATACCAAGCGGTTCCGAGGAGTGCAGCAGGACCAATACTTGTAACACTCTCTGGAATCGTGATAGAAGTTAGACCGCTACAATTCTTGAATGCCCATCGTCCGATGCTCTTCACGCTGTTGGGTATTGTGATAGAAGTTAGATTGTAACATCCAGAAAAAGCATTTGCTGCAATACCTAAAGTACCTTCTTTAATATCAATTGTCGTGCCCTCTGGCATCGAACCTTTATATTCATAAGCCACTCTACCCACATAGACCAAACCGTTTGGCTGACCATATAACCATGCGGTACCATAAAAAGCATTATAATCTATTTCTAGCACACTCTCAGGTATATGAATGGAGCTAAGTCTGCTACAGGAATAAAAAGCTCCAGAGCCAATACAGGTCACGCCCTGTGGAATGATTATAGAAGTTAGTTGGTTGCAGTTGAAAAAAGCATTGGCATCAATGCTCTTAATACCCTCTTGGATTGTGATGGATGTTAGTTTATCACAATTGTAAAAAGCACGATAACCAATAGCAACCACCTTATAGACCTTACCATTGTGTGTGATACTTTGAGGAATAATAATATCACCAGAGTAATCCGATGTTGCATTATCATACTTATAGGTAACCACTGCTTCTATACCATTGAAATCGTAATAGATTCCATCGATTTCAGCATCATAGGCCATAGCTGCCATTGAAAAACATTGCGCGAGTAGCGCGATAAGGTAAAGTCTTGTTTTCATACGAGTTAGTTTATAAATGAATAAATAAATTATATCTATGAAACACAAGAAGCGTGGAACTGTATGTCCCATCTTCAGATAGAAGGCCCTAGGAAAGCCCAAATAGGTAAGATGAATGAATCAGTTCCACGCTGACGCGTGAAGCTGTCATGTTTTTCTTAACCCATTTAGAGCCATTATCACAGGACTCCGGGGATTCTTTGCAATGATGAAAAGTTCCTAGGTTTTCTATCTGCAAGAAAAGAGCATAACGCTTCGTTGAATTCCAATAAATTGTGTGCAGACCGCTGTCCGCCAACCTCATCAATCACCACCTCACATCATGCAAGAATGTAGTATATCTGAGGTATCACGCCACAAAAGTATGAATGTTTTCCGATTCATCCAAAAGAATCAAAGATTTTTAGCCGATAGAACATAAAAAAGCCCCTCCGACGTGGCGGAGAGGCTATATCTAAATCTAAGCGGATGCTTCTAGGCTGTGATGAAAGTGGTATGGGGTGTCGTTTCGGGGTGTCGTATGAGGTCGATCAGGATGTTCTCACGTTCACCATTGGCGATAATGACACGGATGCCAGCGGCCTGCACTTGGCTGGCAGTGGTATATTTGGATTTCATCCCGCCACGTCCATGAGCGCTCTTGCTGGTCTGGATATACGTAGAGAGGTCTGTGCCGGGAGCTACGCTGCGGATGAGCTCTGACTGCGGTTCATCGGGATGACCTGTGTAGATGCCGTCGATGTTGGAGAGTAAAATGAGCGTATCGGCTTCCACCATTTGGGCGATGAGGCCGCTGAGTTCGTCGTTGTCGGTGAACATCAGCTCCGTGACGCTCACCGTATCGTTCTCGTTGACAATGGGCAGCACGCCATTTTCCAGCATCACCCGCATACAGGCACGCTGGTTCTCAAACTGCTCGCCCGGCTCGAAGTTCTCCTTCATCGTGAGCACCTGACCTACATGAATACCGAACTCACGGAAGAGGTCGTAGTAGAGGCCTATAAGCTTCACCTGTCCGAGAGCCGAGAAAAGCTGGCGCTGTTCTACGGAGTCGAGGGCGTGCTCCACCTTCAGCTCATTGCGACCACAGGCCACGGCACCACTGGAGACGAGTACCACTTCATGCCCCTGCTGCCGCAGCCACGCCACCTGATCGACGAGGGCGGACATCCGGGTCACGTCGAGCTTGCCGTCGGGACGGGTGAGGACATTGGAGCCTATTTTAATAACGATGCGCATACCTTTTAATTATTTTGATGCCAGTAATCCTTGGATGACGGCGTTGGTGAAGCCGGCTTCCTCCATCGCATTGAGACCGCGGATGGTGAGGCCGCCAGGGGTGGTGACCTTGTCGATTTCGGCCTCGGCGTGTGCACCTTCTTTCTCCAAAAGGCTGACGGCACCGCGGAGGGTTTGGGCCACAATATCCTGAGCGTCTGTGGCACGGAAGCCCAGCTGCACACCGCCTTCGGTAGCCGCACGAACATAACGCAAAGCGTAGGCGATGCCACAGGAAGCGAGGGCTGTGGCTGCAGGCAGATGCGCCTCGTCGGTGACGAGCGTCTGACCCATCCCATCGAAGAGCGCCTTCACCTGAGCCGTGGTGTCTTCATCGGCGCGCACAGGCACCAAGAAGGTCATGGAAGCCAGATTGGCGATAGCCGTGTTGGGGATAGCGGTGAGAATCTGCAGTCCCTCGCCAGCCCACTGACAGAGCTGCTCACCCTTGGTAGCAGCAGCCACGGAGACGAGGGTCTTGCCCGCGAGTTGGATATTGGCTTTCAGTTCTGCCAATACATCCTCCACGAGCCAGGGCTTCACGGCGAGAATGATGAGGTCGGCATCCTTGGCGGCCACGCAGTTGTCTGTGGTCACGCTGGCGCCAGCGGCAGCGAAGCGCTCCAACTTAGCTTCGGAACGGTTGCTGACGGTCACCTCATGACCTCCTATTTGCAAAAGAGCATCGGCAATGGCACCACCCATATTGCCGGCTCCGATGATGGTTATCTTCATTTCTTATTATCTTTATTACGGATTTCAACGCGACGAATCTTGCCGCTGATGGTCTTGGGAAGCTCATCCACGAACTCGATGATGCGGGGGTATTTATAGGGTGCCGTCTCGCGCTTCACGTGTTGCTGCAACTCTTTGATGAGGTCGTCACCGGCTTTGTCCTTCCATTCCTTACCCAATACAATGGTGGCTTTCACGACCATACCACGGATGTCATCGGGCACGCCCGTGATGGCACACTCCACTACGGCGGGATGCGTCATCAACGCACTCTCCACCTCGAAGGGGCCGATGCGATAGCCACTGGACTTGATGACATCGTCGATGCGACCTTCAAACCAGTAGTAGCCGTCCTCATCACGCCAAGCCATGTCGCCGGTATGATAGAGGCCGTCGTGCCATGCCTCGCGCGTCTTTTCCTCGTCGCGATAGTACTCCTTGAAGAGGCCGATAGGCTTCTTGTCACCTACGCGGACAACGATTTCGCCCTTTTCACCGTCCTCGCACGAGGTACCGTCGGCACGGATGAGGTCTATGTCATATTGTGCATTCGGGATGCCCATAGAGCCCGGCTTCGGCTGCATCCAAGGGAAGGTGCCGAGGGTCATGGTTGTCTCTGTCTGCCCGAAGCCTTCCATCATACGGATGCCCGTCTTCTCGAAGAACTTGTCATAGACGGCGGGGTTAAGGGCCTCACCGGCCGTGGTGCAGTATTCGAGGGCAGAGAGGTCGTACTTCGACAGGTCCTCGCGAATCATGAAGCGATAGATGGTGGGAGGCGCACAGAAGCTGGTCACGCGGTACTTCTCCATCTGGCGCAGCAGGCAGTCGGCATCGAACTTCTCGTGGTCGAAGACAAAGACGGTAGCGCCTGCGAACCACTGCCCGTAGAACTTACCCCATACGGCCTTGCCCCAGCCAGTGTCGGCTACGGTCAAATGCAGTGAGCCTTCGTGCAGGTTGTGCCAGAAGACGCCTGTCGTCAGGTGCCCCATCGCATAGAGAAAGTCGTGTGCCACCATCTTGGGCTCTCCACTGGTGCCGCTGGTGAAGTACATAATCATCGTGTCTTCGTTGTCGTTCACGAAGGCCGGACGCACAAATGCAGGAGCCTGGACGACCTCAGTCTGGTAATCGCGGAAGCCCTCGGGAATGGGTTTCCCGTGGTCTGTAATGGTGATATACTCTTTCACCGTGGGACTCTCGTCCTTGGCAGCTTGTATCTGGCTGACCACATAGGCGTCGTCCACGCAAATGATGGCCTTGACGCTTGCGCGCGTGTTCCTATATACGATGTCGTGTTTGGTCAGCATATGTGTGGCGGGAATGACGACGGCCCCGATTTTGCACAAGGCCAGCATCACAATCCACCACTCGTACCTGCGCTTGAGAATCAACATCACGGGGTCGCCCTTGCCGATGCCCAGCGTCTGCAAGTAGGATGCGGCTTGGTCGCTTTGCTCTTTCAGCTGTCTGAATGTGGCGCGAATCTCTTCGCCCTGATCGTTGGTCCACAGGAGCGCCAGCTTGTCGGGTGCCTCCTCGGCCCAGGCATCCATTACATCAAAAGCGAAGTTGAAATGCTCGGGGATGATGAACTCCAAGTGCTCGTTATAATCCTCAATAGATGTGAAATGAGTCTGTTTCAAAAATCTTTCTACCATAAGTCTTAAACGTTAAACGCTAAACGTTAAACGAATATTATTCCACCGTGAATGCCAGGAAGCGCACGGGTCGGTTACCGATGGCGCGCATACCGTGAGGCTTCGTGCTGTCGAAATAGATACTGTCACCCTCCTCAAGCACAATGGTCTTTCCGCCGAGGAACAACTCCATGGCCCCTTCGAGAATCATGTTGAACTCCTGACCCGGATGTGTGTTCTTGTAGATAGTGTGAGCATCGGGCTTGGGCTCCACCGTGACGATGAACACTTCCGCCTTATTGCCGGCGAAGCCACCGGTCAAGCTCTGGTACTTATAAGCCTTGGTGCGTTCGATGCTCATGCCTTGGCCTTTGCGCACTACCAAGTAGCCATGCATGTGGGGTTCTTCATCGAAGATGAGGGCTTCGGTGGTGATGCCATAGTGATTGGCGATGGTCATCAGTTTGGAAATGGTGATGTCAGCCTCTCCGTTCTCTACCCGCTCATAGGTCTCCAACGAGAGCCCGCAGAGGTCTGCGACTTCCTGTGCAGGGATGTCCAGCGCGTCGCGCAAGCCACGCAGACGCTCGCCAATTTGATGAAGTTGATCGTTCATATTAGTGTCTTTTTAAATTTCTCCAAAAACTCATCGGCTTCGGCCATGCTCAGGCAGAGTGGCGGTAACAGGCGCAGCACATGAGTGCCGGCACAGCCGGTGAAGACATGCTCGTCGAAGAGCAACTTCTGCCGCACGTCCTTGTATGGCTCACTCAGTTCGATACCAATCATCAAGCCACGACCGCGAATCTCTTTGATGGTCTGTGAACCATTAGCTCGCAGACCATCAATAAGATGGTCTCCCACTTTACGAGCGTTCTCAATGAGCCCTTCACCCTCGATGACATCCAGTACAGCCAGCGCTGCAGCACATGCCAGGTGATTGCCACCGAAGGTGGTGCCGAGTTGGCCATAGACGGCCTCGAACTTAGGTGAGATGAGCACAGCCCCCATGGGGAAGCCGTTGGCAATGCCCTTGGCCACCGTGATAATGTCGGGTGCCACATCCAGCCACTGATGGGCAAAGAACTTACCGCTGCGGCCATATCCGCATTGGATCTCGTCGCAGATGAGCACGGTGCTGGTCTCATCGCACGCCTGACGCAAACCTTGCATGAACTCGGCTGTAGCCAGTTGAATGCCGCCGACACCTTGGATGCATTCAATGATGCAGGCTGCGACATTGCCCTTTGCCAGCTCCGTTTTCCAGGCTTCGAGGTCGTTGAGCGGCAGGAAGGTGGTATGGCCGTTGGCGTTGATGGGTGCGATGATCTTGGGGTTATTAGTCACTTCAACAGCCAGACTCGTGCGGCCATGAAAGGCTTTCTGTGCAGACAGCACACGCGTGCGGCCTGTATGGAACGAAGCGAGCTTCAGCGCATTCTCGTTAGCCTCGGCACCACTGTTGATCAGGAACAAGCGGTAGTCTTCATAACCACAGGCTTTGCCCAGACGCTCGGCCAGTTGCTGCTGAAGCTTGTTCACCACTGAGTTGCTATAGAACCCGAGCTGGGCCACTTGTCGGCTGATGGCTTCCACATAATGAGGGTGAGCATGACCGATGCTGATGACGGCATGTCCGCCATAGAGGTCTAGATATTCTGTGCCTTGTTCGTCCCACACGCGGCAACCTTGGCCACGCACAATATTGACGGGGAAAAGGGGATAGACGTCAAAGAGAGTCATTGTATCTGACAATTTTTACGATTGAACGATATACTGAAAACGCCGCAAAGTTAGGGCATTTCTCCGACATAGCCTTGCTTTTAGGCAGCAAAACTCACAAAAGGGCAGAAAAATGTCACGAAAGAACGTTTCAGAATACAATATTGCAGGCTATGCCTGCAGCGTGGTAGTCATTGTCGTAGAAGGGAACAGCCACGATGATGGGGTGCGTGGAGGGCTTGGATTCCTCTTCCAGCAGCCTGATTTCGGGTGCGTTTTTCTTACCAAACCAGCGCTTCCACACGGGCAGCATCCAGTAGCCTGCATTGGCACAGAGAATACCTGCACCTGCACCGGCTATCACATCACCCGCCCAATGTCGCTTGTTGTAAACGCGCAAGAAGGCCACACTCGTGGCAGCGGCATAGGCAACGGCGCCATAGCCCCAACCGTATTCGATGCGCGTCAGCTCGGCACCCGTGAAGGCGGTAGCGGTGTGCCCGGAGAAGAAGGAGTTGCGTGCATCGGAGTCGGGGCGCTTCTCGCGAACTGTGTATTTCACAGTGTTGGTGATGGCTGCCATCAGGGCATGAGCCGTAGCCGAGGCGATGACACGGTCCCAGAAAGGATGCTTGGACTTTACACCAGGGATGAAACCCAGGAACGGTTCTACGACCGAAGGGACATACTGCAGGTATTCATCAACCGATGTGGTGTTGCCATTAGGGTTCATATCCTTGAATGCCTTCTGTGCCACCAAATCCACAGGGCTCTTGTCCACCAGTCCCAGTGTCCCTACGGTGATGAGCACGGCGGGGGCTATCAGTTGCTTGGGCTGGTAGTAAGGGTTCTTGTGGCGCTGAAGCACAAGGGTACTATCCTCCTGCGCCTGCACGGAGCACAACGATAGAATCCAAAGAGCTGCTATCAGATATTGTTTCATAGGCCGATTCTCAGTGTTCCAATAATACCTCTTGGAATAGTCAGTGTCATGGCATGTCCACGCCGATCTTCGCCCCGTATGCCTTCAGGGAAGCTATATTCTGTCAAGCAATTACCAAAATCGTAGATATTGTAGCATTGCAGGTTGAGGGACATAGGGCAGTTCCCGATTTTCCAGTTACCTTGTGCATGGAAGTCTATGTTGAAGATGGCACTCTCGCGACAGCCGAAGTCGCCGTCGGTGGGGTTGATGCCACGCGAACAACCTGGACGAACAGCCACTTGCAGGTTGTCATAGGCATCGTAGCCATTCGCAGTGTTGAAGAAGACGATGGGTTGACCATCGGTCCAGCGCCCCGTGATGCCGAATCGGAAGTTCTTGCAGATGTTGTAAGCCAAATAAATGCGACAGATGTAGGCTTTATCCTGATCAAGACGTCCCACGCCAGGATAGCGAGACTTGGTGTTGCCAAGCGTGCTTCGCGTGTTGGGATTAGCAGTGGATTCCGAGAGCACACCGATGTTGTTCGACGCAGGGCCGTTGCCCAACGCCACCACGCTGGCACCCATCATCGACTGCCACGATAGGCTGAAGAACACCTTGCGGCCATGGTAGGTATAGCGCGTAGTCTGCGTCATAAAATAAGGTGTGTTCGTCAACCATCCGCTGCCCATCAGATCCTTGGGCTGGTAGTCCACCACATAGTCACGCACACCCGGGTTTATCATGTAGTAGCCATTGGCGTTCATGTAGCCATTGGCTGCCTCGCCATCAGCGAAGCGCGTCATCCAGACATTGTAGTACTTCCGGAAGCTCTGCAGAAGGGCTATTTCATGTCGCCCGAACCGTAAATGAATGGGCACACTCAAGGCGAGGTAGGCGGGTTGCGACAAGCCTTTCGCATAGCGGTGGTAGTCGCCACCTGTGGTGGTGAACAGACGTTCTGTGCCGCTGTAGAAGACCTCCGCACTCATATAGTCACGGCTCATGTAGCGAATGTCCTCGATGTTGTAGCTCACGCGGTCATGAGCCAGAACAACACCCAATTGCATCCATCTCGTAGGCCGATAGTCGAACATAGCTGCAGCCTTCGCGTTCGGGGATATCTTCGTGCGGTCACGCAGCACCATCCCATCCACCGTCAGGTAGAGTTCGCCGCGTAGTTCCAGCTTCGGGTTCACCGCGTGACGAGCCTCAACACCCACCTTATTCTCTAGGATTCCTGCTGCAAAAGCGCGGCTTGTCCATTCGTAACGGTACAACGGAGTGGGGTAGGACTGCAAAGCGTGTTGCAGATAGACCTCGTTGGTAAAGTGCTGCGTCTTAGGCGAGAAGAGCAACAGCGAGTTATAGCCTTCGGCTTTCAGTTGTAGCCACTTCAACAGGGGCCTTTGATAATCGATGTGCCAGGAGAGTTCGTGCGTGCTTCCGTCCGTCATCCAGGGTTCCAGCGACTCGCCGTCTTGATCAATCAGGTTGCGCGAGAACTGCAGGTTGTCGTGCCGCGTCACGTTCGTGGCCCAAGTGACGCCCGTCGTCAAGCCCTTGCGCTTGGCATAGAGCGAGGCGCTGTAGGTATTCAAACGCATCACCTCCTTGGGATTGAAGTAAAACTCTGAACCATAGTTGTCCTTTCCCGAGAAATTCAGGAAGTAACCCAACCGGTCAAGGAACCGTCCCGATGGCAATTGTCCATCCATTTGCACTTTATAGTGGAAACCGGTATAGAGCGGCTGTTGCGGAATCAAACCGTTTTGGTCGAGATTGGGGTAAGCCTGTTGGCCGAAGCTGGCATAGAGATGCTGCCGATAGCGATTCCCTTGTTTGTCACCGAGCGTATAGGCCACGTCCATCGTGCCCTGCCCACGCACATACTGTCGTTGCTTGATGAGATTGGCGTCATAGGCTTCCTCAACACTCGTCGCATGGAAGAGATGAATGATGTCTGCCGTTCCCCACGAGATTCCAGCCAGGTTGCCTCGGTTCCAGGATACCTGTGCATAGTCTGTAGCTATCGTGTCCAATTCAAAGTTCAGGGCGGAGCCATGAGGGTCGATGCGCAGGTGGTAGTTCTCCATGTTTGGCACATAGCTAGTGGAGCCTGCGGTAAAACGATTGTCAATACGGAATCCATCCATATAATAGCGATTCCATCGGTATGAATTGCCATCGACAGAGAACATCAGTTGCCCCGACTCATCCCATTGTCCGACGTGCAGACCTTGATAGATGGTGTGGTCGCTGAGAGCATCTAACCAATGCACGAGGTGTCCCTGATGGTAGTAGTCGCGAAAGAAGTTTGCGCGGATGGAGTCTTCGTAGATTTGGGCATTTAAGGGCAAGTTGAACAAAAAAAGAACAAACCCAACCCTCACCCCCCCTATGAGGGCGGGAGTGATCACCTTTGAGAGATGATGCCGGATACTATGGATGAGTTCATTTTTCACTCTTCATTTTTTCGTTCTTCACTCTTAGGATGTCCCACTTGTACGCCACGCCGACACGCGCCTGGTGAAAGGGATAGTCGTGGAGACCGTATTGATAGGAGGCGACAACGTCGAACTGCTTGACGTGGTAGATGAAGTCGGTGCGGAGCACCATCGGGACGTCATGTGCCGTCGCACCTCCATTGCTGGTGTGGTGCTCCCAGCCGCTATAGCCCGCGAAGGTTTCAGAGAGCGTGAAAAAGCTGTTCTCCCATTTCAGCATGGCCCCGAACTGAACGGCATCGTTCTGCCGTCCGTTGTCAGTTTGCCAACATAGGAAACCCGTCGAAAGGGCTGCACGTAGGCGGTGGTGCCACTTAGGACTGTTACCTAGAGAGAGGGACTTACCCACAGAGGTATCAAAGAAGTAGCCCGGGCTGTCGTAGTAGCGAGCATGGAAGTACTCGCCGCCCGACGCGGTCTTTAGTGCAGCTCGAACCACCCAATCCGGCCACCAGTCTTTCTCGAGCAGAATCTGCACGTCAGCTGTCACATAGACATCGCCACTGAGACAACCCTTGCGCGCATCGTCCCATCGTTCGGGCTGGATGTTGGAACGGGCGATGCGTTCATCGCTGTTGCGGTACCATTCCACTACAGGCATCCATAGCGAGAGGTTGGCGCGATTAGTCCACAGCGGAATGTTCACCTTCAGAAAGAGGTCTGCGGTGTGGTCGCCATGAAAACCCTTGAAGTAATCTCCTGCCAGCTCTACGCGTAGCTCCTTCTGCACGCGGCCATCCATCATCTCCGGTACAGGAAAGGCATTTGGGCCGAAATAGTAAGGCGCTATCTGCGTCACATCGCTGAGTGCTGCTTCCGTGAGAGGCGTTTGGGCATCAACCTGACCACCCATTATCAAGAGCACAACGATATAAAGCCACCTGGGAAAGCACGATTTCATCGGGTTATTCTGCTTTTAGAAGGCACTGGGCTTTAGGTCGAGACCAGCGTGTTCATCGATGTCGAACATGAGGTTCATATTCTGGACTGCCTGTCCGCTGGCCCCTTTCAGGAGATTGTCGATGACAGAGGTAATCAAGAGTTTGTTCTCAAACTTCTCCACATGAACCAGTGCCTTGTTGGTGTTCACGACCTGCTTCAGGTCGAGGTCGCGATCTACGTAGTGCGTGAAAGCTGCAGTCTCGTAGAACTGCTTGTAGAGCTTCACAATGTCAGCTTCCGGCAATGTAGGATCGATGCGTACCACTTCCGTGCAGAAAATACCGCGAGCGAAGTCACCACGATAAGGTATGAAATCCACGCTGGCATCGAAACCGGGTTGCAGCTGTGCCAGCGACTGACGTATCTCAGGCACATGCTGGTGGTGGAAAGCCTTGTAGATGCTCATATTACCCATGCGCCAGGAGAAGTGGGTTGTCGCACCAGGCTTCACACCGGCACCTGTGGAACCCGTGATTGCATTCACGCTGATGTCGTTGTGCAGCAGCCAGTTGGCCGCCAACGGCAACAGCCCCAACTGGATAGCCGTGGCGAAGCAGCCAGGATTGGCTATATGGCGTGCCGTCTTGATATCTTCGCGATTCAGTTCTGGCAGACCATAGACGAAATCATGCTCCGGGCTTGTAAGTCTAAAGTCTTGCGCTAAATCGATGATACGTACATTGGCAGGCACGGGGTGCTCCCTAAGGAACTCCTCGCTTTTTCCGTGCCCCATGCACAGAAAGAGCACATCGATGCTCTTCAGCGCCATGCGGCTTGTGAACTTCATATCCGTCTCGCCCAGCAGTCCTTCGTGGACATCGGTGAGCAAGGCCTTGGCATTCGAGGTACTATGTACGAAGGCAATCTCTGCCTCGGGGTGGTGCAGCAACAGGCGGATGAGCTCACCCGCCGTGTAGCCTGCGCCACCAATGATTCCGACCTTAATCATATTTGCGACTGCCTTGGAGCTAGTAGCCATAGTATGAGATAGATCATCAGACCGCCACCTATGCAAAAGGTTAAGACGAGGAATGCAACACGTACAAGCAGTGGGTCAATCTCGAAATAGTCTGCGATGCCTCCGCACACGCCGGCAATCTTTTTGTCGGTGTCGGATAAGTAATAACGTTTCTGTGCCATAAGGTTTATCTTTTCTCGTCTTTATGAATTCCGTAATATACGCGTAGTGGGGTGGAGAGCACTTTGATGAAGCCCTTGGCCTCGTCGGCGGTCCAACCGGTCTGCGTCTCTCCGTATTCACCGAGCTTGCTCCTGGTGAGGTCGTTGGCGCTGTCGATGCCCACGGTCTCGAAGCCAAAGGGACGCAACTTCAGGATGGCGGTGCCGCTGACGTTGCGCTGTGAACTGGTGAGGAAAGCCTCGAGGTCGGGCATCACAGGCTCCAGGTACTGACTCTCATGCAGGAACATGCCGTACCAGTTGCCGAGCTGGTCCTTCCAGTACTGCTGCCACTTCGAGAGCGTAGATTTCTCCAAGAGGCGATGTGCCTCGATGATAAGCTTGGGGGCTGCAGCCTCAAAGCCAACACGACCCTTGATGCCGATGATGGTGTCGCCCACGTTGGCATCGCGGCCGATGGCATAGCTGGCACCAATCTCCTCGATGTGCTGGATGGCCTTGATGCGGTCATCGAATTTCTCGCCATCAACGCCCACAATCTCACCCTTCTCAAACTCGATCTTCAGCAGGCTCTCCGGCTCCTTGGCCGTGACGTGCTTCAGGTAAGCCTCTTCAGGCAGACCTTGCGTAGCGTCCAAAAGCTCACCGCCGCAGATGCTGGTGCCCCAGATGCCTACATTATAAGAATACTTCAGTTTGGCGAAGTCTGCGCTGAAGCCGTGGTTGTTGAGATAATCGACTTCTTCCTTGCGTGTCAGCTTCTTATCGCGTGTCAGCGTGATGATCTCTACACCCGGCGCCATCACCAAGAAGGTCATGTCGAAACGTATCTGGTCGTTACCGGCCCCTGTGCTTCCATGGGCGATGGCATCAGCTCCAATCTCGTTGGCATAGCGGGCGATGGCTATGGCTTGGAAGATGCGCTCGCTGCTAACGGATATCGGGTAGCAGTTGTTACGCAGCACATTACCGAAGATCATGTACTTCAGCGACTTCTCGTAGTACTCATGCGTCACGTCGAGCGTCACATACTTCGTGGCTCCAAGTCTGTAGGCATTCTCCTCGTTGGTTTTCAACTGCTCTGCGCTGAAGCCACCCGTATTCGCGCACGCTGCGTGCACCTCATATCCCATTTCCTGTGCGAGATACATCACCGTGTAACTCGTGTCCAGACCGCCGCTGAAGGCGACCACCACTTTCTTTTTTTGTTCCATTCTATTTCTACTAGTTATCTTCTTATTCAATCTTGAAAAATGTTTTCAGTCTCTCAGCTCTTGGCTGTTGATGATTTTTCCGTCAAGACGGTTGATGCGATCAATCACTTCCTGTGGAATCTTGGCGGGTAGGTGCTCTTCAGGGTCGAAGAGCATGGCGGTGCAGATGCAGAACTTGCGGTTACGCTCGCGCAGCACATTCACGTTCACGCATCCTTCGCAACCTTTCCAGAACGCCTCATCGTCCGTGAGATCGTCGAAGGTCACGGGCAGATAGCCCAGTTGTGTGTTCATCTTCATCACCGCCTTACCACTGGTGAGCGAGAAGATTTTGGCGTGCGGCCAACGGATTCGAGCCAGCGAGAAGGTCATGTCCTTGATTCTCTTGGCCACGCCAAGGCCTCGGAAGTCGGGGTGCACGATTAGACCCGAGGTCGTCACATACTGCCTGTTGCCCCACGTTTCGATATAGCTGAAGCCTGCGAAACGAGGCTCCGAGCCATCCATTTGGGGAGCCAGCGCAATCACTGCCTTGGCCTCACGCATCTTCGTTGCCACATACTCATGTGTGCGCTTGGCGATGCCTGTGCCGCGCACCTTGGCGGCATCTTCGATGGTCTTCAGGATGGTGTCCACATATTTCTCGTGGGACTCATCCGCCACCATCACATGTATTTCCTGTTCTGTCATATTGTATATTTATGCATTATTCAGTTATCCATTGACCACTGTCCATTATTGCTGTATCTCTGCAATTCTGTCCATCACCGCCTTCCGTTCTGCATTCTCGTCGAGCACGATCAGCACTGTGTCATCGCCGGCAATTGTGCCAAGCACATCGGGCAGTTGCACCTGGTCGATGTCGTAGGCTACATGTGCCGCGTGCCCCGGCGGTGTGTGTATCACGGCTAGGTTGCCACTGAACTTCATGGAGAGTGCGCCGAGTCGGTTCATGTGCTGTACCGTCATGTGTGTGTCGCTCACTCGTTGGTAGCGGCGCTGCTCGGGTAGCAGGTAGATATAGTTTCCCTGCTCGTTTCTTCCTTTTGCCACATGCAATTGACGAAGGTCGCGCGAAAGCGTGGCCTGTGTCGTTGGAAATCCGGCTTTCTCCAGTTCCCTCAGTAGGTCCTCCTGCTTACTCAACTCTTGACTTGAGATAATCATTTTGATCACCTCTAGTCGTGTATGTTTATCTTGTCTCATGTAGGTAATAGCATTCCTGGACACTCGTTCTCTTAGAAAAACGGCTGCAAAGGTATGAATATAATTTCAATGGGATGATATGTTTAGTCAAATATTTTGCATATTCGACATGTTTTTCTGCATAATCATCCTTCTTAAAGAAACTTATTCACTTAAACAACATAGGTTCTTGGCAAGCTGCTCAGTGGAGCTGGCACCGACGAGAACCGATGTGATGCCACGTTGTTCAAGAACCCAGCGGAGCGCACGTTCTGCCATCGATTGTCCTGTGGCATCAGCGTCGGCCTTCAACTTCATCAGATACTGCATGAGTTCGGGCGTGAGTCGCTCTTCCTTCAGGAAACGGCCCTGAGCCATACGGGAGTCCTTAGGGATACCGTTGAGGTAGCGGTCGGTGAGCAGACCTTGCGCCAATGGTGAGAAAGCTATGAAGCCGATACCATTGTCGTAGCAGTAGTCGAGGATGCCATCGTCCATAGGCTCGCGGTCGAGCAAGTTAAGGCGTCCCTGGTAGATGAGTAGTGGGACATCACGTTCGCGTAGGTATTCGTTTGCTCGTTTCAGGGCGACTAGTGGCCAACGGGATATACCTATATACAACGCCTTGCCCGCGCGCACGATATCCACAAGCGCCTGCAGTGTCTCTTCCAAAGGTGTGGCGGGGTCGTAGCGATGGCTGTAGTAGAGATCTACATAATTCAGGCGCATCCGGCGCAGGCTCTGGTCGAGGCTGGCCATAAGGTACTTGCGTGAACCCCAGTTGCCATAGGGACCGGGCCACATGTCGTAGCCGGCTTTTGTTGCGATGAAGAGCTCGTCGCGGTACGTGCGGAAGTCCTCGTCCATCAGACGTCCCAGCGTCTCCTCGGCACTGCCGTAGGGTGGACCATAGTTGTTGGCTAGGTCGAAGTGGGTGATACCGTGGTCGAATGCATAACGGGTTATGGCGCGACTGCGTTCGAAGGGGTCGTTGCCGCCGAAGTTATGCCAGAAACCGAGGCTGACGCGGGGCAGGAGGACACCGCTGTGGCCACAGCGCGCGTAGAGGACGTTGGAGGCATCGTAGCGATGTGTATTGGCGACATAGGTGCTGTTCGTGTTCATGCGATGTGGGGTGTGGATGAATCTGGGGACAAAAGTACGTAAAAATCTTGATATCTCGAGATTATTATTTACATTTGTGTATGCTTTTTACGTAAGAAAAGCCAATTTTTGTTGAAAAAGTCAACGGATATTTGGAAGAGCGTAATATTATGAATACCTTTGCAGCCCTTATCAACGCATCTAACAATATTTGAATACATAGTAATGAAGAAATTATTACTGGCCCTCTCGCTACTGCTGTTTACGGTAACGATGATGGCAATCCCCGCCAAACGCGGGATGTGGACAACAATCACTCTGGCCAACGGCACAGAGGTGCGCGTGGAGAAAGTGGGAGACGAGCACGGACACTGGCTGCGCGCTGCTGATGGTACCTGTTATGTGATGGACGGCGAGACGTATGTCCAGGCGGACGCTGAGGCGCTGCAGACCAAGCGCGAGGCACGTGTGGCGACCCGCAAGGCGGCGCGCCGCATCATCTATGCCTCCACGTCAGACGGCTTGGGCAAAAAAGGACAGATGAGTCTGGGCGCCGTTCCCAGCATCGGCGAGTACACGATTCCTGTGGTGATGGTGCAGTTCTCCGACCTGAAGTTCAAGAGCACTACCACTGTAGCGAAGATGACACGCTATTACAACGAAGAGGGCTACCACGACGAATCAGATGCCGTAGGTTCCGTGCGTGACTACTTTAAGGCGCAGAGCGGTGGACAGTTCATCCCCAACTTCGACGTGGTGGGCATTGTCACACTCTCAAAATCCTATAAATACTATGGTGGAAACGATGCAAATGGTAATGACAAAGGATTGGATGAGCTACCAGGTCATGTTATACAAGCTGCCATTGACCAATTGGGCGCTGATTTCTCGAAGTATGTCGTACCTGCCAGTGATGCACACCATAAGGCGGGTGTCCCCCTCCTAGCTATGTTTTATGCCGGCAAGGGTGAAGCTACAGAAGAAAATGGTGATGACTACCTCTGGCCTTGTGAATGGGATGGCGAGGAAGACCCCGTGGGGGGCGGTACCTACAATGGTGTCCACTTCAATAGTTTCTTTATCGGCAACGAGCTCTATGGTAGCAAGCTGATGGGAATGGGCGTGTTCTGTCATGAGTTTGGACATGCCATGGGATTGCCCGATTTCTATTGCACCGACTATAGTTATAGCAACGATGACCCGTTCGGCTACTGGTCCATCATGGACTCTGGTTCTTACGTGGACGAATATTGCCGTGCCCCTGTGGGCTACAACGCCTACGAGAAGAGCTATATGGGCTGGCTGGAACTGCAAGATCTGCCCTCCACAGGTAGCGTGACGCTGCAATCCCCTGATGGAATGGCTGAAAATTCGGCCTATATTGTGCGTAACAGTACTACCGAGACTTTTATTTTAGAGAACCGTCAGCCGGGGACATGGTATCCCAGCTCCTTTGGTTCTGGTGTTCTGGTGAGCCGCATTGCCTACAGCCAAAGCAAATGGGAGAATAATACACTCAACAACACGAAGTCGCAGAAACGTGCCTGTGTGCTGACAGCAGACGGAGCCAAAATGTATTTCTCGGCTTCCTTGACAAATCTTTACGGCGGCTCGAAGACCGCCATCACCACGCTGAAGACGCTCAATGGCAAAACCAGGGACATCGGCGTCAAGATAATTACCAAGAATACCGACGGTACCATCACGCTGATGATGACCGAAAGTCCAGAACCCGATCCCGATCCAGACCCCGATCCTACGCCGACACCGACACCCACTCCCGGTGAGACCATTTTTTATGAGTCCTTTGACCAGTGTAATGGCACGGGTGGCAACAGTGGCGGGTGGTCAGGGAGCATCGCCAGTGCCGCCTTCCAACCTGATAAGGGCGGTTGGGTAGCAGTCGAGGATAAATGCTATGGCGCTGACAAATGTGCCAAGTTCGGCACAACGAGCGAGAATGGTTCTGCCACCACGCCGTCTTTCACGCTGAACGGTTCTGCCACTTTGACTTTCCGCGCTGGCGCATGGGATAGTTCAAAGGATGGTATTATCTTGAATCTTTCAGCCACAGGCGGTACGTTGACGCCCTCATCCGTCGATATGACAAAGGGTAACTTCATGGACTACGAGGTCAATGTGACAGGTACAGGTGCAATGACCATCACTTTCACTGCTGCTAAAGGCCGTTTCTTCCTGGATGAGGTCCTTGTAAAGGCGAATGTTCCCGTTGGCATTACTGATGCGGTGACAGCCACTCCCTCGGCTCCCGCTCGAATCTATACCCTTGACGGCCGCTATGCGGGTACAGACTTGCGTCAGCTCCCACGTGGTATATACGTGATCGGTGGCCGCAAGGTCATTAAGTAGTGCTGGTGACACCACAAAGAAGCCCTGGTTGAATGTCTCAACCAGGGCTTCTTTGTGGTGTCACCAGGAATCGAACCGGGGACACAAGGATTTTCAGTCCTTTGCTCTACCAACTGAGCTATGACACCATCTTTTGTGTTACCAAAGTGCCTTAGAAGGGCCATCCTTTGGATTTGCGGGTGCAAAGGTATGGGTTTTCTGTGAATTCTGCAAGGCTTTTCGCAAAAAAATGGCTTTGTTCCCATAATTTTTCACGTTTCACTTTTCTTTTCTCACTTTTTATCCTTACCTTTGCACCCGCAAACGAGTAAAATGGTGCTCGCGCGCATTCGGAAAGTAGCGCAGTTGGTAGCGCACTACGTTCGGGACGTAGGGGTCGGGCGTTCGAGTCGCCTCTTTCCGACCTTTTACATGACCTGCTCTTCGCGAGTGGGTCTTGTTTTTTGATGCCGGAAAATGTGCAGGAGGTACCCAAGGATTGTGCCAAGGCAGACGCCGACGCTGTTGGCAGCAAGATCAAGCCATTCTCCGCTGCGGTAGGTGGTGGCGTAGGCTTGCAGCAGTTCCATGAGAGCACTAAATGCAATAGGTGCGAGGAATGCATAGAGGAAGAGACGCAGCGGCTGGAGGCTATGGTGCTGACGTAGATATTCCATCCAGATAACGATGGTGAAGCAGCCGTACATGACCATATGGGTCCATTTATCTGCAAAGGGCACGTCCTCGGCTATCTCGATACGCCCGATGGGCAACAAGGAAAGGGCGCTGACGACAAGGGCTGTGAGCAGACTCTGGGGATAGCGGTTGAAACAATTTGTAGACATCCGGAGTGCTTTAATGCATAATTTATGACAAAAGTACAACATTTATTCGTACTTTTGCCGCGAAAATGGAAAAAAGAGCGACTTTTGGTAGTAAATTGGGTATCATCCTGGTATCAGCTGGTTCGGCAGTGGGACTGGGTAATGTATGGCGCTTCCCCACGGAAGTGGGCGCCAACGGCGGTGCTGCATTTATTCTTATTTATATAATGTGTGTGCTTCTGTTGGGCGTTCCATTGATGACCGCGGAATTTATTGTGGGGCGCAAGACGCACAAGAATCAGGTGGATGCTTATCGCTCGCTGTCACCCGGCACGGGATGGTGGCTGCAAGGCGCCATCGGCGTATTTGCGGCCTGGTTCATATTGAGCTATTATAGTGTGGTGGCGGGTTGGACATTGCAGTACCTCATCTCGGCCGTATTGGGACGCGTGACCACGATGACGGACTCTGCGGCCTACTTTACATCGTTTACGCAGAGTGCGTGGATGCCAGTGGTGATGATGGCTGCGGTGTTGTTGATGTCACACTGGGTAATCATGCGTGGAGTGCAAGGCGGTATCGAGCGGTACTCGAAGCTGATGATGCCGTTCCTGCTGCTGATTATCGCGGTGTTGGTGGTGGGGTCTTTTGCGATGCCTGGTACAGGTGAAGGGCTACGGTTCCTGCTGAGGCCAGACTTTACGAAATTGAATGGTGGTGTGCTGCTGAGTGCGATGGGTCAGGCGTTCTTCTCGTTGAGCGTTGGCATGGGTTGTTTGTGTACCTATGCCAGCTACTTCACCGACGATGCCAAGCTGATGAAAACGGCGGGCAGCGTGGCCCTGATTGATACTACGGTGGCTGTGATGAGTGGCTTCATCATCTTCCCTGCAGTGTTCTCGGTGCAGGAGGTGGCGCCTGATGCTGGTCCAGGGCTGGTGTTTATTACACTCCCCTCGGTGTTTCAAATGGCTTTCGCCCATGCCCCCCTGCTGGGATGGGTGTTTGCGGTGATGTTCTATTTATTGCTATTGTTGGCGGCGCTGACGAGTATGATGAGTCTGCATGAGCCTGTCACGGCGTTCCTGATAGAACGCGCCGGTCTCCAACGTCGTGCGGCAACAAGTGTGGTGACGTTATCCTGTATTGCACTGGGCACGCTGTGTGCCTTGAGCTTTGGACCGCTGAAGGAGGTGCGCTTCTTGTTCGGAATGACTTTCTTTGATTTCTTCGATTTTATCTCCGCAAAGATTATTATGCCGATGGGCGGCGTCCTGCTGAGCATCTTCGTGGGTTGGTATTTGCCAAAGAAGCTGGTCATAAAAGAATTCACGAACAACCATACATTGCGATTTCCGCGGTGGCTGTTCGTGAGTTTCTTCTTCTTAATTCGTTGGGTTGCCCCATTGGCCATTACGGCCATCTTCATCAATGAACTCTTGTTCTAAGCGGCCTTCTCAGGCGCTTAGAACAAGAACGTGATGCTTACTTCACAAGGATTCTCTGACCGTTCACGATGTTCACGCCCTTCTGCAGTTTGTTTAAGCGCTGGCCAGCGAGGTTGTAGATGCAGGAATCTTGAATCTTGGATCTTGAATCTTGAACCACGTCTATGCCATCCGTGAAGTTCTCACCGAAAATGACGCGTACATTCTGCATGGTGCTGGCGATAAAGATGCTGATGTTACAATAGAACTTGCTAGCGGCAATCTTACCAGACAGCATCGTGGGAATTGGACTGATATATGGACCATACCATACCTCGTTGGGATCGTCGCCATTGGAGATGAAGACATTCTGTTCGCTTTGGAACATATAGTAATCCTTGTCCTTCACCTCTACGGGTTCTATGTCTTTGATATTGACATTGCCAACGGGCATATCTTCGCCGTCACTGGTAATCAGGTGGAAGTTCTTGAGGCTGAAAGCTACCGTGCCGTTGTCGTTGACGGTCATGTGTACTTCTGTCTCTTCAGGACGGCTGCTGTAGCCGTTGACGGTAACCTCAACGATATCTCTGTAGATACGGTCTTGCAGAATCGTATTCTCTTCGGGATCGTCATCGCCACTATCACCGCCGTCAACCTTGGGCCAGTCAGCGTCAGTACCGAAATCTACGTGGATGACACCTATGCCCTCCATATTGATGTCAATAGTGCAGTACAGTTTCTCTGTGCCGGCCTTACCTGCCAATTTGATAGGAATCTCGCCGAGCATCTCTCCCATCCAGAATTCGTTAGGATCGCTGCCAGTTTCAATAGCTACGATGACGTTCTTGTTGAAAGTAGCATAGGCAACACCGTTCTTCAGGGTATAACCGATTCCTTTCACATTGATGGTGCCGACACCCGTATCCTGCAACTTGAAATCCTTAAGGATTAAGTCCAGAGTATTGTTGTTCTTATGGAAATCAATAGAAATCGTCGTCATCTGTGGAAGGGTTTGCTCACCATTGACCGTCACGGTGAGATTGTCGACATAGTCCTGATGGTCGGGCAGCGTAATCTTACCGGGACCATGTATGGGGTCGTCGCCACCGCCTTGCTCCTGAGCATCGATGAGCGATTTGCCGAAGAGCACGTCGATGTCTTGGCCCATGCGGTCTTTCAGGTCGATAAGGATGTGTACGTGCAACGAGTCGGGTTCGCTGCGGCCTGTGAGCTCCTTGCCGCTGATTTCCACAGGAACCTCACCCAGGGCGGGTCCTAACCACTGTTTATCGGTGGGATCGTCGCCAGGCTGGATGGTGATGGTGCGTGAAGCCTGGAAGGTGCCGTCGCTCTCCAGCGTGAGGTCGTTCACAACGATGGAGCCCACATACATGGGATTGCTGGCGTTGCCCATCTTAAAGTTTTTCATGACGAGCGTTGTCTTGCCAGTGTTCCATTCCTGCAGGGTGATGGTTGCGTTCTGCAGCTCGCCTTCGCCTTCATTCACCTTCACTTGGATAAGATCGGTGTACGAACGCTCGCGGGCAATCTTCTCCTGCGGTAGGAATTCCATCGTATAGGTGTGTACGTTTGTATTGTCGGTTGCGTAGTTGGCGCCCTTGACCGTGATGGTCAGGATGCGTGTGGTGGAATTGTAGCTCTTCTCGATGGTGGCAGCAGCATCGCGAGCGGTGAGCAGGAGCTGTGTTTCTTCGTAGTTGTCGTCGATGACTGCGTGGTTGTTCTCGTCAAAGGTGATGTCAGTTCCCTTGTACGTTGCTTTCGAGAGGTCGGAGTAGAAGGGGAACTGCACCGTGTAGATATGTACATTCTCGGGATTCTCGTCGAAATTACCACCCTTGATGGTGATGATGAGTTGGCGTGTGATATTGTCGTATCTGTTTTCGATGGTAGCGGAACGCCCGTTGCTGGTCACCACCAGTTCCTTCTCCGTCGAGTAGGGAACATCCATTGTGGCATGGTTGTCCTTGTCGAAGGTGATTTCTTTGCCGTCATAAGTGGCTGATGTCAGGCTGGAATAGAACACGAATGCAATCTCGTCAGCTTCTAGGACGTTGCCGGCCTTAGCAGCGCGCGACCAATAGTCACCACTTGAGATGATGATGTTCATCTTCTCCGGTACGGCCTCTTCCTGACCTTCAACATAGGCGAGCGGCGCTGTGATGGTCTCCCAGTCGTTGTCCTTGGTACTCAGGAACGTATAGTCACACGAAGCAATCAGCTGACCATCGCCGCCTGTAGGGGTTGCCTTGCCCATGACATAGCGATCCAAATCTTCACGCTCAGTGCTAGGATTGCCGTACTCACCCACGTTGCCCTTGAACGTTCCTTTCCACAGGTATGCTATGAAATGAGCATCTTCGTTGCTTTCTGCAGGACGTTTGAACATACCTTGAATAGCATCAGGACGCTTGCTGTAGTTGAGGCCGCCGTATGTACCTTGATCAGACTTGCTGACCTTAGTTAGTCCGCTCCAAGCCCAGTTGTTACCATAGCTTACGAAACCTGGGACGATGTATGTGTCCACGTTGGTTGGAATTTTCTTGTTGGTGAGCTTGACAGCATTTTGCGTGCCAGCAGCACCTTCAGCCCTCTCCACAAGGACTTCTGACGGTTCATTCAACCATGCAAGTCTTACGGTGATGCTGCTTCCGTTCCAACCTTCTGGCTCTATGCCAGGACGCCTGCGGTCACCGTTGCCAGGCTGGAATGTAGTGCCACATTCATTTTTCCACTGCTCAAAATCACCGAAGGGAGCCATTGCCAGGATGCAAGTGTCAAGAGCCGGTTCAGGTTCTGGCTCTGGTTCCGGATCAGGCTCAGGTTCTACATTTTCCTTGCCCGTGAAGACCAATACGTATGTATGCGTGTTGGTTGGATCTTCAGAGATGTTGTCGCCTTTGACACGCACTGTGAGCGTCTTGGATGTCTCCATGTAGGTCGTTGCGAAGGTCGCTCCAACACCACTACGGAGCTCAAGAAGGGTCTCGTCATAGGTACCGTCGATGGTGATAGTCGTTCCTGTCACTTCGATTTCCTTTCCGTTGAAGGTGATGCCTTTCAAGTCACTGTAATAGAGGAACTCCACATCATCGACGAGCATCTGATCTGCTGCTTTCCCTTGCCCTGGCGTACCGCTGGTGGTCAGTGTAACGAGGGCATAGGCAGGCCGGGTGCCATCCGTGACATCATACTCAAAGGGGATGACAACTTCCTGCCAGTCATCACTGCTGGCAATCTCGGAGGTGTTTGCTTTAGCAATGAGCGTGGCTGTGATGGTGTTGCCTGCAGGGTCCTGGAAATAGCCTGCGGTGTGCAGGTTGCAGCTGGCGCCAGCTGAATAGGCGCAGGAGGCCTTTACCCAAACGCGCATGGCGTCGGGGCGACCCGTGAACTTCTGGTGGAAGTTGGCGTCATCCTCGTTTGTGAAGTTGTAGTTTCCATTGGCATCAGTGGCTGTTGCGCTGCCCATATTGATGCAGCCAGTGGTGAGGTTGCCTTGAGCAATGATTCCAAACATCACGTTTCGTGCAAAGATGCGGGCGCTAGCATTACCAGAGTGAACATCATCGCTTTTGGCGATTTGTAGGCCACCCATGTTATTCATGCCGCCAGATGCGGTTTTGAAAGAGTTCCAGTGAGTCGGTTCAATGAGGTCTGTACCTTCATTCTCCCACTCTTCAAAACCGGGGTTCTGAATTTGGAACTGTGCAGTGGCCGTCATGCAAAGGACGGCAGAAATGCAGAGAGTAAATAATCGTTTCATATTTTGCTTGTTGTTATTTTTAGAGTCGATAGCCCACACCAATCTTGGCGTAGATGGGGTACATCTTGAAGGGGATGGTCTCAAAGTCGCTGGGGAAGATGCTGCTGAAACTCCAATCCAATCCGCCGAAGACGTTGATGTGCTTGGCTGCTTTCCAGTCGAAGAGGACAGCCAGGCCCCAGTAGAAATGATTCATGTCGCTGGAGAAGTCATAGCTGGCGGGGTTCTTGCGTGTAATCTCAATCTTCGGTCCTGTGGGATCGCCCTCGCGCAGGTAGCCGATGCCTTCGCTGTTATCATACACTTCGCCCTCGAAAGTCCCCTTTCCAACGAAGGAGAAGAACGGACCTGCGCTGACGTTCCAGCGCGGCGAGATGCGGAAGGTGCCCATAACGGGGAGCGTGACGCCCACCATCTTGGTATTGGTGACGTCGGTACCTGTGAAGTTACCGCTCATGGTGCTGTTGCCCTGTGTGATGGCCATCTTATAGTTTTTCACGTCGGCACTCGTGTGGAAGCCTTCGAGGAAGAGATAGGCACCAAACTGAATACCCCAGCGCTTGCCGAACATATGTGTATAGTCGGCACCCACGTTGAAGCCGCCAAAAGATCCAATACCAAGAGGATTGAATTCGTTGATACTGCGAATCTCTTTTGGAAGGGGCAGGGGAGAGGTGCCGCCGATGACATAGCTGAGGCGGATAATCCAACCGCTGTTATGGATGTCTTTGGAACCCCATTTCGCCCATTTATCTACACTTCCTTCGGTAGCTGTTTGTGCTTGCGCCATGCTGGCAGTCAGCAGCAGCGTGCTGTATATGATGTTTCTCAGTCTCATAATCAATACTCACATTCAAGTTTTACATTGTCAATCCAGAGCGTGCTGCCAGGAGCGCCGATGAACTCGTGGCCGCGAATGCTGGAGGAGAAGACAACGGCGGTGTTGTATAAGTAGTTCTCGATATCAGTGCGTTCTATCGTCGCGTTGTAGGCAATGGGAAGGTCAAAGTGCACCCATTGCGTCCCTGTGAAGTCGATGTCGCTCTGTTTGATACGACCAATGCCAACTATCGCCGGACTGGACAAGACTGTCTTACCGTCCAATTGTATCGGATTCCCATCAGCATCGGTGTTGCGATAGACAACGCAGTAGAAATCGGGGCTGTCCGTGACACCCTTGAGCTCTTTACCTGCCCGATCCTGCATCTTGTCACCTGGCTTAAACTTATAGTAGCCGGTCATGCGAATGGGCTTGTGTGAATAGGGCTGTCCAAAGCGGGTGGCAGAAAGTGGTTCCTTCATGGCGGTTCCTGTGTCGAATGAACCTGAGAAGATATTGCCCGCAGCGATAGGCATATTTACCATCGCACCAAGGCTGCCCGTGGAACGCGTCTCCAACTTGATACAATGTTTGCCGCCCAGGCCAGTATTCAATTCTGGAGTGGTAGGATATTCCATTGGTTGAACCTTTAAACCTGTCAGACGGAAGCCTGCATTGCCTGTGGCCCACCAGTCAATACCATATTCCGTCCAAGTGTAGTAAGGGTACTGGTCCCCATCCTTAACAGCCGTGAGCATAAAGTTATTGTCGAAATTAAACTCAGGATCTGCAGGCATCTCTCTCTTAGGCACTACGGCGATAGAATAATTTCGGTGATAATGCCCGTCCTCCGACCGTACTCGGAAATTCACGGGTGTGGAGTTGGAGAAATCTGCCAGATCTCCGTTCACGAAGGAAACCTCGTGCCCATTGTTGTCTAAACGGAAAACCTTGGCACCAGCAGTCGTAACGAGATATATAGGAACCGTTGTGATGATAGCCTCCTCATCAGAGCGGGTGGAGAAAGTGATGTCTGTCTGGGTGGAAGAGACCGAAATAAGCGTGTCATAGGGATGATAGAAAACCGTTTTTACACGTTCAGCATCTCCAACATGAATCCACGCTTGCTCAATGTCACATTCGGCATTTGCCGGCTCGTCTCCAAAGCACGAGACGAGCGTCAGGCTGATGGCACCCAATAGGAGAGAAATACAGAAAGAATGTTTCATTATGAGGTTTGTATATGAGTGAAATTCAAAAACCGTGCAAAGATACATATGCGCGCGAACACATATATATAAACTCGGTAAAAATGCGAATAATGTACCGAAAGGTTATCAGGAAGCACATATCAACCTTCGCCGATGTATGTATAAAGATATTACGATGAAATGGGCGATTCTTAAAGGTTGACTAATTAATGAGCACCTTCCTGTTACCAATGACGAAAACGCCACCCTTTGCGGTCTCCAGAACGCGGCGACCGCCCAAAATCATGGATGGTTTGTGCACCTTCTCTTTTAAATATTCGAAGAAAACGGGCAGAAATAATGTGAAAGAACGAAAAAAAACGTGCTAGAAGAAGTCTGTTTATGGTTTTTATTGTACTTTTGCACCTATCAAAGCAATAACCAATTATCACAATCATGAAACAGTTTTTGAAGTATGTGTTTGCAACAGTGGTAGGCATAGGCTTGTGGACGCTGTTGGCTTGCGTAATCATGTTGGTTTCACTCATCGGAATGGCCGCCAGCGAAGGACAGACGGCATCGGTTAAGAAGAACTCGGTGCTGCGTATCAACCTGACGGGGGCTATCGAGGAGCGAGCTCAGGAGATTAATCCTCTAACGATACTGATGGGCGAACAGTATGAGACGCTCGGTTTGGATCAACTCCTTGCTGCTGTTGAAGAGGCTGCTACGAATGAAAAGGTGCGAGGTATCTACATTGAGGTGGGTAGCGGTTTCGGCGGCGCCACGCCCGCTATGTTGCAGGAGCTACGCCAGGCGCTGCTCAAGTACAAGGAGAGTGGCAAATGGATTTACACCTATGGCGACATCTATTCCGAATCGGCCTACTACCTGGCTTCTGTTGCTGACAAAGTGGTCGTCAACCCCAAGGGTATCGTTGACTGGCACGGTATGGCTTCTGTCCCCGTATTCTTTACTGATTTGATGAAGAAGTTGGGCGTGAAGATGCAGGTGTTCAAGGTTGGAACGTTCAAGAGTGCCGTGGAGCCTTTCATCAATACAGAGATGAGTGAGCCCAACCGTGAGCAGGTGACGGCTTACCTTACCAGCATCTGGAACCAGTATGTTGCTGAAGTGGGTGCCAGCCGCAACCTGACCGCTGAGCAGTTGAATGCCTTGGCAGATACACTCACTGCTATTCGTCCGACGGAACTCCTGCTCGCAAGCGGGCTGGTGGATACGCTGGCCTATATCGACGGTTTCAAGGAGATGTTGCGCACAAAGTTGGAATTGAAAGACAAGCGTCCTATCAACTTCGTTTCTCCTGCAGACCTCGCAGCAGCAGCCGACAAGAAGGATGAGAAGGGTCGCGTGGCAGTGTATTACGCCTTTGGCGATATCGTGGATAAGGCCGCATCTAATCCCCTCTCCACGGGCGCTTCTTACATCGAGACGATGCCCACGATTCGTGAGTTGCAGAAGCTGCGCAAGGATGAGGACGTGAAAGCAGTGGTCATCCGTGTGAATTCGGGTGGCGGTAGTGCTTTCGCCAGTGAACAGATTTGGCACGAGGTGCAGCTCTTGAAAGCTGAGAAACCCGTTGTCATCTCAATGGGTGGTATGGCTGCCAGCGGTGGATACTATATTAGCTGCGGCGCTAACAAGATCTTGGCAGAGCCTTCTACTTTGACAGGTTCCATCGGTATTTTTGGCATGATTCCCGATGCCACCGAGCTGCTCACTGAGAAACTGGCATTCCACTTCGATGTCGTAAAAACCAATAAGTATGCCGACTACGGTGCGCCTTCTATGTATGGCATGATGGGCCGTTCTTTTACTGCTGACGAGGCTGCATTGATGCAGGCTGAGATAGAACGCGGATACGACCTCTTTATTTCGCGCGTAGCAGAGGGACGCGGCATCTCTAAAGATAGTGTGGACGCCATCGGTCAGGGCCGTGTCTGGACTGGCGAACAAGCCCTTAAGATTGGTCTCGTGGATCAAATTGGCAACCTGAATGATGCCATCGCAGAAGCAGCCCAATTGGCAGAGCTGGAGAAGTATTCCGTGGATACCTATCCTGCACCTCCTAGTTTCATGGATCAGTTCATGACCCAGAAGCAGGAGAGCTACTTCGATGAACACATCAAGACCACCTTCGGCGAGTTCTATCCCATGCTCACCACTATGCAGTGGATGATGCAGAACCGGCGCTTCGACCAATGTGTCTATGCACGCATTCCTTATGACTTGAAGGTCTGGTAAGAAAAGAACAAGGGGCTGTGCTTAAACACAGCCCCTTGTTGTATAATCCATGATCAGGTCGTGAAGCGCTTCGCCTTCTCCCCGCAAGATTTCCACCTCAATGGGTAGCACGTAGATGTGGCGCCGTACGATGGGCGACAGGTTCTGAACCATCAGCAATCGTGCAGCATCCTTCTCCGTTGTGATAATCAGTCGTTTGCTGCCTTGCAGTTCTGTGAATGCTTCTTCTATCTTTTGGATATCGTGAGCCGTGAACTCATGATGGTCGGCGAAGGAGAGTGGCGTGATGTGGCGTGTGGTATGGTGCAGGTCGATGATCATCTGCTGGGGCGAAGCGATGCCTGTGAGCAGCACTACGTGAGTGTCGGGCGTCAGTTCCTCGGCTTGCCCCGGGGTGACTCCGAACAAGCGACGAAGGCGACCGTACTTGAATGCCGAGAAGAAGAGATGCTGGAAAGGTTTCAGGTTCAGAGCCTCCCGGATGACACGATAGTCTATAGGTTTCATGTCTTTGGGGCATTTGGTGACGATGACGATGTGTGCACGTTCCTTCGCTGACAGTGGCTCGCGCAGGCGTCCGGCAGGCAGGAGGGCATCGTCGGTCATCAGGCGATGGTAGTCGGTGAGCAGGATGTTCATTCCCGCTTTCACATAGCGGTGCTGGTAGGCATCATCAAGAAGGATGACTTCCACGTCGCGTGTCTTCTCGTCGTCCAGCAGTCGCCGGATGCCGTGTCGTCGGTTTGCATCAACGGCGACAATGGCCTCAGGGAAGTGCTGTTTCATCTGCCAAGGTTCGTCGCCTATCTCGCGCATCGTGCTATTGGGCGTTGCCAGGAGGAAACCACGTGTGCGACGCTTATAGCCCCTGCTCAGCACCGCTACTCGCTGATGTGGCAGCAGCCAGCGTAGCAGCATTTCCGTGTGTGGTGTCTTGCCTGTACCGCCTATCGTGAGATTACCCACACAAATGACTGGCCGCTCGAAAGCCACCTGCTTCAGCAGCCCTGCGTCGAAACAGGCGTTGCGCAGGCCTACACCAATCCCGTACAACCACGAGAGCGGTCGCAGCCAATCATTGATATGAATCAGATCTCCTTCCAGCTTCGTTTAAAGTTTAAGATTATTTCAGCGGGTTCCATCCCTGGGCCTTCAGCTCCATTTCGGTGCCGTCGCGACAGACTAGTAGCAGGCCCAGCTCTGGCTTCGTCATGTGCCCGATCACCTTCACACCCGGTATGGCCGCTACGTGGTCGTGCTCCGTGAGGGGCACGGTGAAGAGCAATTCGTAGTCCTCGCCCCCGTTCAGGGCGCAGGTTGTCACATTCATGTTCAGCTCTTCGGCCATCACTGCTGTCTGGTAGTCCAGCGGGATGCGCTCCTCGTAGATGCGGCAGCCGGTGTGGCTTTGCGAGCAGATGTGGTGCAGCTCACTACTGAGCCCATCGCTGATGTCCATCATCGCCGTGGGGCGAATGCCCTCTTTGGCCAGTGCCTCGATGATGTCCTTGCGTGCCTCCGGTTTCAGCTGTCGTTCCAGCAGATATTCCTTTCCTGCGAAGTCAGGCTGGAATTCGAGGCCTCCTTCGGAATCGTTTTTAATTTTTACTTTTTCATTTTTGATTTGGCTGTTGAAAACGGCCTTTTCCCTCTCCAGCAGCTGCAGTCCCATGTAAGCGGCCCCTAGGTCGCCCGTCACGCAAATCAAGTCGGTCGCTTGGGCTCCATCGCGATAGACCACATTTTCCTTGCGAGCATCGCCGATGCAGGTGATGCTGATGGCCAGTCCCGTCAGTGATGCTGATGTGTCGCCGCCTACGATGTCGCAGCCGTGGGCGTCACACGCCAATTGCAGGCCCTCGTAGAACTGCTCCATATCCTCTACGGTGAAGCGCTTGGACAGCGCGATGGAGACCGTCATCTGGCGTGGCCGGCCGTTCATGGCATAGATGTCCGAGAGGTTCACCATCGCACTCTTGTAGCCTAGGTGCTTCAAGGGGACATACTGCAGGTCGAAATGCACGCCCTCCATCAGCAGGTCGGTGGTGACCAGCACTTGGCGACCCTCCCCAAACTCCATCACGGCGCAGTCGTCGCCCGCGCCTCGCTTTGTCTCGGGGTTCTTCAGCTCGATGTTTTCTGTGAGGTGGCGTATCAGCCCGAACTCACCTATTTCTGCGATTTCCATTCTTCAGTCGGGTGGTCGGTGTTGAAGGATTCATTCTTGCTGTGCTCCAGCTTCTCGGAGCGCACAATCATCTCGCGCATGATCTCGGTCATGATGGGCTGTGCTTTGTCGGCTGCCTCTTGTACTTCCTCGTGCGACACCTCCACTGGGTTGTCGAAACCGCCCAGGTCCGTCACCACGCTGATACCAAAGGTGCGGATGCCGCAGTGGTGTGCCACAATCACTTCGGGCACTGTGCTCATGCCTACCGTGTCGCCTCCGAGGGCGCGGTACATTCTGTATTCTGCAGGGGTCTCAAATGTCGGACCCTGCACGCCCACATAGACGCCGTATTGCAGGCGTATCCTCTTCTCGCGCGCTATCTGTCCAGCCAATCTGATCAGCGATGGGTCATAGGTCTCATGCATATCTGGGAAGCGCGGACCGGTGGGATAATTCTTGCCGCGCAACGGGTGCTCAGGGAAGAAGTTGATATGGTCGGTGATGACCATCAGGTCACCGATTTTGAAGCCCGGATTCATGCCGCCGGCGGCATTGCTCACGAACAAGGTCTTGATGCCTAGTTCATACATCACGCGCACGGGAAACGTCACCTCCTTCATCGAGTAGCCCTCGTAGAAGTGAAAACGACCTTTCATTGCCATGATATCCACCCCGCCCAGCTTGCCGAAGATCAGACGGCCACTGTGACCCTCTACTGTTGACACAGGGAAGTTGGGAATCTCCTTATACTCTATGGCACATGTAATCTCTATCTCTTCGGCCAACCGTCCTAATCCGGTGCCCAGTATGATGGCCGTTGTAGGGCTCGATGGCATTTTGGCCTTGAGCCACGCTGCCGTTTCTTGAATCTTCTCGTACATAGCTATAAAAAGATTTAGTGATAAGTCCTTTTCGAGGGCAAAGATAACAATAAAAACTACAACAATCATGTTTTGCCACCCGAAATTTGTCTATTTTCTTAAAACATTTTATCTTTGCACGGCATTTTTAAGGCAAACACATCGCTCAACGCATGATATCCGTCTCCTTACATAGTATTTTGCTGGCGGCAACAGTCGCTCATTTGATGATAGCAGCCGTGATGGCTCTTTTTGCCCGTCACCGGGTACAGTATCTCTCCATTACAGTCGTTATGGGGCTCTTCGGCTTCGCCTTCCTCGTGATGATGGGCTTCACCCACGAGATAGAGTCGGCTACGCCTATGATTCTTGCTCCAGGCCTCATCCTTGGGCTCACCGTTGCAGTCTTCCTGCAATCCGTCTATCCGCTGAGCATCCCCATGCCTGCTTATTTGCAGTGGAAGCGTATGGTTATCTATGCAGCCCCCGCTATGGCGGTCCTGCTCGTCTATGGCCTGCTGTTCATGCTCGGCTGGCACCCCGTTCAGATTCATTCTTGGCGCGAACTCCCCGCTCAGCTCTTCAGCAGCGACATACTCCTCCGTCTTGTCGTGCTCGCCCTGAGTTTCTACTATCTGCTGAACATGTTCCGCTTGCCTCGCACCTTGCTGCAGCACCCCGATATACCCCGCTACCTGGTGGTTTACACCATCGTCCTATGCCTCAGCTCCTGCATTTTTGTGTGGCTGACGATGGACTATAGTCTTTGGCTGCTCATCGTGTGGATGGTGATCCTCACCTTGCAGAATCTCTACATGTGTTTCCGTACGCTGGAGACACTAGCCCTGAGCCTGCCTAAGCCGGAGATCAAGAAAGTCGAGACCGAACCTGTTGTCGTCGAGACCGATGAGAGCAACGACGAGGACTTCAACGAGGCCAACCTCCGTCGCTTCCAGCGCATAGAGTTCTGGATGCAGCACCACCAGGACGAATGGAAGGACTACACCTTTGGTCGTGATCAGCTCTGCGAGGCCGTAGGACTTAATCGCCACCTCCTCCTGCAGTCCGTTCGTAGCCAAGGCTACTACAACATCCACGAGTACATCAGCACCTATCGCATCAACGAGCTCCAGCGTATGATAGCTCGTGGCGAGGTTCGCACCCTTGGCGCCTGTCAAGATGCAGGCTTTGGCACAATCAAGACCGCCCGCAGCAGCTTCGAGAAGGTCACCGGCGGCTCCCTCGACGACTACCTCGCCAAGTACAAGTAGATACATTTTTACATACCTTCATCATTTTTTGTTTAAGCCGCTGGCTTCCAGGTGTTTCTTGCGAAAAGAACCTACATTAAACCTGCATTGAGCCTACATAATACCAGCATACAAGCCGTAAGTGTTTTTATGTAGGTATTATGAAGGCCCTTCGTAGTCCGGTTACCATTATGAGTTCTACTGGTGGAACTTGTCGTAAGACCACGTTCTTACGACATGAAGACCGCGGTCCTTCGTCCAACACACCGCGGTGTAAATGCCATAACACTCTATCTATATATATTAAAATGTACGCGCGCGAACAGTTTTGACCTATATCAAAATCTTGAATTTTGTTGCATTAATCTTGAATTTTTTTGTTGAAACGCTTGCGTGAATGGAAAAGTTGGCGTACCTTTGCA
>CAJOCU010000016.1 GCA_905233765.1 uncultured Bacteroidaceae bacterium | reverse complement strand
GCGCTCAAGAAGTTTAATGTGCGATTGGAATAATTACTATGATAAGTCATCTCATTCATAAAGAGTTCCTGCAGATACGTCGCAACGCATTCCTGCCACGCCTCATCGTGCTGTTTCCCATTGTCATCATGTGTGTGATGCCATGGGTGATGCAGATGGAGGTGAAGAACGTCGTGGTGGAGGTCGTGGATATCGACCACACGGTAGCGTCGCAGCGACTCATCCAGCAGATTGCCGCCAGCAACTACTTCATCTTCGGCGGTCAGCGAGCCTCTTACACCGAGGCCATGAAGGACATCGAAAAGGGCAAGGCCGACATCATCCTCGAGATTCGCGATGGTCGTTACCTTATCGCAGCCAACGCCGTCAACGGCACCAAAGGAAGCCTCGGTAGCGCCTACCTCAGCCAGATCATAGCAACGCCCTCTTCCTATACAACAAGCACCAGAACTACAAGCTCTTCATGATTCCTGCCCTCTTCGCCATCGTGATGATGCTGATGACAGGGTTCCTGCCCACGCTGAACATCGTTGGCGAGAAGGAGGCCGGCACGATCGAGCAGATCAACGTGACGCCTGTTGCCAAATGGGCTTTCATCCTGGCCAAGCTGATTCCCTACTGGTTGATAGCGCTGTTCATCATCACCGTCTGCCTCCTCTTGGCGTGGCTGGTCTATGGCATCACGCCCGCCGGTCCCGTGGCGCTCATCTATCTGCTGGCGATGCTGTTGGCGCTGTTCTTCTCGTCGCTGGGCCTCATCATTTCCAACTACAGCGATACGATGCAGCAGGCCATCTTCGTCATGTGGTTCTTCGTGGTTTGCCTGCTGCTGCTCAGCGGACTGTTCACACCGACGCGCTCGATGCCCGACTGGGCTTATGCGACCACCTACGTCAATCCCATGCATTATTTCATTGAGGCCATCCGCACGGTATTCATTCGCGGAGGAGGCTTCGCAGCCATTGCCCATCAAGTCCTGGCACTTGCCGCCATCGGGCTCGTGATGAGCGGTTGGGCGGTGGTGAGCTACCATAAGAACAGCTGAGAAAGCTGCTGAAATTGAAAATATTTATTAAATCCCGAAGCAGACGTGTACTACTTCGGGATTTTTTTGTATTTTTGTGGCGGAAAACGAAATCATAACAACTTATAAACAAAAAAACATCATGAAAGAAGAACTGATTCGCAAGTCTTACGAGATTGCACGTGAGCGTTATGCCGCCATTGGCGTTGACACCGACAAGGCGATTGAACAACTGGAAAAGACGCCCATCAGCCTGCATTGCTGGCAGGCCGACGACGTGGTAGGCTTCGAGCGCAACGAAGCGCTCAGCGGAGGCATACAGACCACCGGCAACTACCCGGGTCGCGCACGTAATATTGAAGAGGTACGCGCCGACGTGGCCTTCGCCAAGAGCCTCCTCGCCGGCAACCACCGCCTGAACCTGCACGAGATCTACGGCGACTTCGGCGGACAGTTCGTGGATCGCGACCAAGTGGAGATCAAGCACTTCGAGAGCTGGATCCAATGGGCCAAGGAGCAGGGCTTGAAACTCGACTTCAACAGCACCAGCTTCTCACACCCCAAGAGCGGCAGCCTCAGCCTCAGCAACCCGGATAAGTCCATCCGTGAGTTCTGGATTGAGCACACGAAGCGCTGCCGTCGCATCGCCGACGCGATGGGACGTGCACAGGGCGACCCTTGTATCATGAACATCTGGGTGCACGACGGCTCAAAGGACCAGACCGTTGAGCGCAAGCGCTATCGCGAGATCTTCGCCGAGAGTCTCGACGAGATCCTCAAGGAGGACCTGCCGGGCATGAAGGCTTGTCTCGAAGCCAAGCTCTTCGGCATCGGGCTCGAAAGCTACACCGTGGGCTCTCATGACTTCGTCGCCGGCTACTGCGCTACCCGCAAGCTGATGTACACGCTCGACACAGGTCACTACGAGCAGACGGAGAACGTATCTGATATGGTCGCCTCGCTGCTGCTGTTCGTACCAGAACTGATGCTCCACGTTTCGCGTCCCGTGCGTTGGGACAGCGACCATGTCACCATCATGAACGACCAGACGCTCGACCTCTTCAAGGAGCTCATCCGCGCCGACGCCCTCCATCGTGCCCACATCGGTCTCGACTACTTCGACGCCAGCATCAACCGCATCGGAGCATACATTATTGGTACGCGTGCCACCCAGAAGTGCCTCCTCCAAGCCCTCCTCGAACCCCTCGCCAAGCTGCGTGAATACGAGGATCGCGGCCAGCACTTCGAGCGCCTCGCCCTCCTCGAGGAAGCCAAGTCCCTCCCCTTCGGCGCCGTCTTCGACTACTTCAACCTCAAGAACAACGTCCCCGTTGGCGAGTCCTTCATCCCCGTCATTCAGGACTACGAGAAGAACGTCACCAGCAAGCGGTAACCCAGAAGCCGCGAGGAATCGTCTTGCGGTAGCAGAGAAACCGCATCCTCGCGCACGCACTCACACGCGTCAAATTTTCCCAAAATAACCTACACACCTACACCCTTGAACGTAAGTTGCAGATTAGTAGCCTGTTCAAGGGTGTAGGTTTTGGTGTAGGTTTTGGTGTAGGCACGCCGAAAAGGTGTAGATTTTAACACTTTTTAGCCCGTCCTCACGCCTCACCTCGCCCCATCCGTTGCCTCCCCCCCTCCCTTCCACAACCTCACACTTCAGCATCAGCAGATAATTCCGAGGCCTTGGAACAATTATTCTATGGTTACGGAATAATCATTCCAAGGCCATGGAATAATCACTTATTTGTGATTTATCGAGCAAAAGATTTGGTTGTGTCAAGCAAAAGCATTACCTTTGCAGACGTTATGAATGCCCCTTTAAATATATATCATTATGGAGATAAAATTCACAATCGCTAAACGCGCCGCCACCCCCGCTGAGGGCGGCGAGATTCGTCTGCAGCCTCGTTTGGAGAAACGCCCCACGGTCAATGCCGTCGAGTTTCAGCGCGGCCCATTGCGTTTCAACTCATCCATTTCATCGGGAGAATTGGTACACGCCTTGGGCGATTTGCAGCGCGTCATGCTCCACGAGATGGAGAAAGGCAACGCTGTCAACCTGCCCGGCATCGGCACCTTCCGTCTCTCCCTGAAAGGTGAGATCGAAGTGAAAGACGGCTACTATCACGGTCGCGATGTTCACGTCGCCGGCATCAACTTCCAGCCCGACCGCGAGCTGCTATCAAAAGTTCAGGCCTTCACAGTCAGCCAGGCGCCTTACGGCCAGGCCATCCAAGCGGAGGAGGACGACATCAACGAACGCTTCACCGCCCTCTTCGCGGACCATGAGACCATCACGCACAAAAACGTCCGTTATGCCTTCGAGCTGACCCTCACGCCCCACCGTGTCAGTTCCCTCCTCCAGCGCCTCGTCCGCGAAGGCCGCCTCATCCGCATCGGCGACGGCTGCCAATCTCGCTATCGCCCCGCCCCCGGCCACTTCGGGCGCTGACCAGCACCCATTGTTTATAATCCTTCTTCACAATCTCTCTTCTTCTCTTTTCACTTTATCTCGTATCTCTGACTTCGCAGAAAATACTAACGGTCGTTATTAAAAATAAATTAATTTATTTTGTACTTCTCTCGCTTCATCGTATATTTGCACCGCGAAAGCTCAAAACAGCTATGATTCGTCAGTGCTTTATCATCTTTGCTTGTCTCGCCGTGGGCGAGATCATCGTCTGGCTGACAGGCATCACCATTCCCAGCAGTATCATCGGAATGCTGCTGCTGGCGACCTTGTTGCAGGTGAAAGCGGTTAAGCTGGAATGGGTGAAGGGGATGTCGGACTTCCTCATCTCGAATATGGGGTTCTTCTTTGTGCCGCCAGGCGTGGCGCTGATGCTTTACTTCGACATCATCAAAGCTGAACTGTTGCCTATCGTGGTTGCAACTGTTTTCAGCACGGCACTGGTGCTGATCGTGACAGGGTGGACGCACCAGGTGTTTAAGAATGATGAATGACGAGTGATGAATGACGAGTGACGAATATGGAGATACTGGAAAATAATCTTGTGCTATTGGCGTTGACATTCGGCATCTACTACGCTGCGCGCCAGTTCCAGAAATGGACGGGATGGATTGTCCTGAATCCCATCCTGGTGACCATTATATTGCTCATTGGATTCTTGACACTGACAGGCGTCAAGTATGAGACCTATGCACAAGCAGGCGGCTACATCGAGTTCTGGCTCAAGCCGGCCATCGTGGCGCTGGGCGTACCACTGTACCAGCATCTGGGACAGATACGCCGTCAGTTTGTGCCTATCTTCCTCTCGCAGTTAGCGGGTTGCATCGTGGGCGTTGTCAGCGTGGTGTTGATTGCTCAGATGATGGGTGCGTCCCGCGAGACCATCATCTCACTGGCCCCCAAATCTGTGACGACACCTATAGCTATGGAGGTGTGTCAGACGTTGGGCGGCATCCCGTCGCTGACGGCTGCCATTGTGGTGTCCGTAGGCTTGTTGGGTGCCATCTTCGGATTCAAGGTGCTGGAGGTGTGGCATATCAAGAGCCCTTACTCACAAGGACTTAGCCTGGGCACAGCATCTCACGCAGTGGGAACGTCGCGGGCGATGGAGAAGGGTGAGACGTACGGAGCCTATGCTTCGCTGGGATTAATCCTCAACGGTGTACTGACGGCACTGCTGGCACCTTTCATCTTGAAAATCATCGGCATATAACAACTGATCAGAAAACAAACTAATAATAAATATGTATGAGTAAGACCTCTTCCCTAAAGAGCACCATTGCGGTGTCACTCAACAATTATCTGGACGCCGGAGCCATCGTGGCAGGCGCCAGTGGCATCACGCTGTGGCAGAACTACCTAGGGCTTAGTGAGCTCCACCTGGGATGGCTCAATGCTATCAGCGCCAATGCGTTGGGCGCTGCCATCGGAGCTATCATCGGCGGTTTCCTGGCCGATAAGTTCGGACGCAAGTTCATCTTCACGTACAACCTGCTGGTTTATATGACCGGCGTGCTGCTGGTGATGCTCAGCGTCAACTACCCTATGCTCCTGTGCGGTTTCCTCATTACGGGCATCTCGGTGGGCGTCGGCGTGCCTGCATCCTGGACCTATATCTCTGAGAGTTCCGAGGTGGGCAATCGCGGTCGGAACATCTGCATCTCGCAGATGTCATGGGGCGTGGGTCCGATGGTTATCCTGTTCCTGGGAATGCTCTTTGCCCCCGGCGGCTACCTGTTCAGCTGGGTGGAAGCGGTTGGTCATCTCATCGGAGGTGCTGACCTGACGGGCGACGCCCTGAACGTGTTCAGTTCCCGCATCGTATTCTTCTCCCTCTTCGTCATCGCGTTCATCGCTTGGACATTGCAAAGACAGTTGGAGGAGAGCACTGAATTCATAGCAAACAAGGAAAAGAAGAACAGCGGGATAGTAGAGAACATTCAGTTACTCTTCACCAACAAGATCGCTGTCCGCACGGTTGCTTATCTCGCAGCCATCTACCTGACGTGGAACCTCGTAGCTTCGGTGATGGGCTTCTTCCTGCCGCATATCTACGAGACCGCAGGCGGCGTCAGCAACGAGCAAGCCAACTGGCTGAGCTGTGTGCTGTGGTTCTGCACTGTGGCCACGACGGCCGTCCTCTCGCTGTTCATCGATCGCATCTCGCATAAGTTCATCTACGTCCTTGGCCTTTTGTTCGCCATCGCCCCGTGGGTGATGGTGGTGACAACGGGCATCGGCAGTAGCGCCTCGCTGTGGGCTTTCGCCATCCTCTGGGGTATCGAGGGCGGCTTGAGCGTGCAGATCTTCTACGCCCTGTGGGGCAGCGAGCTGTTCCCCGCCAAGTTCCGCGCAGGTGCCCAGGGGCTGATGTTCTTCGTCGTCCGCGGTCTCTCCGCTGTCTGGGGCCTCATCTTCACCTATATCTACGGTGAGAACGGCGAGGGCTTCACGTTGGCCGCCTATTGCATGATAGCCCTTCTGGTCATCTCCCTCGTTGTTGGTGTCATCGGCTGCCCCGACACGCGCGGCAAGAGCCTGGCGCAGATTACGAAGGAGAGATATGGCGAATTATAACCTTAAAAGCAACACTACGATGTCTTTACTTAGAGCTCTCTTAGCTATTTTCTTTCCGCCGTTGGCCGTCATAGATCGCGGTTGCGGTTCGGTCTTGATTGTGCTTCTCCTGACGCTGTGCGGTTGGGTTCCGGGCGTGATAGCCGCCCTGATTATTCTGAACAAGGACAATTAGAGGCCCACATCATGAAATGCAGTAATTATTATCACTAATCAAACAAAAACATTATATTATGAGCAGTATTTTAGAGAATCGTGCAGCGCTGAAGAAGGTTGTTATGGATGTGGCAGAGGTCGCTGGCTATCTATGGCAGAAGGGATGGGCCGAGAGAAACGGCGGCAACATCACCGTGAATGTCACAGAGCACATCGACGACGCTGTGCGGGCGCTGCCCGCCATCTCACCCGTATATCAGATTGGCACCACCCTGCCCCACCTGAAGGGTTGCTATTTCTATTGTAAAGGAACAAACATGCGTATGCGCGACCTGGCCCGCTGGCCGATGGACAACGGTAGCGTGATCCGTATCCTGGATGACTGCGCCAGCTACGTCATCATCGCCGACAACCCCGTGAAGCCCACGAGCGAGCTGCCCTCGCACTTGGCCGTGCATAACTACCTGCTGGCCAAGGGCTCACCCTATCGCGCCAGCGTGCACACCCACCCCATTGAGCTGGTGGCGCTGACCCACAACAAGCAGTTCATGGAGAAGGATGTGGCCACGAAGATTCTGTGGTCGATGATCCCCGAAACGAAGGCTTTTTGTCCGCGCGGTCTGGGGATGGTGCCCTATATGCTACCCTCCAGCGTGGAGCTGGCCGATGCCACCATCAAGGCCATCGACGACGACTACGATGTGGTGATGTGGGAGAAGCACGGTGTGTTCGCCGTAGACGTAGATGTCATGGCCGCCTTCGACCAGATCGACGTTCTCAACAAGTCAGCCCTCATCTACATCGCCGCCAAGAATATGGGCTTCGAGCCTGACGGCATGACAGACGAGCAGATGCAAGAGCTCAGCGATGTCTTCGGGCTGCCGAAGTGATTTTTCGTTTAACGACTAGCGTTTAGAGTTTAAAGTTTAAGGGTTATCAATGGTCTTATGAAAAGATATCTCATTGCCTTCATGCTGTTCGTCGTAGCGAGTTCTGTAGGCGCACAGACAGACTGCACCTCGTTCATCACCAACCCCAGCTTCGAAAAGGGTTTGGACGGATGGGAGCACAAAAGTTTGAATACCCAGGACAACAGCATTTTCTCCATCAAGAGTGGCAACATCTATCTGGAGAAATGGACAGGACGCGGCGGTGCTGTGGGCTCCGGCAGCGTGAGCCAGGAGTTGCAAGATCTGCCTCCTGGCAACTACGAGCTGACGGCAGCGGCACAGAACATCCAAGAGGACACGCCGACAGCGGCACAGACAGGAGCCTGGATCTTCGCGGGCGACCAGAAGACGGCGGTTACCGTGCGCGACACCTACACCGTTGCTTTCACCTGCCTCACAGGTCAAGTCACCATCGGCTTTGAAGCCGTTAAAGCCTCCGGCAACTGGATTTCCGTCGATAACTTCCGCCTGACGCTTGTGGACACAGACCTCAGCACTTCTCTTGCTACGACCATCTCTGCAAGCCAGACGCTCTACGGCGATGGCAGCGGAAGGGAGGCCGCACAGTTGCTGTCAGCCATCAATGCGGCACTTGCGGTGAAGAACAACTCCTCTGCCACGGCACAGGAGCAGGCCGATGCCATTATCGCCTTAGATGAGGCACAGGAAATTTACCGCAGGGCCAACGCCAGCGAGGATGATCCAATAGATATGACATCGTCCATCACGAATCCCAGTTTCGAAGACGGCGACTTCACCGGATGGACAGCGGTGGGAATGGGTTTGCAGAACAACGATGTATTCAGCATCAAGGACGGCACATATTATGTCGAGCGCTGGACAGGACGTGGTGCTGCCGTAGGCGACGGTAGTGTGACGCAGATGATAGAGGGACTGCCCTGCGGACGTTACAGGCTGAAGGCCGCAGCACAGAACATACAGGAAGATACACCTTCAACAGCGCAGGGTGGTGCCTCCATCTTTGCCGGCAGCCACAGTGAGGCTGTCACCACTAGAAAGAACTACACACTGGACTTCGTTCAGGTCAGCGAAAAGGCGAAAATAGGTTTCAGAGCCGTTGGCGCTACCGGTAACTGGCTGGGAGTGGACAACTTCCGACTGGAATACGTCAGCGATGACTTCGACGATGTAAAAAGCGAATACCAGCAGCTCATCGCTGCAGCACAGGCTCTGGCCGGCAAGAGGATCAACTCAACCGCCCTGCAGACCCTGGAGGCAGCAATCAGTGAATCCGGTACACTGGTAACCCAAAGCTCCACAAGCGGATGGGGCAGCGCAGCAGCCAGACTGGAGGATGCCATTGAAGTGGCCGGCATCTCGCAGGAGATATTTGCCAATCTGGCTACAGCCATCGCCGATGCCAGAAACGAGATACAGTCGTCTTCCGCAGGTAACAAGGTAAATTATCAGGCAGCCATCGATGCCGCACAGCAGGTGTACGATAACTCGGAAACCACCGACGAACAGGCATCCAGTGCCATCATGGCGCTGACGAAGGCTGCATTCGAATTCAAGATAGACAACGGTTCTGGTGCCACGCCTACCGTTGTCACCGACCCACGCTTCATCCGCGGTTGCCAGTGGGCTTTCGGACGCAGCACCGTCACAGGAAGCAATATCCTGGAAGAAGGTTTCTGCTGGAGCGAGAATCCTGACCCGAAGGTCACCGACTACCGCACCACGGAATACATCAATCAAGCCGGTAAGATCTACTGGCTGCGAGACCTCAAGCCCGCTACTATCTATTATATGCGCGCCTACGCGATCACCAAGGACTATGCAGTGGGGTATGGCGATGTCATCAAGGTCGTCACCGTGCCCAAGGGCACCGTGGGCCATTGGTATAACAACGGCGGCGACCAGGCCACCAACGACCGCATCAACTATGCCATTGACTTGTCGATGGATTACTACTGGAACAACCTGACCAGCATCCATGGTTTCGGCATCACCGTCAACTACAGCCCGGGAACTCCGACAGCCGACTGCAGCTATGGCGGCTGGATGCGCGTGGGTGAGAGCTCCAGCTACCAACAGCCGGGCACTATCATGCACGAAGCGCTCCACGGTATCGGCGTGGGCACACACGACATCTGGGGGAACGCCGATATGCGCTCCGACGGCAACCGCGGCGACTGGCTTGGTGACCGCGCCACCGAGGCTGTGCGCTTCTGGGACAACAACACCAATGGTGTCATCTCCGGCGACCACATGCATCTGTGGCCCTACGGCTGTAATGGAGCACACGAGGACACACACAGCGACAACCTCTACTGCATGATGGGCATCCTGGCACAAGCATTGAACGAGGACGGTCTGCCTGGCTCCGGTGAGATTGGCTATGCCCTACCCTACTACGCCTTCAACCATGAGGACGGCGTGAAATACTACATCAAGAATGAGAACGAGAACCGCGGACTGCGCAGTGCCTATCTTGTGGAGACAAAGACCCACGGTCTGCAATGGCAGACGATGACTGCCGAGGAGGCTGCCGTGAACGATTCTGCTGCTTGGTATCTCAGCTTTACGCCCTCGAACCAATACTACCAGTTACGCAATGCTGCCACAGGCTACTACATGACCTATTCCAGCGGTTTCAAGACGGAGAAGCATACCAAGCCCACCAGCAACGACAACCTCCACTTGATGCGTGGACGTGTGGATGTCGATGGCCACCGCGGCTACTATATCATCCACCCCGAGAGTTCTGCCACCCCACCGACACTCGTGGCCAACGTCAACGGCAAGACAGGCTCCACATCATGGAGCATCCTCAAGAGTGCCACCAAGCAACGTTGGCTTATCCTGACGGCCGATGAAGCCCTGAACTTCGACAACGGAAACATCGACCTGGCCCGCGCCGAGCTCGCCGCCATGCTGGCACGCATCCGACAGCTCGCACAGACACCCCACATCGAGGATGTCGCAGATGCCGATGCCACCCTCAGCAGCCAACTCACGAGCATTGAGAACCAAATTCCGGCCTGCACCAAGGGTTCCGAACTTAGCGCCCTGACGACGCAGGCATGGAGCGCTGCTACGACTTTCCTCTCCAGTGTCTCCGCAACAGATGCGGCTCAACCCTTCGACCTTACGTTCCTACTCGAGAATCCTGACTTCGACAATGATGCCATCAGCGGATGGACAAGCACCAACGGTACTCCCGGCTACGATGCGAAAGGTGTAGAGTTCTATGAGAAGACCTTCGACTTCTACCAACTCCTCAACAATATGCCTGCTGGCAACTATGAGTTACGCGCTAATGCCTTCCAACGTCCGGGTCAAGCTGAAAGCATTTATACGGCCTACGATAAGGGAACGGCTAAAGTGACGACCTCTCTCTACATCAACAAGACGACAGACGCGGTGAAACATATCTGTGACGACCGCCAGCCCAATTACCTATTCAACGACGGTGGGTGGGGCAGCGATGTCAAGTTGAGCGACGGTACTTATATTCCTAACTGCATGGTGGGTGCAGAGAAATACTTCGGTAACGGACTCTATGACAACAGCGTCAACACTACAATCGACACTTCCAACAGCACGTTGCGCGTAGGCATCAAGTGTACCAGTGCACCTACCTACTACTGGACGATGTTTGACCACTTCCGTCTCCACTTCTTCGGCGGGGCTGCAAAAGCCAATGCCGTAGCGCCCATCACCGTCCGCCCAGCAGATTCCCAGGGTTTCTATACCCTCGACGGACGCAAAGTCAACGGCACTCCCACCGCCAAGGGCATCTACATCGTCAACGGCAAGAAAGTCATCTGGAAATAATAGACAATTCCTTTCACCCATTCAAAGTATTTCTATATCTTTGCGCCACGAAATCAGTAACCCCTATGTCCGAGATAAGCACCTCCCCTACATTCCGTCCCGAGTCCATGGAAACAGCTCTGTACCAATGGTGGCAAGAGCGTTTCGATTCGCCCCTGCCCGATGATGTGCGCGAATGGCTTCGTGCATTCTGCCGGAAAGAGGTCTCACAAGCACGTCTCAAGGAGCAATTGCTGGATGACACAACACTGCAATCCATCCATGATGGACGCCGCCTCTGCCAAACCAAGCTGGCACATCTTGACGACACTGCAGTCCAACTGAAGCGCCAGATGGAGCAACTGCACAAGTACCTGACGGTCAACACCGAACTGACAGAGCAAAACGAACGTCTATACCATCTGAACAAAGAGCTGGCGAGCATTCAGGCTGAACGTCAGGAGTTAGAACGTTTTGAGGCTTTTGAACCTGTAAACGGCCAGATTCAACGCATCCATCTGCTAGCACAAGACATCGAGAAGACACGTCAGGCCAGCAGCCAACAATCCATAGAGATAGAGCAAGCGCAGAAGCAAGCAGACGCAGCTGAGCAACGCCTGATTATCGAGAAGGAGAAAGTGGGCGATGCCGTGCAGAGTCTGCTGTCGGCTGCCGTGAAGATGGCTGAAGGCGAACGGCTGTGTGCAGAGGCAGAAGAAGGACATCAGCATAGCAGCGAACTGGAGGAAAGAGTCAAGTTGCTACACGAGCGCGACAGTATCCTGCAGAAAAGCATCCTCGAGAATACCAGCGAGACAGAGCAAGTGCAAAAGGAAATCACGGAACTACGCGTGGAGCTTCAGGCACTCGATGTACACCAACAGATGCTGACGCACTGCGATGCCGTGAAGATCATGATAGACGAACTGATGCTGGTGGAGCAGCAGCGCACCGCGCTCACCCAAGAACTCAATCAGGCACTGCGACGCCAGGAGGAACGCGATGAGCAGCTCGGGCGTCTCTTCACCGAAAACCAGAAACTCAGCGCCGCCATCACATCGAAACAAGAGGAGGCTGAAGGGCATCGCCGCGGCATTGCTGGAAAGGACAGCTATAACATGCAGCGACGAGCACTGGAATTACGCAGCCGAGTGATGATGCTGAAGATGGGGGCTACGCTGTGGCACGGCATTGCTATGGGCTATGACCTCATCGAGCAGAAGGAAGAGAGCATCACCCGGCTACGCCTGCATGCAGACCACCTGAACCGCGATATCGATCAGTTAGACAACGACGTGCGCCACTTGGCCCAACAGTTGGAACACAAGACATACCACCTGACACTGTCGAAAAGCCAGAATGTCATTGAGCTGCGCGGAGACCTCGTCGAAGGTACCCCCTGCACTGTCTGCGGCGCCACGCATCACCCGTGGCAGGGCGAGACCATCGTGGAACAAAACGCACTGATTGCATCCTTGAAAGCCGACTGCGAGACGCTGCGTCACGATCTCGCAGCCAAGCAACGCCAAATGGCAGAGTTCCAAAAGGACTTGACACAGACGCAAGCATGCCTAGAGACTGAAAACGAACACCTAAGCACGCTGCGCCAGCGCCAGCACGCCGATGTCGAGGAATGGAAGAGCTTCCGTGCATTAGACCCTTCGTTCTCCGATTGCACGCCCTCCACCAACCGTGAGGCTCGCAAGACGCTCATCCAGCTCCTCATAGATAAGGCCTCAGTGGATGCCGAGACCGCTGAGAAGGAACTGGAAGCCTTCACCTTCCACTTGGACTCTATCTCCAACATCGGCATCACCATCCAGAAACTGCAGCAGCAAGCCGACGACCTTTCTATCCGCCTGAACGAAGCCAACACCGCTTGTCAGGTGATGGCAGGACAAGTGGAACGGCTCAACAAACATCTGCAGCAGACCACTGACATCTTCCGCCAGCGCTACGACGCGCTGGAGAAAGCCATCACGCTGCCCGATTGGTTCGCACTGTGGACATCCTCTCCCGAGGGTCTGAAGCAACGTATCCAGAACACGCGCGATCAGTGGGATATTGTTACCAGTAATCTGCAAGTAACCGAGTTGGAGGCTATGCGGCTGAAGACCGACGGGCGGCGTCTGCAGGAAGCCCATCAGCAACTGCTAACTGACATCACTTCGCTAGAGTCTTACAACAACAAGCTGCGCGAGCACGCCGAGAAGTCCGAGAACGCATGGCAGAAGCTCTTTCCCGAGGGGAACTGTAAGCAGCCCTTCGAACAAGCTCGAAAAGAGTATGCCACACAGACCGAGCTGCTGGAGCGCACTCGCAAGGACTACGGTGAGCACCTGCAACGACGGCTGGCCGCCGAGGCTCAGAAGGATGCACTAGACCGACATACGCTCGACTTCGAACAGGACATCGCACAGCAGCGCCGCAATTTAGACCTGTGGATGAACCGCTACAACGCCAACCACCCTCCCGTGCAGATCCAGGAGTTGGAACGCGTACTGGCAGGTGAAAAAGACTGGAGCGCTCTGCGCGAACACGTGCGCAAGTTGTTGCAGGAACAGGCAACGACAGAAGCCCGCGCAGATTACCTGCGCGCACAAATCATTGCCCTGCAAGCTGAAGGGTTGCGCCCCATCTCCGACAATGGAGATGCCGAACGGGCACTGCTGCAGGATAAATTAGCAGAGCTGGGGCAACAACAACGCGAGCTGCTGAAACAGATCGTACAATATGATTTGCGCCTGCAAGCCCATGAGAAAGCCTCGACCTTTGTTTCTTAAATAAAGTATAAATACAAACCATATCTCGTTAAAAAGCGATGTCTAAGTATAACCTCCGCGAGAAAAAAGAAACGCCAGCTCTTTATCGCACAGCCATCAAGCGTGAAGTCATCGATGAGATCTGCGAGCAGATTCTTCGCAAAATGATTGTCGAGAAACGCTATCAAGATCCGCTGTTCAATGCACAGATGCTGGCACAAGAGATTCAAACCAACGTGCGCTATGTGAGTGCAGCTGTAAGCTTGCGCTTTCAAACCAACTTCCCAACACTCATTGCCGGCTACCGTCTGCGCGAAGCCGTCGCTCTGATGACCGATAAGCGAACGCGCCATCTGACGATGGCCGAAATCTCTGCAGAAGCAGGCTTTGCTAATCGCCAATCCTTCTATTCATCGTTCTACAAATCCTACGGAAAGAGTCCTAAGCAATACCAAAACGAATTCTTTGCCAAGATCAACACTACCAAGGGTAGAAAGAACAAAAACGAGTCCATCAATGAATCTTAAATTATCTTTTAGCATGCTCATTGCAGCTACGACCCTTGCCACCTCCTGTGGCACACAGAAAGAGGAAACAGAATTCCAGTACAACGACGAGCGCTTTGCCGATCTGCAAATGCTCCGTTATCAAGTAGAAGGCTTCGACCAGTTAACACTCCGTCAGAAGACGCTCGTCTATTACCTCTCGCAGGCAGCCCTCAGCGGCCGCGACATCCTGTGGGACCAGAACGGGCGCTACAACCTACGCATTCGTCAGATGCTCGAAACCGCCTATACCGACTATGAAGGTGACCGCGAGAGCGAGGACTTCAAGCAGTTCGTGGTCTATCTGAAGCGCGTGTGGTTCTCCAACGGCATCCACCACCACTACGGCTGCGACAAGTTCCAACCTGGTTTCTCGGAGGATTTCTTCCGCGCTGCCCTGCAGAGCGTTGATGCCGCCAAGCTACCGTTGGCCGAGGGACAGACGCTGGAGGCCCTCTGCGATGAGATTTTCCCCGTCATCTTCGACCCAACAGTGATGCCCAAGCGTACCAATCAGGCCGACGGCGAGGACCTCGTGCTCACCAGCGCCGCCAACTATTATGGTCCTGGCGTGACACAAGCCGAGGCAGAGGACTTTTATTTGAAAATGAAAGAGGCCGATCCAGACCCCGCACACCCCGTGATGTTCGGTATGAACAGCCGCCTCGTGAAAGAGAACGGCGTGCTCACGGAGAAGGTGTGGCGCAGCGGCGGCCTCTATGGCGCCGCCATCGACCGCATCATCTTCTGGCTGGAGAAGGCCAAGACGGTGGCCGAGAACGACAAGCAGGTGGCCGTTATGGACAAACTTATTGAATACTACCGCACAGGTGACCTGAAGACCTTTGATGCATACAGCATCCTGTGGGTCGAGGACACCGAGGGTGACGTGGATTTCACCAACGGCTTCACAGAAAGCTACGGCGACCCACTGGGCATGAAGGCCAGCTGGGAAGGCTATGCCAACTTCAAGGACAAAGCAGCCACAGAGCGCACCGAGAAACTGTCGGCCAACGCACAATGGTTCGAGGACCACTCGCCCGTGGATGCCCGTTTCAAGAAGCAGAACTGCAAGGGTATCACCGCCAAGGTCATCGTGGCAGCCATCCTCGGCGGCGACCTCTACCCCAGCACCGCCATTGGTATCAACCTGCCGAACAGCAACTGGGTGCGTGCGGAACACGGTTCCAAGAGTGTGACCATCGGCAACCTCACCGATGCCTACAACAAGGCGGCCCGCGGCAATGGTTTCCAGGAAGAGTTCGTCATCGATCAGGCTACGCGCGATATGATTAAGGAATACGGCGACGTGTGCGACGACCTCCACACCGACCTCCACGAATGTCTTGGCCACGGCAGCGGTAAGTTGCTTCCCGGCGTGGATGTCGACTCGCTGAAGGCCTACGGCAGTGCCATCGAGGAAGCGCGCGCCGACCTCTTCGGCCTCTACTACATCGCAGACCCGAAACTGGTGGAACTGGGGCTCACACCCAATACCGATGCCTACAAGAGCCAATACTACACCTATCTGATGAACGGTCTGATGACGCAGCTCGTGCGCATTGAACCAGGCAATACCATCGAGGAGGCCCACATGCGCAACCGCTCACTCATCGCCCATTGGGTGCTGGATCACGCGAGACCCTCAGCGAACGCAGAGGGGATTACGGCGGCCGTCGAGCTCGTCAAGCGTGACGGAAAGACATACGTGCAGGTCAACGACTATGCCGCCCTGCGCACACTCTTCGGCGAGTTGCTTGCTGAGATTCAGCGTGTGAAAAGCGAGGGTGACTACGAAGGTGCCCGCCGCCTCATTGAGGCCTACGGTGTGAAAGTCGATAGTGCGTTGCACAAGGAGGTGCTCGCCCGCTACAAAGCACTTGACCTGGCACCTTACAAAGGCTTCATCAACCCCGAATACGTCGTCACCGAGGATAAGGACGGCAACATCACCGATGTACAGATTCGTTACGGCGAGGCTTACGACCATCAGATGCTACGCTACAGTAGAGAGTACAGGACCTTGCCCTACATTAATGAATAGGCCATAGGCCCAGAAGCCCATGAACCCCATTAGCCCTATCCAAACCATTAAAGCCGACTTGCGCGCTGCCATGAATGGTGTGACATCGAAGGCCATCCGCGAGAGCGGAATGGGCTACAAGTTGGTTTATGGTGTGGAGTTACCACGCCTGCGCGAGATAGCTGCCGAGTACGAGCCCGACCGCCATCTCGCGCTGGAACTTTGGCAGGAGAACATCCGCGAGTGCAAGATGCTGGCCATTATGCTCTTCCCAAAGGAAGAGTTCGACAGCGACATCGCCGACCTGTGGATGAGCAGCCTGCGGCCTGAGCAAGCCGAATTGGCACAACTGATGGTGCTGGACCGTCTCTCGCAGATGAGCGATGCCCCCGAACAAGCCTTCCGCTGGATGGCCGATGACCGACCAATATACCAACTATGCGGTTTCCTCATCATTGGGCGTCTGCTGATGGGCGGTGCAGAGCTCTCTCCCGATGCCGAGGCCGAGTTCCGCGACCAGGCTGTCGCCACATTACCGACTCCCTTCCTACCCCTGCGCAAAGCTGTACAGAACGCCCTCGTACGCTTAGAAGAGTGTAAGAATTATTGAAAACTTGTGCCTTTCTTTGGTCATTCCGCTGAAAAGCACTACCTTTGTGCCCGTATGAGCGAACAGACAAGCTTACACGAGCTGGTGGCAGCGCAGTTCAGAGAATTCCTCATTGCCCACCAGTGTCGGCAGACCCGTGAACGGTTTGCCATCTTGGAGGCTATCTATGACATCGAAGGCACATTCACTATTGAGGACCTGCAACACACGATGCAGGACCGTCGTTTCCGCGTAAGCACGGGGACTCTATATCAAACCACGCAGTTACTGGTACAGGCCAACCTACTCATCCGCCACCCTTTCTCATCTTCTGCTGCCATCTTTGAGCGTATTGCAGACGATTGTCCGCGCAGCTATCAAATCTGTAATAACTGCCACCGCATCACGCGTATTAGGAGCAAGGAGCTGGCCACAAGTTTGGATACTTACCATCCGCGCACCTTCCACGTAACACACCGCATCGTCTATGTCTATGGCACCTGTGCCTCATGTCATCGTCAAATGCGGAAACAGCTCAAATTCCACTCACAATACACTGAAAATCAACCCTAAAAAATACACGTAGTCATGAAACAAGGTCATGTTGACGCCCTCTTAGGCATTGTCTTCGGCGACGAAGGAAAAGGTAAGGTCGTCGATGTCTTCACTCCCCAATACGACGTTGTCGCCCGATTTGCCGGTGGCCCCAACGCCGGTCACACCATCATCTTCGAAGGCAAGAAATTCGTCCTGCGCAGCATTCCATCTGGCATCTTCGATGAGGGTAAGCTGAACATCATCGGCAACGGCTGCGTCATCGCTCCAGACCTCTTCATGAACGAGGCACGCGAGCTGGAAGATGCAGGCTACGATCTCCGTAGCCGCCTGCATATCAGCACACGAGCTCATCTCATCCTGCCCACACATCGTGTTCTCGACCGCGCCTATGAAGCTGCCAAGGGCAAGAATAAAGTGGGCACCACTGGCAAAGGCATCGGTCCCACCTACAGCGAGAAAGCCAGCCGCACAGGCCTCCGCGTGGGCGATATCCTTGACAACTTCGAAGAGAAATATAAAGCACTGAAAGCGCGCCATGAGCAGATCCTGCGCGACCTCCATTACACCGACTACGATATCACCGAGGAGGAACAGCTGTGGCTTCAGGGGGTGGAATACATGCGCCAGTACCCGCTGGTGGACACAGAGATTGAAATCAATCGCTTGCTGTCAGAGGGTAAGAACGTGCTCGCCGAAGGCGCGCAAGGAACAATGCTCGACATCGACCATGGCACATATCCCTTCGTAAGCTCCAGCAGCACCACTACGGGCGGCGTCTGCACAGGTCTGGGTGTAGGTCCCAACAAGATTCGCGAAGTATTCGGTATCTTCAAAGCCTACAGCACGCGCGTGGGTTCGGGTCCCTTCCCTGTGGAACTTTTCGACGAGACGGGGGACCGTCTGCGCGAGATTGGGCATGAGTACGGTGCCGTCACAGGGCGCAACCGTCGCTGTGGATGGGTGGATCTCGTAGCCCTGAAGTACGCCATCATGATTAACGGCGTCACACAACTCATCATGATGAAGAGCGACGTCCTCGATGGCTTCCCCACCATCCGCGCCTGCGTAGCTTACGAGAAGGACGGTGTGCAAGTCACCGACCTGCCCTTCGACACTGAGGGCTGGGCTGCCGTCTATCGCGACCTGCCGGGCTGGAGCGAAGATCTCAGCGCGATGACCTCCGAGGATCAGTTCCCACAAGCCTTCAAGGACTACATCAAGTTCCTCGAGACCGAACTACAAACGCCCATCACTATTCTTTCTGTAGGTCCCGACCGGGCACAAACCATCATCCGCAAGTGAACCCCAAAAGCAGCATCACCCATGCAGCTTTTTTTGACAGATTGATTAAACCCTATCGCAGCTGCGGTGTCATAGGATTGCCAACCGGACTGATTGACACATGAATTTGAGACAATGGATGGCAGTGGGCGCGACGCTCATCGCCATCATTCTTTTCCCTGACACCGCTGCGGCACAGTGGTTTAACGTGCGTGGAACCGTCTATGAAAACTCCACGCTGAAGCCGTTGCCGGGCGCTAACGTGCAAGTGAATGACTCCACGGGGAAGATGGTTGCAGGACGACAGAGCCGCAACAACGGTCAATTCATGATTCCGGGCGTTCCGGTGGGCAACTACACGCTGAAGGTGTCCTACATGGGTTTCAAGGCGCAGTCCTTCCAACTCACCCTGAAAGGGAAAGGTGGCAACAAGAAGGTGCAGGACATTCTGCTGAAGGAAGACGCCACGCTGATGGCGGAAGCTGTGGTGGAGGGCAAACTGCCGGAAATGGTAGTGATGGATGACACAGTGATGTACAACGCCGCAGCCTTCTCTCTCCCACCAGGCTCGATGGCGGAGGATCTAATCAAGAAGCTGCCTGGCATCGTCATTGACGAGACCGGAAAGATTACACATAACGGAAAGGAGGTGAAGCAGATTCTGGTGGATGGCAAAGAGTTCTTCAACAACAACCGCGAGCTGGTGCTGAAGAACATCCCCGCTGAAATTATTGACAAGGTGAAGGCCTACGACAAGCAGAGCGACCTGGCTCGCATCACAGGCATCGACGATGGCGAGGAGCAGACGGTGCTGGACCTAGAGATCAAGAAGGACAAGAACCGAGGGTGGTTCGGTCAGGTGATGGGCGGCTACGGCACAGAGAAGCGCTACCAAGGACGCGCTAACGTGAACCGTTTCCTAGACAAACAGAAGGCTAGCGTCGTGGGCAACGCCAACAACACTGGCGGCAACGGCATGCAAGACAACCAGGATGCGGCGGCGAGTCTGAATCTGGAATGGGACAAGCTGGAGCTGAACGGCGGCGTGACGGGACGCTTCAACCAGTCGCGCGGCAGCTCGTGGAGCAACTCACAAAACTTCGAGAACCGCAATGCCGCCTACAGCAACCGCACCAGCAACAACAGCAGCCACAGCAATGCCTTCGACACGCAATGGAAGGTGGAATGGAAGCCGGACACGATGACGAACATCATCATCCGTCCACGCTTCGGTCTCAACGGCAGCAACAGCGAGAGCCAGAGCGAGAGCGCCACCTTCAAGGAGAACCCTTACGACTATGTCAGCGACCCACTGCGAAAATTGGAGGAGTTGCGCGCCATCGGCGTGAACCACAACCTCAGCGCCAACGGTAACACGAACAAGAACATCAGCGGCTCGCTCTCCGTCCAAGTGAACCGCCGCCTGAAGAAGCCCGGGCGCAACATCACCTTCAACCTCAGCGGCGGCCTTAACCAAAGCAACGGCAACAGCTGCAGCTACTCGCAAATCGACTACTACCAACTGCTGGCACGCACGGGCGGCGATAGCATCTATCATAAAATCCAGTACGACGACTCGCGCACCGTAGGCAAGAACTGGTCAGCACGCTTCTCCTACACTGAGCCGCTGGCGACGGGACAGTTCCTGCAATTCTCGTATAACTATTCATGGCGCTACAACGACCGCGACCGCACCGTTGCCAGCATCTTTGACCCAATGGTGGAAGCGCACTTCCTGGGCATCGACAACTACGACGGCCATCTGGAATGGGCCACGCCCGACACCGCGCAGTGCAACTACACGAAGAACTACTACCAGAATCACGACCTACGCCTTCAGTACCGCATCGTCAACTCCAAGCTACGCCTGAACGTGGGCTTCAACCTGCAGCCTCAGGTGAACACCGTCAATTACACAAAAGGATGGAAGCACTACGACCTCTCACGAACGGTCGTCAACTGGTCACCTACCATCAACTTCCGCTACCGCTTCACGCGCCAGCACCAGGTAGAAGCGCGCTACGGCGGACAGAGCGGACAGCCCTCCATCACCGACCTCATCCCCGACACGCTCTCCAATGCCAACCCGCTAAACATCCGCTTGGGTAACCCCGGGCTGAAGCCCTCCTTCACCCACACGCTGCGTGCCGAATGGCGCTTGTCGCAGCCCGACTTCCAACGCACCTACAACTTCAACATCGAAGGGCGTGCCACGCAGAACGCCACCGCCAGCCGTACCGAATACAACGACGAGACGGGCGGACGCGTGACGATGCCCGTGAACATCAACGGCAACTGGAACGGACGCGCCAACTTCAACTTCAACACCGCCTTCCGCGACCAGCGCTTCCGCATCAACACAAACACTTCCTATAACCACACCACCAGCAACGGATACGTCTATCGCTCGGCCGAGAAGGCCACAGTGAAGAACGTCACCAACTCCGACAACTTCAACCAAGGCTTGCGCCTCACCTACCGCGAGACCTACGCCAATGAGAACACCTTCGAGGTCAACGCGCGCGGCTCCTTTGCCTACCACCGCGCACGCTCCACAGCCACGTCGGCCAGCAACCTGGACACCTACAACTACTCCTACGGCCTCAGCGCGGTGATGCAGTTCTGGTTCGGTCTGAACCTCTCCACCGACATCAACCAGACCAGCCGCCGCGGCTATGCCGACGAGGTCATGAACATCAACCAATGGATATGGAACGCACAGGCCTCCTACACCTTCCTCAAGAAGCGCCAGGCTACTGTGACAGTGCGTTGGAACGACATCCTGCGGCAGCGCGACATGGTCAGTCGCTCCATCTCGGCCACCTCTCGCACCGACTCCGACAGCGAGCGCGTCGTCTCCTACGTGATGCTCTCCTTCACCTACCGTTTCCACGTCTTCGGCGGACGCAGCTTGAACGGCGACCGCCAGCGGCGTGGTCGCAACCGCGATGAAGACTTCGACGGCAGCGAACGCGGGCCCCGTGGCGATGATGGCGGCTTTGGTGGCGGTCGTGGTGGTTTCGGAGGGGCTGGAGGCGGTCGCGGCGGCGGAATGTGAGCAGCAAAACTGCAAAAAAATGCCCGTTTTCTTGCACGAATAAGCAGAAAACCGTACTTTTGTCCTCGATTTCAAAACATCACCGCGAAAATGCATCATTCAAGCGTCATTCTTCTGGCCATTCTGGACATTCGACTGCGTACAGCAATCGGGAGTGTGGTCAGTGCCTGACGCGAAGGTCAAATAGAACAATAAAAACAAAGAGCCTTTCACACTTCCGAGTGCATGAAAGGCTCTTTTGTTTTAAATGATAAACATTAAACGTTAAACGCTAAACGTTAAACGAAATATAGTATGAGCGACAGACTTTACATTTTCGACACCACACTCCGCGATGGCGAGCAGGTGCCCGGCTGTCAACTGAACACGATAGAGAAGATCCAAGTTGCAAAAGCACTGGAACAGTTGGGCGTGGACGTCATCGAAGCCGGTTTCCCCATCAGCAGCCCTGGCGATTTCAGCAGCGTCATCGAGATTTCCAAGGCTGTAACATGGCCCGTCATCTGTGCGCTGACGCGAGCCGTAGAACGCGATATCGACGTGGCGTTTGAGGCACTGAAGTATGCCAAGTACAAACGTATCCACACGGGCATCGGCACAAGCGATGAACACATCCTTTATAAGTTCAGCTCCACGCGCGAGGAGATTCTGGAGCGTGCCGTGGCTGCCACGCGCTATGCCAAGAGATATGTGGATGACGTGGAATTCTACTGCGAGGATGCCGGACGCACCGACAACGAATACCTGGCTCGTGTCGTGGAAGCCGTCATCAAGGCCGGCGCCACCGTGGTGAACATCCCGGACACTACCGGCTATTGTCTGCCACAAGAGTATTTCGAAAAAATCAAATACCTAAAGGAGCACGTAGATGACATCGACCGCGCCATCATCTCCACACATTGCCACAATGACCTTGGAATGGCTACGGCCAACACCTTCAACGGTGTGATGGCAGGTGCCAGGCAGGTGGAAGTGACCATCAATGGCATCGGCGAACGCGCCGGCAACACCTCGCTGGAGGAGATAGCGATGATCCTGAAGTGTCACAAGGGTTTAGGCATTGAGACCAACGTCAACACCCAGAAGATCTTCCCGACCTCGCGCCTTGTCTCGTCCCTCATGAATATGCCCATCCAGCCCAACAAGGCTATCGTAGGGCGCAACGCTTTCGCGCACAGCAGCGGTATCCATCAGGACGGCGTGCTGAAGAATGTGCAGACCTACGAGATTATGGACCCGAAGGACGTGGGCATCGACGACAACAGTATCGTGCTCACCGCCCGCAGCGGCCGTGCCGCCTTGAAGCATCGCCTGCACATGAACGGCGTAGATCTTGAGGAAGAGAAACTGGATAAGATCTATGAGAAGTTCCTGAACCTGGCCGACCAGAAGAAGGAGGTGACAGATGCCGACGTGCTAATGCTGGCAGGTGCCGACACCGCCGATGCTCATGCTGTGCGCTTGGATTTCCTACAGGTGACGACGGGCAAGGGCGTAAAGAGCGTAGCCTCCATCGGTTTGGACATCAGCGGACAGAAGTTCGAGGCTGCCGCCAGCGGCAACGGCCCCGTGGATGCTGCCATCAAGGCGCTCAAAAAGATCATCATGAAGCAGATGACCCTCAAGGAGTTCACCATCCAGGCCATCTCCAAAGGGTCCGACGACGTGGGCAAGGTCCACATGCAGGTGGAGTACGACGGCCAGCTCTACTACGGCTTCGGTGCCAACACCGACATCGTGACCGCCAGCGTGGAAGCCTATATTGACTGTATCAATAAGTTTAAGAAATGAATACCTTATTCGACAAGATATGGGATGCCCATGTGATTCAGAACATTCCCGACGGACCTACGCAGCTGTACATCGACCGCCTCTACTGTCATGAAGTGACCAGCCCTCAGGCGTTCCAAATCCTACGCGAAAAGGGGCTCAGCGTGCTGCGCCCCGAACAGGTTTTCGCGATGCCCGACCACAACACACCAACCCACGACCAAGACAAGCCCATCGCCGACCCCATTTCGAGGAAACAGGTGGAGACACTTGAACGCAATGCCCGTGAATTTGGCCTGACACACTACGGGATGAACACGCCGGACAACGGCATCATCCACGTCGTAGGGCCCGAAAAAGGGTTGTCGTTGCCCGGCATGACCATCGTCTGCGGCGATAGCCACACCAGCACACATGGAGCTATGGGCGCCGTTGCCTTTGGCATTGGCACTAGCGAGGTGGCACAGGTGCTGGCATCGCAGTGCATCCTACAACAGAAACCTAAGACGATGCGCATCACCATCAACGGGCAACTGTCTCAATACGTAACAGCTAAGGATGTAGCTCTCTACCTTATGGCGCAGCTCACCACCAGCGGTGCCACAGGCTACTTCGTAGAATACGCCGGCGATGTGGTCAGAGCAATGACCATGGAGAGTCGGCTTACACTCTGTAACCTGTCCATCGAGATGGGTGCTCGCGGCGGCTTTATCGCTCCGGACGAGACCACTCTCGCTTACCTAAAAGGACGCGAGTATGCACCAAAGGGCGAGGCATGGAACAAAGCTCTAGACTACTGGAGGAGCCTGAAAAGCGACGAGGATGCAGTTTTTGACAACGAACTCATATTCGATGCCGCCGATATCTCCCCCCGTATCACCTACGGCACAAACCCGGGTATGGGCATCGGTATCACAGAATGCATTCCTCTACAAGGCGATGTCAATTTCAAGAAAGCGCTGAACTACATGGGATTCAAGGCGGGCGAGAAGTTGTTGGGCAAAAAGGTAGATTATGTATTCCTTGGAGCTTGCACCAATGGTCGCATCGAAGACTTCCGCGCCTTCGCATCCGTGGTGAAAGGCCGCAAGAAAGCAGAAAGCATTGTGGCGTGGCTCGTGCCTGGTTCATGGGCTGTGCGCCAGAAGATCATCGACGAAGGTCTCGACAAGGTACTGGAAGAGGCTGGCTTCGAGATTCGTCAACCAGGCTGCTCGGCCTGCCTGGCCATGAACGATGATAAAGTGCCGTCGGGCAAATACTGTTTATCCACCAGCAACCGTAACTTCGAAGGACGCCAAGGCCCTGGCGCCCGCACCATCCTCTGCTCACCCTTAGTAGCTGCGGCATCAGCCATTACAGGTGAAATAACTGACCCACGGACCCTCCAATGACAAACGACGAATTATGAATTATAAATTCAATACCATCTCCTCCACCTGCATTCCCCTACCCTTGGAGAATGTAGATACCGACCAAATCATCCCAGCACGCTACCTTAAGGCGACGGACAAAAAAGGGTTTGGCGAGAATCTCTTCCGCGACTGGCGCTATGACGCCGAAGGGCGGATGGCTCCTGATTTCGTCATGAACAAGCCAGAGTTTGCAGAGACACCGCACGAGGGCGTTCACGAAATTCTCGTGGCTGGCCGGAATTTTGGTTCGGGTTCCAGCCGCGAGCACGCAGCCTGGGCCATTGCTGGCTATGGTTTCCGTGTGGTTATCAGCAGTTTCTTTGCTGACATCCATAAGAACAACGAGCTCAACAATTTCGTGCTACCCGTCGAGGTCTCTGAGGACTTCTTGGCAGAACTCTTCCAAAGTATTCAGGACAATCCGCAAACCCAAGTGCGAGTGGATTTACCAGAACAGACCGTCACGAACCTCGCCACGGGCCACACCGAACACTTCGACATCAACGGCTACAAGAAGTACTGCCTGATGAACGGGTTGGATGATATTGATTTTCTGGTGGAGAGCCTACAGACCCATTCTCTTCCTGCTCCGGTGGAGCGGGAAGAGAATGCATCTGTCATCGAAATCATGGACACGACCCTGCGGGATGGTGAGCAGACCAGCGGCGTGAGCTTTATGCCACATGAGAAGCTGCTGATATGCAAGGCGCTGCTGGAAGAGCTGCATGTGGATCGCGTGGAGGTGGCCTCGGCACGCGTCAGCGATGGCGAGCTAGAGGCCGTACAGCGTATCACACGCTGGGCCGACAGCAAGGGTCTGCTGGACCGCGTGGAAGTCCTCGGCTTCGTCGATAACGGCAAGAGCATCGACTGGATCGAGCGCGCCGGTGCCCGCGTCATCAACCTCCTATGCAAAGGCTCCCGTCGCCACTGCGAAGGACAACTCGGCAAAACGCTTGAGGAGCATGCCGCCGATATCCGTCGCAACGTAGAAATGGCTGCCCAGCGCGGCATCGACGTGAACCTGTATCTGGAAGACTGGAGCGGGGGGATGAAAAGACCCACCCCCGACCCCTCCCGTAAGGGCGGGGAGGAGCTGCGCGAAGACAATTATGTTTTCCAGCTCTTAGATTCCATCAAAGACCTCATTGCCTGCGATAACAATGCGCAGCCCACTCCCCTCCCTGACGGGAGGGGTTGGGGGTGGGTCCGTAGAATCATGTTACCCGACACCCTTGGAATCCTCAACCCATTGGAGACGCTGGACTACATGAAGCAGATGGTGACGCGCTATCCCGGTGTACACTTCGACTTCCACGCTCACAACGACTACGATCTGGCCGTGAGCAATGCCCTCGCTGCCGTCCTCGGAGGGGCTCAGGGACTTCACACCACCATCAACGGATTGGGCGAGCGGGCAGGCAATGCACCGCTAGCCAGCGTGCAGGCAATCTTAAAGGACCACTTCAACGCTAATACAAACATCAATGAGAATCAGCTATATAAGATAGCGCACCTCATGGAAAGCTATAGCGGAATCGCCATCCCGCCCAACAAGCCCATCACGGGTTCGGCGGTCTTCACGCAGGTGGCAGGCGTACACGCCGACGGCGACAACAAACAGGGTCTCTACCAGAACGCGCTGAAGCCCGAGCGCTTCGGCCGACGTCGCGAATATGCCCTCGGAAAAGCCAGCGGCAAGGCGAACATCCGGATGAACTTGGAGGAACTGGGACTGGACCTCAGCGACGAGGACATGAAGAAAGTCACCGACCGCATCATTGAGTTGGGCGACAAGAAGGAACACGTGACACAGGAGGACCTTCCCTTCATCATCCGCGATGTGCTCAAGCACAGCGAAGAGGAGGAACGCGTGCGACTGCTCTCCTACATGGTCTCCACGGCCTACGGCCTGCGTCCGATGGCCCAGGTGCGCCTGCAGATTGATGACCAGATCTACGAGGAGAGCGCGCAGGGCGATGGTCAGTACGACGCCTTCGTGCGTGCTGTACGCCATATCTACCGCGACCGTCTCAACCGCCACTTCCCCTGGCTCTCCAACTACGCCGTCACCATCCCACCCGGCGGCCGCACTGACGCCCTCGTGCAGACCACCATCGAATGGGTGTTCGAAGAGAAGAGCTACCGCACCCACGCCCTTGATGCCGACCAGACCGAAGCCGCCATCAAGGCCACCATCAAGCTCCTGAACATCATTGAGCCGCTCTACGAGCGCTGAATATGTCCACAGATTACAATTAATTCTTTGAATCATCTGTATTCTTCCTAAAATAAACAAACCTATGAAGATGTTTATTTTGATTATCGCCATGGTGTTCTGTCTCACGGGCTATGTCGGTTGGCATCTGTGGCGACTGACGCCCATGGGCTACCCGCTGAAGCTGACGGTGGTAGGGCTATTTGTGGTGTGGATGGGCACGTTCTTCGTAGGTTTCTTCCTGATAGAGCGTTTCCCTGTGAAGATAGGCGTGGTGCTCTACGAAGCGGGAACGACGTGGCTGATAGCATTCCTTTACCTGCTGATTATCTTCCTCTTGGCCGACATCGCCTCATGGTGTCACCTACTGCCCAAGGCATTCCTGAAGGATAGCCTCGCGGGACTGCTCTCGGTGGCAGGCATCGTAGGGCTGACGATGGTGCTGGGCGGCTTCCAGTACCACCACAAGCACCGCGAGGAGTTGACCCTCACGACCACGAAGCCGTTGGAGAAGCCACTGACCATCGTGATGGCCAGCGACCTGCACATCGGTTACCACAACCGCAGGGCGGAGCTGGCGCGATGGGTGGATCTGATCAATGCGGAAAAACCGGACATGGTGCTCATCGGCGGCGACATCATCGACCGCAGCCTGAAACCCGTGCTGGAAGGGCACTACGAAGCGGAGTTCCGGCGCCTGCAGGCACCCGTCTATACCGTACTGGGCAACCATGAATACTTCAGCAACGTGGAGCAGGCCGCACGCTTCTTCAAGGAGGCGGGCATCGTGCTGCTCATGGATTCCGTGGCGCATTGCAAAGGCGTGGACATCATCGGTCGCAACGACCGCACAGCACGTCGTCGAGCACGCGTGAAAGACCTCATCGCCGGCCTTGAAGGCTACACACTCCTACTCGACCACCAGCCCTACCACCTCGAAGAAGCGGAGAAGGCGGGCATCGACTTCCAGTTCAGCGGACACACGCACCGCGGTCAGGTGTGGCCGCTCTCATGGGTTACCAACGCGCTCTACGAGAAGGCCTGGGGGCACTACCAACGCGGCAACACACGCTACTATATCAGCTCCGGACTCGGCATCTGGGGGCCAAAGATCCGCATCGGCACACGCTCGGAATACCTGGTATTACATCTGCAGCAGGAATAGGGCAGATGAAAAGGGACGTCCGAAAAAACACATGAGCGATGTTGACACATCATTTTAAAGTCTTTTTCTAAAGAAAAAAACGAAAGAAAATAACTGTTAAGTCAGGAAATAATTGTAATTTTGCGCCCGAATTATAAAAGAGTGATGATAATCCATCATCGTTCAATGAAATAAAGATGGCACAAAAACCAAGTATTCCTAAAGGTACGCGCGACTTTGGTCCCTCCGAGATGTCGAGGCGTAACTATATTTTCGACACCATCCGCAGCGTCTATGCCCTCTATGGCTTCCGCCAGATTGAGACCCCCGCGATGGAGAACCTCTCTACGCTGATGGGCAAGTACGGCGAAGAAGGTGACAAGTTATTGTTCAAGATTCTGAACAGCGGAGATTTCCTGAAGGGGGTCGAGTTTCACGACACCCTTGACGGCGGCTCACCGAAGCTGGCTGCACAGTTGTGTGAGAAGGGGCTACGCTACGACCTGACGGTGCCCTTTGCCCGATACGTAGTGCAACACCGCGAGGAGCTGACATTGCCGTTCCGCCGTTTCCAAATCCAACCCGTTTGGCGCGCTGACCGCCCACAGAAGGGTCGCTATCGCGAGTTCTACCAGTGCGACGCCGACGTCGTAGGCAGTGACTCGCTGCTCAACGAGGTGGAGTTGATGCAGATTGTCGATGAGGTCTTCCGCCGCTTCGGCATCCGCGTCTGCATCAAGATCAACAACCGCAAGATTCTCACTGGCATCGCCGAGATGATCGGACAGGCCGACAAGATTGTAGACATCACCGTAGCCATCGACAAGCTCGACAAAATCGGCCTCGACAATGTCAATGCCGAGCTGGCTGCAGCCGGCATCCCCGATGATGCCATCGAGAAACTGCAACCCATCATCCAACTCAGCGGCAGCAATGAAGAGAAGATTGCCACGATGAGAAAGGTGCTCTATGAGTCAGAAATCGGCCTCAAAGGTTGCGACGAAGTGGAATTCGTCCTCTCTCAACTCTCAACTCTCAACTCTCAACTTGAATTCGACCTCACCCTCGCCCGTGGCCTCAACTACTATACGGGCTGCATCTTCGAAGTGAAGGCCTTAGACGTGGAGATTGGCAGCATCACAGGCGGTGGGCGCTACGACAACCTCACGGGCATTTTCGGCCTGCCGGGACTCTCAGGCGTGGGAATCTCTTTTGGTGCCGACCGCATATATGACGTGCTGAATCAACTGAATCTCTACCCCAAAGAGGTGAGCACTACGACACAACTGCTCTTCGTGAACTTCGGCGAGGCCGAGGCTGCCTATGCACTCCCAGCCGTTGCCGCCTGTCGCCAGGCCGGCATCCGCACCGAGATCTACCCCGATGCCGCAAAGATGAAAAAACAGATGCAGTATGCCAATGCCCGCGAGATTCCTTTCGTGGCACTTGCCGGCGAGACAGAAATGACCGAAGGCAAGTTCACCCTCAAGAATATGACCACAGGTGAACAAAAAACAGTCACCGTAACCGAGCTCATTGAAGCCCTGCAACAAGAATTGTAGAAAAAGACATATAACAGTATGAAAAAACAAACATTGATGGTGGCCATAGCGCTGATGGTAAGTTCCTTGCCGGCAGCAGCACAACAAGTGCTGACACTGGACAGCTGTCGCGCGTGGGCCATCCGCAACAACAAGGAGCTGCAAATGACCGCCCTCAAGCAGGAGGCCGCTCACTGGCAGCACAAAAGTGCTTTTACGCACTACTTCCCCAGAATCAACGCCGTGGGCACATACCAGTACTCCTCACGCGAGATTTCGCTGCTCAACGACGAACAGAAGGATAAGCTGTCCCATCTGGGGACGAACATCTCCAACGCTGCCACACAAGGCCTAACAAACGGATTGCAGCAGGGAGCCGCCGCACTGCAACAGCGCTACAACGCTTTTCTGCAGAGCCCAGAGTTCGCGCAGCTCCTGCAGAACCCTATGGTGCAACAAATCCTTGCACAAAACCCACAGCTGATGCAGACGTTGGCAAATCCGCAACTGATTCAGCAGATGGCAGAGCCCGCTATCCAGCAGGCTGCGACAGCCTTCAATGGGCTGCTGAGTAATATGGCTGGCATGTTGGACGCTGAAGGACAGAGTATCGTGGATGCATTCCGAACCGACACACGAAACCTAATGGGCGCTACCGTGATGTTGACACAGCCGCTCTACATGGGTGGTAAGATCATGGCCTACGACAAAATCACACGTCTAGCCGAACAAGCTGCCGGTCACCAGTACTCTATTGAAGAGCAGGACCTGCTGGTAAAGGTGGATGAAGCCTACTGGCGCATCATTGCCCTGCAAAGCAAAAAGAAGCTGGCCGAAAGTTTCCTCAGTACTGTCCAGAAGTTGGACAGCGACGTGGAAAAAGTCATCGCCGAAGGCATGGCCACGAAGGCCGACGGCCTCTCCGTGAAGGTAAAACTGAATGAAGCAGAGGTTTCTGTCATCCAAGTGGATAACGGCCTCACACTCTCGCGTATGGCATTGGCACAGATCTGCGGCTTGCCCCTCGACGCCGAATTCCTTCTGCAAGAAGAGCTTCAGGGCGACGGCATGCCACAAGGTGCTAGCTCCGACCCCAACCTCCTAAACGCCAATATTGACGATGAGAACGCCGTGGACATTGCCATGCAGAGCCGACCAGAGCTAAAAGCCTTGGGCATTGCCGCTCAGGTGAAAGATCAGCAGGTGAAGGTCGCCCGTTCAGAATATATGCCTAACCTGGCATTGACGGCCGGTTATCTGCTATCAAACCCCAGCATCTATAACGGCTTCGAGAAAAAGTTCGGTGGAATGTGGACCGTGGGCGTTGTGCTGAAGGTGCCTATCATTACCGCCGGCGACCGCATCTTCAAAGTACGCCAGGCCAAGGCCGAGGCAGCCATTGCACACACCCGTGCCGAAGAAGTACGCGAGAAGATTACCCTGCAAGTGAACCAAAACCGCCAAAAACTACAGGAGGCTCAGCATCGTCTGGCAGCCGCTCAGCGTAGTCAGGATCAGGCCGACGAGAACCTTCGTATGGCCAACCTCGGTATGAGGGAAGGCGTAATCCCCGTGTCCAACGTGCTGCAGGCGCAAACAGCCTGGCTTGCAGCGCACTCCACGCTGGTGGATGCTGAGATTGACGTGCGTCTGGCTGCCCTGTATATGCAACGTGCAAAGGGTGTGCTGAGATAGTTGAGAATGGAGATTTAAAAGAAGATAATTGAAAAATAATATACATCATGGCAAAAAGAACTAAACTGAACAATCTGCTGATCATCGCCTTCGTGATTGTGGCTGTGATCCTATTGGTCATCTTCGTGGGCGTATTCTTGCCCAAACCCCAAGAGGTGCTGCAGGGTCAGGCCGAAACCACCGACTACCGCATCTCCAGCAAAGTGCCCAGCCGCGTAAAGGAATTGCGTGTGCAAACGGGCGACAAAGTAAAAGCCGGCGACACGCTCGTCATCATGGACTCACCCGAGGTGCGCGCCAAGATGATGCAGGCCGAGGCTGCCGAAGCCGCCGCTAAAGCTATCGAACAGAAGGCTCTGAACGGCGCCCGCCAACAAGAAATCCAAGGAGCCTTTGAGCTCTGGCAGAAGGCGAAGGCAGGCTTAGAGGTATGCGAGAAGACTTATGCCCGCGTCAGCCGTCTCTTCGACGAGGGCGTCATCCCCGCACAAAAGCGCGACGAAGCCGAGGCACAGCTCAAGGCCATGCAGGCCACTGAGAAAGCCGCTCGCAGCCAGTATGAGATGGCTTGCGAGGGCGCTCGCCGCGAGGACAAGGCTGCCGCTGCCGCTCAGGTGGCACGCGCACAGGGCGCCGTCACCGAGGTGGAAGGCTACATGAAGGAAACCGTACTGCTGGCCACTGCCGACGGCACCGTCACCGAGATCTTCCCCAAGGAGGGTGAGCTCGTGGGCACTGGAGCTCCTATCATGAACATCGCCAAGGACAACGACATCCGCTTTATATTCATGGTACGTGAAGACTACCTGCCTGGCATGACCCTCGACACCGAAGTCAACTGCTACGTTCCCGCCCTCGACCGCGAGCTCAAAGTTCGCATCACCAGTATGAACGTCATGGGCAGCTATGCCACCTGGAAGGCCACCAAGGCACTCGATCAGTACGACTTGAAGACCTTCGAGGTCACCGGACGCGCTGTGAACGCTGCCGACACGAAGGACATCCTGGCAGGCATGACTGTGATTATTAAATAAAAAGCAACGATGCTGAAAGCATTGAATAACACCTGGGAGATCATGATGCGCGAGCTGCGCGCCTTTGGCCGCCGCCCCATCTTCCTCATGACCATGTTCGTGGCGCCGCTGGGCTTCCTGTGGCTGTTCACGAGCCTGATGGACGCAGGTCTTCCCACGAAGTTGCCTGCAGCGTTGGTCGATGAGGACAACACCCACGTCACACGCCAGCTCACTCGCATCCTGGGTACGATGGAGGAGACCAACTTCGTGATGCAGACCACTAGCTTTACTGAAGCACGTCAGGCCATGCAGCGCGGCGAGATCTATGCCATCTTCCGCATCCCTAAAGGCACCACCGAGGCTGCCCTCACGCAACGTCAACCCGTCGTGTCGTTCTACACCAATGACACCTACTACGTGGCAGCGTCACTGCTGATGAAGGATATGCGCAAGATGAGCGAGATGGCAGGATTAGCAATGACGCGAGCCACCATGCGCGCCCGCGGCTTCCGCGATGACCAGATCATGGGCACCCTGCAACCTATCGTCATCGAGAGCCACCCGCTGGGCAATGCCTACCTCAACTACTCCGTGGTGCTCTCGAATCTCATCGTTCCCGGACTGCTGATGCTCATCATCATGCTCACCACCAGCTACACTTTCGGCAGCGAGTGGAAGCGCGGACAGCAGAAGCGGCTCTACGAGATGGGCGAGGGTAATATGGGCGTCATCGTAATGGGCAAGCTGCTGCCCCACACCCTGACATTCACGCTCCTTTTCTGGCTCTTCGACTTCATCTTCTACAGCTACCTGGAATTCCCCTGCGCTTGCGGTATTCCAAGAATGATGCTCTGGGGCTTCTTGGCCGTGCTGGCGTCGCAAGGGTTCGGATTACTCATGTTTGAGGCCTTCCCTGGTCAGATGCGTATGGCTATGTCGGCCTGCTCCCTGCTGGGTGTGATGCAGTTCTCGCTGGCAGGTTTCTCGTTCCCCGTGTCTGCGATGGACGAGCCCTTCCAGTGGCTCTCGAACATCTTCCCCTTGCACCATTATTTTGTCATCTACATCAACCAGTGCCTCAACGGCTACCACATCCACTACGTGTGGCCCAGCGTTGTGGCCCTCATCGGCATCTATCTGCTGCCACAATTCTTCTCGTGGCGCTTGAAAGATGCTCTCTTACATAAAGAATACAGAGAATGAGAAAGCCTAAGTTCACTATCCTTCATGTGTGGCTCGACGAGCTCAGCGAGATTGTGAAAGACGAGGGCATCCTCATCTTCATCATCCTCCTGCCCCTCGCCTACCCGCTCCTCTACGCTCAGATCTACAACACTGAGACGCAGCGCGAACTGCCCATCTGCGTTGTCGATGATAATATGAGCGACCGCAGCCGTGAGTTCATCCGCCGTGTCGATGCCACCCCCGAAGTGAAGGTGGCTGCTCACTGCACCGACATGCCCCAGGCTCAGGAGCTCATGCGCCAGCGCCGCGTCTTTGGCATCCTGCGCATTCCCCGCGAGTTCAACGAGCGTCTGTGGCGCGGACAGCAGGCCGTCGTGGGTCTCTACAGCGACCTCACCTCCATGCTATATTATAAGGTGGAGTACCTGGCCGTAGTCAACGTGGCACAGGAACTCAACCGCAATATCAAAGTTCGCGAGCGCCAGCAGAACATGAGTGCCCACGAGGAGGAAGTGGCGCGCTGGCCCATCCGCTTCGAGGAGGTGAAGATGTACAACTCCGCCGGAGGCTTCGCCGCCTTCCTCATTCCGCCCGTGCTGATGCTCATCCTGCAGCAGGCCCTCTGTCTCGGCATCGGCATGTCCATGGGTCGCTCGCGCGAGCATTTCCGCGGCCTCGTCATCCCACCCACAAAGCACTACAAGAACGCCCTCGCCATCGTGCTGGGCAAGGGCCTCGTCCACTTCCTCATTTTCCTGCTTATGGGCATTTATATGTCAGTGTGCATCACCCGATGGTTCGGGCTCCCCTGCCTCGGCCACTTCTGGGAGATTGTGGGATTCCTCGTGCCATATCTGGCCGCCTGCACCTTCATGGCCATGTTCTGGTCCAGCTTCATCTACCGACGTGAGGACTGCATCCTGCTGTTCGTCTTCATGTCCATCCCCCTGCTCTTCCTGAGTGGTGTCAGCTGGCCCGGAGCCTCTATTCCACCCTTCTGGAAAGCTGTCGCCAGCATTTTCCCCTCCACCTATGGTGCCAATGCCTACGTCCGCATCCAGGGCATGGGTGCTTCGCTGGGCGACTGCCATTTTGAGATGATGTGGATGTGGATTCTGGCTGGCATTTATTTCCTCCTTACTTGGGTTATCTATGTGTTTGAGATCCGCAAGTCCGTGGGTCGCAGCATCCTAAACTAAGAACATATCTATGCCATACCACTTTCTTGCCGTTGACCTCGGTGCCACCAGCGGCCGCACCGTCATCGCCACTTTCGACGGGCAGCGCGTTGACATGCGCGAATTCACCCGTTTCGAGAATCCACAGCTGCCTCTCGCAGGGCATATCTTCTGGGACCTGCCCCATCTCTACAACGAGATTCTTCGTGCACTGCGTCAGGTGAAAGCCGAAGGAATCGAGTTGCAGAGCATCGGCATCGACACATGGGGTTGCGACTTCGCCTTTTTCGACAAGAGCGGCCAGCTCCTCAGCATCCCCTATTGCTACCGCGACCCGCACACCGATGGCGCTATGGAGCGTTACTTTGCCGACCGAATGCCACAGCAGGAGGTGTATGAGCGCACCGGCATTCAGTTTATGCCCTTCAACTCGCTCTTCCAGCTTGATACCCTTCGCCGTGCCGGCAATGCCGCCCTGCAACAGGCCGACAAGATCCTGTTCATTCCCGATGCCCTCATCTATATGCTCACGGGTGAGGCGGTCTGCGAATACACGGTGGCTTCCACCTCGCAGATGCTCAATCCTCGCACAGGCGACCTCGATGTCGATTTACTTCAGACCATCGGGCTTACGCGCGATCGCTTCGGTCGTCTGGTACAACCTGGTGAGCGCGTAGGCGTACTCACGCCGCAAGTGCAGGAGGCTACAGGCCTCGGCGCCATCCCCGTTGTGGCAGTTGGATCTCACGATACCGCCTCTGCAGTGGCCGCAGTGCCTGCAGAGGATGCCAATTTCGCCTACCTCAGCTGTGGCACCTGGAGTCTCCTCGGTGTGGAGAGTCCCACCCCCATTATCAATCAAGACAGTTTCGCCGAAAACTTCACCAACGAAGGCGGTCTTGACCACACCACACGTTTCCTCAAGAACATCACGGGCCTCTGGATCTTCGAGCAGTGCCGTAAAGAGTTTAAAGGTGACAGCGTGAAGTTTAAAGATATTCTGGCAGATGTGAACGAGTTGAATGCCCTCTGCCTCCAGTCCACCTGCGACAGCATCATCCAGCCCGACGACTCACGCTTCGCTCATCCCGCCTCGATGACCGCCGCCATCTGTGACTACCTCACCGAGACCCATCAGCCGCTGCCTGTGACAGCTGCCGACTACGTCCGCGTCATCTTCCGCTCGCTGGCCGCCCGCTATCGCGAGATTATCGACATCCTCCGTCGCCTCACGCCCGTTGATATCCAACGTCTCCACGTTATCGGCGGTGGTTCACGCAACCAGTATCTGATGCAGTTCACGGCCGATGCCCTCGGGATGCCCGTTATCGCAGGTCCACAGGAAGGAACCGCCCTAGGCAACGCCCTCGTGCAAGTACGCGCTGCTGGCCTTGTTGGCTCGCTCACCGAGATGCGCGCAATCATCAGGAACAGCATTGAATTAAAGTCTTATGAATAAAGAACAGACTAAGTGCCAGCCTCTACCCTCCCTAACAGAAGGGGGCGGGGGTGAGTCTTCCATGGACTGGAAAACACTCAAGAGCGAATACCTCTTCCGCCGCCCATGGCTCACCGCACGTCGCGACACCTGCCAGTTACCCGATGGCCGCATCAACGATGAATACTACGTGCTCGAGTACCCCACTTGGGTACATGTCGTTGCCGTCACCAAGGACGGACAGATGGTCATCATCCGTCAGTACCGCCACGGCCTTGGGCGCACCTGTTTCGAGATTGTCGCAGGCTGTGTCGAAGAGGGCGAAGAGCCGCTCGTTGCCGCCCAGCGCGAGTTGCTCGAGGAGACTGGTTACTCTGGCGGCGAATGGCACGAGGCCATGCAATTCTCCTGCAATGCCAGCGCCATGAACAACATCACCCACAGTTACGTGGCCGTGGGTGTTGAGAAGACTGCCGAACAACACCTCGACGCCACCGAGGACATCGAGATATACACCTTCCAGCCTGAGGAAGTCAAGCAGATGCTCCTGCGTGGCGAATTCATGCAAGCCTCCATGCTCGCCGCCCTCTACAAATATTTCTCAGGGTTGTAGGAAATAGAATACAACTATGAACGTGGTGATTCTCGACGGTTTCTCCGTCACACAACAAGATCTGAGCTGGCAAGCCCTCAAGGCATTGGACGTGCAGCTAACGGTGTATGACCGCACCAGCGCCGAACAGACGCTTGAGCGTTGCTGCGAGGCAGAGGCCGTGCTCACAAACAAAGTGGTGCTCACCGCCGAAATCATCAATGCCCTACCCCACTTGCGTTATATCGGTGTATTGGCGACAGGCTATAATGTAGTGGATGTCGCTGCTGCACGCAAACGGGGCATTGACGTGACAAACATCCCAGCCTACAGCACTAACTCCGTAGCACAGCTGGTGTTCGCTCACTTGCTAAACGTAACCCACAGCGTGAATCACTATGCTGAACGCGCTGATCGCTGGCCCCAGTCACCTGACTTCACATGGTCCGACACGCCCCTGACAGAACTGGCTGACAAGACTTTTGCCATCTATGGTTTAGGGAACATAGGAAAAGCAGTGGCACGCATTGCTCAGGCCTTCGGCATGAGGGTGATAGCGGTGACGAGCCAGCCGCAGGAGGCATTGCCCATGGGCATCGAAAAGGTGACGTGGGAAACGGCCCAGCACGAGGCAGACGTACTCTCGCTCCATTGTCCGCTGACACCCGAGACGCGCTCGATGGTGAACCCTGTAACCCTGGCAACAATGAAGCCATCGGCTATCCTCATCAACACGGGACGAGGTCCCCTCGTCGATGAGCTGGCGGTGGCGACAGCGCTACGAGAGAATCGGCTTGCGGCATACTGCGCCGACGTGCTCTCCACGGAGCCGCCAAGCCCCGAGAACCCGCTGCTTAGCGCTCCGCGTTGCTACCTGACACCTCATATCGCATGGGCCACGCGAGAGGCTCGCAGCCGCCTGATAGCCATCGCAACAGCCAACCTAAAGGCATTCATGGAGGGAAAAACCATCAACGTTGTGAATGGAACTGCCAAATTGTAAAATGTAAATCGTCAAATTGTAAATAAATCGATGGAATTCAAAATTGCCGTGTTGCCCGGCGACGGTATCGGGCCAGAGATTAGCGAACAGGGTGTGGCCGTGATGACCGCGGTGTGCGAGATGTTTGGCCACAAAGTGACGTACGACTACGCCATTTGCGGCGCCACCGCCATTGACAAAGTTGGCGACCCATTCCCCGAAGAGACATTCCAGACGTGTATGCGCGCCGATGCAGTGCTGTTCAGCGCCGTCGGCGATCCCAAATATGACAACGACCCCACGGCCAAAGTGCGTCCCGAGCAGGGCTTGCTGGCTATGCGCAAGCGGTTGGGGCTATTCGCCAACATTCGTCCCGTGGAGACCTTCGACTGCCTGATTCACAAGTCGCCGCTAAAGGATGAGCTGGTGCGGGGTGCAGACTTCATCTGCATCCGCGAGTTGACGGGCGGAATGTATTTCGGCGAGCGCTATCAGGACAACGACAAGGCCTACGACACCAACTATTACACACGCCCGGAGATAGAACGGATTCTGCGCATAGGCTTTGAATATGCGATGCGCCGGCACAAACACCTGACGGTCGTGGATAAAGCCAATATTCTGGCGTCGAGCCGACTGTGGAGGCAGATCGCCAAGGAGATGGAGGCGGAATACCCAGAGGTGCGCACAGACTACATGTATGTCGATAACGCCTCGATGCGGATGCTGCAGGAGCCCCGTTTCTTTGATGTCATCGTGACAGAGAACACCTTCGGCGACATTCTCACCGACGAAGGCTCGTGCATCACAGGCTCCATGGGGCTGCTCCCATCCGCCAGCACGGGCGAACACACACCCGTCTTTGAGCCCATTCACGGCTCATGGCCACAAGCAAAAGGCCAAAACATCGCCAACCCGCTGGCACAAATCCTCTCGGTGGCGATGCTCTTCGAGTACTTCGGACTGAAAGCCGAAGGCTCCGTCATTCGCAAAGCCGTCTGCGCCAGCCTTGATGCCAACGTCCGAACACCGGAGATACAGGTGGAGGGCGGTGCCAAATATGGGACGAAGGAAGTCGGAGCCTGGATTGTAGATTACATAAAGGCCCTCTTATGAAGCATTTATTTCTTGTCCTCTTTTTCTTTCTTCCTTCCACATTACTCTCTCAAGTAACGGCACCCCTCCCTGACGGGAGGGGTAAGGGGGTGAGTCCTAGCAGTTACCAATTGCTCGTGCGCCAAGCGGTCACGGCGATGGAGGACGACAGCCTGCAGTTGGCAGAGCGTCTGTTTAAGCAGGCGTTGAAGGAGTCGCCCCAAGCACAAGGCAACGTCATCGTATGGAGCCATCTCGCCAGCATCGCAGAGCGCACAGGTCGCGAGGCCGAGGCACTGGAAGACTATCGTCAGGCCCTGGCGCTGGCGCCAGGGACGATGGGGCTGTTGCTGAATCGTGCCTCGCTCTACCTGAAGATGGGCAATGAATCGCGCGCGCTGGCAGACTACAACGAGGTGCTCGACAAGTCTCCCGACCACGCCGAAGCACTACTCATGCGGGCTTACATCCGACAGCGGCAACACCTGCTGAAAGACGCCCGAGCGGACTACCAGAAACTGCTGCAACAGGATCCAACACATGAGCAAGCGCTTCTGGGACTGGCCCTGGTGAACGACAACGACCGCAGGCCTCATGAAGCCATGGAGACCATCACCCGAGCCATCGACCTATACCCCACTCACGCCGCAGGCTATGCCATCAGAGCAGGCATGGAATTCGACCGCAAATTGTATGAGCTAGCCGAAGCAGACTACGGCAAAGCCATTGAAATAGAACCGGAAAACGTCAGTTTCCGCTTGGCACGTGCCAACTTTTATACCAAGACAAAGCGCAAGCGCTTGGCACGCGAAGACGTTCGCATCGCAGCAAGGTTAGGGGCTTCACCTGCCGAGGTGGCTGGAGCCGCTGGCCTGAAGGTAAAGAAATAAGCCAGACCTTATTACAGATTCTGTGCTAGCTGTTCAAGCAGAGCGGCCAGTTTCTGTCGCGTCGCTTCATCGGCTTGAAGCAGTCGGGAGAAAGCACGCAATAGTGCGGCAGCATCGGAGTCCGGCTCCATCGCACGCTGCCCCTCTTCCGTTGGCGTCTCGTCGGCCTCGGCAAACGTCAATTCCGTTTGCACAGCCTCGCGGTGCTGTTCTGCGTCCTCAGCCGAAATGCCCAGAGCAGGTTTCTGAGCCCCCTCCTCCATGTAATCCTGCAAGCCACTGAGCAACCCATCGAACTGGTCATTGTCCAGGAATACGGCATCCTCGCCACCATCCAGCACCCCTTCGAACAGCGAAGCCTTGAAGCGGAGTTTCGACAGCATATCCTCCTCAATAGAGCCTGCCGAGATAAGATTGATCACCTCCACGCCACGCTGCTGCCCGATCCGATGAATCCGACCGATGCGTTGCTCCAGCACCGCCGGATTCCAAGGCACGTCCAGATTGATGAGCACATTAGCCACCTGAAGGTTTAGCCCTACGCTGCCTGCATCGGTGGAGAGGAATACGCGCACATTAGGATCCGAGCAGAACATCTCCACCCGCTCCTTGCGTTCCCTGGCCGGCACATTGCCGTGCAGATAGACATACTCCACCCCACTCTTTTCCAATTCCTGCGCCACCAGTCGGGTCATCCGCTCCCACTGGCTGAAGATGACCACCTTAGGGCCCAGCTGACCGTTACTTAGGCCATCCTCGGTCACGCCACATTCATTCAGGATATTCATCGTCTCCTCGACCTTCGTATCATAACGGCTGTGTTCGTCGAGGACATAAAGGCTATCGCACGCCATTCTCATCTGAGAGAGTGTCAGCAACAACTGCTTGCGATCCATCTCCGAGAGGAAATGCTGGCGATGCCATTTAGCCACAAGTCGTGCAGCCAGCTGCTTCAGCGTGTGGTGAGCGTCGAGCTGCTCGGTGGTCATCGGAACAAAGAGGTTCTTATCGATGCGAGCAGGCAACTGGAGGGCAACGTCGGCCTTCGTCCGGCGAATCATCACCTGGGCCAATCGCTGACCGATTTCCTGAAGGTTGCGATAGCCGATAGTGCGTCCGGTATCGTCGGTGACTAGATAGCGGTCTCGGAAAAGATAATAAGGCGATAGCAGGAACTGATCTACGAGTTCAACGATGCTATAGAGCTCTTCCAGCCGATTCTCCAAAGGCGTGCCGGAGAGGATCAGGGAATAGCGCGACTGGATGCGACGTACAGAGCGCGCAATCTGGGTATTCCAGTTCTTCAGTCGCTGCACCTCGTCCATGATGACCATGTCGGTGGAGAGCTCCTGCATCTCCTTCAGATCCTGATTGATGCTGCTGTATGACGCAATCTTGTAGGGCGCTGTGGTGGTGAGCAGTTCGCGCCGCTGTTCCGGTGTTCCGTCGATGAGCAACACCTCGGCACCCGTGAAGCGCTCTATCTCACGTTTCCACTGGTATTTCAGCGTCGTGGGACAAAGCACCAGCACCTGCTCCACAAAGCACTCGCGTCGCAACAATTCCGCCGTGGCTATAGCCTGTACAGTTTTGCCTAGGCCCATCTCGTCGGCAAGAATAGCGCGTCCTGTCTTGGCACAGAAACGCGCGCCTTCCTTCTGGTAGTCATAGAGTTTCGTGCGCAGCAGGCCATCAAGCGCTGTATCATCATAGGTCGTATCGACAACTTTGCGACGGCGGATCTCTTCACGACGCATCAGCACGAAATCCGCCGCATCCGAGTAATAGCGGAAAGATGGATCCAGCTCCTTGGCCTCACGGATAAAAGTATCGAAAGATTCATAGGCAGCAGGCAGCAGCTCGTCCAGGTCGTTGAAATACTGTCGTACCAACTTACGCAGCGGCTCAGAGGCAGAAGAGCCAATCCTCACCCTCACGCGACGGTCATTGCCGCGATAACTGAGATACACACTCGTGTATGCCGGCAGATCCCAATGGATGCGTTTGTGGTGTTCAGCTATCCACTGACGTGCCGCCTCGATATGCTTGCATGTCCCCAGCTGCGACGTCTTGAAATCCATGCAGTCGCAGTAGTTCCAAGGACTCTTAGGTCCACGATAGACAACCTTATATACGCCTCCCGACAGAGGACTCTGCACACGGTATTCACCTGGATTGTAGCGTTCGCTGACACATTCCACATGTAAATCCTCACGCTGTGCCTGCTGCATCCGCAGCATCACCTGCCACTCTTCCAGGCTCATTCCTTCCGGCTTCACCAGATGGTTCAACTTTTGTTTGGGTAGATCCGCGTATTTCATATTATAAAAATGCACTGTAGCATCGTGCTAATTCTTTATTTTCAGTTTGTTCCCCTGTATGTAAAGGCCTTTCCGGGGTTCAGACAGACGATCCGGCCAAATAGATGAGCGTACCTGTCAACATCGGGTTGCGATTGATACGGTAAGGGTCGTCAGTCCAGAGCAAGCATCAGCAGAAGTGCAAGCATCAGGGCAATTCATTGAGTGTCTTCATCTGGCGGTACAATTATTTGCAGCCTTGATGCAGCGCAAGTTCTTCGCCAGCTGTGCTGTGGAGCTGGCACCTATCAAGACGGAGGTGACAGCCTTCTGCTGCAGAATCCAGGCGAGGGCCGTCTCAGCCAGAGTCTCGCCGCGTTCACGGGCCTGATTGTTCCACTGCTGCAACTGTGCCAGCAGCTCGGGCGTAAGCATTGATTCCTTCAGAAACTTACCCCGTGACATTCGGCTGTCATCGGGGATGCCATTCAGGTAACGATCTGTGAGCAAGCCTTGTGCCAAAGGCGAGAGAGTGTTTCGAGCAAGTGCCATTGTAGCCGTTCATTGTTATGACAAACTTCGGTAGTGCCATTCAATAATTATTGAAGTCAAAGTTGGAATTAAAATCCACTTTGCTCTCGCAACTCGTTCAATTCCTGTTTGCTTGCTCTGTTCAGAAGTTTTCCTTCCTTCCAGTTCACATCAGGATAGGCTGCTTTCAAGTCTTCGCAGGCTTTCTTGATGCTGCTGCCGCCAGAGGTGGCGAAGGGAATGACGGTCTTGCCTTTGAAGTCGTACGCTTCCATGAAAGTGTTGATGATAGTGGGACAAGTGTACCACCAGATGGGGAATCCGACATAGACCACATCGTAGTCCTGCATGTTTGCCAACTTGTTAGTAATGGCAGGACGTGAGTTCTTATCCTGCATCTCAACAGAAGAACGGCTTTGTTTGTCACGCCAATCAAGGTCTGCATCCGTATAAGGTTGTTCGGGCTGAATCTTGTGCAGCTCTCCGCCCGTCACCTCAGCCAACTGCTTGGCTACGCCCTCCGTCACGCCAGAGGCTGAGAAATAAGCTACTAATACTTTCATCTGTTTACTTTCTTTTTTGTTATTCTGTGAGCAAGCACTCAGGCATATTGCCAGGAGTGCTGCCATTGCTAATATTATTTTCTTCATTTACATACTCTCATTTAATATTTCCGTGAGTTTCCTTGCATTGTACATTTTGATTTTTGTTTGGCTACAAATTTATGAAAAATCCTCCATACACCAGCGATACGGAGGAACCTTTTGTGATTTATTAGGAGATGGAGGTTCATATTCCTCCTAAATCCTGCAAGTTGATATCATCACTGGGGATGAGCTCCTGGGGCTGGGCTTTCTGTGCCTCCCAAGTGGAAGGTATCGATCCTTCGATTTGTCCGAGTACGGATGTGGCTCGTCGCTCCAGCAAAAGTTGCAACGTCTGCTTGGCCTTGTGGAACTGCTCGTTGCTATAGAAGGCATTGGCTTCCGTTCCGGCTATCTCACCAATCTCTTTCTCGATAGTGGAAAGGGTCTTGGCGAACTCGCCGCCCTTGATGTATTCATTGCAAAGGACGCTGAGGTAATGGTAGTATCGTGCCTTGTATGTCTCGTTGGCAAGCAGCTTCATGAAGAAGGTACGATTGGAAACGTCCGCTAAGAAAGGAGTGTCAATGGGGAAATTAACGACCTTGCTGGTTTCCTCCTGGCTTCGCTTGCCGGCATCGGCAGGCAGAGCCATGTTCTGCGACTGCTCCAACAGGTCTTCGCCCTCCATGTGCTCATCATCCTCTGGATAACCGCCCCATGCCAGATTGTAGTCCCAGGGGATAAGACTGATTTTTCCATCGGCCTCGCGCAGATAGTAATTCTGCGTGTTAAGACCCGTCATACAGTCGTAATTGACTACTATGGTCTGAAGCGCCATGTATTTCATCACGCTCTCAATATCCACATGCTCATCGATGTCCTTGCCTTCATCTACGCTCTTAAGAGCTGCCACCACGCGATGCATGGAAGCCTCGCCGCCTTTCACCTTGGCATAGTTGGCAATCTCTGCATAGCCTTCCATGTTCTCACCTGTGTAGGCCAGATTGTGATAAGGCTTGTAGATGTTCGAGACCTCATCGGGCCAGTTGCGGCGGGCAAAGTTCTTATCCACAGGCTCCACCATCAGGTAGCATCCGAAGAACTTGCCATTCAGCGTGATACGGGCATAGTTCGTCAGCGGCGCGGGCAGTCCGATATAGCGGCACATGTCATAGACGATGGCATCCTTCATCTGCGTGGCATCCCATATATTGTTGTTCAGCAGTAGCTTCGAGAGCCCGTGATAGTCCTGTCCTTTCTCATATTTATTCAGCTTCATGGTGAAACTGTAGCGGTCGGACTTCATCATATTGACATCGTCCAGACTGCTGGCTCCTTTGGTGCGGATGGCCACATTTTCGAACCGTTCTCCATTGATGGTAACAGCACACTCATAATAGTCCTTGTCAGAGGCTTTCTTGATGAGGGTCTGCCACGTCTCTTCAGGCATCTCCAGTTCGACCGTACTCATCTCCCCAAGCGTGAACAGAGCCTCAGGATATTCCCTTTCCTCTGCTGGCTGCACCTTATGATTTAGCCCGCATGACGAAACAGAAAGGCTGAATGCCAGGGACACCAACAACGTTTTTCCTATTAAACTGATTTGTCTCATATAATTTATTGTTTATGCATTCTTTTCTCAAACTTAAACAGACCATCCTCTTGATCAAACTGCTCAGGCATATTGGGGTCAGGGTGATGCTCATTGAAAAATTCAACGGCATGGAATCCGCAGCGGTTGATGTAGAAGTGGATATTGCGGCGGTGTCGCGTAAATAGCGGTAGAGCTCGCGGGTGGCCTCGTTGGCCTACACCGTCGATGGTCACCGTCCGCGCCGTTAATTCAAAGAGTTTATGCCATCTTTTCGGCCATTTGCTTGCCTGCGTCGTAGGCTTTCTGCAAGTCCTGCTCCCAGTGTTCGTCGCGATATTGGCGCTTGGCTTCTTCTGAGAATCCGGCCAGTTCGAAGCGGTCGTAGTTCTTCACTTGATAGGTGTTGTAGGCATTGATATGTTCTGGCTCGCCGAGGGCATTAGCGATGCAGTATTCCATCGATCCGTAGCCCTGACTATTGTTCTTGTCAGGCAATCCGTTCATGGTCTCCATCAGCACCACGGGCATCTTCTTGGGAGCCGTCAAGCTGTAGTCGTTGTACGAAAGCCAGGGGAATGCCAAACGCTCCAGGAAGGCTTGCATCTGACCTGTGATCTGACCGAAGTATATCGGTGAACCCAGTACCAGGCCGTCAGCTTGGGCTATCTCCTCCAATATGGGAGTCAGTGCATCCTTGAACTTGCAGACGTTCGAAGCCTTGCCTTTTATCTTGCAGGCCATACACGACATGCAGCCCCTATAGCCGAGCTCATACAAACGCACGGTTTTTACTTGCCGACAGACATTGCACCCTCAGCAAATTTCTGCAGCATCGAGGCCGTGTTGAACGTCTTGCGCGGGCCTCCGTCGATAATCATTATTTTCTTCATGATAATGTTTGTTTTAGTTCCTAATTTCATACCGTAAAGATACACATTTTATTTGGAAGACGATGCAGAAAAGCCTGCGAAACGGGAAATAGAGGCAATGTATTTCGATGGTTGCATGCCTGCGTTTTTCTTGAAGAAGCGGGTGAAGTGATGGGGAAAATCGAAGCCGAGGAGGCGGGAGGTTTCGCTGATGTTATGACCTTGCATCAACAGACTTTTTGCCTGATTGATGATGTAGTTGTGGATGTAGCCGATGGCTGTGCCGCCTGTGGCCTTGTGGACGATGTCACCGAAGTAGCGGGGCGAATAGGCCAGCTCGGAGGCACACCAGGCTACAGTGGGCAGCCCCTGTGACAATTGGCGGTTCTCGCGGAAATAGGTTTGCAGCAGGTTGTGAAATCGCTTCAGCAGGTCGGCCTCTCCCCTATCCTCTTCCGACAGCTGGCGCTGATAGATGCGGTTGCAGTACTCGAGTATCAGGCTCAGATAAGCCAGCAGCACTTTTCTGGCGAATCCTCGTGTGTCTGCAGCTCTTGCCGCATCTGCGCCACCAGCTGCGTGATACAGAGCCATTCGTCGGGTTCCATGCGCAGCGAACCGTCGAAGAAATAAGAGAAGAACTGGTAGCGGTCTATCTGGCGCTCAAGCTCACTGCCGTGCAACAGTTCGGGCGACCATAGCAGCACCCAGCCGCACAACGAGATGCGCTCGCCATTGTCCTCCAATCCTCCTATCTGTCCAGGTTCCACGGCAATGATGGAGCCATCGCTCACCTGCAATCGCCTTATGCCGTAGGAGAGGTTATGGGGAAACTGCCGTTGGATGAACAGCCCGTACACACCGTAGTTGTTCAGGCTATGACGAAAGGGCGCCAATTCGTCATAGTGGATGATGCTAATCAGCGGATGCAATACCGGAGCATCCACGAAACGAGCATAGTCGTTAGGAGTTTCAACCTTCAAAATATTCCTCATATCGGTGGAAAAGATATATAAAATAATCTAATAATGGTAGGAAATCGACGAATATTTATTATTTTCTGCGAAATTGGTAAATCGCAACCGTCACATTCTTGCCTTCTGTTTCGCACCGGCACCTGAGCCGCGATACTTTGAACGAGCCTCGTTGAACTTCCACGTGAGGTCGAGCGAGAAGGTGCGACGTGTATGACAGGTACCTGGTACGTGTCATATCTTGCCTGATGTTTTAAACCAGCAGGCATAGCAAGCCATACAAGGATTGATATTAAGTCCGATGGTTGTTACAAACCCCACTTCTGAAGCCTCGATTCCGAGACCTTTCAAAAATGTATTGGTTAGTTTAAGCGTAGTACTACGCTCCTTATTAGCTGATGCGTTAATGACTAATAGTTTCATAACATATTTCTAATTAATGACCTTTACATTTCTCTTTTTTCTTGGCCTGGCGCAGCTCGAACTGACAATATAGTTAGTGTACCTGTATTCATTCAATTCTTTTCGCTTTTACTCCCGGCCAGTAGCACCATGCTATAATGGCGGGAACGAGAGATGAGATAAATTGCAGCCATCTGAAATCATAGATGCAGCTAATGCCTCCAGCCAAAGCACGAAGGCTATAGAGCAGAACGATGGTGATGATAGCCATACGTGTCAGGGGTAAGCGACGGATGTCGCCTGTGGCAGAGAGGGCATAAAGTCCTGCCAAACAAAATGCGAGTACCAGACCGATGGTCAGGGCGTACAGCATCCAGACCTGTCCAGATACCATCTGATGCATGATTTCACGGATGCCATACGCTTCGAATGCCTCATCCAGAGCAAACAGGCAGCCGACGTGGCCAATGGCTATAAGGAAGTGGAGCACTGCTCCAAGTCGTAATCTTTTCATCTTATTTTATTATAGTGTCTAACAATTCTCTGGCAATATTGGCTATTACAGCCTCAGAAGGTGAATTCGTGGTGAAAACGGCGATAATGGCGCGGCTACCATTAGGCATGAGAATAATACCTGCATCGTTCATGTCTTGTACTCCTTCAGGTGATGGGAATCCTGTTCCAGTCTTATGTACGATACGAGCATCTGCGGATATCGCAGCAGGAATTCGTTTCTGTCCTGTTGAGCAGTCAGCCATCGCCTTCCAGATGAATGTCAGATATCGGTTGTCATCTTTATGATGATAAAACCACTCGAACAAACGGACCATTTCGGTGGGAGTGGAACTGTTTTCGATAGCCTTTGCCGGATTCTTGTGCATCTGTTCCTCAGTCATGCGGACATGGATATCGTGGAATCCAAGTTTTCTCATATATTTCTCTACCGCTTTGGGCTTGCCGCAAAACTTGAAAAGGAGTTCGCTAGCATTGTTGTCACTCTGTCCGAGAGACAATTCCAGCAGTTCTCCATACGAAAAGGCCGTTTTGCCTTCAAATCGTTTTAGCATTGGCGACCATGTGTCTTGCATCAGCTCTGCCTTATCGACAACGATAGTGTCATCGAGATCCAAACCTTTCCGACTCAGGTAATTGGCGACGTATAAAGCTTGAGGGAACTTCATCACACTATGCATGGCAAAAGGCTTATCCTCGTTAATACCAACAATAGAGTCATTGCGCATGATGCATGCACCATAGCTTTTTGATTCTATTGGTAGTCTGGTACTGTCGCTTATTGGCTCTTGCGCCCAGCACGACGTCACAACCAATGCACAAACTAATGTAACTATCTTTCTCATATTATTTCTTGTTCGTATGAAATAGTTCTCATGAATTGCGGCAAACGTGGCGACAGAAGCTACAATGGTGATGGGAGCAATAGACCATACTGTCATGGGGACAGCAATGAATAGCAAGAACCCCGCCCACTTGTTCGCGAGGGTGTGAGGGAAGCAACAGCGCCCGTACATCACAAGTGCCGAAAGCTGATTCACAACTTTAATCGCGACAATTACTCCTGCCCACAGCCATAACCATTGCGGCAGTTCGAGTATCGGAAGGAGCTTCCATGCACAACACGCTACGAAGCAGATGTCTGCCACGCTATCCAGCAATGCTCCAGTCCTGGTAACGCACTTCAGTTTCCGAGCCAGCCATCCGTCGGCTATGTCGCAGATGCCACAAACGATGTAAAGCACCCCAAAAAGAATGCTTGACACATCGCTTAACAACAGAGCAACAGCTCCGGCAATTCGGAGCGACGACAGGATGTTTGGCAGATGATTCATTGGTACTCAGCAAGTGTCTTGACCTCACAGCCTTTGCTTTCGTAATCATTTACTCAATCACGAAGCTACGTGGATAGAAATCACTGTAGAAGCGGCCGTCGGTGGCGGTAAACTTCAAGACGCAGTAGTTTGGGTCGGTTCGTCCATGGTGCAGTCTTGCAAGAATTTGCCGTCTTTGTAACAATACTGACAGTAGTCGAAGTTTGTACTACCATCGGCATTTGTGCCAAAATCTTCCTTCTTGGTGAGAGGCATACCGCAACTCTGACAGAACCGAGGCAGTTGGCCCTCTTGGAATGCTTTCTTCTTCTGTGGGAAGGTGGCTTCGTATGCCTCGAAGGCCTCGGGATGCTCATCAGCTACGAAATAGCCCTTAGGAGGACAATAGGTTCCCTCACGATGACCCCAATAGCCAGGTATCAGTTCTTGGGCAAGGAAATAAGGCACTTCTGCCTCTCTCGGCTCTGCATGATAGTGAATCTTCATCTTGCTGGCGAGGTCGAAGCCTGCATGCTTGTAGAATTCGATATTGCCTTCCATCTGTAGCAGACCGATGCCCATTTCTTTAGCCTTCTCCAAAGCATATTGCAGCAACTTGAGTCCATACCCCTTGCGTTTATAGTCGGGGTGGATGCTGATGGGGCCAAATGTCCAAGAAGGGAAACGGGAACCATCATCAAAGATGATCTCTGCCTTTGAGAACATGACGTGACCTATCATCTTATTGTCTTCCTCCATCACAAAATCAAGCTCTGGTATGAAGTCAGGATTTGTCCGATACTGATTGAGCACGTAATGCTCTGTGCATCCAGGACGGTAAACATTCCAGAATGCCTCTCGTGTCAGGTTCTCCACCTCACGGAAATCTTTTGTCTGTTCTAATCTGATGTTCATTGTTCGGTCTATGATATTGTCATTTTTATTTGCAAAGATACAGCGAAAAATACATCTCTGCAAATTTCTGGAATATTCTGTATGGTTTTGTGACGAATATTTTGATGAATGAAGTTCCTAATTCCTTACGTCGTTACCCTCGCGTGCCTTACGTCGTTACCCTCGCGAGCCTTACGTCGTAAAGCTCACACATCCAACGACGCTCCAGATACGTTATCTTTTCCTCACGATTGGAAGATGAAAAGGAGTTTGGAATCCCGAAAATTGAATGACAAAAACTTGGGTAAGATAATTGCGATAACGTGTGATCGTTAGGATTGTCCACTTTCAGTATCTTCTTCATATCGGTGGCAAAGATACAAATAATCATCCAATAATGGTAGTTATTGGGTGTCTTTTTATCATATTCTGCGAATTTGGTATATTGTCAGCCAATTTGTGTAATACCTATATAAAATAATGTGCGTACCTTTGCACCCAGAAACTTAAAACAAAATAATTATGTTAGGCAATTTTACATTCCACAATCCTACGAAGCTACACTTTGGTGAGGATTCTTTGAGTAAACTGAGTGAAGAACTGAAAAACTACGGCAAGAAGGTGATGCTCTGCTATGGTGGTGGCAGCATCAAGCGAAACGGCATCTACGACCAGGTGATGGCTGAGCTGAAGAAGGCTGGCTGCGAGGTGGTGGAGATTGCGGGTGTGATGCCGAACCCCACGATAGAGAAGGTGTTGGAAGGAGCCCACACGGCTCGCCAGGAGAATGTGGATTTCATCCTCGGTGTGGGTGGTGGCTCTACCGTTGACTACTGTAAGGCCGTAGCTGGAAGTGCCTGGTACGATGGCGACCCTTGGGAGTATTACTTCAAGAACTGGCAGCCAATGACCTGCCGTTGGATTCCTGTAGGATGTGTGCTCACAATGGCAGGAACAGGTTCCGAGATGGACAGCTGTTCGGTCATCTCCAGTCACTCGGAGAACCGCAAGTTGTTCTATAACTTCCGCAACCCAGATTTCTCCATCCTCAACCCTCGCTTCACGTTTACCGTTCCTAAGTATCAGATGGTGGCAGGTATATACGATATCATGAGTCATATTCTTGAGCAGTATCTTTCTGGTACAGACGACAACACCAGCGACTATATCGCAGAAGGTCTGATGCGTTCACTCATCGTCAGCAGTCGTAAGGCAAACGTCAACCCAGAGGACTACGAGGCTCGTTCGAACATCATGTGGACAGCTACTTGGGCACTTAACACCCTCATCGATCGTGCTAAGGCTACAGACTGGATGGTTCATATGCTGGGACAGGCTGTTGCTGCTTTTACCGATGCTACACATGGTCATACCCTCGCTGCTGTCAGCGGTGCCTACTACCGTCTGCTCATCAGTAAGTCGCCCGATGCCGTTCAGAAGTTCAAGCGTCTGGCTATAAACGTATGGAATGTTTCTGCCGATGGCAAGACAGACGAGCAAGTGGCGATGGAAGGTCTTGAGACGATGGAGCAGTGGATGCGCGAACTGGGGCTGGCAATGAACATCACCGACTGCGGTGCCAAGCCCGAACTGATTGAGGGAATGGCCGATGCCTGCCCCATATGTCAGGGAGGATACTATATCCTGAATCGTGACGAAGTAGTACAGGTGCTGAAGGATAGCCTTTGATAATTGACAATTAGGAATTGAAAACTAAAGCATTATTGCTGGGTCTTATGAT
>CAJOCU010000015.1 GCA_905233765.1 uncultured Bacteroidaceae bacterium | reverse complement strand
AACAGAAATCATGAAAATTGCCGCATAACGATATATCTATCGAAAATCCTCAATGCAAAAAGAAAAAAAGAGGATGTGCCTATTTTGACACACCCTCATATTTCATGCAGTTGTTTACTTCAGGTGAACCTTGCGGCCTCCGATGATGAAGACACCCTTGCGACCTGAGCTCATGAAGGAAGCAGCGGAATCGGCCACCTTGCGACCCGCGAGGTCATAGACGGCGCCACCCAAATTCTCGCTTTTCCCTATCTCATTTTTCACTTCCCTGATGCCCACTGGCACGACATCTGTGACATGCAAAATACCCTTCTCGATGTCCTTGGTGTCCCAGAAGAGTCCTTTCTCCACATCAATAATTTCCGATTCCAAAATCGGTGTACCCGAGAACGAGACAACATTTTTCCAGAGAACGACGCTGTCTCCAACGGCTATATTATCTGCGAAGCTACTGGAATAGTGAAGCTGAATGGTGCCTTTCATCGTGAGTTTATCGATATTCTGGAGTGATGTTCCGCCCGTGGCACTGGCCGTAGCGGCACGATTAAATCCAAGTATTACGACAGCATTCTTGTTAATAGTAACATTTTTGCCACCAAAGTTCATGACGCCAGAAATCGCCGTTGCTGAGGCACCGACCTGTAATGTAGAACCGCTATTGAAGGTGTAGGATGCGTTGGTAAGGGGCGTTGAACCCGTTACGCCAGAGAGGGTTGCGCCACTAATGACTGTTAGAGTTCCCGTTCCCAACGTTGCCCCGGATTTGATAACTAGTTCACCTTTTGTGATTCTATTGGTTCCCGTGTGATCACTCTTTCCCGTAATCGTCATCGTGCCGGTTCCCACCTTTACAAAATTGGAATTATCCGTAATTGTTCCGCCCCAGCTCCAGTTCTGGGCGTTGCCTACTTGCCAAGTATTCGCTCCAGAGCCGCCACTGTTGCTAAAGGAGGCATAGCCACCCAGCTTACCGGTGCCGGTGAGTTTGCCGATAGCAAAGGTCTTACCTGTATTCTGAACCGTGAGACCTGCAGCAATATCAAGTGTAGCATTCGGCATGCCATAGGCAGTATTCAATGTCCAACGCGCACCAGTATCATCAGCGTGTCCTGTTGCCTTGATGGTCCCTTCGAAGTCTCTAAGATCCAGAGCTAACTGCGTACGCGTTGCAAACCACCCAGAACCTTTGATTTCGGAGCAATAGACCGTCAGAGTGCCCGTGCCCGTAATTTTGTTGCTGTAAGTGGCATTATCCACCGTGTTCCATGTACCGTTCTTTCCTGCAGGGACATAGATGGCGAAACTACTGCCGCCGTTCTCGTTGTAAGTGCCGCTCTGAATTTCCAATGTGTTAGCCACCTTACTAGCATTGATGCATTGCACGGTTCCACCTGCAAGTACGAAACGTTGCAGATTTCCAGCCGTGTTAAATTTCATCCATCCGCTACCTTTCTTGGTGAGCGTTGTACCACTGATGGTCTTGTTCACCACAAAATCGCCAGCGTTGTTGATGACGCCACCCTCGGTGGTCAGCATCTGCATGGGCGATCCCTGCGTCACTACACCGCTCGTCTGCAGCTCAGAGCCATTCTCGATAATGAACTTGCTTGGAGTGCTGTTAACAGCTCCCAGATTACCTGCTGCGAGGTTCTCGTTGCTCAGCGAAGTCACCACAAGTGTACCACCACTTATGCGCGTGCCACCCGTGTAGGTATTATCCGTGTTAATGGTCAGTTTACCCGCGCCACGTTTGACAAGCGTAGTCTCCCCAATGATGGCGCCCCTGCCACTGAAAGTATAGCTCTTGTCAGCGTCTACAATGATGCTATCGGCATCTATCTCGCCCTTGAGATTAACAGAGGTTTTGGTGGCAGCATCTCCAAAGCGAACCTTGTCGCCAGTCACGAAACAGTCACTCTCCTCTGGATTGTCCGTCAGAGCAAAGTTCTTGTTATAATCGCCAAACTTCCAGTTGGTATTCACAGCACCCGTCCATGTGACATCGCCAGCCTGACGGGCATCTTCTACGACAAGGAATATCTTATCCTCCTCATTCGAGAGATAGGAGATCAAAGCAGTCCCAAGGCCTTCAATAATCACTTCTTCCAGAGAACCTGTCATCTTCTCAACACCTTCGAAAAGAAGGTATTTGCCAACAGCCAGTGTCGCTGCACCTGCAGTGGTATGGGGTGTAACTTCCACGACGGGAGAGAGGTATTTAGGTCCATAGGTGAGCCATGTTCCCGTGAGTTTCGTTTCCAGCGTGAGCACTCTGGTCTTTATGACATCAGCCCCAAAGCCCTCGCTATAGACATCTAACTGCACGCGTGAACCGAATCCCAGGTATAGGGAATCTGTGGTCAGCTTGCCCTTGCTATCGGCCCCACCCGGCCGTATCGTAGCATTATAATCAGCCTTTATCCTGCGGAAGGTACCCGTGGAGTTTAAAGCCGTGTGACGGTTCAACCATAAGCTTGAATTGAGCAAGGAGCCGTTAAATGTCAACGTGCCATTCCAGATATCAGTGTTACCCGTGTGGTTCATCGCCACAGCGGGCAACACAAGTTCGCCCTCGCCCTGCTTCACCAAGCGCGCCTTTCCAGCAAATCCGCCGCCCGTGGCAGTACATTTATAAAAGGTATAAGAAGGAGCAAGTATAGAACTGCTCTCCGAGGGGTTATTGCCCTGCACCCAAGCCGGCACATTGAACAGTGCCACCCATGGTTGAGCGCCTTCTGCGATGGTGACGTTGCTGTTCTCCTTGGCATACACCAGGACTTGCTTGTCATTCATTGCTGAAGAGATAGTTCCTCCGTTGCCTATCAGCTCACGACCATCTGTGGTCAGCGAGGGAGGAGCAATCGTTATTCCTTCCATTTCACCGAGGAAATAGCTGGTGTGAGGCGGTTGGTTATAGCCAATCGTCTCCCATACCATACCCTGACGGTAGCCGTGGTCATGCCAGAGCGTCGGGATCCGGAAAGTGGTGGGTCGGCTCGTGGTGTAGAGTCTCATGTCTGTGCCGTTTGCCACGAGCAGTTCCTCGCGCCAGTCGCCCAGGATATCACCAGTCATGCATGCATTGTTTTTTGAGTCGTTATTCAAATGTCCCTCGGAATTGAAGATACGTCCCACATCGAGTTTCTCAATCTTCGCTGCCTTGGCCGTTCCCGGGCTATCCAGGATCTCTGCGCAGAGGTCACCATCCCAGTAGATGCGAAAGTTGAGGGCATAGCCTCCCTGTCCTGTGATTACCTTGTCTGCCGTGAGGCTAAGTACACCCGTCTGGGAGCTCTGTCCCACGCTGCCAGGGTATTTGTTCGTGAAGTTACCAGCCAGTGCGCGACCATCGTCGCCAGTACTCTGCATACGATAGTACATCTGCGAGGTGGTAGCGTTGCGGTAGTTCATGGCAGGTTCATCCTCGTTGCAGGCGAACTGCTCCAGTCCCCATCGGTAGGGGTCGAGGTCGCTACAGTGCTGTGCGTCGCCGTGTCCGAGTCCTGTGGTGGAGAGGCCCTTACCGTTATCGTCGATGACCATGGAGCCGAAGACGATTTCATCGCGCCCATCCATATCCACATCCTGAATGGCGAAGTTGTGGTAACCATTACCATACCAAGGGCTACCCCATCCGACATTGTTGCTCCAGTACCAGCGTTGTGTGAGTTCATGGGTGCTGGGATTCACGTCCAGTGCCGTGAACTTATGTCGCGTGTAGCAGCCTCGTCCGAGGAAGATGCTGGGTCGCTCGCCATCGAGGTAGGGTGCACCGAAGTAGTGCTTCGTGGAGCGGTGACCACCGTCGCCTTCCTTGCCCCAAACAGCCAAGGACTGTGTCTCGCCGTTCTCGTAGCGCTTCAAAGGGTAAGCCATCGGAGTAAAAGTATCCTTCGTACCATTCCATCCATAGGGTTCGCCCGTCTCGCCATTGAGGTAGAGCAAGTACTCGCTTCCCTCGCACGTATATTGCGTTCGAGGTGCATAGTAACTCATGTCGCCAACAGCGATGTTGTGCCCTGTGGCCGTATGGATGTACATATTGTCAGCTCCCCGCAATAACACTTCCGCCTTTCCATCGCCATCCCAGTCGAAGGCCACTGCATCCCACTGCTCGTCAGGGCCTGCCATCATATTGGGGCCAAGGTCGATCCACCAGAGGCGTGTGCCATCGAGTTTGATAATCTCGATGCGATGGAAGCGTGTCTTGTTATCGGCACTATTGACACCACCTGTGTAGTTACGCTTGCAAACAAGGTCTATCACTCCATCGCCGTCCACGTCTGCAGGTACCACATCGTTGAACTCGTACTGCGATGTAGCATCCAGGTCGGCGCGATCGATGGCGGGTTGGCATTTTATGTCGATATAGCCTGTATGTGGATTGTCACTTACACCATTCGTGAGGTTAGAAATGCCCGCCCAGCGCGTCACTTCGGGACACAAGTCCTGCTCCTCGCCGCGCACGACGGCTGCTACTTGGTATTTGGTACTTGCGTTGCCGGCGCTGTGCACGAAGTTGGAGACTGTGAGTCCTCCTTTCAGCAGTTTGCCGTTGGCATAGAGGTTATAGGTCACATCAAAGTATTCCTCGCCCAAAATGCGCCAGCTGATAAAGTTGCCGCTACCACTCATCGCTATAGTAGCCACGAGTCCGCGGTCGAGCTTATCTGTCATGCGTTGCGCAACGCTTGTCAGCGACATAGTCATCATTGCTACAAGCAATAGGATTCTGTGTTTCATTATTATTGTGCCGTTAGTAGTTAAAAACTTGGTAAATGATAAAATGTCGCTGCAAAGATAATGAGTTTCTCGCAACCATTCACTCTTTTTTGGCATGTTTTTACACAATGGCATGATGAAAAAGCAGAAAAAAGGAGCTTTGCTTGGTAAAGAACAAAATAATCCGTTACTTTGCACGAACAATCATGCAAAAAAGACTGCTTATGACTTTTACTGAACAGGCTCGCCCTATTTTCGACCTTGCGATTCTTGACTATCACCAAACTGACGATATTGATGCACCATTGCATAATCCATATGCCGATGGAACCATTGAAAGCGACCTCTACCGTAAGTGCTGGATAGATACCGTGCAGTGGCACTTGGAGGACATCATACGCGACCCTCAAATTGATCCTCTGGAGGCCCTTGCGCTAAAACGACGCATAGACCGCAGCAACCAAGACCGTACGGATCTCGTGGAGACGATTGATAGCTACTTCTACACGAAATACCACGAGGTCCAACACGAAGCATCCGCGACGATTAACACCGAAAGCCCAGCCTGGGCAGTAGATCGTCTGAGCATTCTGGCGTTAAAGATCTACCACATGCGCGAACAGACAGAGCGCACCGATGCCAGTGCCGAGCACCGTGCCACGTGTCAGAAGAAACTGGATGTGCTTTTGGAACAGCAGGCTGACCTTTCGACAGCCATCGACCAACTCCTTGCCGACATTGAGGCAGGGCGAAAATGGATGAAGGTATATAAGCAGATGAAAATGTACAACGACCCAGACACAAATCCCATTCTTTATCAGAAATGAAAAATGGAGAGTAAATACTGGAAAGTGAAAAATATGAAACATGTAATTGTTCTCAGGTTCTCAGCCATGGGGGATGTCTTGATGACAATCCCCGTCATCGACAGCTTTGCTCGGCAGCACCCCGATGTCCGCGTGACGGTTGTCAGCCGCGCTTGGGCGCAACCACTTTTTACTCTTCTGCCATCCAATGTAGGATTCATTACCGCGGACCTCGGTGGTGAGCATGCTGGTTACCGAGGACTAAATCTCTTAGCACGCCGAATCTTTGCCCTGCAGCCAACCCATGTCGCAGACCTGCATGATGTGCTACGCACGAAATGGTTACGAATGAGGCTGCATATTGCAGGACATCATGTGGCACATATCCGAAAGGACCGGCGCTCACGAAAGGCTTTCTTGCAGGCTGAGGAGAAAAAGCCGCAGACGAGTATATTTGAAAAATACACAGATGTGTTCCATCGTCTTGGCTTTACAGACTGGACGCTGGACTTTCACAGTCTCTACCCCGCTGGTGGCGCCGACTTAAGCACTGCTATTCCAAATCTCGATTTATCCAAACGTCCAGAACCATACTGGGTGGCCATCGCTCCATTCTCGGCCCATGAGGGGAAAACCTACCCAATGTCAAAGATGGAAGAGGTTATCCGACAACTGGATGCCCGTGGCGACGTTCGCATGTTCCTCTTCGGCGCAGGGAAGGCAGAAAAGGCGCAGCTCAACGAATGGGCTGCCAAGTACTCCCACACAGAGTGCATGGCAGGGCATTTGCAGAATATCGGTGAAGAGTTGGCGCTCATCTCCCACTGTCGCGTGATGTTATCGATGGATTCGGGAAATATGCATCTAGCATCATTGGCAGCAGTCCCTGTCGTCAGCATCTGGGGCGCCACACATCCAATGGCAGGATTCCTTGGATACAATCAGCAAATGGAGGATGTTCTCCAACGGGCAGATCTATCATGCCGTCCCTGCTCCATTTACGGAAATAAGCCCTGCCACTATGGCGACTACCGTTGTCTCACGAGTATCTCACCTGAGACAGTGGTCAAGAAAGTGATTGAGAGATTACAATAAAAATGTTGGAAGCGCTGCATCGATTATACTACACCACGGTGGGGGGCGTCCACAAGAACAGCCACACCCTCTTCCTCTTGCGGGGCTTCGCCATGCGAGCCGTGCCACGTTGGTGGACTGAGTGGCGACGCGAAGCATTGCTGCGTCAGTTCGACCACCTTCCACAGGAAGAACAGGCCGAGGTGCAGCAACGCGTAGATTATTACTGCCGCCTCAGTGCGCCTGCGGCTTTGCCTGCCGACGCGCCCACACTGGGCGAGCAACGCTATCACGACTGTGCCAGCGCATACTTCTTCGACACCTACGAGTGGAACCGCTACTTTCCACGCCACCTGCGCTGGTGGCTCGTGCCTGGCGACGTGAACCACCTACTCCCCCACCCTTCCATCACAAAGAGCCGTCCAATCGCCGCGCCTGAGGTGAACTGCAACTCCGTGCTGATGAAGCTGAATAAGGTGCGCCATTACATTTTCTTCCGCGACCCGTTCGCAACCGCAGAGAAAGAGAACCGCATCATCTTCCGAGGCGCAGTGCATGGCAAGCCGCTGCGCGCCACTTTCTTCGAAAAGTTCTTTGGCCACCCGATGTTCGACATCCTCGACACCTCCACCAACTCCGTCTATGCCGAGCATATGCAGCTGCACGGTGAGACGAGTCTCTACGATCACCTTCGCTTCAAATATATCATGTGCCTAGAGGGCAACGACGTGGCCAGCAACCTGAAATGGGTGATGCACAGCAACTCGCTGGCCGTCTGTCCGCGTCCCACGATGGAGACGTGGTTCATGGAAGGTACGCTCATCCCCAACTACCACTACATCGAGGTGCGCCCCGACTTCAGCGACCTGCTGGAGCGCATCGATTACTACAACGAGCATCCCGCCGAGGCCGAGGCCATCGTGCGCCACGCCCACGACTACTGCCATCAGTTCCAGAGCCGTCGCCGTGAGCGCCTCGTCTCGCTCATGGTGATGGAGAAGTACTTCCGCATGACGAAGCAAAAATGAAGGATTTAAACATTGAAAAACTTGCTACCATATTCCAGAACTTTTACGACGATGCTTCGCACACCGCTTTCTTTCGTGTGGAACATAGCGCTGGCCTATGTTGTCTATTGGTTATGCCGTCTAACCTTTTGGGCCGAGAACTTTTCCTCGTTTCCACAGTTCTGGAGCGGTAACTCGCTCAAGGACATCTTCACGGGTGCCTGGATGTTCGACACATCTGCCATCCTCTACACCAATGTCCTCTACGCCATGCTGATGCTCTTCCCCTTGCACCTAAAAGAGCTGCGCTGGTGGCAGCTGACCGCCAAGTGGCTCTTCGTACTGGTGAACAGCCTCGCCGTCATCATCAACCTCTGCGATGCTGTCTATTTCCAATACACCGGCCGCCGCACCACGACCACGGTGTTCCTAGAGTTCTCCAACGAGGGCAACCTCGGCAGTATCGTAGGTGTGGAACTGCTGCGCCACTGGTACCTCGTCATCACCGGCATCGCCCTCATCCTGCTTTTATGGAAGGTCTACAGGCAACCATGTGAAGACCGCGGTCTTCTGACCATAGGACCACAGTCTTCAAACCATAAGACCACGCTCTTCTCATCGAAGCTCCAAGTGTTTGGCTACTACCTTCTGCATCTCATCCTGTTCGTTGCATACATTCCGCTGACCGTCATCGGGATGCGTGGCGGTGCCACCACGGCCGTACGCCCCATCACCATCTCCAATGCCAATCAGTATGTAGCCCGCCCTGCCGAGGCTGCCGTCATCCTGAACACCCCGTTCTCACTCATCCGTACCGTTGGAAAGGCCAAGTTCGTGACGCCAAAGTACTTCGGGAGCGCCGATGAAATGGAACAAATTTACACACCCATCCATCATCCAAAGCCCGATAGCTCCCTCGTGAAGAAGAATGTGGTGGTATTCATTCTGGAGAGTTTCGGACGTGAATACATTGGTGCTCTCAACGAGGTCCTTGAGGACGGACATTACGCAGGATACACCCCCTTCGTGGATGAGCTCTGCCACAAGAGCACCACCTTCCAATGGTCATTTTGCAACGGTCGCAAGAGCATTGATGGTATGCCCAGCGTTCTCTCCAGCATCCCCATGTTCGTGGAGCCCTTCGTGCTAACGCCTGCTTCCATGAATGCCTTTGGCGGACTGGCTCAAGAGCTCAACAAGCATGGCTACGAAACGGCGTTCTTCCATGGTGCAGAAAACGGCAGTATGGGATTCCAAGCCTTTGCTCGCAAGACGGGTTTCCAAAAATACTTTGGACGCACAGAGTACAATGCAGACAGACGTTTCAACGGCGACAAGGACTTCGACGGCCTCTGGGCGATTTGGGACGAACCATTCATGCAGTTCTACTGCGCACAGATGTCGGAACTAAAGGAGCCCTTCATGACAGCTCTCTTCTCCGCCACCAGCCACCATCCCTACAAAATCCCCACGGCCTATCGCGACACCTTCCCTGAGGAGGGACTCATTATTCACAAATGCATCCGCTACACCGACCACGCCCTGCGACGCTTCTTCGAGGAAGCACGCAAGCAGCCCTGGTTCAAGAACACCCTCTTCGTGCTCACCTCCGACCATACAAACCTGAGCGACCACGACTTCTACCAAAGTGACATCGGCGGTTTCTGCTCACCCATCATCTTCTACGACCCCAGCGGTGAACTTTTCGAAACCGGTATGCGCAAAGGCATAGCCCAGCACATAGATATCATGCCAAGCGTTCTGGGACTGCTCAACCACGACGAGCCGTATTTCGCCTTCGGATGCGACCTCTTCCACACTCCCGCCGACAGCACTTGGGCCGTGAACTACAACAACGGCATCTACCAATATGTGAAGCATAACCGCTTACTGCAGTTCGATGGTGTTCATACGCGCGCCTTCTATGAACTCAGCGATAGCCTGCTTGAACACAATCTGCTGGACACTGAGCCTATTCAAACATCTATGGAACGCGAACTGAAAGCTATCATTCAGCAGTATATGGTACGCATGAACGAGAACCGTCTGGTTTTCAACAATCCTTCAACACCTTAAATTCTTGGCCTCTTAAGCCCTTGAATCCTCAAAAGCCCTTATAATGGAACAATCAGAACAAGATATTCTCACTCGCTGGCAGGAGGTTCGCTACAACCTGCTCCACGGTTTCTTCTACACACTGTCGCTATTGCCGATGTGGTTTCTCTACGTGCTCTCCGACATCGTTTTCCCCTTTGTCTATCACATCGCCCACTACCGTCGCAAGATGGTGCGTCATAACCTATTCGCCTGCTTCCCTGAGAAGAGCTCCAGGGAGTTGAAGTGCATCGAGCGCGAGTTCTACCACTGGCTCTGCGACTACGTCTTCGAAACCATTAAGCTCACCTCTATGAGCGAGGCGGAGATGAAGCGCCACATCCGCTTCGACAACGTGGAACTGCCCGAGCGTATGATTCGCGAGAAGAAATCTGTCGTCCTCATGCTGGGCCACTACTGTAACTGGGAATGGGTGTCTAGTATTCCCATTCACCTCAAGTACAAAGAGCCCGAGTATATGCCATACCAGATCTACCATCCTATCGAGAACCCTGTTGTCAACAAGCTTTTCAAGAGCATTCGCACACGCATGGGGGTCCACAACATTTCGATGAACAACACATTGCGCGTTATTATGCGCACACGTCAGGAGGGTATCCCGTCCATTACCGGCTTCATCGCTGATCAAGCACCTCACTGGTACGATATCCATCTGTGGACCGATTTCCTGAACCACCCTGACACGCCCTTCTTCATCGGCGGCGAGCGCATTGCCAAGAAGTTAGACTTCACAATGATCTACCTTGACGTGCGACGCGAGCGACGCGGCGTCTATGTCGCCACCTACCAGATGATGACCGAAGAGCCACGCACCTATAAGGACTACGAGCTTACCGAGATGTACGCCCAGATGCTCGAACAGAGCATCCGACGACAGCCTGCCTACTGGCTATGGACACACAATAGATGGAAACGCACGCGCGAGGAGTTCCAGAATATCACCGACCCCTCGACAGGCAAACTCCAGCTGCAGATGCGTCGCCATCGAAAGAAGGTGCTCTTGAGCTTTGACACTGAGGAGTTCGACGTACCACGCGAGCACGGCGTAGATTACGACACGCTCAAGGAAGGCATGGAGGTGTCCATCGAAGGCACCAACCGCATCCTCGACGTACTGCGTGACAACGACGCACGCGCCACCTTCTTCTGCACGGCCAACTTCGCCGAGCACGCCCCCGAGGTGATGCATCGCATCGTCGCCGAAGGCCACGAGGTAGCCTGTCACGGCGTGGACCACTTGCAGCCACAAGCATCCGATGTCTTTCGTTCGAAGGAGATCGTGGAACGCGTCACGGGCCTCACCGTCCACGGCTACCGCCAGCCGCGCATGTTCCCCGTCTCTGACGACGACATCCGCGCTGCCGGCTACACCTACAACTCATCCCTCAACCCGGCCTTCATCCCAGGTCGTTATATGCACTTGACAGCGCCGCGGACATGGTTCATGAAGGACAGTGTAATGCAGATCCCGGCTTCCGTGACGCCCTGGGTGCGCTTCCCACTGTTCTGGCTCTCGCTGCACAACCTGCCCGAGCGCCTTTACCACTGGCTCGCCTGCCGCACGCTGAAACACGACGGCTACCTCGTCACCTACTTCCACCCCTGGGAGTTTTACGAGCTTAGCAAGCATCCCGAACTGCGCATGCCCTTCATCATCCGCAACCATAGTGGCCAACAGATGTGCAACCGTCTCGCGCGCCTCATACAAAAGCTGCGCACGACCCACAGTGACTTCATCACCTTCTCCGAGTTTGTACAACTCAAGCAACCATAAGACCACGGTCTTAAGATTTGAAGAGCAAGGTCCTACGCCACGAGGACCTTGCTCTTCATTTCAAACGCTCCATAGTCTCGTGTGTTCATCTCCCATGTCAGCTTGAGCCAGATGATGGTCGTCGGGAGCGCCTTCAGCGCATAGGGTTTGATCCATTCCACCCAAATCCAGCGAGGGAAGAAGATATCGGAGGTGCAGAGGGAGGTGAAAATGAAAGCGTAGATGAGGAGGCAGAGGTCGAGGCGGTTACGCTTCCAGGGAACCGTGGCATACCAGATGACGAAACCTGTCATGGGGGCGATGTAGCCGTAGCTCTCTGTGCCAGTAGAGAAGAGGGTGACGAACATCGTGATGGCAGCCAGGAAGGCATAGCGGAAGGCGGGATAGCGGAACTGGTCAATGCGTCGGTAGGGTGTCAGGAAGAGCAATGCTCCAGGCACGATTAACCACAGGTCGCTATATGACGCGCAATGCGTGATCTTGCGTACCATTCCCAACAGCGACGTATTAGTGGAGGCATCGAACATGTTATCGCTGTTCTTCAGCGTCAACGACTCGTACCAGCCCACATACTGCTGTACAACGAACTCTGGGCTTGAGAGGAGCATTGGAAGCACGAAGAACAGGGCCGACCAGCCCAGCAGTGCCGCCACGAACTTCTTCTTGTCCTCAATGAAGAAGAAGAAGGCCAGCCCCATGACACCATAGAGCTTGATGAAGATATTAAGGCTGATGAGGAAAGCGACCCACACAGGTTGCTTGCGCTCGACACACGCGAAAGTGAGCAGATAGACGCCCGCCATCGCCAAGTCGTACTGCTCCACAAACAGTGGCGTAAGCACCTCGTGCAGACAGAACCAGAACATAAACACCTTCTGCCACCGCTGCAGCGGCAGGTAGCGCACACCGACGTAGAAGACAGCCACCAGGAAAACCAGCCACAGCAACGTGCCCCATGAGTCGGGCAGCAGCGCACAGGGTCCGATGACGTAGGCGAAGATGGGGCCGTAGTGGTTGCAGTCGCCCTGTAGATAGGGATAGAAATCGAAGAGCGGCAGTTGGTGGACGGTATTCCAGAAGACAGACTTGTAAATCTGGTAGGTCATGTTCCATTTACCCCATTTCAGGATAGCTAAGATGACGGGCAGCAGAGCATAGATAGCTGTGATGGTGCGCCAGTCACTCCAGAATGGGAGCGCAAAGAATCGGCGAGCCTGTTGAGACAGTTTTTGGGTCATAATCCTATGATTCTTGGCCGCAAAAGTAGTCATTTCTTCGCATAAGAGAAAAGGATTTCTGAAAAAACAATAAAATAATTGGAAGAATAAGTTTTTCTGCTTACCTTTGCCGACCTTTTAAGAAGAACAACACCCAAACCGATGATTCGCTTAGTCACCGTTTCACCCTGCTACAACGAGGAGGAAGTGCTAGAGGAGTCCGTGCAACGGCTCACAACACTCTTCGATCGCATGGTAACCGAGGGCCTCATTAGCGCCGAAAGTCTCATGACCTTCGTCAATGACGGCAGCCACGATCGCACGTGGGAAATCATTGCACGCCTGCATCGTGAGAACCACTACGTCTGCGGTATCAACCTCTCTCGCAACCGCGGGCATCAGAATGCTATTATGGCTGGTATGATGGCCGTACGCACATGGGGGGATGCAGTTATCACCATCGATGCCGACCTGCAAGACGACTTGGAGGCCATCCCCCAAATGGTCATAGCCTTGAAAAACGGCAATGACATCGTCTATGGTGTCAAGGTCTCCCGAACGGCAGACCCTCTGTTGAAGCGCCTCACGGCCGAGGCCTTTTATCGCCTGCAGAGTTCGATGGGTGTGGAGAGCATCTTCAACCACGCAGATTTCCGCCTGCTCTCGCGCCGTGCACTCGATCTGCTAGCAGAGTATCGTGAGCGCAACATCTACCTGCGCGGCATAATCCCCATGTTAGGGTTACCGTCGACCACAGTTGACGATGTTCTCAGCGAGCGACAGGCAGGGGCCTCTAAATACAATCTTAGCCGCATGATGGGCCTAGCACTGGATGGTATCACCTCCTTCTCCGTCAAGCCTATCTACTGTATTATATATCTAGGAGTCGTATTCCTGATTATCGCCTTTTGCATCGGCATATACGTTCTTCATGCGCTATTGGCTGGCACCGCAGTACCAGGTTGGTCCTCACTCATCCTGAGCATCTGGATTGTCGGAGGTTTTATCCTGATTGCCGTAGGTGGAACAGGCATATATATTGGTAAGATTTATCAAGAAGTCAAACAACGCCCCCTCTATCATATACAGGATATTCTCACCCACGCCCATGAAAATCTGGATTGAACAATATCTACAGCAACATCCTGAACGCGTGAAAGACTTCTGGCGTCTCATGCGATTCGGCGTGACGGGCGTCATCTCATCCCTCATCCACTATGCGACCTACTATATCGTCATTCGTTGGATGGGGGCGGCCACATCATACACTATCGGCTATCTTGTAGGCCTCATCTGTAACTACATCCTCACCACCTTCTTCACCTTCCAGCGCCACCCGTCGTTGAGCAATGCACTAGGCTTTGTCAGCAGCCATATCATCAACTACATCCTAGAGATTGTTTTCTTGGAGCTTTTCCTGTGGTGGGGAGCGAGCGAGCTGCTTGCACCAGTATGGGTGATGGCCATCGTTGTCCCCATCAACTTCCTGCTGCTGCGTTATGTCTTTGTGAACACCAAGAAGCACATCCTCTTCGTCCACGACAAAGGGCAGATGTGTAATAACATCATCCAGTATGGCCACGTCTATGCCTGGGCTCGTGAGCATCATGTATGCGCTATCTCGCTGCGTTTTTCCTACAAGTATCAGTATTTCCGTATCTGCCATACCTTTTGGCACAATATCCTGACACACTTACTGATAAAGGGGCTGGCCAAGATTCATATTATACCGACCGTAGATTTCGACCTCATGGAGTCGAAGGAGGCAAAGGAGGAGGCGATGACACGCTACCCCGTAATGGCCGTGACGGGATGGCATATCCGTTTCTATGACCTCTTTGCTAAGTACCGCGACGAAATCGTCAGCCTCTTCGCCTTCGACGCACCCATTGAGAAGCATGTAGAGTGCTTGCTCGCAAAATGGCGCCAAGACGAAGATAATGTCCTGCTGGGCGTGCATATCCGTCGGGGCGATTACAACAAGTTGCTCAACGGCCGCTATTACTTCGATGATGCGACTTTTGCCGATGCCATCCAGCAATTTAAGAATCACTTGGGAAATAAACATCTCGTGGTAGTCGTTTGTGGTAATGTGGAAATGCCTAAGCGTTTTCTCCGTCAGCAGCTGCCAGCTGTAGATTTTGTATTTCCAGAAGGCAATCCTGCAAAAGACCTCTGCACCCTCTCACACTGTGATTATCTGATAGGCCCTCCCAGTTCCTACAGCCTTGTGGCTGCGATGTACCACGATGTGCCGCTCCACTTTATCTTCAATGCTTACGAGCCATTCATGCTCGAAGACTTCCGCTCTTTTGACCACCATCTTCGCCATTTTGACGACTACTTTATGCCAACACCTGTCCAATGAACCTACGCCAACGAGTCCTTCAGCTTTTCCAGCGCCCCTTCTTCAGCGACAACCGTACGCTGCTTGGGCTCTGGTTATTGCTGCCGTTGGCGGCAGCGCTGGTCAAGATTACGAAGCACCACAATAACTTTCTTATCTTCTGCGGAGTTTTCCGTCACACCCTGCAACAGAGCTCCCTTTACGCACCCTATCCCGACGAATACTTCGACACGAACCACTACGGTCCCTTCTTCAGCCTCATCATTGCTCCTTTCACGATTCTACCAGAATGGTTTGGGCTGTTGGCATGGCTCGTAGCCTTATCTATGCTCCTATATATTGCCATTCGTCAGCTGCCCCTGCGCGATGGCATTCAAGCGGCGACCCTGTGGTTCTGCGCCCACGAACTGCTGACGGCCTTGCTGATGGCCCAGTTCAACATCGCCACAGTAGCAGGCATCCTACTGACCTTCATTTGCCTGCATCGGGGGAAAGACTTCTGGGCAGCCTTCTGGCTGATGCTGGGCACCTTCGTGAAATTATATGGTATTGTGGGCCTGGCATTTTTCTTTTTTTCCAAACACAAAGGGCGATTCATCATCTCCCTCCTCTTTTGGGCTATTGTGATGTTCGTTGCCCCCATGCTTATCAGCAGTCCCGACTTCATCCTCAGTCAATATGCAGAATGGTACCAGAGTCTCACAGCAAAGAATGCCGAGAACATCTTTGCCGGCGGGCAGAACATCTCGTTGTTAGGGATGGTAAGAAAGATTTCGGGCTGCGCCACCTACAGTGATCTCTGGCTCCTCGTGCCTGGTCTAGCGCTATTGGGTCTGCCCTTCTTGCGCTGGCAGCAATTCCAGCATCTGGCCTTCCGTCTGGCCATCGTGGCCTCAGTCCTCATGTTCACCGTTCTATTTAGCACGGGCAGCGAATCCAGCACCTACATCATCGCCTTCGTGGGTGTGGCGTTGTGGTACTGGACAGTCCCTTGGGCGCGCACACGCTGGGATGTGGTCCTGATGGTCTTTGCCTTCTTGCTTACATCAATGTCGCCTTCAGACCTTTTTCCAGCCTACATCCGCAAAACATGGGTAGTACCCTATGCCCTGAAAGCCCTCCCCATCGCTATCATCTGGCTGCAGCTCTCCTGGGAACTCTGTCGCAGAGACTACCAAGCAAGTGAAATATGAAAGAATGATAAGAGAAAAATAAAATTTTCTCTTATCTCTTCTTCTCTTTTCATTTTTAATCGCTATCTTTGCGCCGAAAAGCTAACCTTCACATTCATTTTCATATATGCTGAAACAGTTCCTCTCTATAATGGCACGCTACCTGAAGCCATACCGCAAGTACTTGGCTTGGTCTGTCGTGCTCAACTTCTTGTCGCAGTGGATGAACGTATTCTCGTTCATGGTACTTATCCCCATTCTGAACATCCTCTTCAAGATTGACCAGGCCACTTACACCTATAAGCCCATGAGCTGGGGGCACATTAATAAGGACGTGCTCATCAATAATGCCTACGCCTGGATTCAGGAACTAATGGTCTCCCACGGCGCCTTCCTTACGCTGGTTCTCATGGGCATCGCCCTCATTATCATGACAGGTTTGAAGACGCTGGGCTACTTCGCCTCCTCGGCCATCATGGTGCCGCTGCGCACAGGCGTCGTTCGCGATATCCGCGTGCAAGTGTATGAGAAGGTGCTGAAGCTGCCGCTCAGTTTCTTTTCCGAAGAGCGCAAGGGTGACATTATCGCACGTATGTCTGCCGATGTGCAATGTGTGGAAGGATCCATTACCAGTTCCATCGACATGCTCATCCGCCAACCTATCGCCATCCTCGTCTGCTTCTTCACCCTTTTCAGTGTGAGCTGGCAATTGACGCTCTTCGTCATTCTCGTGGCTCCTTTAGCAGCCTGGCTCATGGGTATCGTAAGTCGCAAGTTAAAGAGCCAGTCGGCCGCTGTGCAGGGCCAATGGGGTGACATCATCGCACAGCTGGATGAGACGCTGGGCGGTCTGCGCATCATCAAGGCCTTCATCGCCGAGAGCAAGATGCTCAAGCGCTTTATATTCGTCAACGATGAGTTTCGACGCGGGATGAACTCCATGGTGATGCGCCAGAATGCAGCCCACCCTATGTCTGAGTTCCTTGGAACGATTATCATCGTCATCGTGCTGTGGTTCGGCGGTTTCCTCATACTCAGCGAGAGCAACCTCATCGACGCTTCCACGTTCATCTTCTACATGGTCATCCTCTACAGCGTCATTAACCCGTTGAAGGAACTATCAAGAGCAACTTACCAAATTCCCTTAGGTTTAGCCTCGATGGATCGTATCGATTTCATCTTGAAGGCAGAGAACCCAATCAAGGAGCCTGTTGACCCGCAGCCACTGCCAACGTTCGAGAAAGAAGTGGAGTTACGCGACGTCAGTTTCAATTACGTTGAGGGACGCCCCGTGCTCAAGCATATCAACCTCGTAGTACCAAAGGGAAAGACCATTGCTCTCGTAGGGCAGTCGGGATCGGGCAAGAGCACACTGGTGGACCTTGTTCCTCGCTACCACGACGTGGTGGAAGGAGAGGTGCTCATCGACGGAAAGAACATCAAGGGTGTCCGCATCTCTGAACTGCGTTCCTTGATTGGCAATGTCAATCAGGAGGCGATTCTCTTCAACGACACCTTTTATAATAATATCACCTTTGGTGTCGATAATGCCACGATGGACCAGGTTATCGAAGCGGCTAAGATTGCCAATGCGCATGAGTTCATCATGGAGAGCGAAAAGGGCTATGACACGATGATTGGTGACCGTGGTGGTCGCCTCTCTGGCGGGCAGCGCCAGCGCGTCAGCATCGCCCGTGCTATCCTCAAGAACCCGCCCATCCTCATCCTTGATGAGGCCACCTCGGCCCTCGACACCGAGAGTGAGCGTTTGGTTCAGGAAGCCCTGGAGCGCCTGATGAAAAGCCGCACCACCATCGCCATCGCCCACCGACTCTCCACCATCAAGAATGCCGATGAGATCTACGTTCTCTATGAGGGAGAGATTGTGGAACGTGGCCAGCACGACGAGCTCATCGCTAAGAACGGCTACTACAAACGTCTCTACGACATGCAACAACTGTAGATTTGTAACCAAAGCTAAGAGAGCTAAGAAATGGGATTCATTAGAAATATTAAAAACGTTTTTGCTAGTCGGTCTTTCATAAAACGGTCCATGCGAGAGACCAAGGAGGCTATTCTTGGGGGGTCTGACAGTGCTAAGGAAATGCTTGACGAATCAGTAAGCGCCTGTATAACGACAATCTTACAAGAGACGCAAAAAATGATTCGAGTACAAAGTGCGGTGAATACCTTCCTTCAAAAATATTATGATAAAAAGGACTTCGGAGATTATTCCTCTCACTATGTCAGCTATTACTACGAGTCCATTTGTGATTGTGCAAACTTAGGTGATTACATACAAACAATAGCCACGGAGGGAGCCATCAAGAAAGTCGTCAAAGGTCCTGTCAAATTTGAATATGTACGTCGAAATTCATTAATAGACCACAGTGGTGGTACATGTGTCATGCAAGGATGGTATGAACATCAGCAATTGACATTCTTACCAGGTCCTGACACTAGACCTGTTTGGATAGGAACACACTTCCACACTGGCACGAGAGAAATGATAAAAGGCCTTTATCAAAATAGCAGCATTCGTTTAAGCGATATAGGTTGTAGGGACAGAGCCACAATGGAGTTCTGCTACAGTATGGGCATAACCGCCTATTTCAGCAGATGCCTAACGCTCACATTTCCCTTGAGAGATGAAAAAGAAGCACAAGGCGCTGATCTCGTTTATCTCGTTGACTGCTCTGACGAGATAGTAGAATCACTGCCAGCAGCCCTAAAGGGAAATGCAAAAAGGATTAGTCAACGCTGTTATAAATTTGCGAACTGGAAGAATTGGCAACAATGCCGAGCGATTTCCGAGAACTTGTTGTTAGAATACAAGAAGAATGCCAAACTGATTGTCACGACTGCGCTCCATTGTGCACAACCTTGTTTAGCCATGGGAATCCCTGTCATATTCATTGAGATTCCCGACAACGAAGAAGAGCGCCTCTCGTCTATGGATGGGCTTCTCAAGTTATATACTATTGACGACCTCAAAAATGGGAAGGTCTGTTTTGATGTTAAGCCTTCATGTTTTGAGGATTTGAAATCCGCAATCCTTCGCAATCTTGAGTTGTCAATGAAAGAGGATATAACAGCAAAGGAAGAGCAAGAGCGGATGAAGATTAGAGCATTTATTGAGCATTACAGCATTTTTAACTGAACAATTGATGGATACAAAAAAAACCATTCACATAGCTCTAGGGTTGGATAGTAAATATGTGATGCAGTGTGGTGTCGCCATTACATCGATTTGCGAGAACAACAAAGAAGAAGACCTTCATTTCCACATAGCTATTTTGGAGGATGGAGAACACCCAATCACCTTTCAACCACTCATAGACATTACCCAAGCCTATCACCAACATAGTGAGCTCATCCCCATCAAAGCAGAATACTTTGAAGGTTTGCCAGAACTGACATATATCTCAAAAGCCACCTACTTACGACTATTACTCCCGAAAGTGCTGAATAACGACATTGAGGAGGTTCTTTATGTAGATTCAGATATCATCGTCTTAGGTAGTCTGCGTTATTTTGCAAAGCACCCTCTTGGCGAAGACTTTGCGTGCGGGGCCGCTATTGACGTGAACGGATGCACAATAAGGCATCACAACCGTTTGGGCATCCCCATTCCTGTGGTTTACTTCAACGCTGGTATCCTCCAGATGAATCTCAATTATTGGCGCCGTCATGACATCTCTCAGAAAGCTCTTCAAAAGATTGCAGAAAATCAATATTGGTTCATGGACCAAGATGCCATCAATGTCGTCTTGAATGGTCATATCAAGCGTATCCCCTACCAATACAATCTTCAGACGAGTCATTTTCTGTATTCTCCAGAGCAACAGGAATTGGACATCAATTACCACGCAGAGCTAAAAGAGGCTATGGAAAATCCTATCATCATTCACTATGCAAGTTATAGGAAACCATGGCAAAAAGGTTGCCCTAAACAAGAGTATTGGCTGCAATATAAAAAAATGACCCAATGGGCCTCTTGTCCTTTAATGAAATCAAAGCCAAATGATGACACCACTCAGGAATTAATGAAGAAAGCATATAGAAAGAATGCGTATGCTGTTAATACTTTTGCTCCTTACTTCTTTAAACTCATCTGCAAATTCTCTAAGATTCTACCCAAATGATACCAAAGATTATACATTATTGTTGGTTGAGTAACGATCCATTCCCTGCATCAATTAATTATTGCATAAACTCTTGGAAGAAGACGCTCCCGGATTATGAGATTATGCTGTGGGACTTCAATCGATTTCCGAAGGGGAAGTCAAGATGGGTAGATGAGGCCTTTGGAGCACGAAAATATGCGTTCGCCGCAGATTATATTAGATTGTATGCCTTATATCATTATGGTGGCATATATCTAGACTCTGATGTAGAGGTTGTAAGATCATTCAATGAATTATTGACACTTCCATATTTTATGGGTCTGGAGGACTCCTCTTATGCCATTGAAGCCTCGACTATGGGCTTTGAAAAGGGGCATCCTCTTTTGAAAAGCCTTTTGGAACGTTATGAAGGAAGAAGCTTTTACAAAGAAGATGGAAGTATAGATAACGAGACACTGCCCAAAATTATTCGAGCCGGAATTAGTGAGGGTTTTACATTAAAGCCCATACAAAATATAACCGAGTTTGACAATAATCCGTCTTTCGTATGCGTATTTCCTGTTGATTGGTTCAGTCCCAAAAGCTGGGATACAAAGGAAATATTCATGACAGGAAACACGTTTTCAATTCATCACTTTGAAGGCTCGTGGTTGGATTCTCAAAAACAAATGCCCGTTCTGATGGATTATAATACCCATCCATTGGTTTCAATCCTGGTTCCTGTATATAATGTGGAAAATTATTTGGATCGGTGTGTTGACTCTATAGTAAAGCAATCATATCAGAAAATAGAAATCATTCTTGTAGATGACGGATCGACTGATAACAGTTCACACATGTGTGATCGTTGGGCAGAAATAGATTCTCGGATAAAAGTTATACACCAAGATAACCAAGGTCTGCTCCTTGCTCGTCAATCTGCAGTCAAGAATGCGACAGGGGATTATTGTATATTCTTAGATTCTGACGACTGGTTAGAAAAGAATACTTGCGAAGTTTGTGTTAAGGCCTCGACAGAAGAGAATGTAGAGATTGTCGGTTTTGGCTTCACAATCGAGGCCGGATCAACGATTCCATCCCAACGGAAGAGTGATCTCTACAATTATCTCAATAAAAAACCTGCTAAATTCAAGGAGAACTCCGATTTACTTTCCAGCGTCTTTGTACAAAGAGACGTTCTGTGGAACGTCTGTGGTAAGATGTATAAATCCGAAATCGTGAAGAAGGCTTATAACTATCTTGACGGTGTAAAATGTAACTATGCAGAAGATATGTTCACTAGTGTTTTCATCTTTTCTTTTGCAAAGTCCTTGGTTACCATACCCAATAAATGTTATCATTATAGGATTGGAACGGGAATGTCCACAAAGAAAAACGTAGACGTATCTGACTATAAAACAGTACTCGAAGCTTATGATAACTACAATATCGTTAGGGACGTTGCTATAAAGAATGAGCTACTCATCCATTCCTCAGCGGACATATTTGATAATATAGAGCGTTTGCTGGATGATGCTGTCTGTTCTTACCTTGTGTCCAGATACGCAAGCCCTGATTTTAAAGAGTGGGTAAAACTGTGGGAAGAAAAAATAGGAATGGGTAGAATTGTTTCATACTTTATCGGTGGACACGTATCACACAAAACAGGTTCCCCGTCGGCCATTGAATGCAATAGTGATGAACTGGCCAAAGTATCTAGGAAAAGTCGTAAGCATTTGAAGAATTTCCAAAAGATGATATTTGTATCGACATTCTTCCTTCTTATAATTATTGCATTAGTAATATACATATTGATGTCCCGTTGAATAAAAGCACCCCGTTGTGCTAACGCATCATCCTACGTATGAAAGTCTCCGTCATCATACCTATCTACAACGTGCAACAATACTTGGAGGAATGTATTGCATCCGTAGCGGTTCAGACGTATAGGGACTTTGAACTGATTGCTGTGGATGACTGCAGCACAGATGACAGCAGACACGTCTTAGATTCTTGTCTGGAGAAATACCCCTTGAATCAGGCACAAGTGAAAAACATCCGACACGAAAGAAACAGGGGGCTTTCAGCAGCTCGCAATACAGGATTGCAGGTCAGCCAAGGCGAGTATGTTTTTTTCCTTGATAGCGATGACACCATCTCTTCTGATTGTCTCCAGCTTTTGGTAGCGTCGTCAAGACGTAATGAGAAGGATGTAGATATGGTAGTGGGCGACTACCGCTTCGACGGCCCTGAGCTGGGCTGCCCCCACCTGCGCGTGGGCAAGCCCTTCCTCAACCGCCGGCAGCATATCCGAGCCTACTGCAAGGAACAGATCTTCCCGATGGCGTGGAACCGCTTGGTGCGAAGGGATTTCCTGTTGAAGCACCAATTGTTCTTCGAGGAAGGCCTCATCCATGAGGACACGCTATGGAACTTCCAGATGCTGCAGTACGTGCAGACTGTCAGCATCGTGGAACACGAGACCTACATCTATCGCGTGCGCCGGCAGTCCATCCAGACTTCCACGTCCTACGAGCATCATTTCAGGGCTAGCGCCTATATCACGGGTAGAATGGCTGATATCATGTTCTCCACCCCGATTTTACGATGCAATCATAATGTGTACAACTTCGTGGAGCAGGAGAAACTCCGGCATCTTGATGACTGCTATCGTCACAACTGCCCACACCTCGTGCGCTACCTCTACACCGTCTGCCGTACCCATCCTCATTACCTACCATGGCAGGCTATACTGCGTTTTGGCCTTAACTTCGGGACATTCAAACGCATATTAAAACGTGACATGCACTATTGCAAACCCTTTGAGGAGGGATTAGCAATCTTCGACAGTCATCACATCCCATTCAATTGACTAATCTCGCTGAGCTATGAGAATTCTGTACATAGTGCCTTGGGTGCCCTACCCGCTCAACAGCGGCGGCAATCAGGCTGTCTTCACGATGACGGATCATGCGCGTCGGCAGCATGAGGTGTCAATGCTGCTGTACGTCCACCACGCCGGAGAACGCGCGAACCTGGAGCGGCTGCAGGCGCTGTGGCCCGATGTGACCTTCTATGTGTTCGACGCACATGAGGAGGCGCGCATCGACAACGGGAAGCCGGCATCGCCATATGCTTCCATGCCCTGGCTCAGGCGCAAGGTGTGTGAATGGCTGGACTACTGGCACCACTCGACCCAGCGGAAGCTGGCGCGCCAGCGATGGAACCACGCACTCAACCTCCTGCGCAAGCCCGCGGTAGCGCTGTCCTCGGCAGAACAATCCTCGGCAGCGCTGTCGGCTTTCGTGCGCGCCAACTCCAACCTGTACAGGGAGATGAACGATTTCGCGCCCGCGTTCTGCGACTATGTCAGCGAGGTGGCCCGGAAGGGCTTCGAAGCCATTCAGGTGGAGTTCTACGAGTACCTCCATCTGGTCTATCTCTTGCCCACGGACGTCAGGAAAATTTTTGTGCATCATGAGCTGCGCTTTGTGCGCAACGAGAACGAGCTGGAGCTGTTCCAGCCGGCACTGGCGACAGAGCGCATCATGATGGAACGCGAGAAAGCGATGGAGCTGGCGGCCCTGAACCGCTACGACACCATCGTCACGCTCACAGAGACGGACAGGAACCTCCTCAGCCGCTACATCGACCCGGAAAAGATTGTCACCTCGCCCGCCATCACGAAGAACGTCCAGCAGACGGAACTGCCCTTCCGTGCGGCCACGGAGCTGGTCTTCATCGGCAGCGGTTCGCATTTCCCCAACGCCGACGGCATGCTGTGGTTCTGCCAGCAGGTGGTGCCTGCGCTGCGCCAGCGTCTGGGGCAGCTTCCGGCCCTCCACATCACGGGGCAATGGCGCAAGGCGCTGCGGACCTGCATCAGCGCGCTCTGTCCGGAAGCGGTTTTCGACGGGTTTGTCAACGACCTGCCCGCATTCATCAACGGCAAGATCTCGATTGTGCCCATCCGCATCGGCAGCGGCATGAGGATGAAGATTCTGGATGCCTTCGCTGCTCAGGCGCCGCTGGTGACGACCTCGAAGGGCTGCGAGGGCCTGCAGGTGCAGCATGGGAAGCAGTGCCTCATCGCTGACACGACCGAGGCGTTCGCAGATGCCATCGCAGACCTGCTCGGAGAGCCCGCGCTGCAAGAGACATTGGCCGCGAAGGCACTGCAGGCCGACACGCCCATGCTCGATGAAATGGACCTGATTCGCCAACGCTTAGCCATCTACGAACACAATGATTAGCTTCATCATCTGCAGCATCGACCCGGACAAGGCACTAGCCCTACAGGAGAACATCGGCGCGACGGTGGGCTGCGCGCACGAATGCATCGTCATCGACAACCGTCAGGCGCCACAGGGCCTCGCACACGTATATAACGAAGGTGCACGCCGCGCGCAGGGCGAGGTGCTGTGCTTTGTGCATGAGGACGTGCGGTTCCTCACGAAGGACTTCGGCCCTGCGGTGAGCGAGCAGGCGCTGAAGGCGGACACGGGTGTCATCGGCTATCTGGGAACGCTGTACAAGGCGGCAGCGCCCTCGGGGTGGTTCGTGCACACGGATCTGTCCGTGAAGCACTACATCCAGTCGGGCCACAGAGGGAGGGAACGGTGCGTGACCAGCAACCTGAACGCCAGCGGCTTCACGCCCGTCGTGGCTGTGGATGGCTGCTGCATGATGGTCAGCCGGGCGGCTTGGGCGGCTTGTCCGTTCGACGAGAGGGTGATTACAGGCTTTCACGGCTACGATGTGGACTTCTGTCTGAGCATGCAGCAGGCAGGACGCACGAACTACGTGTGTTCGCAGTCGATGATCGAGCACATGTCCTACGGTGCCTACAGCCTGGCGTGGGTGCAGACAACGCTCACGCTGCATCGCGAGAAATGGAAGGGCGCACTGCCCATACTGGCCGCGGGATGTGCACTGACAACGGAGCAACGCGCCGGTTATGAGCGCTTCATCTGGTATGATTTCCTCAAGAAATGCGTGAAGACGAAGATGCCGGTGGCGCAGGTCGCTCGGCTGATGCAAGAAGCGCGAGCACAAGGGCTGTCGCGCGCGAAACTCTTCAAGCTGTGCTACAAGATGGCCTACTACCGCCTACTGCGTTAATTTTCTCCCAGGATGTCCAAGAGCTTGACGATGTTCTTCTGCGGACGGAAGACGTCAACCTGATAGCTGATGCTGGCGCGCAGACGCTCCTGCAGGGCCACGTCAGTGAGGATGTCCTGCATGGCCTGTGCCAACGCTTCCACATCGCCCACAGGGACGAGTACACCAGCCTTGCCGTTGGCCAGGATCTCGCGAGGACCGGTGGGGCAGTCGGTGGAGACGATGAGCTTGCCCAGCATCAACCCTTCAATCAGCACCGTGGGAAGCCCCTCGAATTTGGAGCTATGTACCATCATCTGAGCGTGCTTCATCCAGGGATAGGGGTTCTCCGTGAAACCCAGGAGGAAGATGCGCTGCGACATCCCACGCTGGTTGATCAGGGTCTGCAGCAGGTCGCGGTCATGCCCTTCGCCCAGCACCACGAGATAGGGGAGCTGCGCGCTGCGCGCTGAGAGCAAGGCGTAGGCCTCTATCAGGGAGGTGATGTCCTTCTGGCTTTCCTCGAGACGTTCCACGGCAAGGATGAAACCCTGCCGCGACAGGCGATACCACAGCGGGTGCGACACCACCTCGTCAGCACGGAGCAGGAGGTGGTCCTTGCGCACGCCGTTGTAGATGGTCACCAGCTTGTCCTGCAGCCACGGGAACAGACGTGCCCCCTCCTCGGCCATCTCCTTGGAGATGGAGACGACATAGTCGTAGTTCTTCAAGCCCTTGGCCACACGCCGCATGTAGTGGGGATGCGCATCCAGCATGTGCTGGAAACTGAAATGGAAATAGGCGATGTTCAGCGTGAGCTGGGTCCAGTCAATGATGCTATGTGCGCGCGAGTCAATGTCTATGACCACATCCACCTCTTGCTGCAACCGACGGAAGCGACGCTTCAGCAGATGCTGACGGATGGGATTGAGGAACATCTCGTCCAGAAGCGAGAGGACACGATTGCGGCGCCCTTCCAACTTGCGCACCTTGTACCACTGCAGCCAACGCTCATCCACGAGATAATGCACCTCCACCTCGGGAGGCAGTTTGTCAAAGAATACCTCCTTGCCGGCCATCTTGTTGGCGATAACCAGCATGCAATGCACGTGGGGCGAGTTCCGCAACAGATTGTTCAGAAGCTCGAGCAGCACGGTGTCAATGCCGCCATCCAGAAAACGACTGATGACGAAGAGCACGCGTTGCTTGCCGCGGAGTGAAAACTGGTCGCTGGTCATGTGCGGGTTCGTTGTTCGGTCATCTTGGCGAGCATGATAAATTGGTAGTAGCCCTCCAGGCAGGCTTTGATGAAGCCGGGCAGGCCATCGCGGAAACCGCCTTTTAGGATGTAGGCCTTGAACCATCGGAAGAAGGGGCGCCAGAGGAAGGCCAACGGGCCGTAGTGCTTGTCGCGTTTCTTCTCGAGTTCGTTCTCAGTATATTGGTTCGTCTTGCGGAGGATGTCCGCTACGCTGTCGTGAGCCAGATGGTCGAAGGCCAAATCTATGCGCGACGAGGGAATCTTCTCCAGACGGCCCTGAACGATGGGGAACGTGTGGACATAAGGAGGCCACACGGTGCCTTCGCGAACAAAGAAGCGGAGGAGGTAGTCGGGGTAGAGGCAGTGCATGAAACGACCCATGAAATAGTTCTTTCGGGGGATGTAGAGGCCGGCAGGTGCATCGGGGCGCTGAATCAGCGTATAGAGGTAGTTGCAGAGAGCGGAAGGAACCAACTCATCGGCATCCACCACCAACACCCAGGGATTCGTGGCCGACTGTATGGCAAAGGTGCGCGCCGGCTCGGCACTGACATAATCTTTCTTGGGGAAGGTGACAACCTTGCAGCCATGTTCGCGGGCGATGTCGAGGGTGGCGTCGGTGCTTTCCATGTCACATATGACCACCTCGTCAAAGTCCTGAACCGAACGCAGAACGGCATCCAGATGCCGTTCTGCATTGTAGGTGTTGATGACGACGGAAATCATACTCAAAACAGTTCTACAAGGTTTTCTGTTGGCAAAGATACAACATTCTGAAGAAACTCCAAACACATTTTAACTTTTTCTTCAAAAAAGCTAAATAATTTCCTCCAGAATGTGTCTGCTCGGAAAAGTGCTACAGAATTGTAGAGTATAGATGCTGTAATTGAGTCGCGAGTTTTTGATCTTCAAAGCGCTGGGCATACTCGTGTCCCTCTGCTATCATTCTAGCTCTCAGGTCAGCGTCTGTCAAAACTCGCCCGATGGCATTGGCAAGCGCCTCTGGGTCATCCGGACTCACATACAGGCTGGAAGGTCCTCCAGCCTCTTCAAGGCAGGAGCCAGTGCAACCGATGGCAGGAACACCGCTACAGAGGGCTTCAAGCATCGGGATACCAAACCCCTCATAACGAGACGGATAGACAAACACGTCCGCCATTTGGTAAAACACAGGCAGATCTGAGAAGGCTACGCCGCTAATCATACGGAAACGACGCCGTAAGCCTGCAGCTGCCACAAACTTCTTAACGCGCTTTGCATAGGAAGTCCGATGGCCAAGTGCAATCACAGAGATATTCTTGTCTTCCATCCTATCAAGGGCTTGGGCTAAGAGCAACAGGTTCTTACGCTGCTCGATGCTGCCTACATAGAGAATGAAATGATCAGGAAGATGGTAGCGGTTCCGGATGGCTGCTTTATGCGATTCCGTTACGACTTGACGGAACTGCTGGTCGCACCCTTGATAGAGGACTGTAATTTTCTCCTCGGGAGTGCCAAAATAGCGCATGATATCGCGTTTCGTACACTCGCTCACGGCAATCACGCGGTCCGCTCTCTTGCAGGCAGAGCTCATCTTCCATCTGTAGATAAGGCGGTCTATGAAAGGATAGAATCGGGGGAAACGCATGAAAATAAGGTCATGGATCGTCACGACACTCTTAATCCCTTTACGCCGCAAGCCGTAAGGCAGTTCACCCGTCAGGCCATGAAACAGTTGCACTCTCTTTTTCTTTGCCAAAGCAGAGATGCCCCACGTCCGCCAGAATCCTTTGAAGTGCCGCCAAATCCCAGACTTCGGATATAGCATATTCACGGAAGCATGCTTGTCAACGCCTCCGAGATACTTGGCCTTATGGGCATCGGGAGTGAAAAGATCCAGGCGCAACGAAGGCGCATACTGCGCGAGCCCATTGATGATAAAACGGCTGTAGTTGCCCAGGCCTGTTTTGTTCTGAGCCGCGCGCTTGGCGTCAAAACCGATGTGGATGTGATGGTGTGCCATAGGTCTATGGAGTTAGGGCGAAGCGCCACTGATGGGGCGTCGTCTCGAAAGTGTTCACAGTGAGGGTGATGCTGTCGGTTGTTGTCCGTGTCTTGGACAGAGAGTCTTGTGACAGGCTGAAGTATATGTCACTGCTGTAAGCCGCAGGGTCGTTGCGCTGGTCGTGATAGAGTGTTACTTCGTACGTTGTTCCCCCTGCTGCATTAGCATAGCTATTATCCAGGATGTAACCCCATTCGTGGTCTGCTCCCTTGTTCTTCTTGAGGAGATGAAGATTGATGAATCCGCCACCTGTCCATGCGCTCACCACTCCCACAGGGTCTCGCTTCTGGAGTGGTCTTTCGGAGCAGTTTGGCAACACGCTCACGCCTTTGAGAGTGAGCACCTCCACATTTTTTGAATCCTGCTCCACATAACCAGCCAGACAGCGCATCCATACATTAGGTTGCAACCCAACTATCTCGCTGCTGACATGATATTTCTTTCCCGAGTCCGTGTAAAGTGATACGTCGGTGATGACAGTCCCCACATGGAGTACTCCCATCTCTGTTACGAGAGTGGGAAACGCATCCTCTTCATCGTTGTCTGAGGAACAAGCCACCAGCGCAAGCGTGAAAGACGAAAGTGTGAGAAGTGAAAAACAGTATATACTTTTCACTTGTCTCATACACCTTATTATATATGGTTTCAAATGATACATCATTTATCACTCTTCATTCTTTCGCTTCACTTCTCACTCTCCATCTTATTCCTCACAGGATTCGCATACATCGTGATGATACATGTACGGAGGTAATCCATGTCCGGTGTGGTTCCAGCAGCCTCCAATCCTTGTGCAGCCATGGCCACACGCTGTTCGAGGTATTTCTCAAAGACCGCTTTATCAGCAGTTGTATATCGATGTGCGTTATTGGCTTCGCCACTTTGGAGGTCGGCAGCGATGTAGTTGCCTGGGTAGAGTTGATAGGAACGGTGAATCTCATTGTCGATGCGCTGTGCAAGCATCTGGAAGAACTCCTTCTCGGGTTGGTCCGCCAGCTGGTCAATCCACGTGTTTACAGGTCGTCCTGTCTGGTAGTGTACATGCCCCTTCTGTCCGAAGATGCCTGTACGCATATTCGTAAGGTCGTCCTGCTTGGACTTCTTCCACTCAGGGTTATCACGCTTCTGCTGGAACTCCTGTGCTTTGAGGTAGTCACACGGATCATACTCATAGCTAATGGAGAGCGGCACGATGTTCAGTGCCTTGAGGCTCTCGATGGCTCCTGCCGTGCCCTCTTCTCCTGTGATGGCCAGCATCTTCACGAGGGCCACCTGAGTTTGGTCGCTGGAGTCCTTGGCACGTCCCTCACGCTGCGCAATCCAGATGTTCTCGTGCTTCTCAGCGATGGCGTAGTGCATGTAGCGACTCATGGTCTGCGAGGCCTTCAGCATCTCGCGCATCGGCAGCGAGCGCTGCACGATGAACGACTTGTTCAGGCGCACCAACGTGCGAATCCATGGATAAATGAGCAGGTTGTCGCCGATAGCAATCTCGCACGTCGTGGGGAAGTGGTCGTCGTGGAGTTTGGCATCCAGGATGGCACTGTCAAGAACGATATCGCGATGGTTGCTCAAGAAGGTATAGCGTTCAGGCCCTGGTGCAATATCTGGGTGGTCGAAGGAACAGCCCTTGGCACAGCGCCACAGGATGTACTTCACGATAGGTTTCATGAAGCGAACCTGAAAGCCCAGCGTGGAATGGATGCCCACAGTGGCAAATCGAAGCAAGCCACGACTCACGGACAGCGGCAGGAAAGGCACCATCCCCTTGAGGATGTGCGAGAACTGACGGTCGTGGAGCAGGCTGTCGATGGCACCCCGCACCTCGGCGTCGTTGAAGGGGCGAATCGAGTCAAATTCATTCATAATTTATCCTCAATAATCTCTGTCAGCACATCTTTGATGTCGAGGCCGGCAGCACGCACCTGTTGAGGAATGAAGCTGGTAGCGGTCATGCCTGGTGTGGTGTTGATTTCGAGCATATTGATGCGCTCACGCTCGCAATCATCCTCGTCGGTCACCTTTGTGACGATGTAATCGATGCGGATGATACCAGAGCACCCTAAGATGTCGTAGATGGCACTGGTGAGTTCTTGCACACGGTCGCGAAGATCGTCGCTGATGCGAGCGGGCGTGATTTCATCCACCTCGCCCTTGTACTTGGCATCGTAGTCGAAGAACTCGTTGTGCGTCACCACTTCCGTGACAGGGAACACCACGGACTTGCCTGTCACCTTGTAGCAACCGCAGGTCAGCTCTGTGCCAGGCATGAAAGCCTCCACCATCACCTCGTCGCTCTCATCCATCGCCTTGCGGATGGAAGGACGCAGCTCTTCGAGCTGCTTCACCTTCGTCACACCGAAGCTGCTGCCGCCAGCATTGGGCTTCACGAAACAGGGCAGACCGATGTGATTGATGATTTCATCGTCGATGACCAAGTCTTCGTTGCCCTTGCGCACCACCAGACTCTCGCTGACACTCACGCCAAAACCTTTCAGGTACTGGTTCAGCATGAATTTGTTGAAGGTCAAGGACTCTATGAGCACATTGCTTGTGGAATACGGCATACGAATGAGGTCGAAGTAGCCCTGCAGTACGCCGTCCTCGCCAGGGGTTCCGTGAATGGTGATGTAGGCGAAGTCGGGCTTCACCGTACGACGACCCACCTTGAAGGAGAAGTCCTCGCGACTCACAGGCACGCGCTTGCCGCCTTCGAGCTCAGCTTCCCATGTTAGGCCATTCAGCACCACGATATACACCTCGAACTTCTCCTTGTCCAGAAAACTGTAGATGCCCTGCGCGCTGCGCAGACTCACTTCGTGCTCTGAACTATCGCCACCACAGACGACGGCTATAATTTTTTTCTTTTTCATCATTTGATTACTCCCTATATTTTATATTTCGTATTTACTTCTCGCATGGATGGGCCTTCCACTTTTCTATCAATTTGGTCATATCCTCCGGCAACGCTGCCTCAAAGAACATATCCTCCTTCGTGCGCGGATGCACAAATCCGAGGGTGCGAGCATGCAGCGCCTGTCGCGGACATATCTCCAAGGCATTGCGCACGAAAGCCTTGTAGCTGGCCGTGGGCTGACCTCGCAGAATTTCGCAACCGCCATAACGCTCATCGGCAAACAGGGGATGACCTATGCTCTTCATGTGGACCCGAATCTGATGTGTACGGCCTGTCTCCAGGACACATTCCACCCACGTCACAGGTCCGAAGGCTTCCAACACGCGCCAATGCGTAACAGCGGGCTTGCCTACTTCGCTCTCTGGCGGGAACACCGTCATGCGCTGACGGTCACGCGGGTCGCGGGCGATGTTGCCTTCGATGCGCCCTTCCGGCGTGTCAAAGCCACCCCACACCAGGGCGTTGTACTGTCTCCGCGTGCTCTTGACGAAGAACTGGTGGCAGAGGTCGGTCTTGGCCTCTGGTGTCTTCGCCACGACGAGCAGCCCGCTGGTGTCCTTGTCAATGCGATGCACGAGTCCCACGCTGGGGTCGTTGGGGTTGTACTTCGGGTTCTCACGCAGGTGCCATGCCAGTGCATTCACCAGCGTTCCGCTGTAGTTGCCCACACCCGGATGCACCACTAGTCCTGCGGGCTTGTTCACCACCAGCAGGTCGTCGTCCTCATAGACGATGTCCAGCGGGATGTCCTCACCCGTGATTTCGGTCTCGAAGCGCGGATGGTCCAGCATGAGCGTGACCACGTCCAGGGGCTTCACCCTGTAGTTGCTCTTCACGGGCCGGTCGTTCACGTGGATGCAACCTGCATCGGCAGCGCGCTGTATGCGCGCGCGGCTCGTGTCACGCAGGTGTTCCATTAAGAACTTATCCACTCGCAGGAGCGTCTGTCCCTTGTCCGCCACTACGCGGCGATGCTCATAGAGTGTGCCGTCAGCAGCCAGCTCCAGTCCTTCGTCATCGACTTCCAGTTCGTCGCCGTCCTGCAGGGGAACTTCTGGGAGAAGGGCATCACTCAAGGTCATCAATGCCAATATTGTCAATGTGGCCCGAGACCGCTGCCTCGGCATCGTTTTCCTCTGTATCTGACATGTTATCGCCACTGCCCACTTGCAGCACCAGCGGCATATCCACGGGCACGCGCTCTCCGGCATACACATTGCGTCCAGCGCTCTTGATGCCATAGACCCAATCCTTGTCGCCCGTCACATATTCGACGGGGGCGAGTCGGAATCCCATGGCCGTAAGCTTCGCCTGTGCCTCGCGCAGCGAGCTATTATCTGCCAAATCTGGCAGGGCCATCGTAGGCATACGGTCCGTGTTCACGGTGAGATAGACGTTGCGATCGCTTTTCACCTGCCGCCCTGCAGCAGGCACTTGCTCCAGGATGCAACCAGGCGCCATCGACCTGTTATAGGCCGAGTCCACCACGACGGCGTTCAGTCCCAGCTGCGAGAGTCTATAGGTGACGTCGTGCTCCTGCAAGCCTATCAACTGCGGCACCTTGATTGACTCGCCGTGGTGTGTATAGTTCGCCATTCCCTTCCACAGCATCAGGCACAGCAACAATGCTACGAGTAACATTGCCAGTAGGTTACCCCAGACGATGGGGCTAAGAAGTTTCTGCTTGATAGTCATGCTCTTATTTCTTGAAATGCGAACGGCGCAGATGACACATTCTCTGGAGTGTATCATCTGCGCCGCGACAACAAGTCTATGGCCCGATATTTATTTGCCGTGACGCTCGTCGGAGACGGTGAGCTTCTTGCGGCCTTTTGCGCGACGCGAAGCGAGCACACGACGGCCATTAGCGGTTGTCATACGTTCACGGAAGCCATGCTTGTTCTTCCTTCTGCGGTTGTGGGGTTGAAATGTTCTTTTCATAATGCTATATTCTATTGTTTTGTTTGCAAAAGTGGGCTAACGGGCTGCAAAAGTAGATACTTTTTTTCATTCACGCAAGATTTCGATGATTTTTTGCTCTTTCTCTTGCGTTTTTTGTTTAATTTTCACTACCTTTGCGCCCGATTTCAAGCGAAAAAGTGATAAATCATCAAAATCGCAAATAATAAATAGTCAAATTGTAAATCGGTATGATCAATTCCCAAGACATCAAGAAAGGCACATGCATCCGCATGGATGGCAAGCTCTACTTCTGCATCGACTTTCTGCACGTGAAGCCCGGCAAAGGTAACACCATTATGCGCACCACCCTGAAGGATGTGGTCAGCGGCAACGTGCTGGAGCGCCGCTTCAACATCGGCGAGAAACTCGAGGACGTTCGCGTGGAGCGTCGCAGCTACCAGTACTTGTACATGGAAGGCGAGGACTACATCTTCATGAACAACGAGACCTTCGAGCAGATTCCCATCCCCAAGGATCAGATTAACGGCGTCAACTTCATGAAGGAAGGTGAGAACGTGGAGGTCGTCACCGACGCCTCCACCGAGACTGTCCTCTATGCCGATGTGCCCGTGAAGGTGAAACTCGCCATCACATGGACCGAACCCGGCCTTAAGGGCGACACTGCCACCAACACCCTGAAGCCCGCTCGTGTGGAGACTGGCGCCGAGATTCGCGTGCCCCTCTTCATCAATGAAGGCGAAATTGTTGAGGTTGACACCCGCGACGGTAGCTACCTCGGCCGCGTGAAGGCTTAAACGCAGCCCCCACTCTACCCCATCAGCCGCCTCTGGGACTCTACGGACTCCCCCGAGGCGGTTTTCTCATGTTTGCTGCCCTCGGCAGCTTCTACTGCGTAATGACAACAAAAGTAGAATTCTTGTTGGGAAAATTTGGTGGGTTGGGAACGAGTGTGTACCTTTGTAGCCGAAATTGAAGCGCGAAACAACTATGAAGTATAGCATCATCGTTCCCGTGTTCAACCGCCCTCAGGAGGTGGCAGAGCTGCTGATGAGTCTGTCAAAGCAGACCTTCAGGGATTTCGACGTACACATCGTGGAGGACGGCTCCGAGATTGCGTGTCGCGAGGTGTGCGACCACTATGCCAACCGTTTGGACATCCATTACTACGTGAAGGAGAACGGCGGCCCAGGTGCTGCCCGCAACTACGGCGCCGAGCGTGCCCAGGGCGACTACTTCATCGTGCTGGACTCCGATGTGGTGCTGCCGCCCACCTATCTCGCCGCCATCGAGAACGCATTGAGCGACACGAACTGCGATGCCTTCGGCGGTCCCGACCGTGCCCACCCCGACTTCACGCCTGTGCAGAAAGCCATCAGCTACTCCATGACGTCGTTCTTCACCACGGGTGGCATCCGCGGTGGCAAGCAGAAGCTCGATAAGTTCTACCCCCGCTCCTTCAATATGGGCGTGAGCCGCACGATGTGGCAACAGTTAGGAGGCTTCCGCAAGATGCGTTTCGGTGAGGACATCGATTTCAGCTACCGCTTGTGTGAGGCGGGTGCCCGCTGTCGCCTGTTCCCCGATGCGTGGGTGTGGCACAAGCGCCGCACCGATTTCCGTAAGTTCTTCCGTCAGGTGCGCAATTCGGGCACAGCACGCATCAACCTGCAGCTGCTACACCCGGGCTCGATGAAGTTCGTCCACAAACTCCCTGCGCTGTTCACGCTGGGCTGTGTGCTTCTGGCCACACTGTTCCTATTCGGCCTGATATTCGCTATCTTAGGCCTCATTGGTACCTATGTCGGCAACAGCTCTGGTTGCAACATGAGTCTGGTCCTTTCCATCTTCGGAGGCATGATTATGGCGGCCTCGTTGCTGCCCCTATTGCTCTTTGCGCTGCTCATCCTCATCGACTCCTCCATCCGCAACCGCAGCCTCCACGTAGGGCTCCTCTCTATCCCTGCCTCTTTCATCCAGCTCACAGGCTACGGCTGCGGCTTCCTTTCTGCCTTCTGGAAACGGATGGTGCTGAAGCGGAAAGGTGAGGGGTTTGACAGCAACCAGTTGTTGTATAAATAGAATGAATATAAAGGAACTTCCCATAGATGAGCGGCCACGCGAGCGGCTGATGGAGCAGGGTGCTGCCGCACTCTCGCCCGCTGAGTTATTGGCAATCCTCATTGGCTCGGGCAACACAGAGGAGACTGCTGTACAGCTCTGCCAACGGCTGTTGGCCGACTGCGACGGGAGCCTGAAGACACTCAGCCGACTCTCGCTCAACGACCTGACGAAACGCTACAAAGGTTTAGGCCCTGCCAAGGCCGTCAGCATTCTCGCCGCTTGTGAACTGGGCAAGCGCCGCATGATGGAGGCTGCCGAGGAGAAACGCTATGTGCAGAGTAGCGTGGACATCTATCAGATTATGCACCCGCGTATGCGCGACCTCGCCCACGAGGAGAGCTACGCCCTCTATCTGCGTGCCGACAACAGCCTCGAAGGGCCTCCCTTCCTCGTGAGTAAGGGAGGCATCACCAGCACACAAGTCGATACGCGCCTCGTCCTACGCGAGGCCCTCATCCGCCAAGCCCCCACCCTGGCTCTCGTGCACAATCATCCCTCGGGCAGCAGACAGCCCTCGCTAGACGACGACCGTCTCACCGAGACCCTCCAGCGCGCCTGCAAGGTGATGAACCTGAAGTTCCTCGACCACGTCATCGTCACTGACGGCGATTACTACAGCTATAAGGAGGAGGGGAAAATATAGGAGTGCAAGACTGAAAAATGAATAATGAATAATTGAGAAATACAATGAAAAAAATAGAAGTGGAAGAGAAAGTCGTGGAACTTCTGAAGACGGTCTATGACCCTGAGATACCCGTGAATGTCTATGATCTGGGGCTCATCTACCGCATCGAGCTCAACGACGACCTCACACAGCTCGACGTGGATATGACCATGACAGCCCCCTCGTGCCCCATGGCCGACTTCATCATCGAGGACGTGCGCCAAAAGCTGGAAAGCATCGAAGGCCTCACCACCGTCAACGTCAACCTCGTCTTCGAACCCGAATGGTCGCAAGACCTGATGACCGAAGAAGCCAAACTCGAACTGGGACTCCTTTAAACGCTAAACGATTAAACGCTAAACGATATAAGCTATGAAGCCAATATATTTCCTTTCAGACGCCCACTTGGGCAGTCGCGCCATCAAGCATGGTCGTATGCAGGAACGCCGTCTGGTGCGTTTTCTGGACAGTATCAAGGACAAGGCGGGAGCCGTGTATCTCATGGGCGATATGTTCGACTTCTGGCATGAGTACAAGCTCGCGGTGCCCAAGGGGTTCACGCGCTTTCTAGGAAAGGTGAGCGAGCTGACGGACCTGGGCGTGGAGGTGCACTTCTTCACCGGCAACCACGACATGTGGGCATACGACTATCTGGAGCGAGAGTGTGGCGTCATCATGCACCGCAAACCTGTCACGCTGGAGCTTGCCGACAAGGTTTTCTTCCTGGCACATGGCGACGGTCTGGGCGACCCCGACCCGAAGTTCAAGTTTCTGCGTTTCCTCTTCCACAATCGCATCTGTCAGATCCTCTTTGCCAGCGTGCATCCACGCTGGGGCCTCGATGTGGGCCTGCGTTGGGCAGCTCACAGCCGCAAACTGCACGAGGGCGAGAACACGCCGCGCTATCTGGGCGAGAACAAGGAGCATCTGGTGCTCTTTGCCAAGGACTACCTGCGCACACACACCAACGTCAACTACTTCCTCTTCGGCCATCGCCACATCGAGCTTGACCTGATGCTCTCCCACACCACCCGCGTCTGCATCCTCGGCGACTGGATCACGCAGTTCACCTATGCCGTCTTCGATGGCAACCAGCTGTGGATGGAGAACTACATCGAAGGCGAGACCGAGCCCTGAAGAAGCCATTGGCAGAGATCTTCCACCTGCTCTTTAGTATTTCCCATGAATACGGCACACACCTTGTGCCCTTCGAACTGCGGTTCCACGCCGTCCATGGCGCTGAGGGCCGCGACGGTGACCAGTTCTCGCTCGGCGGGGGTGAGCAGGTCGGAGGCATAGATGTCGCCGAAGAGATGCGACTTCATGTAGTAGTCGGCCTGCGGACAGAAGGTGTAGTCCCAGGGTGTGCCGCCCTCGTCGCGCGTCTGCATCTCAGTGCCCAGTTTCAGCGCCAATGTAGCATCGTCCCATGCAGCGGGACGCACAAAGGCCTTGCCTTCGCGGTCCTCAATGCCCTGTGCCTTGCGCTCACCTATCACCCGTTCCAGTACACCCAACGCATTCAGCGAACGGGGGAAGCCCGTATAGGCATAGAGCTGCGAGAACGCATCTTTCAACTCATTGACGGTCACGCCGCCGTCCAAAGCCCTGCGGATGGCAGGGTCAAGGCGAACCAGATCGCCCCTGGCCTCCAGCGCGGCACACGCGCACAGCAACAGCATCTTTTGAGATACCAAACCTCGTTTCATTTTACATTGAATTTTAGATAATCAGTTTCACGCGGAAACCTCGTTTGGTGGGTTCTTCTATCACCTGACGGCACTCTGTAGAGAGCGTGCTGCGCTGTGCGTCACTCAGCGGAGTGGCGGTCATCTGCTCCACCATGAAGTCGAGGGCGGTAACGCCCGACTGTTCGCTGTGGGTGATGCGGACGGTGATGGGACGATACTGAGCCATCGGGCCGTTGAGCATTTGGTCTGTCAGCCGCTCTGCCGTCTCCAGTTTCTCGGCGATGCCGTACTTGTGACAGAAGGCAGCCATCGTAGAGTGCATACCCAGGAAGTCGAAGTCGGGACCGTCTATCTGGAACCACTCCTTACGGATGCGCTGGATGAAAGCCTTGGTGGCGCTGTGCACAGGATTCTCAAAGATCTGCTCGGGCGAGCCGTCCTCGTAGATGTAGCCGTCGTGCATGAAGAAGATGCGCGTAGAGACATCGTGGGCGAACTTCATCTCGTGGGTGACGATGAGCATGGTCATGCCCTCCTTGGCCAACTGGCGGATAACGCTAAGCACTTCTCCCACCATCGTGGGGTCGAGGGCCGATGTAGGTTCGTCGAAGAGGATGACGTCGGGCTTCATGGCTAAGGCACGGGCGATGGCCACACGCTGTTTCTGTCCGCCGGAGAGGCTCGAGGGATAGACATCGGCCTTCTCTGCCAGCCCCACCTTCCGCAACAATGCCAGCCCTTCCTCGCGTGCCTCTTCCTCTGGCATGTGGTGCAGCTGGCAGGGCGCAAAGATGACGTTCTCCAGCACCGTCTTATGCCCAAAGAGATTAAAATTCTGGAACACCATTCCCATCTTCTGGCGCAGCCTGTTGACGGGATAGCCCTTGGCGAGGATGTCCTCGTCATCAACGATGATGCTACCACTCGTGGGCTGTTCCAGCAAGTTCAGACATCGCATGAAGGTACTCTTGCCCGTACCCGAAGGACCGATGAGGGAGATTACCTCGCCGCGATGCACTTCTGTATTGATGTCGCGCAGAACTTTGAAGGAGCCGTAACTTTTCTGGAGGTGAGAGACCGTGATGAGTTGAGAGTTCTCCTGTGGAGCGTCCCGTTGGGGCGATCGGAGAGTTGAAGGTTGAGAGTTTTCTACCGTCGTCTGGGTGGTGCGCTTGCGATAACGAAGGATAAGCCACGCACCGCCACATATTATTATAATGAGAGCCATAACCCACCAAAGGTAACCACTCCCCTCCCTAGGGAGGGGCAGGGGATGGGTCTGTTGGGGTTCTGTGAGTATATTGGCCTCTCCCTTTCGCGTCATCAGCACGATGTGTGAATCGATATAGCCGTCGGAGAACAGCACCTGCTTCTGTCGCTCTTCAGTGATACTGATGGCTCCCATGGCCATATCGGCTTTACCTGTCTGCACGGCAGGTATCTGTGCAGCAAAGTCCATGATGAGGTACTCCAGTTGCCAGTTTCGTCGGTTGGCCCATTCCGTCAGCAGTTCCGGCTCCAGACCTGACAGCTTTCCATGATTGATGTAATTGAACGGCGGCATGGCCGGATAGGTGGCCACGCGCAGGGTGCGCCCCGTGCTACGTTGTTGGGGAATGTCCATGGTCGAGGGGTCGTCGGCATTGCTCCAGCGATCCAGAATCTGCTGGTAGGTACCATCACGACGGATTTCAGCCAGGAAGCTGTTGAAGTCCTGCTGCAATTCGGTATTGTCCAGTCGGTAGCAGGCTCCTATCGGAATCGGTGCAAGTTCTGCGCCCACAGAATCCACCTTTTCAAGCAGCTTCTTGTTGAACATCAGCGTCAGACTTTCACTACCCGCCGCATCCACTTTGCCGTTCTCTAAGGCTGCCAGCAGGTCCGTCTGACTGGTCATGCGCAGGATGTTGGCATCGGGAGCCATGTCGGTGACGGCTATGTCCTGAATGCTACCGATAATCACACCCACATTCTTGCCGTTCAGTGCCTGGAATACTGGCGGAACATCTGACTGGCCATCAGTGTGCGTGGCGGTTTCCTCGCCACCCTCCGCTAATGAGGTCATGAAGCCCATCATGCCAAACAATGTCAGCGCCACCGCTGCAGCGATAGCCTTCACACGCTGACGCTGAACGAGACTTTGTAGCAGCAGCCCGATGAGCCATGCCATAAGGAAATAAATAATAGCCGTCACGATGAGCGGGAAGAAGGCATCGAACGTGCGCGAGCGTATCAGGTCGGAGGCTCGCGTCATGTCGGTCACAGCGATGTAGCCCACAATACTCGTGCCCTTCAGCAAACTCACCACCTCGCCCTGATAGACGGGCATCACCGCCTTGACGACCTGTGGCAGCACAATCTTGAAGAACGTCTGCCGTCCGGTGAAGCCTAATGCCAATCCCGCCTCGGTCTGTCCACGGTCGATACCCTGAATGGTTGTGCGCAGCATCTCGCTGATGTAGGCCGCCGTGTTCATGGCGAAGGTGACGATAGCCACCACGATGCCCGTAGCATCCAGCGGTGCCATCACCACATAGTACATCAGCATAAGCAGCACCAACACGGGCGTGCCGCGCATCAGCTCGATATACCCCCTGGCCGTTTGTCGCAGCCACCGGCGGCAGTTCATGCGCATCCAACACACCAGTCCGCCCAGCAGCGTGCCTAATACAGCAGCGCAGAGCGTGATGAGCAGCGTCACCTGCAGACCATCGAGAATCATCTTGTAGCGGTCCTCGGCTATCAAGTTGTTGGTGAAGCTCTCCGTCAGGGATGTACACCCCGTCAGCACTATTGCGCCGCAAACGAGGGTGACGGCAAGCATCCAGTTGATAATCTTTTTCATTTTTCCAGTATAATTATCTTTTCTCCATGATGGATATAGATACCCGGCTGTGTAGGCCTGCGTCCTATCTTAAAGCCTTGGATTGTCCACCTGTCGGAGTCGTCACTGGCATCAGCGACAATCGTGCTGATGCCGTTGCTGGAGGGCTATAACCCTCACCGCCAGCCTCTCGTACCGTCTTTTATTCATCTTTATCATTGTGTTTATTTCTATTTTGATCTTTCTTCGCGCTCCGTGTTCTTGAAAACTTTGCGATGCAAAGTTACAGAAAAACTGACAAAACATGGCCATTCGTCCAATAAATATGGTGATAAGGCCACATTTCCCCACATTCCTGCTTCAAAAAGCAACCTTCATCTTTCCCAATCCTTTTTACTTTGCCAATTTATTCTACGAGCCCACGCTCCGTCAACAAAGCATCTTTCACACCCCACCCTCTAACGATTGTAAGATGAAAGGGGGAGTCAGAAGCCTAATCAACTATGGGGCTGTTGACCGCAGGCTGGTCGAAATTCTTGCGAAGGGTGAGGATGTTCTGACCGTTGACGCGTTCGTAGTTGATGGAATCCATGATGGTGCGGATCAGATGGATTCCGAGTCCGCCGATGGGACGCTCCTCGGCGGAGAGTGAGGTGTCCACCTCTTCTTTGTCCGTGGGGTCGAAAGACGTGCCGCGGTCGATGATGATGAATTTCAGCCGCACGTCATTGGCTTGTGCTTCGATATTGATATCCCCGTGTTTGCCGGGGGCGTAGGCGTAGTTCATCACATTGACGACAGCCTCCTCTATGGCCAGCTGCAGCTGCATGGCGGTGCTCATGTCAAAGCCCACGGCCTCACAGACACTCTCCACGAACGCTGTCAGCTGCGGCACGGCCTGGACATCGTTGGGCAGGGTGATGCTGCGCTGAAAGCGCACGTCCAGATGCTCCTTGGTATATTGGATGGCCAGCATCGTCAGGTCGTCGCTTTGCTGTGCCCCAGCCACGAACGCCTGCGTGGCAGCCATCATTCGTTCGATGAGCGCCTGCGGTTGTTGCTGTCCGTCGGCCAGCGCCTTGCGGGCCGTGTCAATGACGCGCTCCTCGCCGAAGAGGGCCTGTTGGCAGTCCTCCGCCTCGGTCAGTCCGTCGGTATAAAGGAAGATGGTGGTGTACGGGTCTATCAGCGCCTCCTGTGATACATATTTCCATCCCGGCATGACGCCGATGGGGATGTTGGATTCCGTGGGCAGGAGGCCGATGCCGGAGCCGATGAGCAGAGGTGCATCGTGGCCGGCATTGCAGTAGCGAAGGCGCCCCGTGGGTAGGTCCAGGATGCCCACGAAGAGTGTCACGAACATGCTGTAGTCGTTATTGCTGGTCATCGCATCATTGAGATGGGCAACGATCTGATCTGTGGATGCCACATGGCGGGAGATGGAGCGGAAGAGGGCGCGTGTCGTAGCCATCAACAGGGCTGCCGGGATACCTTTTCCGCTCACGTCGCCGATGCAGAAGAACAGCTTCTCATCGCGGATGTAGAAGTCATACAGGTCGCCGCCTACAGCCTTCGCGGGTGTCAGCATGCCGTAGATGTCGATGTCATCGCGTTCAGGGTAGGCCGGGAACTGTTTCGGGAGCATGGACATCTGGATGTCGCGTGCAATCTGCAGTTCACCTTCGATACGACCTTTTTGCTCGTTGATGGTCTTCAGCTCCTCCATCTGTTGCTTGATGGATGTCTGCATGGTCTGGAAGGAGTCGTGCAGGCGCATCATCTCGTCGCGGCTCTTGATGTCAGGCAGTCGGGCATTCAGGTTGCCGCGTGCAATCTCATCTACTGAATGGGTGAAGTGTTCCAGTGGGCGACTGATACGTCGGATGGTGGAGTAGCAGACGACCGAGAGGATGACCAGCCCCGTAAGCATTAGGAGGAACACATAGATGGCATTGTGGCGTGCTGACCTGAATAGCTCGTCGGCATCGCAAATGATGGCCATCGACCATCCTGTGCGGGAGATGGGTTTATAGAAGATATAGGATTCGCCGAAGGTGTTTTCGTGGAACTTGGTCATCCCCGTTTCACCCGCCAGCTGTCGGTAGGCGTTATTCCTGACGGTGGTGTCGTTAATCTCCTCTGCCAGCGAGAAGCAGGTCTCACCGACGAGCACCTCCTTGTCAGGATGGGTGATGAACGCGCCGCCGCGCCCGATGACGAACGTGTAGGAGCGTTCGTAGGTCTTGATGGAATCCATCATCGTGGACAGCCAGTGGAGCGAGATGTCTGCCGTGGCGATGCCGTAGAAGCGGCCGTCCTTGTCTTTCAGCGGTAGGGAAAAGGTGGTCATCAGCTGCTCACCGCCGCCCTCGTCGTAGTAGGGCTCGCTCCAATAGTCCCTGTCCAGCAGCTTCGGGATGAGATACCAGTCCATCGAGTGGTACTCGTAGTCTTTGGTTCCCAGCTGCTTCTGGAAGACGCTGTCGCCGAGACGGTAGGAATACGGAGAGAAGAGTTCACCTTTCTCGGGATAGAAATAGGGCTCGAAGGCGATGGCTGCCCCGACGATGGTGGGGTTGATATCCACGGAGTGGCGTGAGACATGGTACATTTCATCGGGATTTTCAATCTCCTCTTCAATCTCGAAGACATTGTTTTTCACGGCCGTTTCCACGGCTGTCAGCATGATGTTGATTCGTTGCTCGGTGTTATCCAGGATGGCCAGAGCACGCTCCTCTTCCTTCTCAAGGGTGCTCTCAAGCACAAACTGCTGTATGATGGCCGCGAGACCTATCATGACGATGAATGTCGTCAGGATGATCTGGAAGCTGATCCGTGATGCGAAGGACCTTTTATAGGAGCTGAAGAGTTTCATGGCAGCACGAAATCGATATATTGAATCGCCTCTTTTATGGACTTCTGGTGGAGCAGCAGCCGGTTCGCCTTGACGAGCGACTCCTGCGAGAGGTGGTAAGGCATCAGTTTGCTCTTCGGACCCACCTGTGCACGCAGGATATCCTCCAGCATCCATCGCTGCGCCACGCGGTTGGTGGTGATATTGTTCTCACGTACCTTCTGCATCACGATGCCCAACGCCTCGTCGGGGTGTTCGCGACACCAGTCCCATCCGCGTTTCGAGGCATCAGAAAAGGCCTTCACAGCCTCCTTGTGTCGCTTGTAGTAGTCGGTGGTCACATACAGGCCTTCTTGAGGGATATTGTAGCCGATGTCGCCCAGATATAACTTTTGGTTGTTCTGGATACGCTGCCCCGCCAGGATGAGTTGGATGAGCTCGTTGTAGCTCATGCCCACGATGGCATCGACAGCTTTGGAGATGAACAGGTTGACGCAAGTCACTGACGGCACCCATTGGATGCCCAGCTTCAGGGACTCATCCATCATCAGCGGCACTTCTATGGCTCCCGCCTTGGAACAGCCGATGCGCATTCCCTTCAGGTCTGAAACGGTATTGATGGGTTTCTGGGCGATAATCATCTGGCAATTCTTTTGGGTGACCTGAAGGATATTGATCAATGGCACGCCGTCATCAACCAAATTCATGGCGGTAACCAGGTCGAGCGATACTATCTGGCACTTCCCCTTCTGCAGATGAACGATATTGTTGCTGGATGCTGACGGATGTTCGATGCGCACCTTCAGCCCGGCTTCCCTATAGTAGCCAAGCGCCTCGGCAGCATAGTAGCCCGCAAACTGGGACTGCGCCGTCCACTGTGGCATAAACACCATCTCCTCCTGTGCCAGGACAGAGAAAGTGCACAGCAATCCCGTCAACACGGCCAACATCTTATGGTAGATCCGATGTGTCATGAAACCTAAAACCTGATATTTGCCTGCAAAAATAGTGATAATTTACGATTTGGCGATTGATAACCCATCTTTTTTTTATTTTTCTCTTCTAACTTTTATTTTTTCGTTTTTCATTTTTCACTTTTAGTTATCTATTGTATCTTTGCACCCGAAAAGCAAAATTAATACGACAAAGATAATGATCAGACGAATTGCGGAGGGAATCCTACTGGGCTGTTTCGTGTGCTGGACAACGGACGCGGCAGCTCAGGACAAGCAGGAGAAACCCGCATCGGTGCCGATGCAGGGTGTGACGCCACAGCGTCCCGCCACCATCTCTGCCAATCAATTATTTATTACGGGTGTCGTCAAGGACACGCAGGGCGAGACGCTGCCCGGCGCCAACATCCGCGTGCGCGAGACGAAGGCGGGAGCCGTGGCCGATGCCGACGGTAAGTTCACACTCGCCGTGCCTAAAGACCAGGCCATCACGGTGGATTTCTCCTACGTGGGGATGAAGCCCACGACGAAGCGTTACGACGGCAAGAAGAACTACACCAGTCAGGTCATCGTGCTCACCGAGAGCGGCGAGATGGAGGAGGTGGTCGTCACGGGCCTCTTCGACTACAAGTCCTCTACGTTCACGGGTTCCACGGCCAGCTACTCGCAGGAGGAGCTGAAGATGGTGGGCAACAGCAATGTGCTGAAGATTGTACAGTCGCTGGACCCCTCCTTCGTGGTGGATATGAACAGCGTGATGGGTAGCAACCCCAACTACATGGCTGACATCACCATCCGCGGCAACGCCTCGTTTGCAGGCCTGCAGGGCGAGTACAGCGGCAACCCCAATGCACCGCTGTTCATCCTCGACGGTTTCGAGGCATCGCAGCAGCAAATCTTCGACCTCGACATCAACCGTATCAAGAGCGTGACCATCCTGAAGGACGGTGCCGCCAAGGCCATCTACGGCTCTAAGGCCAGCAACGGCGTCATCGTCGTGGAGACCATCCTGCCTGAGGCAGGGCGTCTGCGCATCACCTACAGCGGCGACCTCAACATCGAAGTCCCCGACCTGACGAGCTACGACCTGACGAACGCCGCTGAGAAGCTCGAGGTGGAGCGGCTGGCAGGGCGCTACTCATCCATGTCGCCCTACAACCAGGCGCTGCTCGACGAGATGTACAACCGCACTGCCACAGCCGTGGCCCGCGGCGTGGACACCTATTGGTTGTCGCAGCCCCTGCGCACCGGCGTCGGCCACAAGCACACGGCCTACGTGGAGGGTGGCAGCGAGGAGATGCGTTACTCGGCCAATATTATGTATAATAATGTGGCGGGCGTGATGAAGAAGTCCGACCGCACCACCATTGCCGGAAGCATCAACCTCAGCTACCGCTACAAGCAGTGGATGTTCCGCAACCAGCTGACCGTCACCGGCAACCGCGCCGACGACAGCCCCTATGGCACCTTCTCCGACTATACTGGCGTGAACCCCTACTTCTCGCCCACGGATGAGTTCGGCAACACGCACTTCACGGCACCCGGCGCCAGCAGCAGTACCCGCACCTACTACAACCCGCTCTACAACGCGGAGATAGGCACCAAGAACTTCTCGAAATACACGGAGGTGGTGGAGAACTTCTACCTCGAATACCGCCCCATCACCGACCTGCGCTTCACGGCACGACTGGGCTTCACACATCAGAACAACAAGCGTGAGGACTTCTACCCTGGCGACCACACGCGCTTCACGGAATGGACGGGTGAGCGCTACTTCCAACGCGGCAGCTACTACATCGCCAACGGCGAGACGAACAGCCTGAACATCGACGTCACAGGTAACTACTCCCACACCTGGAACAAGCACATGCTGCAGGCCAATGCCGCCTATTCGCTGCAGACATCCAACGGCAGCACCGAGGGCATGACAGCCTGGGGCTTCCTGAACAACCATGTCGATTACATTACCTTCGCCAAGCAGTATGCCGAGGGCGGCAAGCCCTCTGGCTCCGAGAGCACCACGCGCTCTCTGGGTATCACGGGCGCTGCCAACTACAGCTACGACGAGCGCTATCTGGCCGATGTCAGCCTGCGCTTCAATGGCTCCTCGGTCTTCGGCAGCGACAACCGCTGGGGTACCTTCTGGAGTGCCGGCGTGGGCTGGAACCTCCACAAGGAGCATTTCATGGAGAAGGCCACGTGGCTGACGCTGTGTAAGTTCCGCGTGACCTACGGCCTCACGGGCAACCAGAACTTCTCGCCCTATCAGTCCAAGGCCACGTATAAGTTTTACGACAACATCATCTACGGTAACATCTCCGGAGCCTACCTTATGGGGATGCCCAACCCCAACCTGAAGTGGCAGCAGACGGGCGACTTCACCGTGGGTCTCGACCTCGGGCTGTGGAAGCGCCTGAATGTGCGCTTCGACTACTACAACAGCCGCACCTACGATGCCCTCATCGCCATGACTATCCCCACATCTACAGGTTTCAACACTTACATGGAGAACCTGGGCAATGTGCAGAACCGCGGCATCGAGGCCACGCTGAACTGGCGCTTCTTCCAGAAAGGACAGTCCTACATGAGCCTCACGGGCAGCATCGCGCATAATGTCAACAAGGTCACCGACATCAGTGATGCCCTCAGCAGCTTCAACCACGACCAGGACGCACAGAACACCACGTCGCCCATCATCCGCTACGAGGAGGGACAGTCCATGACGGCCATCTGGGCAGTGCAGTCGCTCGGCATCGACCCCGCCACGGGTCGCGAGCTGTTCCGCAAGAAGGACGGCACCACCACCTTCACCTACACCACCGACGACTACATCATCGCGGGCGACGCTAACCCCAAGGTGCACGGCACCTTCGGCTTCAACGGCGAGTACAAGGGCATCGGCCTGAGCCTGCTCTTCAGCTATCAGCTGGGTGGTGACTACTACAACCAGACGCTCGTTGATCGCGTGGAGAACGTAGATATTGCCAACAATGTCGATCGCCGCGTCTTCAGCGACACCTGGAACACCCCCGGTGATGTGGCCCTCTACAAACACATCTCCTCGACGCCCTCCACGACCTACGCCTCCACGCGCTTCATCCAACGCAACAATATGCTCGACCTCACCAGCCTCTCCGCCTACTACGACTTCAAGAACTGCGCATGGCTGCGCCGTGCAGGCCTGGAGCGTCTGCGTGTGACAGCCTACATGAACGATGTCTTCCACCTCTCCACCATCAAGGCAGAGCGCGGTCTCGGCTACCCCTACGCCCGCACCTTCGCGCTGTCGGTGACGGCGACGCTTTAGGAAGCCTCTCCCCCGGCCCCTCCCCTGTTCTTCAAGTTTGAAGCGTCGCGTTGCGCCGAGCGAGGGAGGGGAGAAAAGAGTCGAAAAAACGTAATAACGAGAAAACGAAATATCGAGATAACGACATGACTAAGATATATAGGAAACTATTGGCAATAGTAACTTTCCTCCCCGCCCTGACGGGAGGGGTAGGGGGTGGGTCTTTGCTCACGAGCTGCAACTCCTGGCTCGACGTGCAGCCCCGCTCGCAGGTCGAGGACTCGGAGCTCTTCGAGACGGAGAGTGGTTTCAAGGAGGCGCTGGCAGGTGTCTATTCCTCGATGGTCTCCTCCAAGACCTATGCCAAGGAGCTCACCTTCGGCTTCGTGGGCGTCCTCGGGCGCGAATGGGACCTCAGCCAGAGCCAGTACGAGTACGAGGACGCTGACATCTACAACTACGAGGCCACCTATCCCACCAACTACATCAGTGGCATCTGGGCCAACAACTACAGTGGCATCACCAATGCCAACAACCTGCTGGCACACATCGATGACCACCGCAATGTCTTCTCGCCCGACAACTACAACGTCATCAAGGGCGAGGCGCTGGCACTGCGTGCCTTCCTGCACTTCGACCTCCTGCGCTGCTTCGGCGTCAGCTATGCCGTGAATCCCGACCAGCCGTCCATCCCCTACTGCACAGCCCTCAGCTACCGCGTCTTCCCGCAGCTCACCGTGCGGCAGGTGGCAGAAAAGGTTCTCGAGGACTTGGCAGCTGCCGAGGCGCTGCTGAAGGACAGCGACCCCATCAAGACAGGGCGCGAGATTACGGAGTCCGTTGACAACGGCTACCTGCTGGACCGCCAGATACATCTCAACTACTACGCCGTCAAGGGACTGCAGGCGCGTGTGCTGATGTGGACCGGCCAGTATGCCGAAGCGCTGGCGGCAGCCGATGAGGTCATTGCATCCGAGAAGTTCCCTTGGGCCACAGGCACCGCCCTGCAGGCAGGCTCCGACCGCTCCTTCGCCACCGAACAACTCTTCGCCCTCAACAACCTGACGCTGAAGGCCGACATCGCCGACGTGTACTTCTCCGAAGGCACCTCCAACAGCTTCGCCATCAAGCGCGACCGCCTGCTTGAATACTACGACCGCGCCACCCGCGACTACCGCTACACCTTCTCTTTCAAGAACGGTACAGGCTCCCTCGCCAGCAACCGCTACCTGCGCAAGTTTGACGAGGCGTCGGGCGGCGAATTCTATAACAACAAGATGCCGCTGATGCGCGTCGCGGAGATGTTCCTCATCCGCTGCGAGGTGCAGTATCGCCAAGGCGAGGCCGACAAGGCGCTGGCGACGCTCAACGACGTGCGCGTGGCACGTAACCTCACGCGCCTCACACGCCAGCCCGACGACTTCCTGCTGGAGCTCATCCGCGAGTACCGCCGCGAGTTCCTGGGCGAGGGACAGCTCTTCTTCCTCTACAAACGACTGAACCGCACAGAAATCCTCTACTATCCCGAGGTGGATGCTGTGGCCGAGAAACTCTACACCTTCCCCCTGCCCATCTCCGAGACAGAGGCGGCAGAGAGGGAGAAAAATAAGTAGACCCTCCCCCCAGCCCCTCCCTTGCAGGGCGGGGAGTAATTACAAATCAAGAATAGAATACAAATTACATATCCAAGAGATAATATCAGTTACATGAATACAATCGGATACCATTTGCGGAAGTATTTACTCCCCTCCATACAAGGGAGGGGCAGGGGGGTGGGTCTGCTGTTCTGTTTGTTCATCATCAGTTGTTCCCAAGAGTCCGTGCCGACCTACGACACGAGCGAGTCGCGCCTCAATATCTGGGTAGGAACGGCCGCCGGCATCGTCTATGAGTCGGTGTCGTACAACTACTCCTACGCCTACGAGGAGGGCACCGTTCCCTTCTACGCCCAGATCACTGGTATGCCGGCCGACCACGACCGCACCTTCCGCCTCGAACCCTTTGGCCCGGCGGCGGCACAGGTGGCCCCTACCGTGCGCGTCGAGGACTTCGTCATCAAGGCGGGCGCCATCGGTGGCACCTTCCAGTTGCATCTGAACACGCAGCTGCTGCCCGACCCCTCGCTCTTCACCGAGAAGGAGGACACGGTGCGGTTCCGCATGGTCCCCAACGACGAGTTCCTGTTGGGCACCGAGAAGCATCAGGAGTTCACCATCATCGTCAAGAACTTCCTCTCGAAGCCCGACAACTGGGACCGCGTGCCAACACGCAACGACATGCTGATATTCAAACCCCTGAAGGACTTCTTCGGCGACTACAGCCGCGTGAAATACCAGTTCATGATTCAGGTGCTGGGCCTCATCGATTTCCAGATTCAGGCCAGCATGGCCTCGCTGCCAGCCTACGTCGAAGAGACCAACACGGTCTCCACAACCTACGCCAATCAGCTGGTGCAGAAGATGCAGCAGGCGCTCGCCGAATACAACGCTACGCACGACACACCGCTCACGGATGAGTACGGGTATGCGGTGACATTCTAAGAAGCCCCACCCCCGACCCCTCTCGTGAGGAGGGGAGTAGGGCAAGAGATATCATCAAAAGACTGTTCGGAAAAGATAGTATGAAAAGAATATATAGGAAACTATTGGCAATAGTAACTTTCCTCCCCTCCCTCATGGGAGGGGTCGGGGGTGGGTCTTTATTGCTCACCAGCTGCTACGCCGACAAGGGAAACTACGACTACCACGAGGTGGATCGGGTGAGCATCGACACCACGGGGACGGGAATCCGTGCCTCCTACACCCTCACGCGGTTTGATGTCCTCGACATCGAGCCCAACGTGTTCTTCAACGGCGAGAAGGTGACAGACAACAGTGCCGCGCCGCTCACCTACCAGTGGACGCTCTTTAGCGCTGTGTCGGGCGCTGGAGGCAGCAACCAGATTGACACCTTGTCGAACGAGCGCCATCTCGTGGCACCCATCAACCGCATCGGCGGCAACTATCTGGCACAACTCACTGTGACCAACACCAACGACGGCCTGCGCCAGTTCTTCCGCGTCCACGTGACCGTCAGCGAAGCACTCGATGGGGGATGGATGGTCTTCTACGAACGTGCCGACCGCCCCGGCTACTCGGACCTGGCACTCGTCCTCAACCCGTGGACGAAGAGCAACTTCACCGACAATCGCTGCCACACCAACCTCTACGAGATCACCAATCTGGAACCCCTGCGCGGAAAACCTATCCGCTGCTTCGTCGTAGCCATGTCGCTGATGTCGCATAACTATGTGGGGCTGTGCACCGACTACACCCTCGTGGGCGTCACCGACACGGGTATCGAGAAGGCGATGTCCTTCGAGAACTTCTTCACCGAGCCCCCCACTACGATGGCTCCCAGCTGGTACGGACACCATGGCAATGGCGGCATGTCGGGGCAGAACTCTGAAGTCCTCATCAATAATAATAAGGTATATACAAACCTCTACTACAACAGCGCCTCGGCTGACCGCGAGAGCCAGTTCGGCGTTGCCAAGTTCGCCGAGGGCATGGGCGAGCTGGCAGCATGGAATGCCGAGCTGCCGGCCACACTGAACTACGGTGTGATTGTCTATGACCAGACCAACAAATGCTTCCGCTACACCGCCTTTGAGAGCGCACGCTTCGAGGCATTCGGCGAGCAGAACATGGAGATTGCCGCCTTCGATGTCAACAACACGGGCATGACGCTCGTCATGGGCGACTGGGGCACGGGCGCTTCACGCATGCAGGCATTCGACTACCTCATCATGGCCGATGGCACCTCGCGCAAGCTGGCCGTCGCCAATTTCTCAACCTCAGCACCTGACGATGAGGCCATCGGCGTAGGGCTCTATGACATGACAACCCTATGCCCCAACATCGCCGCGGCCACCTCGATGGCGGCCAGCAATGTGGGCGGTTACATCTACTATGCTGCCGGGAACACACTCTACAACTTCGCCTATGAGAGCGGACTGCCGGCTGAGGAGGCGTGGACAGCACCCTCGGGCGATGAGGTCATCACCTGTGTGCGCATACAAAAGTACTACAACACCATCTACAGCGGCGGGAGGATGATCAATGCCGACAACCTCGTCCACATCGCCACATGGAATGAGAAAACGAAGCAGGGACACCTCTATCAGTACATCATCAATGCTGCCAGCGGTGACATCGACACCACCACCTCCTACGACTACCCGATTCCCGGGCGTGTGAAGGACATGGCATGGAAATTCTCCATGCAGTAAAGGAGGCCCCTCCCCTGACCCCTCCCCTGTTAGGGAGGGGAGAAAGGAGTCATAATAACGAAATAACGTAATAACGTAATAATGAATAAAACTAAAAACAATGAAGAACAATCTCTTTTTTAAACTAACGCTGCTCTCCCTATTGTACATACTCCCCTCTCTGCTTAGAGAGGGGTCGGGGGTGAGTCTGGCACAGGGCGTCGTCTTCGAGCCCGAAGGCACCACCCTCGAACAGGCTGCCGTCAAGGCACAGGCTGAGAACAAGCTCATCTTCCTCGACTGCTACACCACCTGGTGCGGTCCCTGTAAGAAGATGGTTCGCGAGACTTTCCCCCAGGAGAGTGTCGGCGCTTACATGAACGCCAAGTTCGTGAACCTGAAGATCGACATGGAGTCCGCCTATGGCGCCCCGCTGGCCAAGAAGCTACAGGTACAGGCGTACCCCACCTTCGTCATCTTCACCGCCAACGCCGAGGAAATCAACCGCATCCTGGGCTACCACGATGCCGAGAGCTTCATCAAGGTGCTTGAGGAGAAGAGCCAGGACAACTCCTCCGGCCCCCTGCAGCAGCGCTGGCGCAGTGGCGACCGCGACCCGCAGTTCCTGATGGAGTACCTGCAGACCCTCAACGCCTCCTACAAGGCCGATGAGGCTAACGATGTCGCCGAGGCCATCCTCGAAGGCAAGGAGGAGACCTTCGCTGCCGACAGTACCCTCCGCATGGTCTTCATGCGCAACATCACCAACCCCTTCGCCAAGAGCTTCACCTACACCGTGCAGCACCCCCAGACCCTCATGGACGCCATCGGCGAGTTCCCCGTACAGATGAAGCTTGCCAATGTCATGTCCGCCTACCAGCGCCAGCTCATCATAGAAGCTGATGGTAGTGCCACCCTCGACCAGGAAAAATACGACCGCTTCTCCAACCTCCTCGACAGTCTCCAGATCCAGAATGCCGACCACTACCGCCTGATGACCCTCATCACCCTCGCCGAGAAGCAGAAGGACTGGACCAGCTATCTCAACAACATTCGCAAATATATGGCCAACCCCGCCCTCGATGCCGATGACATGCAACTCGCCAGATGGACAAAGGCCTTCACTCCCGACACCGACAAGCTCTACAAGACCCAGATGCAGGCCATCCTCCGCAAGCGCCTCAGCGATATCCGCGAGGGCAAGCGCGAACCCCAGACCCGTGTCGGCAATATGAAGCTCTCCCGTCCCACCGACGAGCTCCTCGAAATGATCATCAACGCCATGGACGGCAAGATGCCCAATGCACCCGCCCAGAATCCGCAAGGCACTAAACCCGCAACAACACAAGCAGCGACTATTTTGCGTTAATAAAAAGATTGTTTTATGTTTATTGAAGAAAGCTTATGAAAAAGATTGTACTTTCTTTGGCGGCAGCCTTCGCACTGACCGCAAACGTTTTTGCAGAGGATAAGGTCTTCTTGGAGGTTACAGCCTCTGTCGCCGACCTCTCCACAACCGTGACACACAATTTGTATGATGCCAACGGCAACATGATTCTCAGCCTCACAGAAGGAGTTTCGCAAACCGTCTATACCTACGACGGGCTCGGACACTGCACCCAGGAGGAACTCACAATTTTTGCGAACCACAACCAGGACCGCATCTACAAGTACACCTATAATGCGAACGGACAGGTCGAGACCGAGGAGGAACTCATCGGCGAGCGCTCACTGAGCACCACCACCTACACCTACGACAGCCACGGCAGCATCCTCACCTCCACACGTTCCAGCGGCATGTACGCAACGGTTATCAGCTATGCCAATGAGTACGATGACAGCGACCACCTCGTCAAGCGCACCATGTCCACCATGGGACGCGACATTGGCACCACCACCTACGAGTACACCGGCGATCTACTCACCAAGGAGTCCTCTATCTCGGGTGGAGAACTGACAGGCTACATCATCTATGCCTACGATGACAACAACAACCTCACAACGGCTACGCGTTTCGACGCCGAGGACAACCCCACTTCACTCACCAACTACACCTACGGCGAGATTGACGGCTACTACGCCCCCGCAACCGTCAACGCCGTCGCCAACGAGGGCAACACCGTGACCATCACATGGCAGGGCACCGCCAACGCCATCGTCTGCAACGGCGAATGGATTGAGGTCACAGGCAACACCTACACCACTGCTGTCCTCCTCGATGGCGTCTATTCGTTCTATGTCGTCAACAACGGTAATGCCACCGTCTCCGATCCCGTCGATGTCTTCGACAACACCAAGGTGGGTGTCAGCAATGTGCAGGTGACAGGCAACATCTATGGCGAGATGACAACCATCACCGACTATTATGGAGAAGAGAAGGAAGTCCTCGCCTATATGATTCCCGTCAGCTGGACTCTCCCCGAAGGCGCACAGCCTCAGAGCTACCGCATCTACTACAACGCTACCTACTCCGTGACTGTAGATGACGGCACACTCCGCAGCTACACCATTCCCGCCGTCAACACCACCAACTACGTCATGGGACAGGGTGTGGTGACGCTTCCCTTCCAGATTCGTGTCGTCGCCATCTATGCTACTGGTGAGGAGGAGCCCGCCAACGTCATCTCTTACACCCTCGAGCAGACCGAAGCTATCATATCGGCTGTCGGCATCAGCGACATTCAGGCTGCCGCCAATGCGCCTGCTGAGTTCTATTCCCTCGACGGCGTTCGCGTGCCGGCTTCCAATGCCAAGCATGGCACCTTCATCGTGCGTCAGGGCAGTACCGTGCGCAAGGTGCAGGTGAAATAACACATCTCTCTATGAGACGCCTCATCCTTTCTCTCCTGCTGTCAGTCAACGCCATCATCAGCATGCAAGCACGCAGCTTGGTGGTGGCCCTGACCGATGGCAGGGAGATTTTTTATCTTCTGGGCAATGAGACCCCTACTTTTGTGCGTTTCACCGCGTCGGGGATGATTGTGAACGACGACATCTACGACCCCTCTGAGGTCGCCACGTTCTACATCTCAGCCACCGATGCTCCTGATGGCATCAACACCCTCAGCCCTCACCCCTCACCCCTCAACCCTCAGCCCCGCAAGTTCCTCTACGGCGGTCGGGTGCTGATTCTCGATGCTGACGGCCGCATGTGGGATATGAGCGGGCGCCCCTCATCCCTCACCCCTCAACCCCTACGCTCCCCTTTAGGGGGCTCGGGGGCACCACGCTCCCCTTCAGGGGGCTCGGGGGCATCCCGCTCCCCTTTAGGGGGCTCGGGGGCCTCAGCCGTCACCCTCTGGGGCACCGTGACCAGCAATGGTTTCCTCACCAGCAAGATACAGCTGCAGCTCGCTGCTGACGAGACCCTGCGCTTCGATGCGATGCGCTTCTATGTCGTCCACGCCGACGAGACGGAAGAACGCTATCTCTACACCAAGGCCGACCATTTCTTCCTCAGCGAACCCGCTGCAGGCGTACACCGCCCCAACTACCTGCGCAACAACGACTTCAACAACGAGAACAGCCGCTACTGCTTCGCACGTTCACGGCAGTCCGACCATTTCATTGTCTTCTGGGAACCGAACTTCGGCCTCGATCCTACACAGGCCGATGCAGCCTATGCCTTCGATCCCGACGAGTTCCTGCAGCGCGCAGAGCGGGTCTATAGCGTTTACACCAACCAGTTGGGCTTCCCCAAACCCGGCAGCTCATGGACGCAGGATACCTATAAGATTATCATGTTTGTGCACTACCAGACAGAGTGGCGTGCCACGGGTTCTGGCGTTGACTTCAAGTGCGGCACGCTCGACGTGTGCCCCGATGCCGTCAAGGCCGACATCGCCTCGGCGCACGAGATAGGTCACACCTTCCAGTACATCGTTGCCTGCGACTTCTCCGACCCCCGCAACCACGGATGGCAGTGGGGCTTCGAAGAGAGCACCACAGGCTTGTGCGGCTGGTGGGAGAGTTGTGCGCAGTGGCAGGCCTTCAAGGTCTATCCCGAGCAGCAGTTCACCAGCACCTGGGCTAACAACATCTACGGCGTATCACACCTCAATCTGTTGCATGAGGAGATGCGCTACGACAACTTCTACGTGCAGGACTACTGGTGCCAGCTCCATGGGCAGGACTTCATCGGTCGCCTGTGGATGGAGAGCGTGAGACCCGAGGACCCGGTGGAAACCTATCGTCGCCTTACCAATACCTCCCACGAGGATTTCTGTCGCGATATGTACGACTACGCCTGTCGCGCCATCACCTGGGATATTGACGCGCTGCGCGACAACGGACGACGCCGCATCGACGGCTTCACCACGAAGCTCAAGGATGCCGGTGAAGGATGGTGGCAAGTTGATTCCGTCAACTGCCCCCAGAACTACGGCTTCAACATTATCCGTCTGCGTGTGCCCCAGGCCGGTCGCAGCGTCAAGGCTGACTTCCGAGGCATTGCAGGTGCCAAAGGCTACAGAGCCTACAACATCGATAAGGCGGGTTGGCGCTACGGCTTCGTGGCGCTGACAGCATCCGGCGAGCGTGTCTATGACCCGATGTCCGCTGCGCCCGAGGGCACTGCCACGTTCATCGTTCCCGAAGGCACCACGAACCTGTGGTTTGTGGTCTGCGGCGCACCTACCGAGCACTGGCATCACCCCTGGGACATGGTCACAGACGCCAACGGCAAAGATGTCCACACTCCTGCCAGCCTTGCCAACGACGAGCAGTGGCCCTATCAGGTCTTCTTCACAGGCACAAACCTGCCTGGTGAGTACTACTATCCGGCCGACTACGAGCGCCACGACATAGACATTCCCATTGAGGTGCCCATCGACAAAACCAAAGCCACCACCACAAACATCCAGGTGAAACTGGAACTGCCTATGGTGGAACTCTACGAAGCCCTCGGCATGTCGTCAGCCGACGTGAAGGCGCTGCGAGCCGGCAACGAGCCTGCCAACCTCCGCCTACGTGCCCTCAATGCCGACGGCAGCGAGAGTGACAGCCACCTCATCACCAATATGTACTATTGGGGCTTCGATGCCGATGCCAATGTCATCACGGGTAATATCGCCAGCACCGACTACGTCCTCACCATCGCCTATTCAGCTGGTAGCCTCAACGTGACAGGCGTGCGCGCACGACTCAACATAGGCACCACCTACCACGCTGCCGTCGCCTTCATCTGCACCGTCGGTGACAAGGAATACAAAGGCATCATCCGCCTGCAGATACCCGTCAGTTGAGTCTTCTCTCCAAGGTTACACCTCTCTAAAAAGAATATTGGCCAACCTGTTATGGGTTGGCCAATGCTCTTACATATTCTCCTTCTTGTAGTATCTAGGAGAACGCATACTGTCGTTATTTGACCGTAGCCTTCACATAGCTTTTTCCAGCCGGAAAGCCTTGGTCTTTGTCATAGTTAACTCCATACCGGCCCTCTGGCAGGTCGCTCAGCACGAAGACCGTACATTTTCGACCAGCTACAACTTTGTCTGTTGCTGCGGTGTTAATAGCCGTCGCCACAAGTGAAGCTAATGCTCCAAATCCTCCGCTACTACTTGATCTGATACTCGTGTCAACGCTGATCAGTCCTTCGCGCTTATAGAGGGTTTCCCCCGTTTTCGTTGAGCGCAGGATATATTCTACCCCAGCTGTCAATGTGCCCAAGACTTTATTTCTGCTCCAGGACTTGATGATGGTGAACATGGCAGCGTCGGCCCCCAGAACATTGCGGAATTGGGAAAGGTCAGCCTCTATAAACATCTCTGCATCATACGCACTCTCCGATTGGAACATCTCCATGGTCATCATGGGGGAATAGACATAATATCCCTTTTCACACAGGGGAGCGTAAAGAGTTGTATAGAAATAGTCTTGGGACATGGGCACCGACAGCAGCGGCGACGATGTCTTCACCCCCGCCAGCCTCGCCAACGACGAACAATGGCCCTACCGCCTCCAATTCATCGGCACCACCCATTCTACATATCTTCAAAAAGAAATACTGTTGGGGGGCCTCTTTTTACATCAAGAGGATTCACTTGTTGTTTTGTGGCGATTAGTGGCTGGAGCGCTTGAAGTTCTTGTCGGCTCGTTGAAGGACATCCACTAAGGTGGGATTCACCCATTGGGCATCGTGTGCGCCGTTGTTCACATACATGGCGCAGGCGATGCCTTTCTTGTGTAGGGCCTTGACAAGATCCATGTTGGCTTCGAGCGTGAAGTCATGATCGCCCACCGCCACTTTCCAATCCACCTGCTGCCACGCTGTCACATCCTCGGCCGTCCCGTCCTCAATGCGTTGGATGGGGTTGTTGGTATCGATGACGCGCTGGCGCCACTGTGCCGACGGGTCGCCTTTGAGGAAGTCGAGCTGCTGCGCCCGTAGGTAGCCGCTGATGTCATAGACCATCACGAAGAGTTCGGGGTGGTGTACGCCATAGACGGTGGCAGCACCGCCACCCATGGAGAAACCTCCGATGGCGCGTCCTCGCTTGTCACTCCGCACGCGGTAGTGGGCTTGGATGTAGGGTATCAGCTCCTGAAAGAAATAGTCCTCATAGCGCCAGTCCGGCGTCCCGCTGTCGTCGGCATAGGCATTGAAATACATCATGTTTTGCTGGTTGCCCTCCGGACATACGATGACCATGTCGTCTATGTCGCCGTTGCGCATGAGGCTGTCAGCCACCGCCGACAGGTGGTTCCAGCGCTCCCAGTCGGTGTGCGCGCCACCGCCGCCGTGCATCAGGTAGAGCACGGGATACAGCCGCTGAGGGTCAGCGTCGTAGCCAGACGGCAGATAGATGCCATACGCGCGCGAGGAAACGCCGCTTAGCAGGCTGCAGGGCATCGTCTGAGAACGGAAGATGCCTTTGGCATGACCTCCTGCAGCGAGGAGCGTCATAAGAACAAGTGTCAGTAGTTTCATCGGTCGTTTATTTCACGAGGATCTTGCGGCCGTCGTGGATGTAGATGCCCCTGGGCAATTGATGATTGCGGATTGATGATTGATGAATCTTGCGACCACTGAGGTCGTACCACGTGGCGGTGGCGGCGGGCGGGGCCGCAATGGCGGTGACGGTGTCCTTTACCACATCGAACAGGCTCATATAGAAATAGGTGTCCGCGAGTTCAAGCACCAACATATAGGGGTAG
>CAJOCU010000014.1:3223-108163 GCA_905233765.1 uncultured Bacteroidaceae bacterium | reverse complement strand
AACAGAAATCATGAAAATTGCCGCATAACGATATATCTATCGAAAATCCTCAATGCAAAAAGAAAAAAAGAGGATGTGCCTATTTTGACACACCCTCATGCTCTTACATATTCTCCTTCTTGTAGTATCTAGGAGAACGCATACTGTCGTTATTTGACCGTAGCCCCCACAGGTTTCCCCACCACCGACGATCCCACCGCTTCCGCCTACTTCATCATCCCCGAGAACACCACCAACCTGTGGTTTGTCGTCCTTGGAGCCCCCACAGAACACTGGCATCACCCCTGGGATATGGGTACCGACAGCAACGGTGACGATGTCCTCACCCCTGAGAGCCTCGCCAACGACGAACAATGGCCCTATCGTGTCCGTTTCAGCGGAACATCGCGCCAACCGTAATCCCACATCTCATTATTGTACAAGAGCCAGGGTGTCCATGGCGATCATCAGCTCCTCGTCGGTGGGGATGACGCAGACTTTGACCTTGGAGGAGTCCTTGGAGATGATGGCCTCGGTGGCGCGGCAGGCGCGGTTCTTGGCATCGTCGAGCTCCACGCCGAGGAACTCGAGGCCGCGGGTGGCACCTTCACGTACCTCGTACTGGTTCTCGCCAGCACCGGCAGTGAACAGGATGACATCAACGCCGCCCATGGCAGCAGCATAGGAGCCGATGTATTTCTTGATGCGGTAGGTGTACATCTCCTTGGCCAGACGGGCGAGGTCGTTGCCCTCGGCGATGCCGACGAGGATGTCGCGGAAGTCGCTGCGGCCCTCGCTGACGCCGAGCAGACCGCTCTGCTTGTTCAGGAGGTTGGAGATACCCTTGGTGTCGAGACCGAGCTTGTCCATGAGGAAGGTGACAGCACCGGCATCGATGTCGCCGGAGCGGGTGCCCATCATCAGACCTTCGAGGGGCGTGAGGCCCATAGAGGTATCCACGACCTTGCCATCCTTGACAGCTGCGATGCTGGCGCCGCCACCGATGTGGCAGGTGATAACCTTAGAGCCTTCTACGGGCATCCCGAGGAACTCGAGGACGCGGGCAGAGACGTAGCGGTGACTGGTGCCATGGAAGCCGTAGCGACGCACACCGTGCTTCTTGTAGAGCTCGTAGGGCAGGGCGTACATATAGGCGTAGTCGGGCATGGTCTGGTGGAAGGCGGTGTCGAAGACGCCGACCTGCGGCAGGTTGGGCAGCAGAGCCTTGACGGCATTGACGCCCTTGATGTTGGCGGGGTTGTGGAGGGGTGCGAGGTCGTTGCAGGCTGCGAACTGCTCCATGACTTCAGGCGTGAGGAGCACGCTCTTGGAGAACTTCTCGCCGCCGTGCACCATGCGATGGCCTACGGCGTCGATCTCGTTGAGGTTGCTGATGACGGCGTGCTCGCCCTCGGTGAGCACCTTGAAGATGAGCTGAACGCCAGCTGTGTGTTCGGGCACGGGGGCCTCGAACTGGAACTTCCCGCCATTGGCCTTATATTTGATAAAGGAGTCGGGCAGCCCGATCTTCTCGATGCCGCCACTGGTAATGACCGAGCGGTCATCCATGTTGTACAAAGCGTATTTTATACTGCTGCTTCCACAGTTCAAGACAAGTATTTTCATTTTGCATCCATTGCCTGACAGGCAGTTATAGCGATTAAGTAATAGATATCTTCGACAGAGCAGCCGCGGCTGAGGTCGTTGACGGGACGGGCGATACCCTGGAGGATAGGACCGATGGCGATGGCACCGGCGAGGCGCTGCACGAGCTTATAGCTGATGTTGCCCACCTCGAGGTTCGGATAGACGAGGACATTGGCATGACCGGCGATGGCGCTGCCGGGAGCCTTCTTCTCACCTACGCTGGGAACAAGGGCGGCATCGGCCTGCAGTTCGCCATCGACCTTCAGTTCAGGACAACGCTCCTTGGCCAGACGTGTAGCCTCAACGACCTTATCCACCACTTCGTGCTTGGCAGAACCCTTGGTGCTGAAGCTGAGCATGGCCACGCGAGGATCGTCGAAGCTGGCGACACTCTTGGCGGTCTGCGCTGTGCAGACGGCGATTTGTGCGAGCTGATCGGAATCGGGCATGGGCGTTACGGCCACGTCGCCCACGACGAGGACGCCGTCCTCACCGTATTCGGGCTTGTCGGTGATGAGGAGCATGGCGCCGCTGACGCAGGTGATGCCAGGCGAACACTTGATGATCTGCAGGGCCGGACGCAGCGTCTCACCCGTAGTGCTGAGGGCACCGGAGATCTGACCGTCGGCACCTTCGGTCTTGATGATCATGCAACCCAGATAGAGCGGGTCTTTGACCAGCGTGCGAGCCTGCTCGATGGTCATGCCTTTGCTCTTGCGGAGTTCGCAGAGCAGCTGGGCGAGTTCCTCGCTGCGCTCGTAGTTCTCAGGGTCGATGAGGGTGGCTTCGCCGATGTGTGTGAGGCCGTGCTTCTGAGCGAGGGCCTGCACCTTGGCGGGGTTGCCGATGAGGATGATGTTGGCGAGCTTGTCTGCCAACGCCTTGTCAGCCGCGATGAGCGTGCGCTCCTCTTCGGCCTCGGGCAGCACGATGCGCTGGGGATTGCTCTGCGCACGTGCGATGATTTTTTCAATTAAAGACATGGTGTGCTATTTTTCGATTTGACAATTAAACGATTTAATCTTTAATCTTTTATTATTCTCATTTTTTAATTTCTAATTCTTACTCGCCCGCAGGCTCGCTACAGTGACATAGACAATCAGCAGGAGATAGACCACGATGGAGCAAACCTCGGAGAGGGGATTGGCGAGCCAGGCCTCGTTGAAGAGGTTCACACCCAAGAAGCGGAGCAAAGCCGAGACGACGCCCATGAGGGCACCACCGGCGATGAAGCCGCTGGCGAGGAGGGTGCCGCGCTCTCCGCGAGCCGTGTTGACGGCCTCGTCCTTAGAGCGCGTGGTAACGTACCAGTTGATGGCGCCGCCCACAACGAGCGGCACATTCAGTTCCAAGGGAATGAACATACCCAGTGCGAAGGCCAGCACAGGCACGCCCAGCACATTCAGCATCAAGGCCAGCATAGCGCCTACGCCATAGAGCAACCAAGGTGCACCCTGGCCCATCATCAACGGTTCTATGACGGCAGCCATCGCGTTGGCCTGCGGTGCCACGAGGGCGTTGTCACCCGTGAAACCGTATGTCTTGTTCAGGATGATGATGACGCCACCTACGGTGGCAGCCGAGACGAGTGTTCCCAGGAACTTCCATGTCTCCTGCTTTGCAGGCGTCGTGCCCAGCCAGTAACCAATCTTCAGGTCGGTGACGAAACCACCCGCCATCGACAGTGCTGTGCAGACGACACCACCGATGACCATGCTAGCGACCATGCCACTGGTTCCATGCAGGCCTGCGGCCACGAGGACGATGGAGGCGATGATGAGCGTCATCAGCGTCATGCCGCTGACGGGGTTCGAGCCCACGATAGCGATGGCGTTGGCAGCCACGGTGGTGAAGAGGAAGGCGATGACGGTGACCACGAGCCAAGCCACCAAAGCCTGTCCGATGTGGTGAATGACGCCGGCATAGAAGAAGACAAAGACAACGACCAATGCTAAGACAACGGCGATGGCCAGGAAGCGCATACTCAAGTCGCGATCGGTACGCAGCGAGGCGGTTGCCACAGCGCTGGACTTACCACGCAGCTCGCGACCGGCAAGGCCTACAGCACTCTTGATGACGCCCCAGCTCTTGACGATGCCGATGACACCTGCCATCGCAATGGCACCGATGCCGATGAAGCGTGCGTAGTTAGTAAAGATGTATTGTGGATCCATCTCGGAGAGCATCACGGAGTCCGTGGAGGTCATGCCTAAAAGCGGTATCAGGAACCACCAGACGAAGAGCGAGCCAGCGCAGATGATGCTGGCATACTTCAGGCCCACGATATAGCCGAGGCCCAGCACGGCAGCGCCGGTGTTGATGGAGAAGGTCAGCTTCACGCGCTGTGCCAAGTCCTCGCCCCATGCCGTCATGCGCGTGGTGAGGGTCTCGTGCCACCAGCCGAAGGTGCTGACCACGAAGTCATAGAGACCGCCGATGGCAGCAGCCCAAATGAGCGGACGAGCCTGGTTGCCGCCCTGCTGACCACTGACCAACACTTGTGTGGTAGCCGTAGCCTCGGGGAACGGATATTTGCCATGCATATCCTTCACGAAATAGCGACGGAAAGGTATCAGGAACAGGATGCCCAGACAGCCACCCAGGAGTGACGAGAGGAAGACCTGGAAGAAACTCACCGTAATCTCAGGGTACTTCGCCTGCAGGATGTACAGCGCCGGCAGCGTAAAGATAGCACCAGCTACGATGACGCCCGATGAGGCTCCAATGCTCTGAATGATGACATTCTCGCCCAAAGCACCCTTGCGTTTAGCCGCCGTGCTCAAGCCCACGGCGATGATGGCGATGGGAATGGCGGCCTCGAAGACCTGTCCCACCTTCAGTCCCAGATAGGCAGCAGCTGCCGAGAAGATAACAGCCATGATGATACCCCACGAGACACTCCAGGCATTCACCTCGGAGTATTCACGCTGAGGGCTCATCAGTGGTTCATACTGTTCGCCCGGCTGCAGTTCGCGGAAGGCGTTGTCGGGGAGACTCACCCCCGTCCCCTCTCTTTCAAAGAGGGGAGTTGTATCATTTGGCATTTGGTTTTTACTCATCTTATTACTTTTTTATATCGTTATATCGAAGTTCTTTTTCTTATTAGAATGCATCCTCCGTAAGTATCCGCTCCAAATCCTCTGCCGACACACGCAACTGGAAGGAGCCGCGGAAGGCGACGGAGATGGAGCCTGTCTCCTCACTCACTACGATAGCCAGCGCATCCGTCTCTTGTGAGACACCCATCGCGGCACGGTGGCGAAGGCCTAACTCCTTGGGCATATTCTGGTCGTGAGCCACAGGCAGAATGCAGCCGGCAGCGGCGATACGCTTATGAGCGATAATCATTCCACCGTCGTGCAACGGTGAGTTCTTAAAGAAGATATTCTCTATAAGGCGTTGGCTTATCTTGGCATCGACATATTCGCCCGAACGGATGAAGTCATTCAAGGGCAGTGAGCGCTGCATTACGATGAGCGCCCCCACTTTCTGCTTGGACATAGACATACATGCCATTACGATAGGCATAATGTCCTCGCGCGTATGAGTCTGTTTTTCCTCGCCACTGAAGAAGCGAACGGCTGCTCGCACACGCTCATGTGTTCCTATGTTAGAGAAGAACTTGCGTATCTCATCCTGGAAGAGGATTAGCAAGGCTATAGCACCTACACTAACGACACGGTCCAAGAGTGTCCCCAACAGACGCATTTCCAAGATCTGCGAGATGAACAGCCAAAAGACAATGAAGATAAGCACACCGAAGAAGATGTTCAGCGAGCGTGATTCTTTCATCAACCGGTAGGCATAGTACAGGAGAATGGCTACCAGCAGTATATCGATAAAGTCTTTGAGTCCGAAGGAGAAAAACACGGGCGATTTAAAATTTACGATTTAAAATTCACAGGTGAGGATGGAGGGTCTTCCAATTGCCCAACAATCCTCACGACCTCGACCGCTTCGCGCACATCATGGACGCGGAGCAGATGGGCTCCGGCCTGCAGCGCGACGGTATGGAGCACGGTGGTTCCGTTGAGAGATTCCTCAGGAGTGGTGTCAAGCAAGCGATAGATCATCGATTTACGCGAGACACCCACAAGGAAGGGATTGTCGGGGAAGAGACGAATGAAATCCACGAGACCGTGCAGGAGCTGGTAGTTCTGTTCCAGCGTCTTGCCGAAGCCGAAGCCTAGGTCGAGGATAACATCGGCCACACCCAGCTCATAGAGCCGCTGCAGACGCTCTGCGAAGAAGCGGGCGACGGAAGGGAGAGACATCTCTGACGAGCCGTCATCAGGAACTGCTGCATCGGCCATTCCACCGCTGTGGGTGAGGACGTAGGGCACATGCAAGTCGGCCACCGTCTCAAACATCTGGTCATCCAAGGTGCCACCACTGACATCGTTGATGAGAGTGACACCGAACTCCTGCACACAGTGCCGCGCCACATCGGCACGAAAGGTGTCAACGCTCACGAGAGCATCAGGAAAATCCTCAAAGATAACCTTTAGAGCAGTGTCTAGACGACGCATCTCTTCATCGACTGTCACAGCTTCGCCACCCGGTCGTGTGCTACAAGCGCCTACATCAATGATGCTGCCGCCGTCTGCAAGAATCTGTGCAGCACGCTCACGAATCGCTGCCTCCTCCTGCGCGCGGCTAGCGGCATAAAAGGAGTCGGGCGTCACATTGAGGATACCCATTACCTGCGGTGAACCGAAATCCATCAGTTTTCCTGCTATATTGAGCGTCATGAAGGTGGTTTGCTCTTGTTTTCGCTGCAAAGGTAGTAAAAAGTTTAAAGTTTAAAGTTTATTATATAATGTTTTTACTACTTTTGCACCAAAATCCAACAAAAAGAGCCCAATGGACATCAAAAAACTCTACGAAATCTATCTTCAACACCCTGTGGTGACCACTGACAGCCGTCGTTGTCCGGAGGGGAGTATGTTCTTTGCCCTCAAGGGCGAATCCTTCGATGGCAACCGCTTTGCTGCCACCGCTTTAGAGGCTGGATCGGCCATCGCCGTGGTCGATGAGGCCACCGTCATCCCTGAGGGAGACGAACGCTACATCCTAGTTGATGATGTGCTCAAGACCCTACAGAACCTGGCAGCTTACCACCGCCACCAGTTCGAGGGACCTGTGCTGCAAGTAACGGGGACTAACGGCAAGACCACCACGAAGGAGCTCATCGCGGCTGTGCTCAGTCAGCGCTACCATGTGCTCTACACACAAGGCAACCTCAACAACCACATCGGTGTGCCCCTGACGCTGCTGCGTCTCCGACCCGAGGAGCACGACATCGCCATCATTGAGACGGGCGCCAACCACCCGGGCGAAATTGCCTTTCTGGCCAACATCGTGGATCCCGACTACGGCCTCATCACCAATGTAGGTCGCGCACATCTCGAGGGTTTCGGTTCCTTCGAAGGAGTCAAGGACACCAAGGGCGAACTCTACGACTACCTCAACCAAAAGGACGAGGCTTGTATCTTCGTGAACGAGAGCAACTTCGACCTGCAGGACATGCTCGTGAAACGCGATATCGACATCGACACCGACAAATGCATCACCTATGCACGCGAGCAGGCCGACACGATGCCATGGCTTTGCGAAGGCGACGTCCTCAACAGCAATCCGATGCTACGCCTATGGTGGCGCCCGCGATACGCTGCCCAACACGAAGTGCAGACGCAACTCATTGGAGATTACAACATTGACAATGTCCTTGCAGCTATCTGTGTAGGATTGCATTTTGAGGTGAGCCCCAAAGAGATTAACGCAGCCCTCACGGACTACCACCCTTCGTTGGGACGTTCGGAATTCCGCAGGACGGCGCAAAATGAACTCATCATCGATGCGTACAACGCCAATCTCACCTCGATGACGGCAGCGCTCAACAACTTCCAGCAACTTGTCCACCATCAGAAGATGGTCATTCTGGGCGATATGCGCGAGTTGGGCGAAGCAAGTTCCGAGGCACACCGCAAGGTCGTGGAGCAAGCGTTACACTGTGGCGCACAGACGGTCTGGCTCGTTGGCGAAGAATTTCACAAAGCACTGAAAGGCCGCGCATTACCAAACGATATCGCCATCGTCACCTTCAAAGATGTGGAGGCTGTTAAGGCTGCCATCACCACCCAGCAACCCACCGGTCAGCTCATCCTCATCAAAGGCTCCAACAGCACGAAGCTCCACCAACTCCCTGAGATACTGTGAAGATTGTTGTTGACGATAAGATTCCATATATTTTGCCGGCGCTGCACGAGCTGGCTGACGAGGTGGTCGTGAAGGCCGGCTGCGAGATTGGCCCTTCCGATGTTCACGATGCCACTTTATTATTAGTTCGCACGCGCACACGATGCGATAGCACTTTGCTTGAAGGCAGCAGTGTGCGACTCGTGGTCACTGCCACCATCGGCTATGACCATCTCGACACAGCATGGCTGGAAGCGGCAGGCATTGAATGGCACAACTGTCCCGGTTGCAATGCCACCAGCGTCGCACAGTATGTCCGCAACAGTCTCTTCGTGTTGCAACAGGAACGCAGCCTCAACCTCAGCGCCGCAACGCTTGCCATCATTGGCGCTGGCCACGTAGGCACCGCTGTGTGGCAGGCGATGCAGCAGGCTGCGAGCGCGTGTCCCTTAGGTGGGATGCTCCTTTACGACCCACTGTGTGAGCATTTCCCACTAATGGGAAACGGCCACACGGCATGGAGCGATTGGGAGCGCGTCCTGACCGAGGCCGACATCATCACCTTTCACACGCCACTCACAACTACGGGGCCCTATCCCACCTACCACATGGCGGACGACACTTTCTTCCGCAGCCTGAAGCGCAAGCCCGTCATCATCAATGCCGCCCGAGGCGGCGTCGTTGATGAAGCAGCGCTGCTGCGAGCAATGGACGATGGTCTTGTGGGTGATGTCATCATCGATACTTGGGAGGGTGAGCCTAACATCAATCCCGAGCTGCTTCGTCGCGCCTTCATCGCCACGCCACACATCGCCGGATACAGCGCCGATGGCAAAGCCAACGCCACGCGCATGACACTCGACAGCGTTTGCTCCTTCCTAAAGAAGACTATGGTCTTCAAGGTTGAAGACCTCGGTCTTCCTGCCTTAAGACCGCGATCTTCAGATTCCATCGAATGCGCCCTACAGCTCTACGACCCTCGTTCGGACAGCGAAAAGCTAAAAAAAGAGCCCTCGAAATTCGAATGGTGGCGCGGCCATTATCCACTGCGGAGAGAATAAACCGCACATAAAATTGCACACCTACTATCCTTTTGTGCAACAAAATACACTTTTTCTATCATTTATTTGGCAATTTGAATAAAAATGCCGACCTTTGCACCTCGAAAATAAGAAACGACTAAAATCATTCACTCATTTAAAGTTTACAACTATGTCTGAAATTGAAAGCAAAGTAAGAGATATCATCGTCGATAAGCTTGGCGTTGATGCAGCAGAAGTTAGTGCAGAGAAGAGTTTTACCGGCGACCTGGGCGCTGATTCTCTCGACACTGTAGAGCTCATCATGGAGTTTGAGAAAGAATTCGGTCTCTCCATTCCCGACGACGAAGCTGAGAAGATTGCCACCGTTGGCGACGCTATCGCCTACATCGAGGCTAACCAGTAATCTTTTGCTTTACACCATCCATGTGACGAGTTGACGAGTTGCGCTCGTTGACTCGTCACTTTTTGTACCTCTTAGTTATATTACATACCTCTTATGGAATTGAAAAGAGTTGTGGTAACAGGCCTTGGCGCCATCACACCCCTGGGAAACAATGTCGAAGAGACATGGAAGAACCTCTTGGCCGGCAAGAGCGGAGCAGGCCCTATTACCCATTTCAACGCAGAGAAATTCAAGGCTCAGTTCGCCTGCGAAGTCAAAGGCTTCAACGCTGAGGAGTACGGCATCGACCGCAAAGAGGCTCGCAAGATGGATATCTACACGCAGTACGCCATCGCCGCAGCCCAGCAAGCCATCGCTGACAGCCAAGTGGACCTCGAGGCCATCGACAAGAACCGCGTAGGCGTCGTCTTCGGCGTCGGTATTGGCGGCATCAAGACCTTCGAGGAGGAGATTGGAGCCTATGCCCGCACAGGTGCTGAGATTGGTCCCAAGTTCGGTCCCTTCTTCATCCCCAAGATGATTGCCGACATCGCCGCAGGCCACATCAGCATCCTCTATGGCTTCCATGGTCCCAACTACGTGACCACCTCCGCATGTGCCTCCAGCACCAATGCACTGGCTGATGCCTTCAACCTGATTCGTCTGGGCAAGGCCGACATGATTGTCAGCGGCGGTGCCGAAGCAGCCATCACGGAAGGCGGCGTAGGCGGTTTCACCGCCATGAAAGCCCTCTCCACCCGCAACGACGATCCCGAACATGCCAGCCGTCCCTTCAGTGGCAGCCGCGACGGTTTCATCATGGGCGAAGGTGCCGGTTGTCTCATCCTAGAGGAGCTGGAGCACGCCAAGGCTCGCGGTGCCAAGATCTACGCTGAGTTCGCTGGCGAAGGCATGAGTGCCGATGCGCACCACATCACAGCCTCACACCCCGAAGGCCTGGGCGCTAAGCTGGTGATGCAGAACGCCCTCGACGATGCAGGAATGAAGCCCGAGGACATCGACTACATCAATGTTCACGGTACCTCCACGCACGTGGGTGACATCTCCGAGGCCAAGGCCATCAAGGATGTCTTCGGACAGCACGCCTACGAGCTGAACATCTCCAGCACCAAGTCCATGACAGGTCACCTACTGGGTGCTGCGGGCGCTGTGGAAGCATTGGCCAGCGTCCTTGCCGTCAAGAACGACATCGTGCCTCCGACCATCAACCACGCCGACGACGACCGCGACGAGGAGATTGACTACAACCTCAACTTCACGTTCAACGTGGCACAGCAGCGCCCCGTGCGTGCTGCCCTGAGCAACACCTTCGGTTTCGGAGGCCACAACGCGTGCGTCATCTTTAAGAAATACGTATAGTGTTTCTGCAGTCTAACTTGATCGACCGCATTAAGCTCCCCTTCCGAAAGGACAGGGAGCTTTGCGCGTCTTTACGGGAAATCCTCGGATTCTATCCCCATCGCATCCGCTACTATAAGCTGGCGCTGCAGCACAAATCCACCAGCAACCATGCCACGGAGCACAATGAGCGCCTGGAATACCTGGGCGATGCCGTGCTGGAATCCATCGTCAGCGACATCCTCTACCACCGCTTCCCCAACCGTCGTGAAGGTTTCCTGACCAACACCCGCAGCAAGCTGGTGCAGCGCGACACACTCAACCGCCTGTCGAAGGAGCTGGGACTCGACCGTCTCATCCACAGCAACAGCAACAGTAACGCCCACAACAGTTATATGGGCGGTAATGCCTTCGAGGCGCTCGTGGGCGCTATCTACCTCGACCGCGGCTATGATGCCTGCATGCATTTCATGCGCGACCGTATCCTGCGGCAGGTTATCAACCTTGACAAAATGGCCGCCGAGGAGGTGAATTTCAAGTCGAAGCTCATCGAATGGGCACAGAAAAACCGACTTCAGCTAGAATTCCGCGTCACCGATCAGCAACAGGGTCCTCAGGGCTCACCCGTATTTGTGACGCGCATCGTCATCGAAGGCCTTGATGGCGAGAGCGGCCGCGGCTACTCCAAGAAGGAGAGCCACCAGCAGGCGGCCAAGTCCACCTTGAAGACACTTAAAACCGACAAACAACTCGTAGCTGCCATCTACGAAGCTCGCGACGCGCGACTGACGCCACCCGAGCCCACAGAAGAACAAGACACATGAGCATCACATCCATCATAAGACCCATTCTCGAGCGGCGCTACCGCCAGATCGAGCGCTATGCCACAGAGGCCGAAGCCTTGCAGCGCAGCGTCCTCGACAGGCTCCTTAAAGCCGGTCGCGCCACGGAATGGGGTCGGCGTCACCATTTCGACAGCGTACACTCCTACGAGCAGTTCGCTGCCGCCACTCGCGTCACCACCTACGACGATCTCAAGACGGACATTGATCGCATGCGACATGGCGAGAAGGGTACCCTGTGGCCCGACCAGGTACGATGGTATGCCAAGTCCAGCGGCACCACCAGCGACAAGAGTAAATTCATCCCCGTGTCGCAACAGGGCCTGCGTGACATTCATTACGCGGGCGGTCGCGATGCCGTGGTCCTCTATCTGCACAACAACCCGCAGAGCCGCTTCTTCGACGGCCGCGGTCTCATCCTCGGCGGTTCCCATTCGCCCAACTACAACAACCACCACTCGCTGGTTGGCGACCTCAGCGCCATCCTTATCGAGAACATCAATCCGCTGGTCAACTACCTGCGGATTCCGAGCAAGAAGACCGCGCTGCTCTCCGATTTCGAACTGAAGCGCGACCGCATCGCCCACGAAGCGCTGCACCGTGATGTGACGAACCTCAGCGGCGTGCCCTCGTGGATGCTGTCGGTGCTCACGCGCGTAATGGAACTCTCGGGCAAGGAGAGCCTGTTAGATGTTTGGCCCAACCTCGAAGTATTCTTCCATGGTGGTGTCGCCTTCACACCTTATCGCGAGCAGTACCACCGCCTCATTCCCAGCAATCAGATGCACTACGAGGAGACCTACAACGCCTCCGAAGGTTTCTTCGGCATACAGAGTGAACCCGCCGACCCGGCGTTGTTGCTGATGATTGACTACGGCATCTTCTATGAGTTCATCCCGCTCGACGAACTCGAGAAGGAACAACCCACCGTCGTACCGCTCTGGGGCATACAGCCCGGCAAGAACTACGCGATGGTCATCACCACTACCAACGGCCTCTGGCGCTACCTCATAGGCGACACCGTTCGCTTCACTAGCACCAATCCCTACAAGTTCATCATCACCGGTCGCACCAAATTCTTCATCAACGCCTTTGGTGAGGAACTCATCGTCGATAACGCCGAACACGGCCTGCAGGAGGCCTGCCGCCAAACGGGCGCCGAGCTACTGGAATACACTGCTGCTCCCATCTTCATGGACGAGCACGGCCACTGCCGCCACCAATGGCTCATCGAGTTCTCGCGCCCACCGGCCGATGCCGAAGCCTTTGCCGACATCCTCGATCGCGCCCTGCAGCAGCAGAACTCCGACTACGAGGCCAAGCGCTTCAAGGACATCACCCTACAGCGCCTGCAACTCATCACCGCCCGTCCCGGTCTCTTCAACGACTGGCTTCGCAGCCAAGGAAAACTCGGCGGACAGCACAAGGTGCCACGTCTGAGCAACACCCGCGACTTCATCGAACAGATGCTGACGCTGAACAAGTAAAGAGAGAGAAAAAAAGTCCGCAATCTCCGAAGAGTATTGCGGACCAACGCCCTAGCGCTCCAGGATGGGCTTGAACCAACGACCCCCTGATTAACAGTCAGGTGCTCTAACCAACTGAGCTACTGAAGCAGTGCTTTTCCGAGTGTTGCGCTCCAGGATGGGCTTGAACCAACGACCCCCTGATTAACAGTCAGGTGCTCTAACCAACTGAGCTACTGAAGCAGTTTTTTTACCGTTTTCTCGGAATTGCGGGGCAAAAGTAGTGCTTTTCTCAAAAATAAGCAATACTTTTGCAGAAAATTTTATCTATCATGACAAAAATCATCGGAATCGGCAACGCTTTAGTGGATGTTTTGGTCCATATCGACAACGAAAGCCTTCTTCAAGAACTGGGTCTGCCCAAAGGAGGCATGGCACATATTGACCGCAAAGGGCTTATGCGTCTGCGTCAGCGATTGGTGGGGCTCCCTACTGAACAAGCAACGGGCGGGAGCGCCGCCAACACCATTCATGCGCTCGCCGTCCTTGGGCACGAGACAGGCTTCATCGGCGCCGTGGGCGACGATGAGACAGGGCGTTTCTTTGAAGAGCAGAATCGATTGCGAGGCATAGATACTCATTTGGCTATCATTTTAGACGAGCAGACGGGAACAGCCAACACACTGGTGACACCCGACCACGAGCGTACTTTTGCCACCCACTTGGGGGCTGCCGTATATCTGGAACGTGCCTTGAGGGATGTTGATCTTTCTACCTATAATCTCCTACATATCGAAGGCTACCTCCTACAAGACCATATTCTGATTCAGGAAATATTAAAAACAGCCAAAGCTGCAGGGTTGCGCATCAGCTACGATCTGGCCTCATGGAACATTGTACGTGAACATCATGCTATTGTCACTGAGTTAGTTGAGAAGTACGTGGATATTGTCTTCGCAAATGAAGAGGAGGCCATTGCTTTTTGTGGTGTTTCCAATCCCGAGCGCGCCCTGCGCGAGTTAGCCGCCAAGACGGATATCGCAGTGGTGAAAGTCGGCAAGCGCGGCGCAATGGCTATGACACGCGAGACAGGCGACAAGGTGTTCTTTGCACCTGCTCTGGAACGCATAGCCATCGACACCACCGCCGCAGGTGATTTCTTCGCCGCCGGATTCTTGCATGGTCTCGTGAACGGAAAGCCCATCCAAACATGCCTCGACTATGGCAACCATACGGCTGGGGAGGTCATACAGGTAATGGGAACTCAAGTGGACCCAGAACAACTAAGGAAGAGCATAACGCTGGAGGCAAAATGAAGAAACTTTCGCCCCTCTCTCACCCAGGAGAGGAGAAAAGGATGATGAACAGTGAGAATAACGAAAACCGTTATAACGTAACAACGAGAACATGTTAGGAAACACAAGAAAATATAGTGCATGGGCAGTAGTATTATTGGCCTTCTCATTATCGCTTGCAGCTCAAGAGCGCAGAGCGCAGACAGGATTTGACATCAGCCGTAATCTGGAAGTGTTCGCAGACATCTATCGTCAGCTGGATATGTACTATGTGGATACACTCTCCGCAGATACCGCCGTACGCTGGGCCATTGACGGGATGCTTTCCGAGATAGACCCGTTCACCATTTACTATCCTGGCGATGATCTGGACGAGTTGAAGACAATGACCACCGGGCGCTATGCCGGCATCGGAGCCCTCATCCGGCCATACAAGCAGGAGGACCGAACAGCCATCGAAGAGCCCTATGAAGGCAGTCCCGCACAAGAGGCTGGCGTACGAGCTGGCGATGTAATCCTCACCATCGATGGTAAAGACGTCAAGGGCTGGCCTACTTCAGAGGTGAGCAAGAACCTGCGTGGAGAACCCGGCACCACCTTTGAGTTGCGCGTGAGGCGTGAAGGAGAAAAGAAACCACTTGCCTTCAAGATTACGCGACGTCAAATACAAACACCTGCAGTGCCCTGGTATGGCATCATTGATGAGGACGCACATATCGGTTATCTCTACCTCGCAAGTGTGACGGATCATTGTTCTCGTGACATCCGTTTTGCCATCACCGAACTGAAACAACAAGGCATGGAGCGTCTGATTCTGGATTTACGTGATAATCCCGGTGGCGCCGTCGTGGAAGCTGTGGAGATTGTGGGAATGTTTGTACCACGCGGCAGCCTTGTCGTTTCCACCCGTGGCAAGGTCCTTTCTACATGTCACGAGTTCCGCACACCAGCAGAACCCATCGACACGTTAATGCCTCTTGCAGTACTTGTGAATGGCGGTTCTGCCTCTGCTGCAGAGATTATCAGCGGGGCACTGCAGGATTTGGACCGCGCCACCATCCTCGGGCAACGCACGTACGGGAAGGGGCTCGTTCAAGGCATCCGCGATCTCCCATATCATGGACACCTGAAAATCACAACAGCCCGTTACTACATCCCATCCGGACGTTGCATCCAAGCATATGACTATCGTCATAGGACCATTGATGGCGCTGCAACAACTTTGCCCGACAGTCTAACACGAGTGTTTCACACGCGCCTTGGACGTCCAGTGCGCGACGGAGGTGGAATTCTCCCCGACAGCATCCTCGCAGTCGATAGCGTGCCCGCGATGGTCTATGACCTGTACAACTCCGATGCCTTCTTCAACTATGCCAACCATTTCGTTGCCACCCATCCGACCATTGGAGCGCCAACAGATTTCCTTCTTACCGATGAGGACTATGCCGCCTTCGTGGATGCCATCGCATCAAGTGACTTCACCTACAACGCCCGCTCGGTAGCTGCCTTGATCCAGGCCCGTCAGGTGGCACGCATCGAAGGACGCTACGACGATGTGAAGGACGACTTCGACCGACTCGAGTCGAAACTGAGAACCAACGACCTGCGCTGGGATCTCGAACGTTTTCGTTCACACATTCAGCAATATCTGGAGACGGAACTTGTCAGCCGTTACTACTACCAGCGTGGTGCTTTACAACATCAGGCTCAGAACGACAAAGCTATCCGCAAGGCTGTAGAAACGTTGCGCTGACTATTCAAACACCTCCGCCAAAACCTCCAAGCTCCGACTCTCGGGGAATTCAGGGATATGCAGTCGATAAAACTCCGAGACAATCTCCAACGCTCGTTGACGCAAAGAACGGTTTAGGCCCACAGCGCGCATCGACCGCACATCCATACGTAGGAATTTGGGAACAAGTGCAGCCTCTTCAGGCTCAAGATAATATTTATGGTACGGGCGCACGCGTGTAAAGGATGCAGCCTGAAGGTCAAAAAAGCAACCGTCTTCCCAATCCTCCACATTTGGCAGAAAACCTAAGAAACGTGTCAAATGCAACAGGAAAACAATATGGAAATTCACAAACTGATCATCGCGTTCATCAAACCACGATAGGGCACTCACCACAAACTCGAAGAGCGGTCGGTTCTCCTGCTCACGATGCAAGGAATGATACAAGAACTCGCTTAGGTACAGACCTATAGCTATCTTCTTTGGATTCAGTGTCAGCGTCCGCCATGGTTGCCAAAGCGATAGTTCCACGGGGTGCTGCAGATTCTTTTTTATATCGGGTTGCCAAGCCACCTCCACCAATGCCAACGGCTGCCACACGCTAGCCTTCATTCCATTACGTCCACCATGCGATTGCGGTACGATGAAAGGCACGACACCCGCAGTCTCAGTGAAGATGTCAACGATGATACGATGATCACCGTAGCGTAGGGAATGAAGAACGATGCCCCGACTGCGCATTTGTGAATGATGAATGACGAATAAAATAATGATTTGATGGAACAAAAGTAGCAAAAAACAACGGACAAGAGGCTCCTGCAGTCCGAAAATCATCGTCATCACGATATTTTTCAAAGAAAAGTTTGGCGCGTATTGATTTTTGCCGTACCTTTGCACCCGCAAAATAAGCCACTGGTCCATTCGTCTATCGGTTAGGACGAGAGATTTTCATTCTCTAAAGAGCAGTTCGACTCTGCTATGGACTACAATAAATCGTAAATACTAAATCGTCAAATCGTAAATTGAAATGGCAAATCATAAGTCATCGCTGAAAAGAATCCGTCAGGAGCAGAAGCGTCGCCTCCACAACCGCTACTATGCAAAGGCTATGCGCGCTGCCGTACGCACACTTCGTGCAACCACTGACAAGGCAGAGGCCGAGAAGCAGTATCCCGTTGTCCAGAAGATGCTGGACAAACTCGCAAAGGTGAACATCATTCACAAGAATAAGGCTTCCAACCTCAAGTCTAAGCTTGCTCGTCATATCCAAAAACTTGGATAAGACCCTTTGAAGAGAATGTTTCCATCCTCCGTTTGGATATTTGTCCAAACAAGTCCATAGCAATTTTATTAATACTTCAGTGAGAACAATGGGCCGTGAGGTTCATTGTTCTCTTTCGTTGTATCCTTCTATTTCACACGCGCGCGTGCGTGCGCGTGTGAAAAGCTGTTAAAACGCGGAAATCTTTAAGCTCTAAACTTTAAACTTTAAACTATTTTTCCTAACTTTGCACGCAAAACGGACAGCAAACTTATTATGGAAGAAGAAATCAAGAACGGCGCGAACTATTCCGCCAGTAACATCCAAGTCCTGGAAGGCCTAGAGGCCGTGCGTAAGCGCCCCGCCATGTATATTGGTGATATCAGTGAGAAGGGTCTGCATCACCTCGTCTATGAAACCGTCGATAACTCCATCGATGAAGCCCTGGCAGGCTACTGCACGCACATCGAAGTGACCATCAACGAGGACAACAGCATCACTGTGCAAGACAACGGTCGCGGTATCCCCGTAGATATGCACGAGAAAGAGCACAAGAGCGCCCTAGAAGTCGTGATGACGGTGTTGCACGCTGGCGGTAAGTTCGACAAGGGCTCCTATAAGGTTTCCGGCGGTCTGCACGGTGTGGGTGTGAGTTGTGTCAACGCTCTTTCCACACACATGCTCAGTCAGGTTTTCCGCGACGGGAAAATCTACCAGCAAGAATACGAGAAGGGAAAGCCCTTATACGATGTTAAGGTTGTGGGTGAAACGGAATTGCGCGGTACACGTCAACAGTTCTGGCCCGATAGCACCATCTTCATCACAACAGAGTACAAATACGATATTCTAGCGAATCGCATGCGCGAGTTGGCATTCCTAAATGCCGGCATTTCAATCACCCTTACTGATATGCGCCCCGATGCTGACGGCAACACGCGTCAGGATGTATTCTACAGCAAGGATGGCTTACAGGAGTTTGTACGCTACATTGACAGCACCCGCACTCACCTCTTCAACGATGTCATCTACCTGAATACCGAGAAGCAGGGTATCCCCATCGAGTGCGCCATCATGTATAACACGGCCTACAGCGAGAACCTCCACTCCTACGTTAACAACATCAACACCATCGAGGGTGGCACGCACCTTCAGGGTTTCCGTATGGCACTCACACGTACCTTAAAGAAGTATGCTGAGGAGCAGTGCGCCAAGGAACTGGAGAAGCTCGAGAAGAATAAGGTGGAGATCTCTGGTGAAGACTTCCGCGAGGGTCTCACCGCCGTCATCAGCATAAAGGTGGCAGAACCCCAGTTCGAGGGACAGACCAAGACCAAGCTCGGCAACAGCGAGGTGGCTGGTGCTGTGCAGCAGGCCGTAGGCGAGGCGCTCACCAACTATCTGGAGGAGCACCCGAAGGAAGCCAAACTCATCGTGGATAAGGTTATCCTGGCAGCTACAGCACGCGTGGCAGCACGTAAGGCACGCGAGAGCGTGCAGCGCAAATCACCACTCAGTGGTGGCGGCCTGCCCGGCAAACTTGCTGACTGCTCCGACCGCGACCCCGCCAACTGCGAAATGTTTATCGTCGAGGGTGACTCTGCAGGCGGCAGCGCCAAGCAGGGCCGCAACCGCCACTTCCAGGCCATCCTTCCCATCCGCGGTAAGATCTTCAATGTCGAGCGTGTCATGTGGCACAAGGCCTTCGAGCACGAGGAGGTCAACAACATCATCCAGGCGCTCGGCGTGCGCTACGGCCTTGGCGAGGACAGCAAGGAAGCCAACTACGACAAGCTACGCTACCACAAGGTGGTCATCATGACCGACGCCGACGTCGATGGCTACCACATCGACACCCTCCTGATGACCCTCTTCTACCGCTATATGCCCGAGCTTATCCAGAATGGGCACCTCTTTATCGCCACTCCCCCACTCTACCGCTGCAAGAAGGGTAAGATCGAGGAGTATTGCTACAACGACCAGCAACGTCTGCAGTTCCTGCTCAAATACAACGACGGTCAGGAGCAGGGTGTCTATACGCAGCGCTACAAAGGTCTGGGCGAGATGAACCCCGAGCAGCTATGGGAGACCACTATGAATCCCGAGACGCGTCTGCTGAAGCAAGTGACCATCGAGGATGCCGCAGGTGCCGACTACGTATTCTCCATGCTCATGGGTGAAGATGTGGCCCCCCGCCGCGAGTTCATCGAGAAGAACGCCAACTACGCCAACATCGACGCGTAACGTCAATCTAGCAGCCATATATTATCGCCCATTCTATCGGATTGCAATCTCGATGGAATGGGCGATTTCTTACAACGAAATTGAAGCATGGACAATTGGTGGCCACACACGCGGCCTTGTCCTCCGTTTAGGATACACTTTTCGAATCCGAGACTAAGCCTATCTAACCGCAACGTAGATTTTATGGCTGCGGACACCGTCGGTGGTGATGGGGACGGCAGGGTCGCGGACGAAGTCCTGGAGGTCGCGGCTGGCCATGGCTCGTGAGATGTGGACGAGGGCGGCATAATCGCCGAGTCGCATGAAACTGTGGTCATTGATGAACGCCACGGCAAGCTCTATGCGCTCCTCACGCGTGAGCTGTGTGCGATGGAGATGTGCCGTGCCGCCCGGCTCACGATATAAGTTGTGGCGGCACCGCGAGTTGATGTCGCTGACAAGGCGCTTGCTGGCACGGAAATGTACGGCCTTGACTCCAATGCTGCGGGCATTGGGCTCACTGCCGGGAGCGTCGTCGTCACTCGTGGTCACCATCGTGTCCTCGTTCTTCAGACCAATGCCGAGTGTGAAGGTGCCGAAGTCGTCGAGTGTCACACTGCGCCCTTCCGACAGCGCTTCCTTGATGGCATCCAGGAAAGTGGCTACGATACCCTCTGCTTCGCCTTCACCGAGAGCACGATAGCGTTTGTGTACTTCGTAGGCTAAGTTTCTCAGGGTGACGTTGCCTTCGGAACGGATTTCGTAGCGGAAGGCTTTCTTCCCTGTTCCGTTCAGGTCGTTGATCTCGCGTTTGTAGTAGTAAGGCATAAGGAGGACGAATGAGTTATGATGTGTGATGTCTGATAACAGACCGCGGAGTAAACTGTTACAAGGCGCATAGACTTCGCCTTAAGAATGCGGTGCAAAGCTAGGAAGATTACGATGCATAAACAAATCTTCTCCGAGAAATCTGTGTTTCCCGTCGTGAAATACGAACGACACGGACGGGAGATCTACGTTTCTTGCCGAGAAACTCAGCCAACCAAAGAATGAAGTCGTTGGCTTTTTAAATGGCTGTCTTATCCAAAGAACAGGTTGGCGACAATGATGGCAGCGATGACAGAGGCCAGGTCGGCTGCAAGGCCGCAAGGTAGGGCATAACGCGTGTTGCGGATGCCGACACTACCGAAATAGACGGCGAGGATATAGAACGTGGTGTCTGTGCTGCCCTGGAAGATGCAGGAGAGGCGCCCAGCAAACGAGTCGGGACCGTAGGTCTGCATACATTCTAACATCATTCCGCGCGCGCCACTGCCGCTGAGGGGCTTCATGAACGCGGTAGGTAGCGCCCCTGTGATATCAGCGTTACCGCCACAAGCCTCAACGACCCACCCGATGCCCTCCAGCAACCAGTCCATTGCACCCGAAGCCCTGAAGGCCGCAATGCCCACGAGGATGGCAATGAGATACGGGATAATGCTCACAGCCGTCGAGAAACCACCTTTGGCACCTTCGATGAACGCGTCGTACACATTGATATGTTTGCGCACACCCGCGAGTATAAACGCCACGATGATAGCCAGCAGTACGATGTCCGCCACATTGGCTGAGAACACGCCCATCTGCGTCTGTGACAGCGTTTTCGCAGCCCATGCCATACCAGCCACAATAAGCGCAAAGACCGCCAGTGTGATGAGCACAGGACGATTCCATAGGTTGATGCGCTGGATGGCACCCGTGATGGCAACGCCCACGACCATGGAGATAAGTGTCGCAAGCAGGATAGGGATGAAGATGTCCGTAGGCTCGGATGCACCCATCGAGGCACGGTAGGCAAAGATGCTAACAGGCACTATCGTCAACCCTGCCGTGTTCATCACAAGGAACATAATCATCGAGTTGGATGCCGTGTCTTTTCGCGGGTTTAATTCCTGAAGGCCTTCCATCGCCTTCAGGCCCAACGGGGTGGCAGCATTGTCCAGTCCCAGCATATTCGCTGAGAGGTTCATGAAAATATTGCCCACCACGGGATGTCCTTCAGGAATCTCTGGGAAGAGGCAGCGGAACAGCGGTCCCAGCCAGCGTGCCAGCATGTTGACCACGCCGCCCTGTTCACCCACTTTCATGATGCCCATCCACAAAGAGAGCACTGCCGTGAGGCCCAGCGAAATCTCAAAGCCGTTCTTCGCAGCATCCATCACACCATTCATGATGGCAGGGAAGACTTCAACATTGCCAAAGAACACGAGTTTCACCGTCGCGACGGCCACGGCGATGATAAAGAATGCTATCCAAATATAGTTTAGTGCCATTTTCTCAAACAATTTAATAATTATGTATTGAACGAGGCTGCGAAATCTGCAAGAGCCTTATAAGTTTTTTGGCGACCAATGGCAATAAGTTTCTCTGATTTATCGTAGTCAAAGGTACCATAGCGGCTCATCTGAATATCTACAAGGACATCGGGTTTCATTAGTTGCGCCATGAGGATGGAGTTCTGACGGATCATTAGGGAACTAACACGCGAGAGCATGGTGTAGTGGTTAAACTCGATATTGTCAGGACGTAGCTTGTTCAGGAGTTGCTGCGACAACGAGGCGCTGTGCCTCCGGCGTTCAACCAAAGCTTCCTTCTCTTCCCACTGTGCTTTGTAGTCGTGGCCGCTCACATCCACGCCCACTAAGATGTCGCTTTTTTTTCGAACGACACGGTTCAGGGGAATCGGATTCATCACGCCGCCATCAACGAGAATCATACCATCGCGCCTTACGGGCTCATAGAACGCAGGCAGCGAAATGGACGCACGGATGGCCTCAAAGAGACTGCCCTTGCGGAAGACCACTTCGCGTCCAGCCTTCCAGTCGGTAGCTACTGCACAATAGGGTATTGGTAACTGCTCGATAGGCATATCTGGCACAAAATCCATGATGGCTTCAATGATACGAGTGCCCTTGGCAAAGTGGTTAAGGCTCAGCGAGAAATCTGTAAGCTCCAACATCTTCCGCCGATCCACCGACTGCATCCACTCGCGGAATTCTTCTAATTTTCCTGCAGCATATACACCCGCCACAAGGGCGCCCATTGAGCAACCTGCAATAGAGGTGATGCGATAACCCTGAGCCTCGAGTTCTTCGATGGCTCCAATGTGGGCGAGGCCTCTGGCACCGCCACTGGAAAGTACTAATGCTACGTCCTTGGTCATAAGTCAAGTGTTTGGATTCAGGTAGGCTTTGCGATTGAGCTTGCCGTTGAAGGTGCGATGGATGGAGGGCACGGCCTCGTAGAGAAGAGGGACTTTGTAGGTCTCCAGGCGGCTCTTCAGGTGGAGGGCCAGTGCGCGCTTGTCGAGGGTTTTCCCTTCGATCATCACAACGAGGAGCTTGAGGGCCACACCCGTGATCTTGTGCTCCACAGGGATGCAGATGCAGTCCTTAAGGTCGGGGTAGGCCATTGCGGCATCCTCCACCTCTGTCGGCGCGACCTTAAAGCCTCCAACGTTGATGACATCATCCTCACGCCCTGCAAGGTGCAACATTCCTCCGTCATCGATGCGACCCAGGTCGGAGGTGTAGAGTGTGGCATCGCGCAGGACAGAGGCAGTACGCTCAGGGTCACCGATGTAGCCCGTCATGAGTGTGTCGCCCTGACAGGCGATGAGGCCCTGCTCGGTGATGAAGAGGCGAGAGTGGGGCATGGGACGGCCCAGACATCCTGCCACGCAATGGCCGTCGTTAAAGTTGTAGGTGCTGATGATGCCCGTCTCGGTGGAGGCGTAGGTGTTGTAGAGGCGTGTGCGAGGCAGTAGCTGGCAGAGTGTCTGCATATCTGCTTGTGAGATGGCGGCAGCACCTGTCTCTATGAAGTCCATGCGATCGGCCAAGGCTGCGAGGCGGTCGGCACTGAACTGCACGAGAATGCGGATGCTGGCAGGCACAAGGAAGGTGGCATAGCGCGCAGGCACACCAGGCAGGCGCAGATGGGTGTTGAAGGCATCGAAGAAGGTACTGAGGTCCTTCAGGCCATCCACGATGACAATTGTTCCTCCCAACATCATCACGGGGTAGATCTTGGAGAGGCTACCGATGTGGTTCAGCGGACCGTTGATGACGAAGGTGAGGTCGTGGCTGAAACCCTGACCGGCGATGAGGTTCTCGGCATCAGCCACGATGGTGCTATGGCTGATCATCACGCCCTTGGACTTTCCTGTGGTGCCAGTGGTGTAGAGCACGTCAGCAGTGCCCTCGGAAATGGGATGACGACTTAGCTCCTGCGCCACCGCCTCGAAGGCAGCATGCGGCATATCACGCTCCATGGGTGCAGCGGCATAGCCGGCGCGATGAAGAGCGAAGTAGCTGACGATGAATTCGATGGAGGCGTGAGCGCGGAGGCAGGCCAAAGCCCCTCCCATGGGAGGGGCCAGTGTTGCAACGAGCTCATCGATGCGACGGTTGAGCTCGGCATAGGTGCAGTGCTCATCGCCACAGACCACAGCGATGCGATCAGGATAGCGCTCAGCGTTCAGTGCAATATAGGATTCGAGAGACACCATAGGTCTGTCACCTGTCTTTCAGTTTGCCCTCCACCATCGCGACGATGCTATCGAGGTTGCGGAGGTTACGGGGTGTGGCGTCGGCGGCCTCGAGGTGGATGCCATATTCATCGGCCAACATCATGAGGATGGTGGTGACGCCGAGCGAGTCGAGTTCGCTGAAGAGGAAGTCGGAATCGAAATCTACCAAAGGCAGCGCGTCTTCCAAGAGTTGACGGATTCGGGTTTTCTTGTCCATGACGTATGTTTTGAATTCTGTTTTAGTGAGTACTTCGAGGTTTTCTGCCAGTCCCTCTGCGGCCAGGCGTGTGACGGTGGCCATCTCTTCGTCTTCGGCAATGGCATAGACGTGGAGCGCGGGATAGGTCAGTGCCAGCAGCAAGGGCAGTTCGCCCTCGTGGCTGTTCCAGACGAGGCAGGTCTTGGCCTGTGATAGAGCATCATTGCTGGTAAATGATGCGTAGTCGTGGGTCTGACGCATGCGCCGACGTACCGGCTGAAGGACTTCCTGTGTACGATAGCGGTAGCGGGAGCGGACGATAGCAAGGGCAAGTCCCGCCCCCTCCCCTGTTCTTGAAGTGTCAAGCCTCCCTTCGGGCCGAGCGAGGGCGGGGAGAAGGGAATGATGAATGATGTTGCGGAGGGTGAGGGGCTGGCGGCGCAGGCGACCATCTTTGTAGATGAGCCAGCGGAAGATGAAGGGCGGGAAGAGGCAGGCCGTGAGAACGACGGAGAGCATTCCCACGATGGTGACTTCGGCCAGCGAGTGGAGTGCCGGATGCTTGGCGAAGATGAGCGTGCCGATGCCAATGAACATGATGAGGGCCGAGAGGATGATGCTCTGGCGGTAGGAAGCCAGCATCTTCTTGCCATAGGTGTACTCGTACTGGCTGCCCTCGGTCATGAAGATGGTGTAGTCATCACCCTGACCAAAGATGAAGGTGGCAAGGATGACGTTGACCACGTTGAACTGGATACCGAGGATGGCCATGATCCCCAGAATCCAGATCCAGCTGACCGCCATCGGCAGGAAGGAGAGCAGGGCCAGCTCGACGCTGCCCAGCGACAGCCAGAGGAAGAAGAAGACAATCAAACCGCAGGCCCAGCCGATGTAGTTGAAGTCATCGGAGAGGCGTGTAGCAATCAATGAATTCATGCCGCTAATGTCGAAGGCATAGACAGAAGGATCGTGGGCTTCGGCCTCTGCGATGACGCGATCAAGATGAGCGCTGTCGGTCTTCAGGACGCTGACAACCTGCCAGCTGTGGTGCGTGCTGTCTGTCACGACATTCGAGGCGAAGACGGTCGAGGTCAGGCGTTCGAAGAAGGCGGGTTCCTGCGGTTCGAAGGAAGCGTGAAGGAGGCGGAAGAAGGGTTCGAAGGTGTCCGACGAGAAACCTTCGGCAGCTGATGCCGAGCGGATGGAGGCTTCGAGTTGGGCTCCGTACTGATGAACGAACGCGTTCCACTGTGCCAGTCGACGAGCCTGCTCTTCACGCGAGGCAAGGAAGTGGTGGCAACTTTGCAGTTGTGCGACGAGGCTGTCTGTATGGAGTCGTTGCAGCGCGGCTTGCAACTGTCGGCTATGTTCCATTGCCCCGTCCCATGTGCTGTCCTCTGCGACGACATAAACGGTCTGCGCTGTCGTGGCCTGCGCCATCACCTCCTGGAAGTACACCATATCCGCCTTCTGCTCAGCGGTCATATAGTTGATGTGGCTGATATTGGGGTCGAAGGAAGTCTGGAAGCTGAAGTAGCCAAGGATGAGGGTGTGGAGGGTTAGTAAAACGACGAATGATGAATGACGAATGACGAGTGGGGAGTGATGATTGAGGGGTGATGATTGAGGAGCGAATGATTCATCATTCGTCATTCGTAATTCGTAATTCTGACGCACCAAATGCGGCAGATAGAGCAGCACGAAGAGGATGGTTCCGATGAGGAGAAGGGCACTAAAGAGCCCCAGGTCACGAAGGGCCGTGGATTGCAGCGGCACGAGGGCCAGGAAAGCTCCAACGGTGGTGATGTTTCCCACGACGAGCGGCATGACAATCTCCTTAAGCGCCGAACGCATATCGGGCGTGTGCTGGAGATGGGCGATGAGATGAAGGGGATAGTTGACAGCAATGCCTAGGATGACCGACGAGATTCCGATGACGATGACCGAGACGCTGTCATGGATCACTGCCAGCGCGCCCATCGCGAAAAGCCAGCCCCAGGCGATAGAGAGAACGATGAGCATGAGGTTCCACACGCGACGGAACACCCAGAGCAGCAGCGCCACAATCAGCACGATGGCGATGCCTACGGAGAGAAGGCTGTCTGTCTTGATCTGCCGGGCATTGCCCACAGCGATGACAGGACCTCCTGTCAGGTGAATCTCAATATCGGGGGCGTCTGCAATGACTTCGTCGGCACACCCCTGAAGGAAATCGACGAGAGCGGCGTTCTTCTCGGTCTCGCTGGCCCCATGCGGCGAATTCATCATGACCATCGCACGACGCATATCAGGCGAGAATATGTAGCCTTCGTAGTTCTCGTAGTTAACGGCACCCTGCGCGCCTTGGAGCTGCGCCACGACGGGCGTGAAGAGATTCAGCGGGTCGCGCTGCAGGTTGTCGGAGAGGAGCCCCGAGACGGGGAAGAGCAACATCTGCTTGTCGCGGGCCAACTGCTCAGGGATGTAGGCGTCATCCGCCAGGAGGCTGTCGAAGCGGACGTAGTCCTCGGGGGTGAGGAAGTAAGGAATGTGTGCATAGACCCACTCCGAGACCTCGGTGAAGGTCTCCAAGTCAATTTGGCTCATGACATCCTTCACATGGCCGACGCTGTCGCGCTCCTCGAGGAGCGAGGTGAAGCGGTCGATGGCATCGGTGATGGCGTCAGGGTCTTTCACTGCGCCCTCCCGCTGCGAGAAGATGGCGATGACGCGGTTGGCCCCAGAGATGCCCTGATAGACGCGCAGTGCTTTGCTGTATTTGTCGCTTAAAGGCAGGAAGTCGGAGATGTCCTCCTTGTAGGTCTGACGCATCACCAAGAGCGCAAGCAGCCCGGTCAGCAGAATAGCCGAGAGGAGGCTGAGCACACGGTGCCGCCTCATTGCCTCATAGATGGTCACAATCCACGTCGTCATGCCCCCTCTTACGCTTTATTGGTTATCAACGGGATTCGCATAGATGCCGATGAAGATCTCCTTCAAGCGCTCCAGGTCGCAGGTGTCGTAGCGGTCGAGCTCCGCGAGACGCTGCACGAAGGCATCGTACTGCTCGCGCGTGTACATCGACTTGTACTTCTCATTGCCGTAGAGCAAGTCGTGGGCAATGTAGTTATTGGGGTACAGGCGGTAGGCAGCGTTGATGCGGCGATCGAGGAGCTTGGCAACGGACTTGTGGTACTCGTTGTTGGTCTGGTTCTCGAAGGCGGAGAGTTCGGGTACAGAGATAGGTTTGCAAAGCTCGAAATGCACGCGACCCTTGGGCTCAAGGATGCCTGTGAGGATACTGTTGAGGTCCTCTCCAGGTTTCTTGGTGTAGCGCGTGTATTGCGACTCATAAAGCTCCAGCGCCTTGAGTATGTCGCAGGACTCCCACTCGTAGGAAACTGCCACAGGCACAATGTTCAGGTCAGCCAGCGCCTTGATCTTGTCATGCGGTTCGCTCATGCAGAACATCTTGATGATACCCTGGTCAGTGGTGTCTATGCCGTTCTTTGTGCGACCATTGCGCTGTGCAATCCACACAGACTCGTGCTTCTCAGTAATCGTCCAGCGGATGTACTCTGAGAGATGGAGCGAGCTACGATAGAAGTCCTTGATACTGCCGCCCGGGCGCTCCACCTTGAACATCTTGTTGCTCTTGCCGATATCCACGACCAGCGGATTCACCATCAGGTTGGCACCGAAGGTGATCTCTGTGGTCTCAAAGCCACCATCTACCAGATGGTTCTGAAGGAGGCTGGCATCCAGCATGATATCGCGATGGTTGGAGACAAAGAGATAGCGTTTGCCGGGGTTGAGACGTTCGAGGCCCGAGCAGGAGAACTCCGTGATACTACGTGCGATAATCTGTTCGTTGACATAGTACATGACGCCGTGCTGGAAGTCGTGGGTAGTCTGGAAACCCTCCACCTTCTTACGCACCTCGGCCAGCGGCATATCAGGAAAGACAAAGGAGGCCAGTAGGGGAAAGGCATCGCTGTGGGCGATGCGCTGCATGGCAGCGGGTATCTCTTCTTCGTAGTAGGGACGAATGTCGTCGAATTTCGGGTGCTTGATCATATTATTTTTGCTTTCAATATTGCTTAATCCAGTTGAGGAACTCCTCGCGCCATTGACGGCACTCGGCCGTACCCTTGGTGTCGCTGGCTCCGAAGCCATGACCGCCTGTTCGGTACTGAATGTAGCGATGGGGAATGCTTTGTGCTGTGAGGGCCGAGTCCAACAGTTCGGAGTTACGATAATCGACGATGGGGTCGTCAACACAGTTCACGAGGAAGATGGGTGGGCAGTCGGCCGGGACATGTTTCTCTAGAGAGAGCTGCTCACGCAGGGCTTTGTTGCGTTTCTTGGATTCGCCCATGAGACCACGACGCGAACGCTTGTGAACACACGGGTGTGTCATCGTCACCACCGGGTATATGGGTGCCGAGAAGGCCAGACGATCCTCGCCCGTAAACCACTCGGCGCCCGACATCACCAGATGTCCGCCAGCAGAGAAGCCCATTGCGCCCAAACGCTTAGGGTCGATGCCATACTCCGCAGCATGAGCGCGGACATAGCGGACAGCCTGCAGGAGGTCATCCTGCGGATCGGGATAGCGATTGCCACGAAAGAGGATGCGATAGCGCGTGATAAAAGCTGGGACGTAGGCCGTGCGATAGTTGAGCACAAAAGCCGAGATGCCGTTACGTTGCAACCACTCGGCCACGCCGTAGCCTTCGATCTCTATGTCGTGCCAGAAATAGCTGCCGCCCGGACACACGATGACAGCCATGTGCGGCTTACCCTGGGTCAGGTATGGCGTGAGCATCACCTTCTTGCATGCGGTGCCCTCCCAGATGTTGACAGCAGACTGGGCATTGAGCATCGCGGCGAAGGTGAATGCGAGGAGGATGGTCAGGATTCGTTGCATGTGTTGATTCGATTGACGATGTAGTTGACACCGAAGATGACTTCGGCAGTGTTGATGGCTGTGAGGGGCACTCCGCAGATGCCGTGCAGGTTGACGCACTGCCCTGAGAGCAGCAGGTTGGGGATTTTGGTGACGGGCATCACCATTGTGCGAGCAGGGTCATGGGCATCTTTTTGGTAGCCGTAGAGTGCTCCGCAGGGTGAACCGTAGTAGTCACGGATGGTGAGGGGCGAGGCGGCGATGTAGGTCTTTACTTTGTCACGGAAGCCGGGATAGAGTTGCCCCATCTTATCAATGATGCGTTCGGCCTGTACTTGTTTCCAAGCCTCGTAGTCGTCGCCACGATGTCCGACACGAGTGTCTGCCCACCGTTCAACCTGTGACCAAGGCATAATGCAGTTGACAGTCATGCGCTGTGCCCATGGCCCCTGGTCTTCTGTCGGCGGGGTGATATACATCATGCCGCGAGGCCAGGTGCCAGCGTCATACTCGGCATGGTTCCACACGAGACCGTAGTCATCCTGCAGGTAGCAGGTGTGGTTGATATAGGGGAACGTCTCCGGCTTGAAGACGATGTACAGTATGAAGGCCGAGTAGGTGAGAGGTGCTTCATTGAGACGTGTGACATACGCTTTTGGAAGGGTCCCCTCAGGGAGAAGGGAGAAGAGGCGTTGCGGGTGCAGCGTATTGATGACGTAGTCTGCCGTGAAACATCCGCCATGAGCCGTTCTGACGGCGGTGGCACGTTTGTCCTGCACCTCCACAGCCGTGACAGCATCACCTGTAAGGACGCGCCCGCCATGTTCACGGATGACGCGCGCCAGTTCCTCGGCCATGTGCTGGCTGCGCCCGATGAAATGGAACTGTCCGTTGATATAGAGCACATTGATGAGGGCGTGGATGTAGGCGGGGGTCTGGTGACGTACGCCGCCATACATAGGATTCATGTAGGCTAACAGATCCCGCAGACGTGGGTCTCTGACATAGTCAGCGATAAATTCGTCGGCGGGTTGCATGAAGCGTTCGGAGTGGACCTTGAAGAAGCTGTCCGTGGGACGCAGGTTGAAAATCTCCACTTCATCGGCCAACATATAACATGCATCGACATACGCTGTGATGCCCGCCTCCTCGGCTGGGAAGTAGCGACAGAGGGCCTCGCGAAAGGCATCACGTCCCTGTGGGATGCGATAGGTGATGCCATCGGCGAGATAGGTGATCTGATCCATGCAGTCGGCATCGCTGCGTTTCAGTTGCAGACGGTCCATGATGCCGATGTAATCGAAGATGCGATAGACGGAATCGCCCTCGGTGAAACCACCAAGAATATGCATCCCTGTCTCAAAGTCGATGCCATCGCGACGGAAGCTCTGCAGACCGCCGCCGATGTTCTGGTTCTTCTCGATGACGGTAACGTCCATGCCTTCGCGCGCCAATAACGCTCCCGTTGTAAGACCGCCGAAGCCGCCTCCTATGATGACTGCACTTTTCATTGGTTTGCGTCTTTTATCTTTTGATAGAGGTATGCTGTGCCGAGGATGTCGGAACAGGTGACAATAGATCCCACGAGCACACCGAGGATACCATGGGAATTAATGTTCTGTCCTGTGAGATAGAGCCCCGGCAACTTCGTGCGCTGGGGCACATGGCAGGACATCCCCAGCGTAATGTCGCGGGCGATACCATATGCACTGCCCCCGGGCGTTCCCGTATAGTCGAGATAGGTAAGGGGAGTGGAGGTATAGTAGTGTGCAATGCTGTCGCGCAGGCCAGGATGGTCATGCTCCACAACCTCCAACAGACGCTCAGCATGTTGCTGCTTGAAGGCTTCGTAGTCAGCGCCGCGGTGTCCCACGGTTGTCCCCAGCCACGGCAGCATCTCTTCGAAACGCATATAGCTGAGGATGACACCCGCTTTGGCATAGCGCGGCTGTGACTCGTGGCAGAAATGCATATAGAGATAGCCGCGTGGCCAATCGGTCTGGGTATAGTCTTCGCAGTCCCAAGGCGAGACGTTGGGATAACAGTAGTAGTTGCTGTTCATGTAGGGCATCGCGCCCTTCTTGAAATCAAGATAGACGGAAAAGATGCCGATGGTATTGGGCAGCTGCTGCATCCGATTGCGGAACGCCTTGCGGATAAGTGGGCTGTCGGTCATCGCCAGCGTGGGAACTGGGTGAATAGCGCTGATGACCATATCGGCAGGGAAGAAACGGCCGTCGGTAGTGGAGACACCTGTGACGTGGTCATCGGAAGATTGTATCTTGTTGACTTGGGCACGCGTGAGAACCGTACCACCATAGCGTTGCAGCGTCTTGTGCAAGGAGACACCAATGGCATCGCTGCCGCCTACAACACGGAAGCTGCTTTGATTGTAGAAATCGACGATGAATGCGTGTGTCGAGAAGGGGGTACGACCATAGCGGGCAGCATAGAGTGGCAGGTTACCGACCAGTACCTGACGCAGGCGTCCATCGGTAATGAGACCTTCCACGACTTCGTTGATGCTCCGCAACTGGTATTCCGTACTGATGGCGCTGTCGGCATTCTCCAGACTGAGTGTATGCAGGCTAGAGGCGTTGGCGACGCGCTCTACACAGTTCATATATTTAACAATCCCCTCGTGTTCATGGGGGAAATATTCCGTCATCTGACGAATAAAGGCCTCTCGTCCGTTCGGGAATCTGTATTCATCATTGCCGATGCGTACAATATCATAGGCGTCTTTGTCCAACTCGCCAAGCCGAATGTCATCTGTCACACCGAGGAAGCGTAGCAGACGGTCAAGGGTCTGCCCCTTACGTGCGCTACCGATGAAATGCATCCCTGTCTCGAACTTCACACCACGACGTGTGAAGCATTGCAGGCAACCGCCTATCTGAGCTTCTTGCTCCAGGATGGTCACCTGATACCCCTCACGGGCGAGAATCACTCCCGTGGAAAGACCGCCGAGGCCGCTACCTATGATGACTACTTTAGACATGATGATGAATGACGAATGATTATACCTCCTGCTCTATTCTGTTACAGATTTCTGCGTAATGCTGCAGGTAATGCCGCCGCATGTGCGAAGCCTGCTGGCGGTGGTCGCCCATTGCCAGAAGCTGGGATTGGGTGATGGGCTCTCCGACCTCGATATAGACAGGACCTTTGTTCAGGTGGTATGTTTTCTTAGGCAGAACCCTACCTGGCCCATACAAGTACATTGGCAGCACTTCCAGTCCCATTTGTTCGGCTAAGTAAAAAGCGCCCTGATGGAAACGTCCGATGCGACAGTCCTTGGAGCGGGTACCTTCGGGGAATACGCAGATGCTGTAGCCGCGCTCCACAAGCGACCGCAACTTGGGCAACATCTCCTCGAGGCCCTCGGAGACAGGGTAGTACTCGGCCTGATGGATAAGAAAACCATAGAGGGGACTGTTCCAGACCCAATCGTTGGTCAGGAAGGTGAGCTTATGGCTGAAGACGAGTTGGCACATCAAGTCCAGATGCGACTGGTGGTTGCAGATAACGATGCGCGGTTGGTCGAAGGAGAGGTTCTCAGGCTTCTTGTAAGAAAAGCGAGTGCCCGGGATGCCCATATACATCATCACGAGGCGTGCGAACCCCGACATCATCTGACGGACATGCTCGCGTTTCGTCTCCTGCGCAAAGGGCATTATCTTCACATCCAGCCACATGAAGGGCATCACCAGCACCCAAGCCACGAGGAAGAACAACAAGGAGAAGAGGGTTCGCCCCCAGACTCCCAGGAAACGCAGCAGTCGCAGGGGCAGCCCATAGACCACAGCCAGGAAACACAACACGGTGTTAAGGATGCTAATGCGCGTGAAGTCCGCAGCCGGACGGAAATGGCTGACGCGTTCCTCCATCGGTGGGTAATAAACCTCTATGGGAATCTCCACCAGCTCCACGCCATGCCACGAGGAGAAGACCAGCAACTCCAACTCAGCTTCGTAACGCGATGTGAGAAGTGCGAGCCCATGCAGCTTCTTTATGGGATAGAGGCGGTAGCCTGTCTGCGTGTCGGAAAGCCGACGCCCCGTCTGCACCCAGAACCAGAAGTTAGAGAAGGCGTTGGCAAAGTCACTACCTTTGGACCTCTGGATGCCCTCCAGCTTGCGACTGCCTATGATGAGTGCGCCGGGATGCTCCTGATTGGCTCGCAGGAAGTCGGCGATATGCTCGGGGTAGTGCTGGCCGTCGGCATCCAACGTGATGGCATAGGCGAAGCCCAGTTCACGAGCCTTTTGGAAACCCTGTCGCAAAGCATAGCCCTTGCCGCGGTTTCTCGTGTAGTGTACCAACGTGATGCCCTCAAGATCTTGGAGCAAGGACGTCGTCGCATCCGTGGAACCGTCGTTGACCACGATGACATCATCGCAGAACGCCAGCGTAGATTGCGCCACTTGCACAATCGTCCCGGCGTTGTTGTAGGTCGGGATAACCACGCATATGCCACGCGCGCGTAAGAGCTGTTTCTGTTGATTTCGTTCGTCCATCACTTGATAACCCTGTTGATTAACGCTCACTCCTCCGTTTCCATCGGGTTGAACTGGAATGTGATATGGTACTTCTCATCCACATAACGGCTACCGCCTTGCTGGAGCACATGGATGAGTTCTCGCAGGTCGCGCTTCAGGCGCTTGCGGATGTACCATTTGTCGAGCATCTTCTGCACGGAGAGCAGTTTGACCTTGTCCTTCTTTGGCCGATAGACAAAGTCCATGGCCGAGATGCCGAATTCGTTGAAGAGGCTACCTTTGACCTCGGTGCCGTCGTGCAGCAGGATGCACACACCGCTGATGTAGCTGCGCGGTAGCTCAATATATACGGCATAGCGAGCCCGTTCGCCCTCTACAGAGGGGAATTTCGCCTGTGCCCACAGCCCATGGCTGAAAAGGAAGAGCAGGCTAATCCACAGAGAAAATATCCGATGAAATGGGCTCATTCTTGTGTATATCCTTGAGTTCAATGACCGTGCGGTCGCCATTCTTCTCCAGCAGTTCCACCACCGCTACCACCGCCTGCTTACGGTCGAAGTGCAGGATGATCTGCTGGAACATCTGTTTCATGTCCTTGCGTAGAGGCTGCAGCGTAGCCACCCATTCCTGACCAACGGTGGAGATCTGCGTCTTGAAATCCTTCTCATCGGCCAAGCATTTGCCCACGACGCTGTTCATCATAATGCGGGCTATCTCCTTGAAAACCTTGTTCTGGTTCACGTCGATGACATCATTGCGCTGGCTGTTCTTCAGCAGCACCTTGTTATTATTGAGGATGAAAGTGTAGGCATAGGGCGTGACATATTCCCATCGCAGCTGGTTGCCTTGTCGGTAGTACATCCTGCCTTTGGCCACCATCTTGTCGTTGAGCATCTTCAGGTGCTTGGTCTGCACGAAGTCACACTGCATCGTCTTCATCTGCGAAGCCGCCTGATTGATCTGCTGGCGGATTTGCGCCTCAGACTGTGCCACCGCTGTCATGGGAGCGAAAAGGGCAGCAAATATAAAATATAAGATATAAGATATATTTTTCATTTTCACTTAGCAATCAACAAACATCCCAACATGATACATCCCACGCCGACCCATTTCATGACCGACACCTCCTCGTGGAAGATGAGGATGGCAGCGAACATACCGAAAACATAGCTGAGGCTGACCATCGGGTAAGCCATGCTGAAGGGGAACACTTTCACGATGTACATCCACAGCAGCGAGGCAGCGCCGAAGAAGAGGCCGCAGGCGGCGAAGTGCCAGTTGGTCAGGAGACTAACCCAGAACGTCTTCGTCCAGGCGAACGGCAGCGTCCGCATCATGGCAAACTTCAAGAACACCTGTCCTCCCACGAGGAGAAGGCTCTGCAACACAGCGTATGGTATGATTTTCCACATGGTTCTTTTTCTTTTTACAACGAATGAGATGCCAGATCCTGCTGGCGGGACAGCAACTGGAGATGGGCCTCGTAGTGCTGCTCATCCACATAATCTACCCAGCCAGCCATCATGCTGCGTGTAGCAGTATCGCGGCAGGAAGCCTCGATGATCTGCTGCATCAGTCTTTCATCGCGCTCGGGAAGAACAAAGAACGAGGTTTCGCCATGATAGTGGTTGCGGATGGCAATCTCGCCCGTGACGATATTGGGGAGCGTATAGACGAAGACGGAGGGGCTGGCGAAGAAGTTATTGGGATCGGCAATGGAGGCTTGAAACTTCACGTCGGCATCGACCGATGAAGAATGGTTGAAGAGGATGACAGCACTGTCAGCAGAGACCTCTTCAGCCTCTCCCCTACCCTCTGCTTGCAGCAACAGCTCTGAGGCGAGGAAGCCCAGACGGCTCAAACCATCCATCTTGTAGAACTTGGGATAGTCGCCGACATATCGTTTATAAAGGTCTGTCAGCTGACAATCCCTCTCCACCTCCTTCCCATCGATGATGAGTGACCGAGGTGTTAATTGAATATGATGGGAGACAGTGGCTGTGTAGCTAGCTCGGCTAGCTACACAGCCACTGTCTCCTTTAGAGCACAGTATCGCAGCATTGCCTCCTCCGAAGCCTGAGATCATCTTGACGAAACGCTGCTTGTCGGTCGTACGGTTCTCGTTGGAGATATTGATTCTACCCGAGACGCCCAGCTCTTCGAACCCACGCGTGGCAAGGATGCAACCATCTTCTGCGGAAGCCATCGATGCTACCGTCTCCAAGAGGCCTGCGGCGCCCAAGGTGTGACCATAATACCCTTTTAATGCATTCACGGGGACCTTCGACAGCCCCGACTGCGCGATGGCCACCGATTCCATTTGGTCGTTGAACATCGTGGCGGTGCCGTGAGCATTGATGAACGCTAGGCTATCCGCAACGGCGCTGGCATCTATAGCCTGCAAAGCAGCCCTTGCCCCATCGCCATTCTTCGACGGTGAGCTGATGTGAAACCCATCGTTACGAATCGCAGCGGTCTCGATGCACCAGCCCTGCGCACTCTTGGGCTCACGACTGAGCATCAGCGTAGCAGCTGCCTCGCCCAAGTTCAGTCCCGTCCGTTCCATGTCGAAGGGCTTACAAGCCTCCTCGGAGACCGCCTTTAGCGACTGGAAGCCAGACACCGTGAATGTGTTCTGCACGTCAGCGCCGCAAACGATGGCCTCATCATAAAAGCCGCCTTCCAGCAAACGTGATGCCAGTATGATGGCAGCGACCCCTGAGATGCATGCATTGCAGACTACTATGGGCTTGGTGCTTACGCCTATCGCATCGGCGATATGCTGTGCAGCGGTAGCGGGAGAGATGTCAGAGGGCGACTGGATGCCCTCTGACAACAACTCTATATTGCCTTTCGTGGTGCTGAGGATGAAAACGACATTCGACTGCGTGACATCGATGTTGGTCTGCGCCAATGCCTGACGGATGGAATGTACCGCCAACGCCTCGAAACGCGTCAGCCCCTCTTGCGCCATTGCATCCTTCTGCTCCTCGCTGAAGAGCGAAGCCGTGAAGGGCTCCGGCACACCCAGCGCACCCTCATAACGGCGCAAGGCAGAACGTCCAGCCTTCAAGGCCGCGTAGTTCTCCTGCGTGGTCATGCCAAGAGGCGATGTGATGTTATCGGCGAGGACGTAAACCATTTTAATGAAGAATGAAGAGTGAAGAATTGGTTCAGGCTTCGAGGATTTGCTTCACTTCCTCAGCAGAGAGCTGATGGTACTTATGTTGAGGGTCAGCGTCGAAATCAACCACGAAATACTCCTCATCGTAAAATGAGAGTTTGGAGTTCGTGTCAGGGGCGCACTCGATATAGGTGATGTCCGCGAGGTTAAATCCCTTGGCTCGGCAGACCTGCTCCGCCAGCGAGCGCCCCGCATAGGTGATGCTCGTGCCGGGGTTCTCCTGGTACAGCTCCGTCACAATAACATAGGTGTGACCCTCATGCTGCCGTACCTTCAGGCCGCACGAAGAGGGCATATCCCATTGTCCCAGGAAAGGGAATATCTCGTCGTAGTATTCTTTGGGAACTTTCATTGTTTCTTATAGGACATATAAGCTTATATGTTAACATTGCGCTTCGTGCGATCCACGCGGCGTCCGAAGCTCTGGTTCATCAACTTGCGGTCACGCTGACGATAGGTTCCTTCCTCCATCTCGCGCAGCGCCACTTTGCAGAAGAGATTGAACATCTTCTGTTCCTGTGTCTCGTCCTTGTAGAACGACTTCCACGCATAATCATAGACATTCTGCAATGCCTCGGGCGTCATCTGCTTGGGTTGGAATACCACCTGTCCCGCGTTGTAATGGTTCCAGTCGAAGTCGAAGATACGTCCCTGGCGCAGCAGGTCGTCGTAAGTCTTCGTATGGGGGAATGGTGTCAGGATGGTGAATTCTGCCAGGTCGAGGTCGATTTCACCGAGGAAATCGATCAAGCGCTTGCAGTCGTCCTCCGTCTGGTTGTCCAGCCCTAAGAGAATGGTTCCTTCCACACCGATACCATGGTCGTGGTAGCGCTTCACGCGTTCCTTAATATAATCGCTGGTGTCATAGACCGCCTGATAGACATACCATGCGCCAGCGTCGTAGGCCAGCGACAGCACTTCCTCGTCGTCCTCGATGGTATGACTGATCCATTTCTTCTTCAGCGGGGCGATGGCGCGGAAGAGTTCCTTCTCCCATTCCTTGTTTTGTGCGAGGGAGTTATCCACGATGAAGAGGCGATTGTTGTCGATGGACGCCATGTCCTCGACCACCTTGTCAATGGGGCGCGGACGGAACTGACGGCCGCCCAGATAGCTGACGGCACAGGGATAACAGCTGAACCGGCAGCCGCGCGAGGCGTGGAAGAGGTCCACCATCTGCACGCCTTTGTGGTTGTAGAGCTCACGCTTGTAGAGGTCACGGCGGCACTTGCCCACCGATTCTATCGGCGGCAGCTGCCCCATGAAGTTATAGACTTTCTTCAGCTGTCCTCTCAGGAAATCCTGCATCACGTCATCCATGCGACCTTCGCTCTCCCCCAGGAAGAGGCTATCGACATGGTTCACCATCTCCTCGGCATGGAGCATCGACGAGATGCCGCCTGCCATCACCAGCTTACCACACTTGTGGTACTCCTCGGCAATCTCCCAGCCTCGCTTCACTTGCGTCGAGAGCATCATCGAGAGGGCTACGATATCGCATTCCTCGTCAAAATTGATAGCCTCAACATTCTCGTCGGTGAAGCTCACATCGACATACTCCGGCAACGTCCCCGCAAAAGCCACAGGGCCATGAGGGGGCAGGTTGAAAGTGGTTTGCCCGGGCAGTTTCTTCCACTTGGGATAGATGAGCTTCATCTTGATTCTTTCCATATGCCTTAACCCTTGAATTCTAAACTATACTTCGTCATCACAGTTCCTGTACCTGCGGCAGCGATGCTTCCTTTCACCTTCACCATGTCCTCCACCTCATCTATCGACGACAGGACTACATCAATCATCGGAGTCTCTACGGGGGAGACAGGCGCCGTGAACTTCAGATTCGCCACCCGATGAAGGGTGAGATGGCGCTGCAGCTGACGTCCGGCCAACTCTGCAACAATCTGCACCAAGCACACGCCAGGTGTGATGGGATTCCCTGGGAAGTGAGCCTGATAAATCTCATGCTCAGGATGCAACTGCAGCCGCAGTTGGTTTCCGTCGGCACTCACAATGGAGTACATGGCATCCAATAGCTTCATAGTCTCTTGAGAATAGCGCAACAGACATCCTGTCCATCGCTGTGGTTCACGAATAGCAATCTGTTCACGGGCAGCGGTTCTGTTCTGCCGCCGCAACACATGAAGGCCGGTGCCACGCCGCTCTTGAGCAGCTGCGCGGCAGCATAAAGGCCTAAGCCAGAGGTTGTGTAGCCCTCACCGAACAGGTGCTTGTAGTGTAGCTGTGGAACGTCCGGTAGTTGCGCTGCCAGCGTCTCATAGATGCGGTCATTGTCCTGCTGGCCGTTGTAGCCCAGCATCACAGCGTCCACGTTCCCAACGAAGTCTGTCAGTTGGGGCATTCCCAGTGACAGCCGGACATCCTCCACGACACACAACGCCTCGCAGGGTTCCGTCGTCAGCATCATCGCCACGGACGTTTCAGTGGCTGCCACCTCGCCCGGAGCACCTACGTAGCCTGTTCGCTGCAGGATGCTGAAGTAAGATGGTGTCATCTCGTCGTTACCCGTCACCAGCGCTGTGCGAATATCTTCGAGTTGCAGCTGCAGATAAGCATCCAGCAGAGCACTGTCGAAAGAAATACTCTTGTGGCTATAGGTCGAGTTATATCCATGACACCCGCCCTTGATGGCTATCAGGGAGCTGATGGTGTTGTGGGTTGACTGCATGAAATAGGTAGGCTTCAGCATCTCCTCGCCCTCGCGGCAGAGCTGGTCCAGGAAGAGTTCGGTGTTCTCGATGCACCCCAAGCCGGTACCCGTCACGATGGCATCGGGCTGTGTGACACCCGTGTCCTGCATCACCTTCATCGCCGTCACCAAGGCACGCTTCATAATCTTGCCCATACGACGGGACTCCAAAGGATTAAGCCATGCCTTGAAGTCGGGGTCGGCACTGCGAACGTAAGGCACGTCGTGATAGACGGGCTCGCTCATCCAGTCCTCCGATAAAGGTTGCTGCGCAGAAATATGTGTAGCCGCCTGGATATAAACCGGCGTGCTCTTACGATGTTCATCCTTCGCAGATGACACGAGCGAGAGGATTAGGCTGGAGTCATTGCCGCCAAAGCCAAAGGAATTGCACATCACATGGTGCAACGCTACGCCCTTCTGCACCTCTGCCACGGGCCTCACGCCATTCTCCATCGCCTCCTTCCAACCGTAGTTGGCGGGGATGAAGCCGTGCTGCAAAGCCAGCAGGCAAATGACGGCCTCGACAGAGCCCGAGGCACTCGTGGTGTGGCCGGTCATGCCCTTCGTGGACGAGACGGGCGGCACCTTATCCTCGAAGAGTCGGAACAGAGCCTGGCTCTCGCTGACATCGTTGTTGGGTGTGCCGGTGCCATGGGCGTTGACATAGTCGATATCACTCGGCTGCAAGCCCGCCAGCGTCAGGGCCTTCTGCATCGCCAGATAAGCACCTTCGCCATCATCGCTCGAAGCCGTCTGGTGGAAGGCATCGCAGGCATTGCCGTAACCACTCAGGGTGGCCAGCGCCTGCACGCCACGGCGCTGGGCCGAGGCTGCCGTCTCCAGGACGAGATAGGCAGCGCCCTCGCCCAGATTCAATCCTGCACGCGTGGCATCGAAGGGACGACACTGCTCATGATCCAGAATCATGAGCGAGTTGAAACCATTGAGATGGAACTTCGTGATACATTCAGCACCGCCTACCACCACAATCTCGGCACGCCCGCTGCGAATCAGATTGGCGCCCAGGATGATGGCATTGGCTGCGGAAGAGCAAGCCGTCGAAATGCTGGTAGCCAACGTAAAGAGCCCGAAGCGCTCGGCCATCAGTTCTGTGGTGGCACCGCAGTCGTGCGTCTTGATGTAGTCGTTGCGGTCGTCGTTCGACAGGTAGTCCAGATAGTACTGCTCACTCCTATCCATACCACCCACGGTGGTACCAGAGACCAGCATGACATTCAGGTCCTTACGGCCTTGCAAGTTCGCCGATTCCAGCGCCTCCTGCAAGGCCAGCATTCCCATCAGGCTAGTGCGCGTCGTGGGTTCCTGAGTGATACCGAGGCGTTGCTTCATCTCTTCGTCGCTCATCTTCACCTCTCCCACAGGGAACTCCCTATGGGCTGTCTTCAGGTATTGGAGCGGTGCGATGCCAGTCTGCTTGTTCAACAAAGCCGCCAACGTCTCTGTCCGGTTATTACCGATGGCAGAGACGATGCCAGCACCCGTGATCATGATAGGTTCCATCATGGGCGTGCGTATAGAGATTATTTTGTACGGTTCTTGCTGACGAACTCAGCCATTGTGTTGATTGACTTGAAGATCTCCTTGCCTGCAGCGGGGTCTTTGATCTTGATGCCATAGACCTTCTCCATCATGACGATGAGCTCCAGCGCATCAATGGAGTCGAGGCCCAGGCCTTCGCCGAACAACGGAGCGTCGTTCTCGATATCCTCGGGCAGGACATCCTCCAGATTCAACACTTCAATAATCTTTTTCTTCAGTTCAATAATCAATTCTTCCATGAGCTATGAATAATATGTTTTAATCCTTAAACTTTAAACCAAGATGTCCCACATCCGTTTCCACTCCTGATAGAAGTCGGGGTTGGTCCACACGAGACGGTAGTCCTTGTCCATGAACACTTGCACGCTACGCCCATGTGCCATGAGCTCCTCGGTGGCGGTGTCGTAAATCTCGTAGTCAAAGATGATCTTTGCCGCCTCCGTGGGGTGATAAATGATGTCTATGCGGGGCTTCATCTGGTAGAGCAACGGCTTGCGGTAGTGGAACTCCAGATCCACGAGCGGTGCGTAGTAGCCGAATTCCGCAATGCGCAGGTATTCCAGCTTATATTTGCGTCCGAACTCCTCGCGGGCGTCCTCGAAGTAGAGCGGATAGGAGCCATGCCACACCACATTCATCGAGTCCACTTCGCTGAAACGGATGTCAAACACCTTGGAGGCTTTCAGGATGGGGATTTCCTTTTTCATGCAGCAGCATCAATATCACTAAGGGCTATCTTCATCTCAGCCGTCACGACGGGCTCTTCTCCGATCTTCACCACGGCATGCACCAGCGTCACACTCATGACCTCTTCCATCACCTCTATCGACGTGGTCAGCATTTCACCCACCCGCACATCTCGTAGGATCACCAGGTCGCGGATGCTTCCGATGAAACCAAGTTTCACAGCCTCCTTGTAGATGTATTGGTTGATGTAGCCCATGCGAGCAGCGCACGTCTGAGCGATGTTCTCGACCAACGCGCATGGGTTCAGCACCGTCCCTTCTGTGAAGAGGTTATCGGCACGAACCTCGAAGCAGGTTGTTGTCATCACCTCATCGAAGTGCAGCAGCTTGTCGATCATCACGAACGGTGGGCGTTGCGGAAGCAGGTCCAGCACGTTGATGGAAGCAAATTCAATGTCATTCATGTTGCCAGAACTCGTAGTAGTTAAGCCACTGATGGGGATAGCGGCGTACAATGTCGGAGAGGTTATCGGCAAAAGCCTGTGCCAACGCTGATGCGCATTTGCGAACGCTGGTCGCTTGCGATTCATCGATTTCCAACAGCCGCACGAAGATGTGGTAGGTGTTCACCGTCTCCTTCATGACGAAGGTGCAGAACACCGGCACCTCACGTGTGGCTGCCAGGAGGAAGGGGCCTAAGGGCAACTGCGCTGGAGCATCCAGCACCATTGCTGTCACCGCTTTCTGCGAACCGAAGACACGGTCGCCATGCATCGAGACGATCTCGCCGTCTGCCAGTGCACGGTTGAGTTCAAAGATGTGATCCATGCCCTCCCCCGTCAGGACGAGGCGCAGGTTCTGATGTTCAAACACCCGCACGCGATTCTCCATCACCGTGCCCGTCTCACCGCTAAAGACCAATGCGTTAATAGGCTTTCGGTCTTGCGTCAGCATATAACCCGCCAACTCAAAGTTGCCCACATGAGCACCCAACTGCATGAAGCCGTGAGGCTCGTGTGTCATCGCCATGAAGCGCTCGTTACCCTCTACGATGAGCTTAAAACGCTTGCCTCCATAAAACGCAAAACGGTCCAGAATAATCTGGCCGAAACGGAAATGGTTGCAATAAACATCAAAGAAAGTGCGCAGGGGCGAGCGGCGGAAACGCTGACGAAAGAAGTGGTATTGGCTCAAGTAGCCCTGATGGTTGAACAGCATATAAAAGGGAACCACGAAGATGGCCATGCCGCAATAGACAAACGGCAAAGGCAGCCATCCCAGGACCCACACCAAGGACTTCTGCATCCAGGGTGTGCCGCCCGTCGTACCTTTCCAGTCAGTATGCTGTGCTTCCATTTCTCATACCCCTAGCGGACGCTAAGGGAACAGCTGTTTAGGCCACCTTGCTCTCGATGTAGTCGCAGAACTCTTTCAGCGTGGTGACACCAGCCATCTCTTCGGGCTTGATCTTAAAGCCGAAGTTCTTCTCCACGATGACGACGATGTCCACGAAGTCCAGGCTATCAATACCCATATCGTCCTTCAGTTTGGCATCGTCGGTGATCTTTTCCTCGTCGATTTCGAGGTCTTCGATGAGGAAGTTCCTCACCTTTTCTTCAATTTCTTGTCTTGACATTGTTGTTATTTTACGATTTACAATTTATTTCGTTATTCCGAACTTTTCTTTCTACACACCAGAATACTGTGCCCCTGTCCCAGGTTGTCGTGGATCTGTTCCAGCTCCAGTCCCGCCTCGCGGATGCACTGTTCCATATCTTCTGTGTTGTACATCTTCGAGTTGCCATTGGCCAGCGCTGTGAAATAGAGACTGGTCATCGTCAGACAGAAGGCTGCGGGCTCGAAGCGCTGGCGATCCCAGAGTGTCTCCATGATATAAATGCGCGTCTGCTCGGTCATCGCCGCCTTGGCACGTCGCAGGATTCCAACGATCTGTTCCATGCTGAAACAGTCCAGGAACTGGCTCATCCAGATGGCATCCAGGCCGCCCTCCCGTTGTGGGAAGGTCGCCTCGGTGTCCAAGAGGTTGATGCCAAACCCTTTGATGCGTTCAGCACCTGTCTTACCAGCCACGTTCTCCTTCATCATCCCTATCTGCTGTGGCAGATCCAGGATGGTGACCTCCACCTCCGGGTTGTATCCCACACATTGCAGCGCCCACTTGCCGGTATTGCCACCGACGTCATAGAGCGAGCGCACGTGGTGCTCATCGAAGATAATCTTCAGCGCCTCAGGGAAGGATGAGTCGCTGTAGAAATGGTCGAAGCCGAACCAGCTCTTCTGCACCTGTGCAGGCAGCTCGCTCAAGGCTTCATAGATAGTGGGCCAGTTGCCGAAGTGTTCCAGGCCCACGGGGCGCCCTTCTTTCAGGGCTTCCTCCAAATGGAACCAGCCCTCGTAGTTCACATCGTGGTTGAAATCGATGTTCACTCGAGTGGCTGGATCATTCAGTAGGAACCATCCTGTCTTGGAGATGGTGTAGCGGTCGGAGGCAGGATCCACCAGCACCGTGCCGATGCACAACGATGCCTCCAGCAGACACTTCACGGCATAATCCGAGAGGGCTGTCTTCTCGCACACCTCTTGGCGGGTGAGGCCCTCGTCAGCGTCACGGAGCATGTCAAAGATGCCAAACTTCACCATCAGGCGCGAAGCCTGGAACACCACAGGTCCCCAGGCGATGAACTCAGCCAGTCGCTGTGCCTCGCGAGCCGATAACGACTCTTTTGTGTATGCCTTCTCCAAGGCAGGTGATAGATTCATAATCTTTTATTTTGTAGTTGTGTAGTTAAGGCCAGCCTTAACTTCTTAGCTGCTTAAGTTTCTATTACTTCAGCTTCGCGATGCGCTTGCCCAGCTCACCGAAGCAGTCGTTCCAGGCGCGGTCGGTCGTTACGGAAGAGCCACCATCGACCTCGTCGATATCCACCACGAGCAGAGGAGCACCGCTGGCAATATCTGTCACTGTCAATGTACCCCAAGCACGGATGCAAGGACCAGCCACGAAGCCAAACATATTAATGAACTCGTCAATCTTCGTCACGTGAATCGTCATCTTATACCTAGCCTGAGCGGGATCAGCCACGAAGTTGATTCTCTTGTTCTTCTCGCTGAACTCCTCGACGAAGCCATCATAAGAGATGCGTGCTTTGTTGGGGATGTCGTTATACCTGTCGGTCAGAGGCATCTTACCATCATAGGTAGCACCCTCATAGCTAATTTCCAGCAACATGGGGCCTTCAGCGCTCTTGAAGAACTTCTTGTCACCACCAGTCACCTTAATAGGGTTGCCTGCGAATGCAACGACAGCTGCTACAGCCATCATCACGGTCATTACTGTACGTTTCATAGTTTTGTTGTGTTGTTAAAGGGTTAATAAATATTGGTTATCAATTTCTGTTCTATCTTTAAACTTTACACCTTCCTCAGCACCAACGCCGAATTCGTTCCTCCGAAGCCGAAGCTGTTGGAGAGGATGATGTTGAGTTCTGTATCCACAGTCTTGGACGTGAGGTTCAGGTCCGCAGCATACTCGTCGGGGTTCTCCAGGTTGATGTTGGGCGCTACGAAGTTATTCTGTAGCATGATGATGCTATAGACCATCTCGCTGGCACCTGCCATCCAGCACTCGTGGCCCGTCATGGACTTCGTGCTACTGATGAGGGCGCGCTGACCGCGGAAGAGACGGTCGAGGGCTTTGGCCTCGTACATATCGCCCTGCGGCGTTGAGGTGGCGTGGGCATTGATGTAGTCGATGTCGGCGGGGGTCACACCGGCATCGGCCATTGCACGCTGCATGGCAATGACGCTGCCTTCGTCGCTGGGCTCCGAGATGCCGCCGCCGTTGCTGCTGAAGCCGTAGCCCACTACTTCGGCCAGAATCGTTGCGCCACGTGCCACGGCGTGGTCGTAGTCCTCCAGCACCAGTGCTGCAGCGCCGCCGCTGGGAATCAGGCCGTCGCGGTCGCGGTCGAAGGGCCGGCTGGCCTTCGTGGGCTCATCCATTCGGACGGAGAAGGCGTTCAGCGCGTCGAACGACGCCATCGAGTAGTAGTTCGTCTCCTGGGCGCCACCGGCCAGCACCACGTCCTGCAAGCCCTGCTTAATCAGCATATAGCCCAGCCCGATGCTGTGGCTACCGCTGGCGCAGGCTGCGCTGATGGTGAAGTTGACACCGCGCAGGTGGAAGATGGTCGAGAGGTTCATGTTCACCGTCGAGTTCATCGACTGGAAGATGATGCCGTAGCCCAGCATCGCCGAGTCGTGCTTCTCATCCATGATCTTGGCAGCCTCGATAACCGGCTTGGCCGACGAGTCGTTGCCGAAGATGCAGCCTACCTCGTTCTCGCGCAAGTACTGGTCATCCATGCCTGCCTGTGCGAAGGCCTGACGGCTGGCCATGTAGGCGTACTGCGCCTCTTCAGACATCCCCGCGCGTGTATGGCGATCCAACATCTGCTTGGTGATGACCGGTGTCTCCACGATACCCGTGAGCCCTGAACGATAGCCATACTGGAGGCGTTCTTCCTGCAAGCCGATGCCCGACTTACCATTGTACAACGACTCCTTCACCGTCTCCAAATCTGTTCCCAGGCAGGACCAGATGCCCATACCCGTGACCACTACGCGGCGCGCTCCTGCCACCGTTCCCTTTATATCGTTATATCTGTTGCTCATTCTAAATCTCAAATCGCAAATCTTGAATTGCAAATTTAAATTCCAGATCTTAAATCACTATTCATTCATCATTCACGCTATGCCACCGGCATTACGTGTACAGTCCCCCATTAATACTAATCACCTCGCCCGTGATGTAGCTGGCCTCGTCGGAGAGGAGGAAGGCCACGAGGGCTGCCACCTCTTCGGGTCGCCCGAAGCGGTTCATGGGCACGAGTTTCTTCAGCTCGTCCACAGGCAGGTCCTTGGTCATGTCCGTATCGATGAACCCCGGAGCTACGGCATTCACGGTCACGTCGCGAGCCGCGCACTCCTGTGCCAGCGCCTTCGTGGCACCGATGAGGGCAGCCTTGGCAGCGCTGTAGTTGGCCTGTCCGGCCATACCCTTGAGGCCACTGAGCGAAGCCATATTCACGATGCGGCCGCCATGCTTGCGTCGCATCATATTGGGCAGCAGTCGCTTGGTGACATAGTAGAAGCCATTGAGCGAGGTGTCGAGCACCGCCTTCCAGTCCGCCGTAGGCATCATGAACATCATGTTGTCGCGACGGATGCCTGCGTTGTTGACCAGGTAGGCGATATAGTCATCGGGGTGTGCCGTGTTCCACGCGTCGAGCGCAGCCTCGACCGAAGCCTCGTCGGCCACGTCGAAAGGCATCAGCTCAGCCTGTCCGCCAGCTGCCACCACCTGCTGCAGCGTCTCTTCCGCCGCAGCCGCATTGGACTGATAATTGATGAGGATAGGCAGGTCCATCTGCGCCAGTCGCACACATATCGCACGTCCCAAGCCACGGGAGCCGCCAGTCACAAGAATATATTTCATTCCTTTATAAATACAATTAGCGCGGCAAAGATACGTATAAAAGCTGACATATCGCACAAATACGCAGAAAAAGTCTGTAAAAGGCCTCTTTTTCCATCATTTTGTCCTCTGCGGCTCAGTGCCCTGACCTTTTTCACTTCACAAACACCTTATGACCGTCCTTGATGAACACACCTTTTCTGAGTGTGCCGTCCACACGACGGCCCTGCAGGTCATACACGATGCCGTTTGATGTGGGCTCCATGGTGGTTGCGTTGATACCGTCCTTCACCACATCGAAGAGGCGGGCATAGAAGTAGGTATCCGTGAGCTCCAGCACCAGCATGTAAGGATTATCCTGGTAGGGATGGCAGAGCTGCCACTCCGACTCGCCCTCGAAGCGGTATATCTGGCAGAGCAGATAGGTGCCGCTGGGCAGATCAGAGCTGAAGGTGACGCGGGGGTTGTTGAGGAAGTGGCTCTGCTGCTGCGCGGAGATCGTCACCGCCTTGCTGCTGACGGCCTGCACGAAGGTGTCACCCTGGTACAGCGCCCAGCCAATCTCCACTTTGCGCGTGGCGGCGGGCTCCAAATTGTATCGGGCCACCACAGAGCCCTCCAGGTCGTAAGACTCTGAGCGGTAGTGCAGATACGCGTCCGACGATTCGCTGACGCTGCACTGCATGGCGGGCAACAACTGCTCGCTCTCTTGGGCGGGTTGCAGGCCTACAAAGGCATATTGGTCATACTGGTAGTTGCCATGCGTTCCGGGGCTCAGCGCTGAGAGGGCGAAGAAGCCGTCGTACTGGCCGCCCCAGCCCCAGTTGATGTGGAAGAGGCCTTTGCCGTCGCTGCCGTCAACGATGAGGAGGTGTCCGACTCTTTCATTTTCACCTTGGTAGAGCACGGGGCGTCCAGCCTCGAGCTCGTCGTAGATGATGTCAGTCCAGCGGCTGGTGGTGTAGCTGTCGCGCCGCAGCAAACGGCAGTTGGGGCTGTAGTGGAATGTGGAGATCATCGTCTCCACAGTCAGGTTGGCCGTGGATTTGTCCGTGGCATATTGCATCTCCATGGCTTGCCCGCAGTAGCGCATCAGCTCTGCCACAGCATCCGCCAAGGGTCCTGTGGCGGTCTTGGCGTAGGTGGTCTGCATCTGCTCCCATTTGAAGGTCGTGGCGGGTAGCTCCTTGACGGTGTGGCCATGGGCCGCGTAGCTGTCCAGCGCCTCGCACGCCAGCGGCCACCTCCAGTAGTGCATGAACTCCGCCATCGCCGTGGCCACACAGCCCGTGAGGCAGCGGTTAGTGGCATCGTAGCCGGGGTCATCGTAATCGACATAGTTGCCGTCGGGGCACCAGCTGTTATAGGGCGCTGTTTGGTTCCATTGCGCCGTGAGCATCGGTGCGATGGCCTTGTCGCTAGCTCTGCGCGCTGCGGTCTTCATGGGCTCTGCGGTCTCCAAGCTTTCTATCTGGCGGGCGTAGCCCTCCAGCCACCACTGCACGTTCGGGGGCACGCCCAGGTTGCCCTGCAGGGCATAGCCGAGGATCTCCGTGGCGCGGTCATCGGCGCTGACGATGACAAAGCCGCCGTTGTCAGCGGCATTGAAGATGTGGAACGCCCCCTGCTTTCGCGGCGCTCTGGCACGCGCAGCAGCTGCATCGCCCGCTGCCACGAGCTGTTTCCCTGGCATGAACCGTTGCGCCTTCAACAGGGCGGCATTGCGATCAATTCGGGCTGCGCTGGCCGCCGTCATAACGGTCAGGCTTATCCATAGAACTACGAGTCGTTTCATATCAGCTGAAGAATATCTTGTTTACGGTGTCGGATGACATCCTGTGAGGGAGGCAAAGGTAGGTATATTTTTCTGAACATTACTGCAAAAATGGAAAAAGTGAACCTCTTGCCAGATATATTTCCTGTTTTCTTCGTCGCGAACGCAGTTTTTTCTCTATATTTGCGCCACAAAAACGCATCATCACATCATTTCTCATGAAGAAAAAGATTCAATTCAGCCTGGTCTATCGCGATATGTGGCAGAGCTCAGGCAAGTTCCAGCCGCGCAAAGACCAGCTGGAACGCATCGCGCCCGTCATCATCGACATGGGTGTCTTCGACCGCGTAGAAACCAATGGCGGCGCCTTCGAACAGGTCAACCTGCTCGCCGGCGAGAACCCCAACGCCGCCGTGCGTGCCTTCTGTAAGCCCTTCAACGAAGTGGGCATCAAGACCCACATGCTCGACCGCGGTCTCAACGCCCTCCGCATGTACCCCGTGCCCGACGACGTCCGCGAGTTGCAGTACAAGGTGAAGCACGCCCAGGGCGTGGATATCCCCCGTATCTTCTGCGGCTTGAACGATGTCCGCAACATCATCCCCTCGGTGAAATGGGCAAAAGCTGCAGGCATGACCCCTCAGGCCACCCTCTGCATCACCACCTCACCCGTGCACACCGTCGACTACTATTCCGAGATTGCCGACCAGGTCATCGCTGCCGGCGCCGAGGAAATCTGCCTGAAGGATATGGCCGGCATCGGACAGCCCGCCCTCCTCGGCGCGCTCACCAAGGCCATCAAGACCAAGCACCCCGACGTCATCATCCAGTACCACGGCCACAGCGGCCCGGGCCTCTCCATGGCCAGCATCCTGGAAGTCTGCAACAACGGCGCCGACGTCATTGACACAGCCATCGAGCCCCTCTCCTGGGGTAAGGTACACCCGGACATCATCTCCGTACAGTCGATGCTGAAGAACGAGGGCTTCGAGGTGAAAGAAATAAATATGAACGCGTACATGCAGGCGCGCTCGCTCACGCAAGAGTTCATCGACGACTGGCTCGGCTACTTCATCAACCCGGGCAACAAGCACATGTCCTCGCTCCTCCTCGGCTGCGGCCTGCCCGGCGGCATGATGGGATCCATGATGGCCGACCTCGCCGGCATCCACGGCGTCATCAACCAGACGCTGAAGGCCAAGGGCGAACCCGAACTCTCGACCGACGAGATCCTCGTGAAACTCTTCGACGAGGTGGCCTATGTATGGCCGCGCGTGGGCTATCCCCCATTGGTCACGCCCTTCTCGCAGTACGTCAAGAACATCGCCCTCATGAACCTGCTCACTCTGGCTCAGGGCAAGGGCCGCTTCGTGATGATGGACGACTCCATGTGGGGCATGATCCTTGGCAAGAGCGGCAAGATTCCCGGCACCATCGACCCCGAGCTCAAGGAGCTCGCCAAAAAGCAGGGCCGCGAGTTCACCGATGCCGACCCCCACACGCTCCTCAAGAACGCCCTCCCCGACTTCATCAAGGAGATGGAGGAGAACGGCTGGGAGCGCGGTCAGGACGACGAAGAGCTCTACGAGCTCGCCATGCACCCCGAGCAGTACCGCAACTACAAGAGCGGCCAGGCCAAGAAGAATTTCCTCGCCGACCTCGAGAAGGCCAAGGTCGCCAAGGCACAGACAGCTGCCGGCCCGAAGGTGTCCATCGAGGAGCTCAGCGCCTTCAAGCACGCCAAGGCCGATGCCATCACGGCACCCGAGAACGGTCAGGTCCTCTTCGAGGTCAGCGGCGATGCCGGCGTGACGCGCTGCATCGAGCCCGCCATCGGCACCAAGTATCAGGAAGGCGCCACCGTCTGCTACCTGCAGACACAGTACGGCCAGCTCCTGCCCCTCACCACCGGTTTCGCAGGCAAGCTCGTCGATATCACCGCCTTCCAGGGCAAGAAAGTCGTCAAGGGACAGGCCATCGCCTGGCTCGAGCGCGAGGCATAAAGCCATCAAAAAAGAAAGCGGGGAGGCAACATTGCCTCCCCGCTTTCTTTTATACCTTATAATCTTTAGAAGCGGTAGCGCAGGCCAAGACCCACGGTGCGGTCCTGCATCTTGCGATCGCTGAGGTAATCCACACCAGCGGTGAACGCCGAACCGTTCTTCAGCGCGAACTCGTGCTGCAGGATAGGCACACTGTTCAGGCTCATCTCCTCGTTTTGTCTCTCGAACCTGTGAGCGCAAACCAGGAATACGGTGGTCCACACAGCACCTGCAGCGACACATCCGGCACCTGAAGCCAGGTAGGTGATGTAAAGGTCGCTGGTTGAATACTTATAGCCACCATAGGAATACGTGTAGTCCTTGCTGTCTATGTTTGCGATACCCAAAATCATCAAACCGATACCTGTGCCGACCATAATGCCGCCACCGACCCAGCCGAGGACCTTGAACGCGCGGATCTTACCATCGGAGTGGATCTGCTCCTTCGGCAGCGTTGGTGTCATGGCGGTGTAGGCACCTGTGTAAACGGGTGCGGTGGTCGTGGTCGTTGTCGTATTCGTCACGGAGCCACCGCTATAGGTCAAACCCGGCGTTGTCGCGGGGGTTGCAGGAGTTGTTTCGAAGACGTCCTTATCGCCATTGGCATAGTTGATGCCCTTCACCTCTGACTTGAGCACCGTATAAGTGGGCCCGTCGGGGTTGCTGAACTTCTTGTACTTGATTTCTGTCGTGGTGATTTCCAGGATCTTACTCACGACGGTGTTGCCATCCTTCAACACGATGACATCTTGAGCATTGGCATGTGTGGCCGCCAGCAGCAGCAACATAAACAGGAGCTTTTTCATACAGTGTAGGTTTATAATTAGTTAAAAATTGAGCCTTTGGCAGTGATTCGGTGACAAAGGTATGGAAAAGTTTTGGAAACCCGCAAAAGATTTCTCATTTTTTATTTCCACCCCCACAACTTTTCCTTTCGTCCCCACGTCAACACACTATAGTCCCTACGCCAACACTCTATAGTCCCTACGCCGACACTCTATAGTCCCTACGCCGACACTCTATAGTCCCCGCGTCAACACACCGCGGTCCTCACGTCAACACACCGCAGTCTTCAGCGGATAAGACCGCGGTCTTCAGCGCTACACCGACCAGTGCGGTGTGCGCATGAAAACTGCTAAAATATTTAAATTATTTCTATCTCTTCACGACTCAGCCCTGTGATCGTACTAACTGGCTCTCTCATAGATTAGTTTCTTGTCTTGATTAATACTTTCAGCTACGCGCGAGCGCAGTGTTTTCTCTGGAACGATGTCAACAGATCGGTTAAGGAGCTTCTCAAGATCGCAAATCATGGCTGCATGTTTCAGCAGACTCACTCGTGCCTTGTCGTCGAATTCTACGAGTATGTCCACATCACTCAGGGGAGTCTCCTCGCCACGAGCGAAGGAGCCAAAAAGCCAAGCCTTCAAGATTGGCTACGTCTTGAAGTATTCTGCGATGACATTGTTCATTGCTTTTGTGCTCATAATCCCTTTATTTGTCGGCAAAGTTAGTTGAAACCTCCAAAAGTTTCCTGCCAAATTCTGCATGACATGCACAAAAAACAGCAACAGCAGCTGCAATCTGATATGATTGCAGCTGCTGTTCTATGGTTACCAGATGCTTTCCGTTATTCCGTGCATCCGCAGATTCGTGATTCCGGAATCACTCGTCCCAGATATCGCCCCAGTCGGAGTTGTTCTCCTTGGTGTACTTCATTTCCTCGGGATCAAAGTCTCCTTCACCCTTTGGAAGACTTGCGGCCACAAGACGCTCAGTAACAATCGTGAGGATGGTTGTGTTAGGAGTGATATATATTTTCTTTTCCATAATCGTATGTTTCTATTTAGATTCGTAACTTCCCCCCCCTGTCCCCCTCCCTGACGGGAGGGGTTAGGGGTGGGTCTTTTTATTTCACTAATACTTTCTTGCCATTCACGATGTTCACACCTTTCTGTACGCGACTCATGCGCTGACCAGCCAGATTGTAGATCTCTGAATCCTGAACCTTTAATCCTGAACCCTGAACCGAGTTGATGCCATCCACATCGTCACCGAAGGAGAGTGTCAAAGCCTTGACGCCTCCACCCATAGTCGGTAGATATGCCTTGTTAGCCGGTACTACGAAGCCGCTGGCACCAATTGCGTAGAACTTAGCTATCTCATCGGTAGAGTTGTAAGCCAGCATATAGTTACCTGCTGCAACGGTGGTTGAACCGTCGCCAGCTACGAGGCTATTTGTACCATTAGTCAAGTTTGCATCATTAGCTCCGCTGATAGGACGAATGCTGATGCTTGCACCCTTCTTAGCTTTCACCACAACACCTGTTCCAGCCGGAACATAGTTGTTAGTAGCTTGTTCGATATGAGCGGTCGAAGCAGTCTGCGTTGTGATGTAATAGACTTCCGCATTGGCAATCTGGCAATCATAGGGGTTAGCAAATGTCTGATAAACATCTTCATCTGCTGCTACGGCTGCAGGTGAGATGGCTGCTACCGTTTCAACAACTGGAGCGATATACCATGCTGATGCTCCATCTCTTCCTCCTCCCCAGTTCGTAATTGTGCCACTAATTCCAGCACCACTACTATGGCCGCCAGTATGTAGTGAGTGATTTGCTGTCGTTCCATCATTAATATTCCATTGTGCGAAACCTAAGTCTGAGAAAGTAAAAGTTGTACCAGTATCACTGGTATTGTCATTAGCAGCACATTCTTTTAGGTATTTTCCAGCACTCGGATGATAGATATTCCAGTTTCCTGCTGACTTACGAAGTTGGAAAGTGAAGGCGGCATCATTAGCATCATACGTTTTCCACATAAATTTGCTGGCACTTGTATCATAATACAAAGCCTTCTTCACACCTTGCTTTTTCTGATATTCAGGATATGCACTGATAATATAATAGTTTGCATTTTCAACGAGCTGAACCTTTGCAGCATTCAAGTGCGTCACGAAAGTGTTCAAACCAGAAATCGTTGGTGCAGCATAAACCGTTGCATATTCCTCTGCAAGGGTGCTCTCATAATTAGCATCGTCCCAACTTAGACCACCTGGATATCCAATATTTTGTACGAAGTAAGGCAAATAGTTGGCCTCAAGATCCTTTAAAATAGACTCATCTACTGGTTCAAAGGTGAACTCTGAACCTTGGTCAGAATAATTCCATTTCTTTACAGCAGATCCATTATAGTTCGGACGGGTTGAAGCGCCAGAGAATACGAACGTAGGAGCGCCAGTTGTATAACCCGCTACTTGCCAAGTACTATGAGCCATAGTAAAGAGCGAAGCGGACTCATTTCCCGAGAGGTCACTTATATAAGCGCCATTTTCACTGTCAAATGTCATAACCTTTGTTGCACCTGCACGCTTGTTGTACAAACGATAGCCTGTTGTATTATCACCTGTTATACACCACAGATAACCATCATCGTATGACTTTGTCGTCGTGTTGGCAGGAATCAAGTTTGAATAATTGAATTCCGCTGGGATATTAAGATAATAATGGCCACCTGTATGAATATCCAATAAATGCCAATATGTATTCGCCGCAAACTCTCCAGCTGCAGGCTCATCAGATACTTTGAAAGGACACTTGAAAATCCATTCTATCACATCTCCATTAGAAATAGTTTTAGCTCCAACGCTAGTGCTGGCATCATTCACTTTGATTTCCTTCATCTTAAGGATGGGCGAATAGTAGCCTTCTTCGAATCCTATACTCAAAGTGCTACCACTTGCTACATCACGTTCCTCGTCTGAAGAAGTCAAGTTTGTATCAGTATCACCATTCACCTTGCGGAAGGTATAAGATATGGAATTATCTAAAGCGGCAAGTGCCTCTGTGGGATCAAAGGAAATCTCTGGAATCTCTTCGATAATCCAGCCGTTACCAAGATTGCCTGCTCCATCTGGGCTCGCCCATCCATTAATTGTAAACGAGCCATCACCAGAATTATATGTTCTTGTTCGAGCACCCTTTACATCCTTCAACCAAAATCTTCCTGACGTTCCATAGTCTGAAACCTGAACCTCGTGCGTAGTATAGGGCTCCAGGAAATTGTGATTATTCGAATATTGTTCATAGCCAGAAGTATTGTAATCCACATAGGGTGATGTCTTGACAAACTTCTTAGCACCTACGTTATATAGATATTTCTTACTGTTCTTCTCTACAAAAGCCCATTGATTAAGGGGTTCTTCTACATCCAATGTGCTAGCATTAGCCTTAGCTGTTGCTGACGCGGCTGTAGCGCTAGCCGATGCTGCATATATAGCAGTGCGGTCGGTGCGCAAACGATAAACCTTGTTGCTCGAAATGGAAGCAGCATCAGTCAACTGAATCGGACTAAGTGTATAGTTCACCGTTATAGTCTTTGTTGTGGTATTTACAATAATATCACCAGGTGTACAGTTTTCTATTGCCTTGGCCGTAAAATCACTTGCACTCGGAGCGGAAGCAAACACATAGAAACCGCCTTTAGTTTGAGCAGCGGTACCTGTATAGCTTGGTGTATAAGTTACACCTCCAGCATTAATATTGGAAACAACAGTATAAATATCAACGGTGGTTACTTCTTCAAACTTATAGTCTGTTGAACCGCCATCTGCAAATGCAGGACTACCATTTCTGTTCCAACCATTAGTATCGCCTGAAGCTCCTTTATGAACGTAAAGATAACGTCCGCCACCTGTAGCTTCATGCGAATACAAACTCAAACATGTTGTAGTGTTAGTGGAAGAAGCAAAATGTAAATCAAAAGTGTAGGGTGTTGAGCTCACTCCGTACCATCCAAGGTATTTGCCATCACCCATTGCACTTTCAAAGGTATAGACGCCGCCACTCTCATGGCAAATCCAATAACCCTGATTTGTAGCAATAACATCACCCGTATTAATAACCTCGCTGGCGGTAGCGGAGTTGATAATCTGGTATGAAGCTGGGGTATTCTGATAGCTCGAAATCTTATAAATCTTTCCATCTTCTACACAGAGACCGCTGGTAATTGCTATTGTCCAACGAGAACCGGCATTGCCTGCTGCATGGGAATAGAATTTACAATCATTTCCAGCTCCAGCGTACATATTCAATGACATAGTAGTATTTCCAGACAGACAAATACCATAACCTGGGTTTGTTTCATAGTCAGCATATGTTTCTTCCAAAGTCCATGTACTTGCGCTTGCAGGATCTACCCATGATACAGCTGTTCCATTATTAGAGTTTGCTGCATATAAAGCCTTGGTGGAGCCATTGCTGTAGCTGTAAATCTTAAAGCTTGACTTTGTACCCACGAAAGCGACTTGCTGCCAAGCACCATAGTTCGTCGAACCTTTCGCACGTGTTCCCATAGTGGAACTTGTTGCATACATCACATAACTGGAGTTGGATGCATTAGTAAGACTAAGCCATACAGCGTGCTCATAGTCTGTTGAAAAATAGTCATCGGGGACTGTTGCCCACGCCCCACTAACTCCAGCCAGTAGAGCACACAATAATAAAAGTAGTTTTTTCATTGAAGTTAGTATATTAAAGTAGTAATAGTTTCAGAAGCGTGCATTTGGAACAAATGCGGCGCAAATGTACGAATTAATGAATATACAAAGCACCGGCCCCTTCTTAAAAGATGTTAAAAGAGCCGGTGAATCGCAGTAATAAGTGTACAACGTACAATATAAACGGGGTTGAAGGCGCTCATCACTGCGCCTGCAGGGTGAGGACTGCCTTCTTCAAACCCTTGGCCGTAGCCTCGAGGGTGATGGGGTCTGCATGGTCGGCAGCCTGCACGATGGCGGTGAGCTGACCGGCGAAGGCATGGTGCTGCGGCAGGTGGAAGAGGTCGAGGTTGGCAGCATCGCCATTGGCAGCTGCACGGAAGCGACCAGCTCCCTTCACCTTGAAGCTGACGAGGTGGGCAGCGTCGGGGACGAGGGTGCCGTCCCGATCCACCACGCGCACGGTGACATAGGCGAGGTCGTCGCCATCGGCAGCCAGGCGCGTGCGGTCAGCCACGAGTTCGAGATGGTGAGGTGCGCCTGCCGTGCGAACGACAGCAGCGGTCTGCGCAGCAGCATCCGCAGCGCCGTAGTGTGCTACGGCCTTGAGCTCGCCAGCCTCATAGCGTACATCGGGCCAGATGAGACGGTAGCGGCGCAGGAGCCAGTAGGGATCGCCAGCGGCCTTGGCAGCGAGGGACTCCTCGCGCGTGAGCTTGCGCTGAACGCCCTGGCTCTTGCCGTTGACGAAGAGCTCGGCCTCGGGGGCATCGGTATAGACGAAGACGGGAACGACCTGACCCTCATGGCCAGTCCAGGTCCAATGGGGCAGGATATGAAGGGTGTGGGCGCGACGGTTCCAATGGCTGCGGTAGAGGTAGTAGCGGTCCTTGGGCAACGACGCCAGGTCGATGATGCCGAAGAGGCTGGCGTGGGAGGGCCAGGCATCGGTGTCGTAGGGCGAGGGCTCGCCGAGGTAGTCGAAGCCGGTCCACACAAACTGACCGATCTCCCAAGGATGGTCCTCGGCATTGGCGAAATCGACATCGGGGACATTGGACCAGCCGCAGTACTCGACATCGTAGCCGGAGGACTGATGATCATCGTAGATGGCATCGGCCTTCAGGGTGGCAGGGAGCTTGTAGATGCCACGGCTGCTGACGGTGGAGCTGGTCTCGCTGCCAAGGACGATGTTCTGCGGCAGCTTGGCATAAGCTTCCTCATAGCGATGGGCGCGGTAGTTGAAGCCAGGCACGTCGAGCAGGGCGGCGAAGCCGTTGCTGAGGACGGCGCTGACCTGGTCCATGCCGCAGGTGACGGGGCGCGTGGGATCCTCGCGATGGCAGATGTCCTGCAGGAACGAGGCTACCTTGTAGCCATCGGGCTTCCACTGCGAGGGCACCTCATTGCCGATGCTCCACATGACGACGGCGGGCGAGTTGCGATAGTGGCGGAGCATATTCACCATGTCGCGCTCGGCCCACTCATTGAAGAAACGGTGGTAGCCGTTCTGGCACTTGGCCACATCCCACTCGTCGAAGGGCTCGAGCATCATCATGAAGCCCATGGAGTCGCAGAGCTCCACGAGCTCGGGCGTGGGCATATTGTGGCTGGTGCGGATGGCATCGCAGCCCATGTCCTTGAGCAGCGTGAGCTGGTGGCGCAGGGCGGCACGGTTAACGGCAGCACCAAGGGGGCCGAGGTCGTGGTGGTTGCAGACGCCCTGGAACTTACGGTGCTGGCCGTTGAGGAAGAAGCCGCGGTCGGGGATGAGCTCGATGGTGCGGATGCCGAAGACGGTCTCGTAGCGATCAAGGACGGCCCCATGAGACCCATAGACTTTCGTAACGGCTTTGTAGAGCGCAGGCGTCTCGGGCGACCACAGGCGAGGGTTCTCCACGATGAAGTGCTGGGTGAAGGGTTGCCCGTGGGCGATGGCCTGGGTGTTGTCCTTCGTGGCAACGACGCGACCGGCGCCATCGAGGATATCGGTGACAAGGCGCAGGGTCTGACCCTCGGCATTGTCGAGGGTGGTGCGAAGCGTGACGGCCGCGGTGGTGCCGAGCAGCTTGGTGGTCACCTGAGTGCCCCAGGGCACGACGTGCACGGGGGAGGTGGTGATGAGGTGGACGTTGCGATAGAGGCCGGCACCACAGTACCAGCGGCTGCTCTGCTCACGATTCTCCAGGCGCACGGCAAGGGTGTTGGGCTGACCGGCGGGCTGGAGGTAGGGGGTGACATCGACGTAGAAGGAGTTGTAGCCGTAGGGCCAGAAGATGGCTTCGTGGCCGTTGACAAAGACGCGCGCCTCGCTCATGGCACCGTCGAAGAGCAGCGTAGCCTTTAGGTCTTCACTCTTCACGCCTTCATTCTTCACTACAAAGGTATTCCGATACCACCCTACACCCGTGTAGGGGAGGCCGCCAGTGCGACCTGTCTTCCACGTGGCTACCTTCTCGCCGTTCTGCGTAACAGCGACCTTCTGGAGGTCGCAGTCGCGAGAGAAGGGGCCGCTGATGGCCCAGTCGTGCGGAATCGTGACGCGCTCCCAACGGGAATCGTCGAAGGCGGGCTGGGCCGCGTCGGCGACATCGCCACGCGTGAAGCGCCAACCCTCGCGCAGGAGGGTCTCGGTGCGCTGAGCCTGGATACTGACAACTGCTGCCAGCAAGGCCAGGGTAAGGAGTTTCTTCATCGAGTGTTTATAGTACGCTTGCGAGGCGGCTGAAGAGCCAGATGTCCTCGGGGTTGGTGATCTTGATATTGACACGCTCGCCGCGAGACTTGTAGAGGGGCCAGTGGCCGAGCTCCGCCATGAGGGTGTAGAGCGACTGCGACTGGGCGAGGCCGCGACGGTCGGCATCGGCGAAGGCCTCCACGAGGGTGGAGAGGGGGAAGGTGTGGGGGGTCTGAGCGCCCCACAGCTGCTCGCGAGGGATCATCTCCACGGCCTTCTCGGCATCGCCGGCCATATAAGCCTCCTCGCCTTGCATGGCGGCAATGGCATTGCCATGCTGGCGGCAGACACGGATGCTATCGCTGATGACATCGGCCGACACGAGCGGACGCACACCGTCGTGAACGAGGACAATGGCATCAGCGGACACGAGCGGTTGCAGGCCTGCGACGCCATTGCGGATGGATTCGATGCTGCTGTCGCCGGCGGGGAAGGTGCCGCGGAACTTGTCGAAACCCAACTCGGTGGTGAAGCGCTCCACATAGGGGCGCCACTTGTCGCGACAGACGACATAGATGGCATCGATGAGGGGGTGACGGTCGAAGGTGCGAAGGGTGTAGGCCAGCACGGGGATGCCTTCAATCTGCACGTACTGCTTGGGCACGGCCTGCTGGGCACGGGTGCCCTCGCCGCCGGCCAGGATGAGAACGATATTCTGTGGTTGATTCATGCGGGAGTGGATGTTGAGGTCTGGATCTGGCGGGTGAGGTCGCTGCAGAGCTGCTCGTGCTGACGGCGCAGACGCAGGAAGATGAGCTGGAGGACTGTGCCCTCGAAGAGCCAGTAGAGCCAGATGATATTGAGCAACGCGCTGACATAGAGCACGAAGATGCGAAGGTCGAAGGTGAGAAGCTGGCAGGCGGGCATCATCGGCTTGCTACGGCGGCAGAACTCCTGACGGAGGTCGGCGGGGATATCGTCGCCATAGGTGGCCTGCATGAGGTCGAGCATCTCCTGGCAACGAGGTGTCATGTGCTCCTGGCGCAGAGTGTAGCGGATGTAGAAGAAGAGGTAGAGCTTCTCGAACCAGTCGGCACTGCGCCAGCGGAGGCTGTCGTAACGGGCGGTGAGCTGACGGCTGCGATCGAGCTCGCTGCGGCTACGGCCCAGTTGGAAGTAGAGGTGCTGGTTGCGATAGTAGTCGGCGAGGTTGGCCTGGCGCACATGGCACCAGTAGCCGGCATAGGCACCGAAGAACCAGCCTGCCACCACGCACGGCCAGCCGCCGAGGTCGGCAAACCAAGGGGTGAGACGGAGGGCGATGGCAACATAGATGAACTGGAACCACACGTCGCCGGCGAAACCGTCGAGGATGCGACCGATGAGTGTCTTCTGACCTGTCAGACGGGCGAGCTGACCGTCGGCACAGTCGAACCAGTTGGCCGTGACGAGGAGCGCCACAGCAATGAGGTTGCTCGTGAGGTCGGTCTTCACGAAGAAGAAAGCCGAACCGGCGCCCAGCACGATGCTCACCAGCGTCACAGCGATGGGATGGATGTGGAGCACCTTGAAGAACAAGGCCCACAGGTAGCCGGGCGTGCGAGTGAAGAGGAGTTCAAAGCGGCCCTCTGTGTCGCCGGACTTCATCGTGGCACGCACGCGATCCAAGAATGAAGGTTTTATGGGTTCCATATCAGGAGACTGTAATCATAGTTTCACAAAAGAGATCGTCGTGTCGGCACGTTCGAGCACCAAGGCCTCGCCGTCGAGCTGCCGTACACGGTAGCGGGCATCAAGGTTGTGAATTCCCCAAGCATCCATGATGCCGTCGCGCATCTCCTGCTCGGTGATCATCTCGTTGTCGTCGGCCTTGGAACGGTGGAGCGAGGCATGGGCGAAGTCATAGAAGCGGATGCTGTCGCCCTCGTGCACGAAATGGGCAAAGAAACGGTTGCCGGCATAGTCCCACTGGCTCAGGTGTAGCTGGATGCAGAGGTAGGCGCACAAGGGTTTCATGTCGCGCGTGACCTCGGGTGTCTGCACGGTGGTGAGCTGCCACTGGCCATCGAGGTCGCCATTGATGGGGACCTTGTCGCAGCTGGTCAAGAGCAGCAAGAAGGAAATGAAGAATGAAGAATGAAGAATGAAGAATATCTTGTTCATCTTTAAACTTTAAGCTATCAAATGTCAACTATCCGCTCGGCGCTTGCGACGCTTCACGCTTGAAGAACTCACTTCAGCCGCAGCTGCTTGCGGATGGTGAGCTGGCCACCATAGCTGTTGCCGATGAGGCCGCCATGGTCGAGGGCAATGCCCAGGGCTCCCTCCCACCCTCGCGCCCAACGGGGACGATAGGTGGCTTCGGCGAAGGTGTAGAGCTCGCGTTTGCACCCTTCAAAGGGGGTGTCATAGGTGCCCCAGTTGCGAGAGAAGGAGGCCAGCACGCGCCAGTGCCACTCCCTGGAGGGGTCGCCGGAGAGACCTACGTGCCACGCCTTGACGCGGTTGTTGTAGAAGCGGAGGACGTGATCGTGTCCCAAGGCATCGTTGTAGAGCGGCGACGTGATGAGGGGATTGCCGAAGGTCTGGCCGTAGTGCTGCCACCCAGGATAATGAAGGTGGTTGTAGTAGTCGTCGCGGCCGGAGATTTGGTCAGGGATACTGGCGGTGGCATCATGATAGACGGCGCCACTCTGGTAGGTGGTCGTGAGGTATTCAAGCACGACAGCGGTGAGGTAGGGGTTACGGGGCAGGATCACCTCGCCACCGATGAGCATATCGCTGAGGCCGTACTGCACGGTGAGCATCGAATGATCCTCGAAGAAACGCTCCCAATAGGCGCGGGCCTGCCAGCGGGAGCCGTGGTACTTCAGCTGCATCACATAGCTGCCGAGGTGGTTGCCCGAGACGTTGGGGTTGCTGCCGTCGGTGGCGTCGCTGCCTCGGCAGAGGAGTGCATCCCAGTAGGCGCGGAGACCGCTGTTGTGCTCATAGGTCGTCTTGACGCCATCGTTGGCGCGGACGGTCTGCACATTGTAGCTGGTGCCGCCGAACATCGCCATCATGCGAAGCCCTATCTCATAGGTAAGGGGGAAGACATCCTCGCGACCGAACTGCCAATAGAGGCTCTTCTCGTGGTAGAGGGCGTGGCGGGCATAGCGCGTGCCGTCGGCCACCCATCCTTCCTGCCAACGTCCATCGGTGAACCAGCCATAGGCGCCAGCGAGCTTCCACTTCCACCAGCCCTTGGTGCCGGGGATGGCAAACCAGTCGATGTCCAGACGGGCCTGGGGGATGGGACGGGCATTGATGCCGGCTGACATGGCACCGCTGCTGAGCTCCGGGTTCTGGGTCTCCAACGGCAGCTGCTTGGCACCCAGGGTGAGACGAAGACATTTCCAAGCGCCCTCGACATAGGCCTGCTGCACGATACCCACACGCTCGTGGCCTGCAGCAACGGCCAGGTCAAGGCCATAGCCTAAGCGCCATTTGCGCAGCGAGTCAGCGGCAATGTCGCGTTCTATACGCGCGCGTGCGTATATTGAATAAGGTGCTGTGCTACTCAGACCATAACGGTTGGCCGTGAGCCACAAGGGTGCAAAGTCGCCGACGGATGCCGTGCCCGAAGCCTCAAGGGTGAGCTGAGTCTCGGCCAACCAGTCGCGGCGTGTGCTGTCGCGCTCCTCGGCCATCACCGAGGTGGCGATGAAAAGCAAGGCAAGGCCGGCACAACGGCGCACGGGGACCTTCATTAGGGCCAGACCGATGATCGTGAAGAACAATTCGCGCACGCGGCAGATAATGGAGATGAAGAGGCCCGTGCCGCCCGTGAGACCGAGCTGCGCCGTGGACATGGCAAAACCGCCCTCGCGACCGCCGAGTTGCATAGGCATAAAGCCCAGCAGGTTGGCAAAGAGAGAGGTGAAAGCAAGGATCAGGAGGCTGTCAACAAACGTCATCCAACTGCATTCCGCGCCTACGAGCAGGAGCATGAACATGATCTCCAACGACTGCATGACACGGCCCACATACTCCAACAGCAGCGAGACATAGAACGAACGACGGCTCTGGCTGTGAAGGGCTGCTATCTGACGGTCGATGTTCCGCAACGAATCCTCGTGGCTATCGCCGAAGCGACGGGCCCAACCCCGCAAGCCTGGGATATGGCCCAGCCAACGGACACCACGCACCACCAAACCATAACGGTAACCCCGCAGGAACAAATAGATGCCACCCGCACAGAAGAGTGCGGCAGCGGTCAGCAGAATGGCTATCGCCACCGTCATAGGCTTCAGCAACAGCCACAGCACAATGGCTGTCACCCAATAGCAAAAATGTGCGAAGATATGCATCATGGCAAACAACAATACAGACGAGGTGGCTCGCTGGGTTCCCACGACAGGGGATAGCTCCATGATCTTGTAGGGCTCACCACCCAGAAGACCGACAGGCGTGGAAAAGTTCAGCGCAAAAGCCGACACGGTCACCTTCAACAATTGAAAGAACGTGATGCCAACAGGACCGGTCTCACGGAGAATCAACCACCAGGTGAGGGTGTTCAGCGTATAGAGCACACACCACAATCCCACGATGGCCAATAGCCAATAGCCGGCGTGGGTGAGGTTCGCCCACATGACGTCCCAACTGACATCGAACGTGACGAGCATCACCACGACCGAGGCCAATCCAATGAAGAAGAGTATGTTCTTGATTCGTGAACGCATAAGGAATAATTCGCTGCAAAGATACTACTTTTGCAGTGACTATCCGCAAAAAAGCAGAGAAAAAGTTGGTCGTGTCATAAAAACTACGTACCTTTGCCGCGCAAAAACGGCAAGCACCGCTTTTGCGAGCCACAAAGATCCGCTAGCTCAGCAGGTAGAGCACAACACTTTTAATGTTGGGGTCTTGGGTTCGAGCCCCAAGCGGATCACCTCCATTTTTATGAAACTGCCCCGTTTCCATTACCTATTGACTGTCTGGTTACTGGGCTTCCTCAGCAACCCATGGGCAGTAGCGCACCCCGAGGCGCAGTCAGCTCCTGGGTTGGTGTATTATTGTACGGGCAGCACAGATGGATGCTACCATAAAACGAAAACTTGCGAAATGCTTAAGGGGTGTGCGGGAGTTGTCATGCCCGTGACACCGACGACAGCGAAGAGCAAAGGGTTGGATCCCTGCCCGCAGTGTGTGGGAGGAGGCACGACCTCACGTCAGACAGCGTCCTATCAATCACCTCGGCAAGCGACCTCCTACCAATCGACTCGACAAACAAGCTCTTACCAATCACCCCGACAGACAACCTCCTACCAGGCTGTGGCTGCCCCCATCGCCGCACAAACTATGCTCGATAGCAAAGCGCAGGAGCGACTGGACCGCGCCCAGAGGAAGGTAGAACGTGCCCGCGAAAAGGCGGAGAAAGAAGCTGAGAAAGCAGCCAAAAAGCTGGAAAAAGCGGAGCGCCAGCGAGAGGCGGCCCTCATGAAGCAACGAGCACGCGAGATGAAAGAAGAGGCCAAAGCACGCAAACAGGCCATCAAGGAAGCAAAACAGGCTGCGCAAGAAGCCAAGAAGCTGGCACGCGAAAAAGAAAAGGAAGCCAAGCAGCGACGCAAGGAAACCTCCAGTTTGCAACGCGACGCTGCCCTTCGCATCCAACAGGAATCGCGCGATATCCGGTCGGCTGCCGAGGATAAGCGCCTAGAGGCGGAAGAACTCAAGCGTGAAGCCAAGGAACTAAAGCGCGAGGCTGCAGCTCGCAAGAAAACAATCGCCCTGGAGAAGAAACGCATCGAGGCTGAACAGCGACGACAATCTGAAGAGCTGAAACGTCAGGCTACACTCCAGAAACAAGAGGCAGAACGCATGAAGCGAGAGGCTGAAGCCATACGCAAAGAGATGAAGGAACAGGAGCGAGCTGCCAAGGAAGCTGAGAAGGCTGCCAAGAGAGCCCGCCGAGGCGATTAAGGGAATGGCGTCATTATTTTTAGGTACGCGAGCACGAAAAAGTTGGCGGATTATTTGCGGGAATCACTAAAAGTAAGTACTTTTGCCACGCAAATCAAACGATTATTCATTTAAAACATTCTACCATTATGGCTTACGTAATTAGTGAAGACTGCGTTGCTTGCGGCACCTGCATCGATGAATGCCCCGTTGGCGCTATCTCTGAAGGCGACATCTACAGCATCAACCCCGACGAGTGCACAGAGTGTGGCACCTGCGCTGATGCTTGCCCCTCCGGCGCTATCAGCCTCTAATCCGCAGCACATCAACAGCACATCGCCTGCATTGGGATTCCCCGATGCAGGCGATTTAAATATTTTTATTACTCTCTGCAGCTGTTGTTTACACCTTTTTCACTACCTTTGCGCCCGAATTTGCTTTAAACCCTACACTTTAATCTTTAAACTGCGGCGCAGCCGCAATAAGCATGGCACAACAAGAAGACGTTTTCAAGAAGATTATTTCGCATTGCAAGGAGTACGGTTTCGTATTCCCCTCCAGTGATATCTACGATGGCCTCGGCGCCGTCTATGACTACGGACAGAACGGCGTAGAGCTGAAGAACAATATCAAGCAGTACTGGTGGCAGTCAATGGTGCTGCTGCACCAGAATATCGTCGGCATCGACGCTGCCATCTTCATGCACCCCACAACATGGAAGGCCAGCGGCCACGTGGACGCCTTCAACGACCCCCTCATCGACAACCGCGACTCCAAGAAGCGCTACCGCGCCGATGTGCTCATCGAGGATCAGATGGCGAAGTACGACGAGAAGATTGACAAGGAGGTAGCCAAGGCTGCCAAGCGTTTCGGCGAAGCCTTCGACGAGGCTCAGTTCCGCGCCACCAACGGTCGCGTCATCGAGCTCCAGCAGAAGCGCGACGCCCTGCACGAGCGTTTCCAGAAGGCGATGAATGCCAATGACCTGGACGAGCTGAAGCAGATTATCATCGACGAGGAGATCGTATGCCCCATCAGCGGTACCCGCAACTGGACCGACGTGCGTCAGTTCAACCTCATGTTCAAGACCGAGGTGGGCAGCACTGCCGAGGGCACGAGCACCATCTACCTGCGTCCTGAGACGGCACAGGGTATCTTCGTGAACTACCTGAACGTGCAGAAGACGGGCCGCATGAAGCTGCCCTTCGGTATCGCACAGATTGGTAAGGCCTTCCGCAATGAGATTGTGGCACGCCAGTTCATCTTCCGTATGCGCGAGTTCGAGCAGATGGAGATGCAGTTCTTCGTGAAGCCCGGCACCGAGCTTGAGTGGTTCTCGAAGTGGAAGCAGACGCGTATGGCCTGGCACCAGGCTCTGGGCTTCGGCGCTGAGAACTACCGCTTCCACGACCACGACAAGCTGGCACACTACGCCAACGCTGCCACCGACATCGAGTTCCACATGCCCTTCGGCTTCAAGGAGGTGGAGGGTATCCACTCCCGCACGAACTTCGACCTCAGCCAGCACGCCAAGTACAGCGGCAAGAAGATCGAGTACTTCGACCCAGAGACCAACGAGAGCTACACGCCGGTTCGTCATCGAGACGTCCATCGGCGTGGACCGTATGTTCCTCAGCGTCATGTGCCACAGCTACTGCGAGGAGCAGCTGGAAGGCGGCGACACCCGCGTTGTGCTGCGTCTGCCGGCAGCCCTGGCTCCCGTGAAGCTGGCCGTTCTGCCGCTGGTGAAGAAGGACGGTCTGCCCGAGATTGCACAGCAGATTGTCAACGACCTCCGCTTCCACTTCAACTGCAAGTACGACGAGAAGGACACCATCGGCAAGCGCTACCGCCGCATGGATGCCATCGGTTGCCCCTACTGCGTCACCATCGACCACGACACGCTCAACGACCACTGCGTCACCCTGCGTGACCGCGACACGATGGAGCAGAAGCGTGTGCCCATCGCAGACCTCCAAGGCATCATCGAGGACAAGGTCAGCATCACCAGCTTGCTGAAGAAGTTGCTGTAAAGACCACCCCTGGCACCTCCCGTTAGGGAGGGGAGAGCCTGTGGGTCGGTAGTCGAAATGTCGTAATAACGTCATAACGTAATAACGAAAAAAACATTTTATGCCTGATAACGAAACTACGCGCCAGCCGCTTCCCTCCCTGACGGGATGGGTTTGGGGGTGTGTCTTTCTCCTTCTCTTTCTCTTTGCCTCCTGCAGCGAGAACGAAGAGTATGATCCGTACGCTGACTGGCAGGCACGCAATACGGCATGGTTCAAGCAGGTAGCCGACACCGCACGCACCGCCATCGCACAGGCGAAGGCAACGTACGGCGACAACTGGGAGGAGCACTGCGACTGGCGCATGTATAAGTCATTGCAGAAAAGCCCCACATTCCAAAGCGGTCTGCTGGAGGACAGCATCTGTGTCCGTATCGTCAAGAAAGGTACGGGAACGTATCAGCCAAAGGTGACAGACGTCGTACGTGTAGCCTATCGCGGCTGGCTGATTCCGGCAAAAGATGAGAGCGGGAACACCTTCGAGAAGGTCTTTGACCAGACGTTCTACGGCGAGTTTGACGAACGAACCGCTGCTTACACGGAGAATACGGTATCAACTTTCACGGAGGGCTTTGGCACCGCACTGCAATACATGACTGAGGGGGCGGAATGGATTGTCTGCATCCCCTATCAACAGTTCTACGATGAAGTGGAACAAGGAGAGGTTCCAGCCTATAGCGCAGCCCGCTTCCGTATTATCATGATGAAGGTGTACTGATTCTATTGTACTTTCACACCGATATCCGAAATGCCCGTCAGGCTTTGGTTACGCATAATATGATAGACCAATAGCTCGATGGGCATTTGCTGTGCGGTAAGCCGTGTCGCCGCCACCATCTCCTCGCGTTCATGCAGTATATTTCCCTGTGAAGCCCAATTGCTGGCATTCTGCAGGACCTCTAAGTGTACAGTGTCACGATGACGATAGTGGTCGCCATGCCTACGCTCCATCACTAACCAAAGATCTTCATAAGGAAAGGTGTTGGTATAGCGGACGCCCAAAGACATGGAATACCATCCATCGTTGGGCACTTCCACCAATTCAAAACGTAAGGTATCCGTGCTATGCCATCCTTCGGGGTTGACCGGCTGATAGTCGTAGTACACAGGTCTATCACAACTTGCTGTCACGACAGCAAGAAGGATGCAGAGCGAAGAGTAAAGAGTAAAGGACTTAATGTTCAACTGTCAGTTTTTGCTTGAGGCTTTTTCTTCTTTTTCTTCTTCTTGCGGGTATTGTCGAAACGTGTGAGGTCCTCCTGTGCAGCCAGGTCAATGGGCTTCTGAGGTGCTGATGGAGCGCGGTTGTCCAAGGCCTCTGGTTTCTGGCCCTCCTTGTTCATGGAGATGACTTCCAGTGCGCGCTCTGCTGTGATGGTCGTCAGGTTGGCGGCAATGCGCTTGTCTGTGGAGTAGGTGACCATATTCGAGAGGATATCGGCCTTGAAAAAGTAGAAGGTGCCGTCCTTGGTCTCCAAGGGAATCTCGCGACTAGGTAGGCACCGTGAAGCCTCAACATACTGGTCCACTTCGTAGTTCATGCAACACTTCAGCTTGGCACACTGTCCAGCCAACTTTTGCGGGTTGAGGCTGAGGTCCTGATAACGGGCTGCCCCAGTGCCTACACTGACAAAGTTCTTCATCCACGTGGTGCAGCACAACTCGCGGCCACAGGGACCAAAGCCGCCGATACGTCCTGCTTCCTGACGCGCGCCGATTTGCTTCATCTCTATGCGCACGTGGAAAGCATCGGCCAACACTTTGATGAGTTGGCGGAAATCCACGCGTCCATCGGCGATATAGTAGAAAATCGCCTTGTTGCCATCGCCCTGGTATTCCACGTCGCCAATCTTCATCTCGAGCCCAAGGTCTTTGGCTATCTGACGTGATCGTATCATGGTGTCATGCTCACGCGCCTTGGCCTCCTCGTACTTCTCCATATCCACCGGACGCACCTTGCGATAGATGCGCTTGATGTCATCAGGGTTCTTCGGGGGTGTACGTTTCATCTGCAACAGCACGAGCTTACCCGTCAGCGTTACAGTGCCAATATCATGCCCAGGCGAAGCCTCCACAGCCACGACATCACCCTTTTCCAATGGGAGGTTATTGCTATTATGGTAAAAGCCTTTGCGGGTGTTCTTGAACTGCACCTCCACCAAGTCCGTCGTCTCTGCGTTGTCAGGGATGTCTGCCAAGTAGTCATAGACATTCAGCTGACAGCTCTGTTTCGGGCAGCCACGATAGGAGAGGCCACGTTCGATGAAGAAGACGGACTCACCCCCCAACCCCCTCTCTTTCAAAGAGGAGGAGGGCCGGTTTGTTGTCATATTTTGATTTTCTTCCATATTGAATTATATATTTCTGGTCGGGCAACCACTCCCCTCCCCCACAGGGAGGGTCAGGGGCTGTTATTTAATAAGTAGCACTATCATCTGCAACGCCAAATCGAAGAATACCATGCGTGCATTGACGTTTTGGGCGATATCCGTTTCAGCCTTTGCCAATTCCTCACTGATAGGTATCACGTTGCGCTCGTTAATAAAACGAGCAAAGTTCTTGCTGAAGGCTGCCTCGTCGGCATTCTGGCTGTTTAGCTCTGGCTGACGGAAATTATAGACAAAGTTCTCCCGTACCTGACGCTGGCAGAACTGCAGGAAGCTCTTCTGGGTCTCACGCCCCATACCAGCTACCTGCTCACTCCACTCGCGCAAATCCTTCACTTTACGCTGGTAGCTGAGGCGCATGAGCATCATGAACAGGTCGAGGAACAAACGTTCATCCTTGGGCGGATGGGCCTGCTGGTACTCCTCCTGTGAGAGAGGCGGAACCAGGATGCGCTGCGTGCGGCTGAGGATAGTGCCCAGCACCAAGTCGGGCTCTTCGGCGACCATCAGGAAATGGGTTCCGGCGGGTGGCTCCTCAAAAAGTTTGAGCAACTTGTTAGCTGTCTCCTGATTCATCTTCTCGGGTAGCCAGATGACCATCACTTTACGACCGCCTTGGTTGCTCTTCAGCGCCAGCTTACGCTGAATGCTATCCGCTTCGGCAACATAGAACAGCGCTTGCTGATTGGCAGCACCCATGTCCTCGAGCCAGTCGTTGAGGTCGAAATACGGACTCGCAAGCACACGCGCGCGCCATTCCTTAATATAGACATCGGAGATAGCACCTTCGGGCGTCTTGACGCGTGACCCTTTCACGATGGGAAATGCGAAGTGAAGGTCGGGATGTTCCAACTTCGCAGCCATCTTACACGAAGAACATTCACCACACGGTTCCCCATCCTCTTGCGGATGCTGGCACAAAAGCGCCTGCGCATACGCCACCGCCAAAGCCAACTTGCCTGCGCCCGTTGGCCCTGTGAACATCAGGGCATGAGGTACACGACCAGACGTGAGATCATCACGCAGTCGCTGCCAGATAGCGCGTTGGCCTATGAATGCAGGAGCACCGTTTGTCATGAATGAGTTCGCTTTTCGGCCTCAAAGATACAACAAATTGTTGGGAAATACCCGATAATGCGTGAAGAAAATGTAAAAAAACAACACAGAAGTCCTATTTTAACAAAGCTTTGATTACCTTTGCATTTGATTTTCCAAACTTATTAAGTCTAAAAACGATTTCAACCCTTATAGAAAATGAAGTGTAAGGAATTTCTCTTAGCCCTTGTTGCAGCGTTGATGCTGCCTGGCACCTATGTAGAAGCACAAGTGATGAAAGCCGCGGACCTTGAGAAGTACGCCAAGGAACGCTATGGCGACAAATGGCTTGATGCGGCTCAGAATCTTGCATCCAGCCTCACCCTTGACAAGAACGAGTCGCTCACTTACCAGCAAGTTATAGAGGCGCCTGGAAAAAGTAAGCAACAACTCTATGTGGCTCTCAACTACTGGGCAACTGCGACATTTAAAGATAAGCAGGCCATCACCCTCAACGATAAGGAGGCTGGTTGTATCATCATCTCCTCGACGATTACCAATATTGCCGAGCACATGGGAACTCTCAACAAATATAGCGTCAGCATCACACCTGTTATCCGCCTCGACATCAAAGAGGGGCGCGTGCGCGTCACATACACCGTTCAGAACTATGACGTCCTAGCCGACATCAGCGGCGGTTGGCTCAGTCCCACCAATGAGAAAGACAAGCCCTACGCTGATGCCAAGCGCAAGAAAGACGACAAAACCAATGCGAACCTCTACGATGAGACGTGGGAGATTGCCAAGCACTACCCTTTCGTGCCAAAGGACAATAAGAAGCGTACCTGCGCCAAGGCACTCGTGATGACACACGCTTATTCGAATGCCGTCCTCGACAAGGTGAACGAAGCTGTCAAGAACGGCCTCGTTGGCAACGATGATGATGATTGGTAAATAAAGACAGACATCAGTAGATAGCTTCCGCTATCTGGCGGATGCTATCTACAGCACTAAGCGTATAGAAATGAAGACTGGGTATGCCGTGGGCGATAAGGTCACGGCATTGCTGTATAGACCATTCTATACCGATTTGCTTCACTTCATCATCGCTCTTACAGCGCCGCAGTTCTTCGCTAAGAGCGAAGGGAAGGTCGCAACGGAACGTCTTGGGGACGGTGGCAAGTTGCGAAAGTTTTGAAAGCGGCTTCAGCCCAGGGATGAGGGGGATGGTGACACCTGCGGCACGCGCACGAGCCACGAAAGTATAGTATTTCTCGTTATCGTAGAACAGCTGTGTGATAGCAACCTTGGCCCCCCGTCGCTGTTTCTCCAGCAGCACCTGAATATCACTCTCCAGATTGGGAGCTTCCTCGTGTTTCTCTGGATAGGCTGCAACACCGAACTCGAAAGGCCTACCTTTGACCTTGATAGGTGTTCCGTCGGCAAAGAAACCTTCATTGAAACGGTTCACCTGATCGATGAGCTCCAACGCGTGGGTATAGCCTCCCTGTGTGGGCTGATAGCTAGTCTCTTCCTTTGCCTTGTCGCCGCGCAGAAGGAAGAGGTCGCTAATACCAAGGAATTGCAGATCAAGCAGTGCGTATTCTATGTCCTCCTTCGTGGATCCCGAGCAAACGATGTGAGGGATGACTGGAATGCCCCATCGCTGCTGGATAGCAGCGGCAATAGCGATGGTGCCAGGACGGCGGCGGACACGACTTCGCTCAACCAATCCGCCTTCCACCTCGCGATAGACATACTCCGCGCGGTGGGTGGTGATATTGATGTGACGAGGTTTGAAAGGCGCAAGCGTATCTATGGTCTTGAACAACGTGTCTGTTCCCGTACCCTTCAGGGGTGGCAGGACTTCAAAAGAGAAACCAATAGGCCCACCCCCGGCCCCTCCCATTAGGGAGGGGAGGGGCTGGCGCGATGTGTCAATATTGGAATAAAGTTTTCCTAACATCTTTTTAGTTCTTACAGCACAACGGCTTCAACTGCTTGAAGAAGTCATTGCCCTTGTCATCAACGAGAATGAAGGCGGGGAAGTCCTCGACCTCGATCTTCCAGATGGCCTCCATTCCCAGTTCGGGATATTCCACACACTCGATGCTCTTGATGCTCGACTGCGAGAGGACGGCAGCCACGCCGCCAATGGTGCCTAAGTAGAAGCCGCCGTACTTCTGGCAGGCATCGGTCACCTGCTGGCTGCGATTACCCTTGGCAATCATCACGAGGCTGGCACCGAGGCTCTGGAACTCATCCACATAGGGGTCCATACGGTTGGCCGTTGTCGGGCCCATGGAACCGCAAGGATAGCCTTCGGGTGTCTTGGCGGGACCTGCATAGAGCACGGGGTATTTCTTGAAATACTCAGGCATACCCTCGCCTGCGTCAATGCGGGCTTTCAGCTTGGCATGAGCAATGTCGCGAGCCACAATGATGGTGCCTTTAAGGTTCACGCGCGTGGACACAGGATATTTCGTCAACTCAGCGCGCACGGCATCGATGCCCTGGTTCAAGTCGATCTCGATACCCTTGGTGCCTTCGCCCGGACGGCGCAGTGCTTCGGGAATTAGCTCTGTAGGATTGCTGTCCATCACTTCAAGCCAGATACCGTCGCGGTTGATCTTTGCTTTGATGTTACGGTCGGCTGAGCAGCTGACACCCATACCGATGGGACAGCTGGCACCATGGCGCGGCAGACGGATGACACGGATGTCGTGGGCCACGTACTTGCCGCCGAACTGTGCACCGAGGCCGATATTGTGTGCCTCGCGCAAGAGCTTCTTCTCGAGGTCTATGTCGCGGAAAGCGCGTCCTGTCTCGTCGCCTGTTGTGGGTAGGCTGTCGTAGTACTTGATGCTGGCAAGCTTGACGGTAAGGAGGTTCTTCTCGGCGGAGGTGCCACCGATGACGAAGGCGATGTGATAAGGCGGGCAGGCTGCGGTGCCTAGGCTCTTCATCTTCTCCACGAGGAAGGGGATAAGTGTTCCCTCGTTCTGGATGGTGGCCTTGGTCATCGGGTAGAAATAGGTTTTGTTGGCCGAACCGCCACCCTTGGCAACCATCACGAAGCGATACTCAGCGCCCTCGCAGGCTTCGATGTCGATCTGTGCGGGCAAGTTGCAGCGCGTGTTCACCTCGTCGTACATATTGAGTGGGGCATTCTGCGAGTAGCGCAGATTGTCCTGGGTGAAGGTGTTGAAGACGCCGCGTGAAAGCGCCTCTTCGTCCTCGAAGCCCGTCCAAACCTGCTGCCCCTTCTCGCCGTGGATAATCGCAGTACCTGTGTCCTGGCAGAAAGGTAGGATACCACGTGCAGCCACCTCTGCGTTGCGAAGGAACTGGAGTGCTACATATTTGTCGTTCTCGCTGGCCTCGGGGTCATTGAGGATGGCGGCCACCTGTAGGTTGTGCTCGCGGCGCAGCATAAACTCCACATCGTGGAAGGCCTGCTGTGCCAGCAGTGTGAGCGCTTCGGGCGAGACCTTGACGATCTCCTTTCCTTCGAACGATGAGGTGGTGACGCCCTCCTTTGTCAGGAGGCGGTACTGTGTCTTGTCTTCGCCCAGTTGGAACATCGGGGCATACTTGAAATCGGGAATGTTAGCCATTGTATTCTTCGTTTTTCGTTTAACATTTATCGGTTAGTTTTCTTCATCATAGTGTTGGAAGAGGAAGTCATTGTAAGGGTATTTTTGGACATGGAGCTCACGGACACGGTTGTATAGGAGCCTCTTAAGTTCCTCTATATTCTCTCTCTCGCGAGCGCTGATGAACAGGCAGTCACCACCGAGCTTAGCCATCCAGGTCTTCATGAGATCCGGGAGAGGCGTATTCTCACGAGTCGCGGGCGTAAGGTCATCCTCATCCTTCGGGATAAAGGTGTAGGCATCGATCTTGTTGAAGAGGATCATAGAGGGCTTGTCAGCACAACCGAGGTCGGAGAGCGTTTTCTCGACCACTTTTATCTGTTCCTCAAAATCAGGATGTGAGATGTCAACGACATGCACAAGCAAGTCAGCTTCACGAACCTCATCCAGCGTGCTCTTGAACGACTCTATGAGATCCGTGGGCAGCTTTCGGATGAAACCTACAGTGTCTGAGAGCAGGAAAGGTAAGTTATCGATTATTACCTTGCGGACTGTAGTGTCTAGGGTCGCAAACAGTTTGTTCTCCGCAAAGACCTCGCTCTTGGACAGCAGGTTCATGAGCGTACTTTTGCCCACGTTCGTATAACCGACAAGCGCGACGCGAATCATGCGTCCACGGTTGCTGCGCTGCGTTGTCTTCTGACGGTCGATGTCTGCAAGACGCTGTTTGAGAAGGCTCATGCGGTTGAGGATGATACGGCGATCCATCTCCAACTGTGTCTCACCCGGACCACGCAATCCCACACTACCCTTTCCGCCGCCAGAACCGGAGCCACCGCCCTGGCGCTCCAAGTGCGTCCACAGGCGCTGCAAGCGAGGCAGCATATATCGATACTGCGCCAACTCAACCTGTGTCTTGGCATTGGCGGTCTGGGCACGCATGGCGAAGATGTCAAGGATGAGGCTGGTGCGGTCCAATATCTTTACCTTTAGCGCCTGCTCAATGTTACGAAGTTGCTTAGCGCTGAGCTCATCATCAAAGATGACCATTCCTATTTCACGTTCCGCATCTTCCTCCGCAGTGATGTACGCCCGAATCTCTTCGAGTTTGCCTGATCCCACATAGGTCACACTAGAAGGACCGTTCACTCGTTGCGTAAACCGCTTGACAGTGACCGCTCCAGCTGTGGTTGCCAAGAACTCCAGTTCGTCCAGGTATTCCGTCGTCTTACGTTCATCCTGCTGTGGGGTGATAAGCCCTACGAGCACCGCTGTCTCGGCTTGTGCCTCTGTGATGACAAACTCCTTCACTTAACCTGAATTACGAGATACTTGCTGGCGCTCCAGAACTTCTCAGGAGCCGTAATCTTAAGAACATACTGCCCCTTCGCATCCTTGGCAAGCGAATAGGAGCCACTGGGATGGTTCGTCAGGATCTCAGCATTCTTGCTGTAGAGTTTGATTTCCTTGTCAATACGAATATCAATCTTCGTGAAATAGTCCTTATTGAAATCACCCGCCTTCAGTACATCACCCTTCTGTAAAATCTTCTGTTCTTTCAATTCTGCCTTCGTACCGAAAACGAACCACGCTGAGTGCAGGTCTTTATCCTGTGCCTGAATCGTTTCCTGCTTTTGTTGGTTATCTGCTTGCAGGTCGCTAACGTTTTCATTGAGGGTGTTGATTTGCTCGCCTTGCTCAGCAATCAGAACGTCCTTCTCAGCCAACTGGGCTTGCAGTTCCTGAACGCGCAGGTTCTGCTCCTCGAGCTGCTTGGTCAGATTCTCGATGGTTTTGGTGAGTTTCTCTGCATTAATGGTCGTGGTTCTCAGCTTTTCGCGCAACTGTGAAATCTTGTCGCGGTTCTGCTTCATGGTCTCCTGAATGAACTGTAAATTCTCACGGATAACTTCACGAGAAGAGGCGGCTTCTGGGTTACCATTGGCCACAGTGATGCGTCCTTCCGCTTCGTTGATGAGACGGAAGCCATCTTGAACTTCATTGATGGAGCCCATGATTTCATTGAGTTCCATATCTTTTTCATCTATCACTTGCATTAGGGAGTCACGCTGTTGCTGTGCACGCTCTTCTGCTTTCTTCGCATCATTACAAGCCACAAATGCCAACAGGCAAAGGGGGAAAACAAATAATTTTTTCATATTCGTGAAATTTAAATTGGGATTACTATTGTATTTGGATATATAAGACTTACGGTTTGCCACCTACGATGATTACGAACTCACCACGTGGTTCATGCTCATTGAAATGTGCCAAGGCCTCGGAAAGCGTACCGCGCACGACCTCTTCATGCAGCTTCGATATTTCGCGGCAAACGGACACGGGGCGTTCTTCACCAAAGACTTCAATGAATTGTTGCAAAGCCTTAACCACACGATGTGGAGACTCATAGAATACCATCGTGCGAGTTTCCTCAGCCAGTTGTGCGAGGCGTGTTTGCCGCCCCTTCTTCTGAGGCAGGAACCCCTCAAAGCAGAACTTATCACAGGGAAGGCCAGAGGCCACCAACGCAGGAACAAAAGCCGTAGCCCCGGGCAGACAACTCACCTCAACGCCTGCGCGCACAGCTTCGCGCACCACGAGAAATCCAGGGTCGCTGATACCTGGTGTGCCGGCATCGCTTACCACGGCAATCGTCTCCCCGGACAGCAGCCTCTCCACAATACGTGCTACAGCCTGGTGCTCATTGAACTTGTGGTAGGAAAGCATGGGACGGTGGATGTCAAAATGCTTCAAAAGGAGGCCGCTTGTACGTGTGTCTTCTGCCAGTATCAAATCGGCTTCCTTGAGAATACGGAGGGCGCGGAAAGTAATGTCCTCCATATTGCCTACGGGGGTGGGTACGATATATAACACGAGGCAAAGGTAGATAATAATTGCGAATTATGAATTGCGAATTATGAATTATTTGCATTTCTATATGTTTTTAGCCTTATTTCCTTGGCCGTACAAGAAGAAAACACTACTTTTGAAGCCCAAATACGTCATATATCTGTAAAATGACCAATGAGAAAGACTATAATGGCGAGATGATGCGCCGCGGGCGTGTGGAAGTCATCTGTGGCTCCATGTTCTCCGGTAAAACCGAAGAACTCATCCGTCGGATGAAACGTGCCACCTTTGCAAAGCAAAAGGTGGAAATCTTCAAGCCCGCCATCGATGTACGCTATTCCGAAGAGGATGTCGTCAGCCACGAGGGAAAGGCCATACCTTCCACTCCTGTTGAGAGCGCAGCCAGCATCCTGCTTATGGGCTCAGATTGTGAGGTGCTGGGGATTGATGAGGCACAATTCTTTGACGAGCAGATTGTGGATGTATGCAATGAATTGGCCAGTCGCGGAATACGTGTCATTGTGGCTGGTCTCGATCTCGACTTCAAGGGACAACCCTTTGGTCCCATGCCCCAGCTTTGCGCCATCGCCGATGAGGTGACAAAGGTACATGCCATCTGCGTACGCTGTGGTGCTCTTGCCTATGTCAGCCATCGCATCGTAGCAGGCGACAAGCAGGTGATGCTTGGCGAAACACATGAATATGAACCCCTTTGCCGTGAATGTTATGCTCAAGCAACCCATCACATTTGACAGTTTTGTACGCAGCGCTCTCATCGCACTCCTCATCGTGGGCGTAGGCTTATTAGTCAATCGTCTGAGCAACGTACTTCTACCCTTCTTCATCGCATGGCTGCTGGCTTATCTAATGTATCCGCTAGTACGTTTCCTGCAATACAAGTGCCGCTTGCGATACCGCACCCTAAGCATCATCGTCGCGGCGATTCTGGTGCTGGCCGCACTGACAGGTTTCTTCATGCTTGTCATACCGCCAACCATTCAGGAGTTTTCCAAACTAAGCGGCCTCATCAAGGAATTCTCTGACACCTATCTAAACGGTTCCCAGATAGCTCCATACATCAGAGACTTCGTAGAACAATATCTTCCTCAGTATCAGGGAAAGCTTTTAGATCTTGTGCAGAATAAGAGTTTCCTGGAGGGTGCCCAGACCTTACTTACCCAACTGTGGAATTTTATCTATCAGACTGTTGACTTTGCCGTGGGACTCGTTGGGTCACTCATTGTCCTGCTATACATGTTCTTCATCCTGCAGGATTATGAGTCTATCTCTGAAGGTTGGTTGAAAATGGTACCACAGGCTAGTCGTCCTTTTGCTACACAGCTGGCAGATGACGTGGCACGTGGCATGAACAGCTATTTCCGCGGGCAGGGAACAGTGGCCTTCATTGTCGGCGTTCTCTTCTCCATCGGGTTTGTTATCGTTGGGATGCCTATGGCCATTGGGCTTGGCATGTTCATGGGTTTCCTGAACCTAGTGCCTTATCTTCAAACGCTCGGCTTTTTACCTATGGCGCTGCTGGCATTGCTGAAGGCCGCTGACACCGGCGAGAGCTTCTGGTGGATCTTCTTCCTTGGTTTCCTTGTGGTGGCTGTCGTGCAAGTGATTCAGGACACCATCCTCGTTCCCAAGATTATGGGCTCTGCAATGGGCTTAAATCCGGCTGTCATCCTTTTGTCACTTTCTGTGTGGGGCTCTCTTCTAGGTTTCATCGGATTGATTATAGCCCTGCCGCTCACGACGCTTCTCATCTCTTATTATCGTCGGTTTGTCCTTGACGAGAAGAACGTCGAATCTGATACTTGAACCATCTTCCTGTAGTATGAAAAGATTTGTTTCTCTTACCCTCTTCGTGCTGGCAGCCATTGTTGTTTCCGCACAAACATCTTTTGGTCGTCGTCCAAAATTGGTCGTGGGCATTGTTGTTGATCAGATGCGATGGGACTACCTGGACCGCTATTACAACGCCTTCTCTGAAACGGGATTCCGTAGAATGATTGATAACGGCTATTCTTGTAATAATTGCCTCATCAATTATATTCCCACCGTCACCGCCATTGGTCACGCCTCAGCTTATACAGGTGCATCACCGGCTTTTCATGGAATTTGTGGCAATAACTTCTTCATTGATGGACGCAAGACATATTGTTGCGAGGATTCTACCGCACACACCGTAGGCAGCAAGAGCAACAAAGGGAAGATGTCGCCGCGCAACATGTTGGCAACCACCATTGGTGATCAACTCCGCATGCACACAGACTTCCGTTCCCGTGTGATCGGCATCAGCTACAAGGACCGCGCAGCAATTCTTCCGGCAGGCCATTCGGCCAATGCGGCTTATTGGTTAGATGCCGCCAACTCCTGTTTCATTAGCAGCACCTACTATATGGAGGAGCTCCCCGACTGGGTTCAGGAGGTCAACCGTACGCTCCGCGAGAACGAGGAAGTACGGAAGGCCGGTAAAGACATTGGGCTGACAGCTTTGTGCGGAACCATCATCACAGATATGGCTATTGCAGCACTGGAGTACGAGCAATTGGGACAAGGCAGTGAAACCGACATGCTCTGTGTCAGCTATTCACAAACCGATGTCATTGGGCATCAGTGGGGCACACGCGGTGAGCACACCGACGAAGCTTACCTCTCGCTTGACAATGACCTCAGCAGACTTTTCGATGCCCTTGACACATATATTGGCATCGACAACTGTCTCGTTTTCTTGACCGCCGACCATGGTGCCATTCACAACCGCAAGTTCCTCCGGGAAAACCGTCTTCCCGCAGGGGATTGGGAGTACCCAGGGATCCGCAAACAGATAGAAGCTTATCTTAGCGGAAAGTTCAATACAACCAAGTCGCTCATTGCCGAAGAGTACGATTACCGTTTCTTCCTTAATCGCGCAGCCATCGCCTCGCAGGGACTGGACTACCATCAGGTGAAGGCCGTTATGATTGACTATATACGCACCCTACCTGGTGTAAGTTTTGTCGTTGATTACGAAACCGTTGCCACTCAGGCGCTCCCCTCACTCCTCCGCGACCGAGCCCTGATGGGTTATCACAGCCGCCGCTCAGGCGACATTCTTGTCATCTGCGATCCCAACACCTATACCTCCGCTTCATGGATGAGCGCAGAAGGAACGACCCATGGTAAGTGGAATCCCTTCGATGCTCACATTCCTCTTCTATTCTATGGCTGGCATATTCCTCATGGTGCCACCAGTCGCGAGGTACACATCACAGACATCGCCCCCACCGTTTGCCAGTTGCTGCACATCCAGCAGCCGAATGCCTGTGTGGGCGAAGCGATTACAGAACTGACAAAATAAACGACACAGAAAAAGCGCAACTTCTGAGTTGCGCTTTTTCTGTGTCGTTTATTTGATATCACAAACCTTTATCAGGTATTCTGCTATCTGCACAGCATTCAGGGCCGCCCCCTTCTTGATTTGGTCACCACAGAGCCAGAACGTGAGCCCGTTGGGATTGGCCAGATCCTTGCGGATGCGACCTACGAAGACGTCGTCCAAACCTGCCGTGAACAGCGGCATCGGGTATTTCTTGTTCGCGGGGTCATCGACGAGTGTCACGCCCTCAGCCTTGGCAAATGCCTCGCGGGCCTGCTCAGGGGTGATGGGGTCCTCGGTCTCGATCCACACCGCCTCGGAGTGGCTTCTTAAAGAAGGTACGCGCACGCACATTGCGGAGCAGGCGGCATCGGTGTGCATGATCTTGCGCGTCTCATTGAACATCTTCATCTCCTCCTTCGTGTAACCATTGTCAGTGAAGACATCGATCTGGGGGATGACATTGTACGCCAGCTGGTAGGCGAATTTCTCCACGGGCGGTTCCTTGCCGTCGAGGACGGCGCGGTACTGCTGCTCCAGCTCGGCCATGGCGGCAGCGCCGGCACCGCTGGCAGCCTGGTAGCTGGCGATGTGGATGCGCTTGATGTGGGAGAGTTTCTCCAGGGGCTGCAGGCAGACGACCATCATGATAGTCGTGCAGTTGGGGTTGGCGATGATGCCACGGGGACGGTTCAAGGCATCCTCAGCGTTGCACTCAGGCACGACGAGGGGCACGTCGGCATCCATGCGGAAGGCGCTGGAGTTGTCAATCATCACGGCGCCGTGCTTGGTGATGGTCTCGGCAAACTCCTTCGAGGTGCCGCCGCCTGCGGAGGTGAAGGCGATATCCACGCCCTTAAAGTCGTCGTTGTGCTGAAGGAGCTTCACCTCATACTCCTTGCCACGAAAGGTATATTTGCGACCCGCGCTGCGCTGGCTGCCAAAAAGCACCAATTCATCAATGGGGAAGTTGCGCTCGTCGAGCACACGAAGGAATTCCTGACCTACGGCACCACTGGCGCCTACAATAGCTACTTTCATTGTTTTTCGTTTAACGTTTACCGCTTAATCGGGCGCAAAGGTACGTCTTTTTTTGCAAAATCACCCTCTCTGAACACAAAAACTATCAACTTTGAGCCCTAAACTTTAAACTTTTCCGTACCTTTGCCCCGCAATGGAGCCTCTAATTACCAATCCGACGTGGGTATTCCTCGTCATGCTCATCGTCATTCTGCTGGTGCCCATCGTCTTGCGGCGCTTGCGCATACCCCATATCATCGGCCTGATAGTGGCCGGTGCGGTGCTGGGTGAGCATGGATTGAATGTGTTGGCGCGCGATGCCTCAATAGAGTTGTTTGGACAGGTGGGCATCTACTATATCATGTTCTTGGCCGGCCTGGAGATGGACATGGGCAGCTTCCGCCGCCACGGCAGCAAGGGCGCAGCCTTTGGTGCCTGGACCTTCGTCGTGCCCTTCATGCTGGGTTTCTTGGCCACACGCTATGCGTTGGGAATGAGCCAGCAGACGGCTGTGCTGGTGAGTTGTATTCTCTCCTCGCACACGCTCGTCACCTATCCCATCGTGGGGCGTTATGGCCTGGGTAAGCAACCCAGTGTGGTCTATGCCATCATTGCCACGGCCATCGCCTCCTTCACGGCTCTGCTAACGTTGGCCATCGTGGTACAGAAGAAAACCGGTGGCGGCGACACCGTCTATTGGCTCCGTTTCGCTGTGGGCATCGCGCTGTATATCATCGCCGTGGCCTACACCTTCCCGAAGATCGGGCGTTGGTTCTTGCGGCGCAACGAGGATGCCGTGACGCAGTACATCTTTGTGCTGGCAATGGTGTTTATCAGTGCCTTCCTAGCGGTATCCGTTGGTCTCGAAGGTCTGCTGGGCGCTTTCATGGCAGGTTTGGTGCTCAACCGCATCATCCCACATGGCGGCCCGCTGATGAGCCGCATCGAGTTTGTGGGTAATGCGCTGTTTGTGCCGTGGTTCCTCATTGGCGTGGGTATGCTCATTAATCTGAGCATCCTCGCGGGCGACGTCCACACCCTCCTGATATGCATCGTGTTCATTGGTGTGGGCACACTGGGCAAGTGGCTGGCAGCCGTGATCATGGAACGCCTGAACGGCTTGCAGCGCGTGGATCGCCTCATCATGTTCGGCCTCACCAACTCCCATGCTGCCGGCGCTCTCGCCATCGTGATGATTGGCACCCAACCGGGCGTAGAACTGATGAGTCCTGAGATCCTAAACGCCACCGTCTTACTGATCCTCTTTTCCTGCATCATCAGCTCGCTGGCTACCGAGAAGGGTGCACGACAGTTGGCGCTACGGTCCAACGAAATGGATCGCAACCGTGGCAGCTACCACGGCAAGTGCCTCACGGCCTATGCCTACCCGCAGACCGTGGATGCCCTGACGCAGCTCAGTATCCTCATCCGCAATCCCCTCATCCCGGACAGTCTCATGGGACTCGCCGTGTCGATGGACGATGAAGACGACGATATGCTGCGTGCCCAAGGTGTCAGCAATCTGGAGAAGGCGCAGGCCATCGCAGCGGCAGCGGATGTCCGGCTATCTGTGATGAGTCGTATCAGCAGCAACGTGGCCAGCGCCATCGTGCACACAATGCGCGAGGTGGATGCTGGCGAAGTCATCCTGGGCATGCACGAGAACGACGAAGGGAAGCCCTCTGGCAAGTTGGGCATCACCGCACAGAGCGTGCTCAGCACCACACACCGCGAGGTACTCATTGTGCGCCTGCAGATGCCGCCCGGCACCATCCGCCGCATCGTGGTGGCCGTGCCCCCCATGGCCGAATACGAAGTGGGTTTCTACAAGTGGGCCGAGCATATCTGCCGCATCGCAGAACTCACGGGTCAGCCTGTGCGCTTCCACACCATGGGCGATACGGGTTACTATATCAAGGAATACCTCAACACCCACCACCCTTCCGTGCAGGTGGAGTTCCTAACAGAGACGGGCTTCGGCAATCTGCTGATGCGTCTGCCCGCAGAAGTAAATGCTGATCACTTGCTGGTCATTGTCACTGCGCGCGCTGGCTTCATCTCCTACACACCAGCCCTGAACACACTCCCTCACTTTATCGCACAGCATTTTGCTGACACCAACGTCATCCTGCTCTACCCCGACCAGTATGGCGACCCACAGGAATCGCTTTCGGTGTTCGCTCCCAACGGGCAGAGCATCACACAGCGGCAGTTGCTGTTCGAGCAATGGCTGAATAGAATTAGGAAATAAGACATATGATTGAGTTAAAGAATATCACCAAAAGCTTCGGCTCGCTGCAGGTGCTTAAAGGCATCGACCTCGACATCGCACAGGGTGAAGTCGTGAGCATCGTGGGTCCCAGCGGCGCGGGCAAGACCACGCTGCTGCAGATTATGGGCACGCTGGATCGTGCCGACAGCGGCAGCATCGTCATCGACGGCACTGACATCTCGCACCTCAAGCCACAAGCACTGGCCCGTTTCCGCAACCAGCACATAGGCTTCGTGTTCCAGTTCCACCAGCTCCTGCCCGAGTTCACGGCACTGGAGAATGTCATGATTCCCGCACTCATCGCAGGACGCAGTCAGAGCGATGCCCATAAGCGCGCAGAGGAGCTGTTGGCGTTCATGGGTCTCAGCGATCGTGCCAACCACAAGCCTGCGGAACTCAGCGGCGGCGAGAAACAGCGTGTGGCTGTGGCTCGTGCACTGGTGAACAAGCCGGCCGTAGTCCTTGCCGACGAACCCAGCGGCAGCCTCGACAGCGCCAACAAAGCTGAACTCCACGCCCTTTTCTTCCGCCTGCGCGATGAAATGGGACAAACCTTCGTCATCGTCACCCACGACGAGGAACTAGCAAAAACGACTGACCGCACCATCCATCTGCGCGACGGACAGATTGACAATTAAATATGAAATTAGAACTTGGACGTTATAATAGGCTGACCATCGTGCGTCGCTCCGACCACGGTCTCTATCTCAGCGGGGGCCCCGAAGATATCCTGCTGCCCAACCGCTATGTGCCCGAAGGGGCTAAAGAGGGCGATGAAATCGATGTGTTTGTCTATCTCGACGCTGAAGAGCGTCTCACCGCCACCACCGAGACGCCCAAGGCACAGGTGGGCGACTTCGCCTGGCTGCAGGTGGCATGGGTCAACAACTATGGCGCCTTCCTCGACTGGGGCCTGATGAAAGACCTTTTCGTGCCCTTCCGCGAGCAGAAGATGAAGATGCAGAAGGGCAAGAGCTATCTCGTACACCTGCATATCGACCCCGAGACCTACCGCATCATGGCCTCTGCTAAAGTGGAGCGCTACCTCAGCACCGACTTCCCACCCTACCATGGCGGCGACGAGGTGGATATCCTTATATGGCAGAAGACGGACCTCGGCTTCAAAGCCATCGTAGAGAACCGCTTCTGCGGTATGCTCTTCGATGCTGAAATCTTCCGCCAACTACGAAGCGGCGACCGCCTCAAGGCATACGTCAAGCAGGTACGCCCCGATGGCAAGATAGACCTCTCGCTGCAGAAGAAGGGCCAGAAGGCGGTACATGACTTCAGCGACGCCCTGCTGGAGCACCTGCAGAACAACGGTGGCTTCACGCCTCTTGGCGACAAGAGCCCTGCCGAGGAAATCCACACCCTCTTCGGTGTCAGCAAGAAGGTGTTCAAGAAAGCCGTGGGCGACCTCTACAAGCAACACCTCATCACCATTGAGCCTGAAGGGCTGAGGTTAAGCAATGAATGACGAATGACGAGTGATGAGTGAAAAGTGAAAAATTATATGGAGATGATAACTTTCAACTCTCATCTTTCAACTCTCAGCTAAAAAAAACGTACCTTTGCACCCGCAAATCCTGAAACAACCTACTTTAAACGCTAAACGCTAAACGTTAAACGAATATAAAACTATGGCAAAGAAAGCTCTGCTGATGATCCTCGACGGATGGGGCATCGGCAACAAACAGAAAGGCGACGTCATCTTCCAGACGCCTACGCCTTACATGGACTACCTCAACGCAACCTATCCCCACAGCCAGCTGCAGGCCAGCGGCGAGAACGTGGGACTGCCCGACGGGCAGATGGGCAACTCCGAAGTCGGTCACCTGAACATCGGTGCCGGTCGCGTTGTCTATCAGGACCTCGTGAAGATCAACCGCGCCTGCAAGGACGGCAGCATCATGAAGAACAAGGAGGTGCAAAGCGCCTTCGAGTATGCCGTGCGCGAGGGCAAGGCTGTGCACTTCATGGGCCTCACCTCCAACGGTGGCGTGCACTCCAGCCTCGACCACCTCTTCAAGCTCTGCGAGATATCCAAGGAATATAAGGTACGCGAGACCTACGTGCACTGCTTCATGGACGGCCGCGACACAGACCCCCGCTCCGGTGTGGGCTTCATCCGCGAGCTGCAGGAGAAGTGCAACGAGACCGGCGCGCACATCGCCAGCATCATCGGCCGCTTCTACGCCATGGACCGCGACAAGCGCTGGGAGCGTGTAAAGATTGCCTATGACCTACTCATCAGCGGCGAAGGCTACCAGGCCAAGGACATGGTGGAAGCCATGGAACTCTCCTATGCCGACGGCGTCACCGATGAGTTCGTGAAACCCATCAACAACGCTAACATCGACGGCACCATCAAGGAGGGCGATGTCATCATCTTCTTCAACTACCGCAACGACCGTGCCAAGGAGCTCACCATCGTGCTCACCCAGCAGGATATACCGGAGCAGGGCATGAAGACCATCCCCGGCCTGCAGTACTACTGCATGACGCCCTACGATGCCAGCTTCAAGGGCGTGCACATCCTCTTCCCCAAGGAGAATGTGGAGAACACCCTCGGCGAGTACATCAGCCGCCAGGGCCTCAAGCAGCTCCACACCGCTGAGACCGAGAAATACGCCCACGTCACTTTCTTCTTCAACGGCGGTCGCGAGCAACCCTACGAGGGCGAGGATCGCATCCTCGTAGCCAGCCCCAAGGTGGCCACCTACGACCTCAAGCCTGAGATGAGCGCCTACGAGGTCAAGGACAAGCTCGTCGCTGCCATCAAGGAGGACAAATACAACTTCATCGTCGTCAACTTCGCCAACGGCGACATGGTCGGACACACCGGTGTCTATGAAGCCATCGAGAAGGCCGTCGTAGCTGTCGATGCCTGCGTCAAGGAAGTCGTGGAGACCGCCAAGGCAACAGACTACGAGGTCATCATCATCGCCGACCACGGTAATGCCGACAATGCCATCAACGCGGACGGCACGCCCAACACCGCCCATAGCCTCAACCCCGTGCCCTTCATCTATGTCACGGAGAACAAGAACGCCAAGGTCGAGGACGGCATCCTGGCCGACGTCGCCCCCAGCATCCTCCACATCATGGGTCTGAAGCAGCCCGCCGACATGACTGGCCACAGCCTCATCAAGAGCTAAGCACACACCACCCTATCATAAAGAAGGTCACCCCATCGGGTGGCCTTCTTTCGTATTCATACTGCACGTTTTCTATAGAGTTCTGACAACCTTCATCATTTTGGGCTTAAGCAGCTGACTAACAATCGGGAGCATAAAAACAAACCTACATAAAACCTACATGAATCTTTCGGCAATCTAACGAATCTTTATGACAGGACGAACCGATAAGCCTTTGAAACGTTCGAGGACGTCTCCACCACGGTATTCGATCATATCGTTATTGATGTAGAGGTAACGCGCACAGTGTACGTCATAGGGGGGCCGGGTGTATAGCGATGATGACCAATACAAGCAGTGGCCTCACTTCTTTACGACCTTCTTCCCCTCACGGATATAGATGCCGTAAGGCAAGTGGCGAGTGTCGGCTGACGAATGGCGAATCTGGCGGCCGGAGAGGTCGAAGATGGGCACATTCGGGTCCTCGCCAACGGATATTCCCTGAACAGCCAATGGTGCTTCCATCTCCTCGATGAGATAGAAGTGATCTTTCCAGTACGTCGCATTCGCATACACCTCCTTGCAACCGTAGGGAACCCTCAGGATGTGATTACGATACTGGAACGTCTCATCCTGAATCGTTGGAGGTACGGGATTCAGCGAGGTCACGGTTTGAAGCTTGTCACACCCCCCAAATGCGAGATTCCCGATGCTCGTCAGAGTGCTGGGAAGGCTGACATCGGTCAGGTTCAGACACGCATAAAAAGCCTGCCCCCCGACTTCCGTCACGCCCTCGGGAACCGTGATAGAGGACAGCCCCCTACAAAAGTAGAAAGCTATATCCTGTATATGGGTCACCCCCTTGGGAATAACGGTGGTCTTGATGCCCATATACAGGCCGTTTGTGGCAGTCTCAATTACCGCATTGCAATTGTCACGGGAATCATATACAGGGTTCTCAGCATCTATGCTGATAGATGATAAGTCTGTCGGATAGAACGCAAATTGACTGATGCTCGTCACACTGGCAGGAATATGGATAGTTTCCAGACTAGCGCACTGACTAAAAACATAGTAATCCAGGCTCTTTAAACTGTTGGAAAGTGTGACCGAAGACAGGCTCTTGCATTGCAGGAACGCTTCCTGCTCAATGCTCGTCACACTGTTCGAGATGGTGACGGCTGTCAGGTTCTCGCATTTGAAAAAAGCGTGACTGCCGATGCGCGTTACGCTGTTCGGAATGGTGACGGTGGTCATGTTCTGGTTACGACTGAAAGCATTGTAATCGATTTCCGTCACGCGGAAACCGACGCTTGAATAAATGGCCGTGTCTGGGATCATAACATCACCGCTAACGGTCGTATTATTCGAAGACACTTTGGCTGTTCTACTGTCATAGAACAACTGATAGTTGATGTCATCCACAGTAACCACTTCTTTGTACGGGTCGTACTCCTCCACATGGGTGATGTTGCTCCATTCTTTTGCCTTCTTATATGCCTCCGCGCAACCTGGCGGGACCTTCACAACAAGCCAATCTCTGCTCGAGCTGTCAAACGTAAACCAGTTCATCGTGGGGGGCGTAGGATTTCTGGAAATCAAGAGACAAATTGAACACATCTCAAAAGCCCTATCTCCAATGCTCGTCACGGTGCTGGGGAGGATGAGGAATTTCAGTGCTCTGCATCGCATGAAAGCACGATAGCCGATGGTCTCCAGACCTTCATTCAAGTCCAGCGAAGAAAGCGAGGTACAATCATCGAACACCCATTCGCCGATGCTCTTCACGCTATTCGGCAGCTTGAGGGATTTCAAGGCATAGCATGAAGCAAATGTGTTATTTTCTATCGCCGTCACGCCCTCGGGGATGTTAACGGAGGTCAAGAAATTGCAGTTGGCGAATGCTGCTTCTCCGATGCTTGTCACGCTGGCGGGCAGCGTAATGGAGGTGGATGTTGAACTGCTGAAGGCAGAATCTCCGATGCGCGTCACACGGTATTCCACATCTTGGCTGGTGACTGTTTCGGGGACCACGATGTCGCCTTCATATCTCCCGACCTTGTAGTACACTTCGGCCGTACGGCTCTCTTCATCCAGTATGTAGTTGATGCCGTCTATCAGCTCTTGTGCGCTTGCCACCAGCGGCAGCAACAGCGCCATCATTAGGAATAGTATCTTTTTCATAGGTAATGTTGTCCGTTATCGTTTCCATTCTCTTTCGGCCACAAATATGCGACTTCTTCTGGCAATCCACCAAAAGAAGTCGTACTTATTTCACTTGCAGCGTTAATATCAGTCTCTAATGAGTGTACACATCATTCTCCACTCTCTCCAGTTTCCAGATATTTCGCTTCAATTGTTAAGCAATCAACCAACAACTCACAGTAGATTCAGGAAGAGGGTGATCATGGCAGTGTTGATCACATCTGCGAACATCGCACCAATGATGGGTACGATGAGGAAGGGTTTGACGGTATAGCGGTATTTGTAGCAGACGGCGCTCATGTTGGCCATCGCATTGGGGGTGGCACCCAGACCGAAGCCGCAGAGGCCAGCACACAGGATGGCGGCATCGTAGTCGCGCCCTAACAAGGGGAACGCCACGAAGTAGGCAAAGAGTGACATCAGCACCACCTGAGCCATCAGGATGACGATCAACGGAAGGGCCAGACTCTGGAGCTCCCAGAGCCGAAGGGAAATCATGGCCATGCCGAGGAACAGCGACAGGCAGATGTTACCGACGCTGACAATGCGCTCCATATCCAGCAGCTTCTCGGCGCTCACCCATTCCCCGTCGTCTTTGTATCTGACGAATCCGATGGTGTTGCGGACGAAAGCGGCTAAGATCAAGGCTCCGAAATAGGTGGGGAAGGTAATGCCCGTCTTCGCGAACAACCAGCTCAGCAGGGTGCCGCCACCCATGACCAGGATAATCCAATAGGTGGCCTTCGCATACTGCTGGAACTCCTGTTCGTGGGTGCTGACGCGCTTGGCACGCCCTGCCGGCGAAGCCTCGTCGCTCTCGATACCGGCCATGGCGGGGTCAATCTCTTCGTCTTGGGGCTGCATCTGTTCATGGGTGAGTCGCTTGCGAATCATCCGCTCTGCCAGCGGACCACCAATCATGGAACCTGCAATCAGACCGAAGGTGGCAGCCGCCATGCTGACCGTGCCGGCGCCGTGCAGGCCCATGCCTTCGAGCACGCTGGCAAAGCCGCCTGCCGTGCCGTGGCCACCTGTCATGGAGATACTGCCGGCAGCCATGCCTATCAGCGGGTCAACGCCCATGAGCCGCGTGACGCCCATAGGCATCAGGTTCTGTATCGCAATCAGGACCACCAACAGGACCAGCATGATGACCAGCAGCCGGCCACCTCGCTTTAACACCTTCAGGTCGCTCTGGAAGCCCACGCAGGTGAAGAATGCCAGCATGAAGACATCCTTCAGCGTGCCGTCGAACGACACCTCGACATCGAACCAGCCGTAGAGTGCCAGAGTGATGAAGGAGAAGATAATACCACCGCTGACGGGCGACGGGATACAGAATTTCTGGAGAAAGGCTACCTTTCGCGTTAAAACCATACCGACAAGAAGTGCCAGGGCACCGATGCCGGCGGTCTGTATCATATCCAGTGCATAACTTGTCATACTCGTTATCTTTTATCGTTAGAATCTATACTGCAAATGGATGTTGGCGGCATGTCTGTTGACTTGTGCCTGGCTGCAGAAGGCATCAAACATATCGTGCCAGTCAACGCCTACATTCCATCTTCTGCCAAATTGCTTGTTGAGGGACAGGCAGGCGTACACCGGTACGCCCGTAGTCTCGCGGCGAGGTGCATTCCGGGTCTCATACACCACCTGCAAGCCGAGCTGCCAGGCATGAGGGAGATAAGCCGTGGGCGCGAGCCTGAGCGAGGCGTAGGTCCCACTCTTGGCGATATAGAGGTTGGAGCCTCCGGCCAGCGTTATCCACTTCGTCCTCCAATATGCCGACGCCCCCAGTGCGGTGAAATTCTCACCGTCTTCGATGACGTAGTAACTCGCCTCCGCCTGCACCGTCAGCTTCTGCCGGCTATAGGCGTATGCCAGCTTCATCTGGTTGATGGTCCGTTCCACCAGCTGTCCCTTCGTGATAGCCCATTCCTCGTCGGACAGCGGCGTGACAGCTTGCTGGAAGAGGGCTTCGTAGGAAGGGTTATAGAACTTGCGATAGTAGCCCACCTGAATCTGGTTCCGGTTGTCCGGCACAAAGATGATGGAGGCATTCGCATTGTCGCGGGTGTCGGAATAGCGGCCAGAGAACTTGTAGTCGTAGAACATCACGCGATTACCAATGGTAAAGCGCCATTTCGGCAGGGCATAGGTGAGCAACAGATAGATGTCATTGTTGAAGACATTCCAACTCTTGTCAGTGTCCTTTTGCCGCGTCATCAGGAAATCTCCCTCAACGCCCAGCGTCATAGACAGCCGCTTGGTCAGCAGGGGCGTGTTCAGCTCCACGATATACAGGGGCAGCTGTTTGGAAAGAACCTGGTCGCTGCCATACTGATAACCGCCCACGATGAGCAGTTCCGTGCCCAGGTCATTGAACGTGTGGAAGTATCGCGTGCGGCCCATGACCTGATGCGAGCTGGCGGCAGGGCGGTCAAGATACTGCTGCGTGAAATAGGTCAGCAGCCTGTTTCGGTCATCAAAACGGTTCGTCATGTGAAGCGTCAGATGTTCCTCGTTGCCGGCCTGATAACGATACGAGGCATTGGCGTAGAGGTCCGTTCGTTTGCTGCCATACAGCGCATTCACGGTTCCAATGCCCACGATCTCCTTCCCGAAGTCTCCCTGTCCTTCCACGAAACCCTTCCAGCTCTCAGGCATCTTCATGTTGATGTCTATGACTCGACCCATGCCGATGGTTCCCTTCTGCACACCCGTATTGTCGCACACCTGAATCTTCGCGATGTCCTTGGCCTTCATCTGGCTAAGAATTAATCGGGTGTCGCCGTTCATCGGACAGTTGTCAATGCGGAGGTTATAGTTGGAGATGAGATCCTCATAACCGGCAATCATCAGGTCCGGCACCATCTGCAGCACATCCATCAGCGACTCCTCTCCCGTCTGTGCCATTCGCTGGGGATAAATCATCGTCCGGTCTGCCTGCATCTCAACGATGGGCAAACGATCGTCTGCAAACACGAAGGCACTGCAGAGCAAGAGGGTAGTCATGATGAGAGCGGGAGGGTTCGTAGGGCCTTATGCAAAAAAATTATTCCAGTGAGTTCTTCTTGGGTAGGCGTTTGGCTTTGCGCAGGGACTCGGTGATGATCCATTGGAGCTGACCATTGGTGCTGCGGAACTCGTCCGCAGCCCAGGCCTCTATCGCATCCATTGTCTCCGCATCAATGCGTAAGATGAAGTTCTTGGTTTTCTTCTCAGCCATTCAACTGCTGATTTCAGTTTCAGGAATATTGTTCGCTTAATGGTTGAGCGTTCCTGTATTCACGACGGGCTGAGCGCTTTCATCGCCACAGAGCACCACAAGCAAATTGCTGACCATGGCAGCCTTCTTGTCATCGTCGAGCTCAACAATCTCCTCGCTAGAGAGTTTCTCGAGTGCCATCTTCACCATGCTGACAGCACCCTCTACGATCTTCTCGCGTGCCGTGATGATGGCAGAAGCCTGTTGGCGACGCAACATCACAGCGGCTATCTCAGGGGCGTAGGCCAAATAGTTGATGCGAGCCTCTATCACTTCGATTCCCGCCAGTGCCAAGCGTTCATCGAGCTTTTCTTCGAGCTGCTGGTTGATCTCGTCGGCACTCGAACGCAGAGTTGGCTCGTTGTGCTTGTTGTCCTCGTCGTCGTAAGCATACTGACCGGCCACCTGTCGGAGTGCTGCATCGCTCTGTACGCGCACGAAACTTTCCAGCGCCTTCATCAGTCCCTTAGTGTCTGAACCTACGGTGTTGGGAGCCGCTGCCATCGTCTGCGTATCGACCTCGAAGAGTGCTTTATAGGTGTCCTTCAGCTTCCACACCAATACTAGGCCTATCATCACTGGGTTACCCGTCTTGTCGTTCACCTTGATGGGCTCAGCATCGAGATTGCGTGCACGCAGAGAAACCTTCTTGGTGCCGTAGAAAGGATTGATCCAGTAGAAACCGGTCTGGGAGAACGTACCACTATATTTACCAAACCAAGTCGCGACGCGAGCTTCGTTGGGTTCCAACTCCATCAGACCGCACCACATGATGATGTTGATGACCAGCAACAGGCAACTGCCGCCTAACAGCCAACCGCCCTGAGCTCCATTGCTGGCATCAAGCTGGATGATGCCGTAGATGATTCCTGCAATCGATGCAGCTAATACAGCAAAGTTCACAAACAGCATCAGAAAGCCGTTGAATACGGAACCGCTAAACTTAAACTCTTGATTCTCCATTGTTCTATGTTTAAAAGGTTAATGTACAAAATGATATCAAAACGATATCGCAAAGGTAGATGCTTTTGATGGAATAACAATGGATAGAGAATCACATTTAACACTAATTAGCATCAAGAACTTGACAAATTAAAGGAAGCAGGCAGTCAGAAGCCTCTGACTGCCTGCTTGTATAAGGGGAAATGAAATAATAAAGATAAATGTTGTATTTCGCATGCAAAGCGAATCGTTACATATATTTCCAGCAAGGAAATCATAAATTTAATCACACTTCATACTGCTTTTCCCCACGAGAAGGTGATGGTTACTTCTGTATTTTCTTCAAGATATTGATTTTTCCGTCGTCGATAAGTTTGAGGATAAGCTCACCAAAGAGGGTGTTCTGCCAGGCAAACCATGGGCGTGTATAGTTCTTAGCATCATCCTTATGGAACGACTCGTGCATGAAGCCTGTGCCAGCATCCGTGTCAACAAGCATCTGAATGCACTGCTGGATCTCGCGGTCATCCGCGGAGGTGAAGGCACGCATCATGATAGACATCGGCCATATCATATCGTAGCCCACATGTGGGCCACCAATGCCTTCGCCGGCATTTCCACGGAAGAAATAGGGGTTGTCCTCACTCCAAACAAAGCGACGGGTGTTCTGATAGACAGAATCCTTGACAGCCACATCGCCAAGATAAGCCATGGCCAGCAACGAAGGCACGTTGGCATCATCCATTAGCAGCTGGTTGCCAAAGCCATCCACCTCGTAGGCATATATCTTGCCGTACTTAGGATGCTTGTAGATGGCGTACTCCTTCAGCGCCGTCTCTACCTCATTGGCAAGGGTGCGACAAGCTTCGGCGAGCTGTGTGTCGTAGTTCACCTTGGTCAGGATATCAGCGGCCTTGCGCAGGGATGTCACGGCAAAGAAATTGGAGGGCACCAGGTAGAGCAGCACCGTGGCATCGTCACTAGGACGGAAAGCCGAGGCTATGAGGCCCACGGGCTTCACCGGGTTTCCGTAGCCGTTATGGCTCATGGTGTCGTATTGAACAGCTGTGGTGCGTTGGAAACGATAGGAGCCATGGTTTTCCTTGCGTTGCTGGTCACGGAAGGTCTTCAAGATGGCGGTGACGGTATTCTTCCATAGGTCAGTCTTGAAGATACTGTCATCGCCCGTGACAAGCCAATACTGGTAAGCCAGACGGATAGGGTAGCACAGGGAATCTATCTCGTACTTACGCTCATGCAGGAAGGGCTTCATCTCCGTGAGATCACTAGCCCAGGCGCTACCCGTGGGACCCATGTTGAAGGCATTGGCATAAGGGTCAAGGACGATGCACTTGAACTGACGCAGGATGGTACCTCGAATCATACGACGAAGGGCCTCATCCTCCTTAGCAAACTGCACATAGGGCCACACCTGTGCTCCGCTGTCGCGCAACCACATGGCGTGGATATCGCCCGTATAGACGAAGGTGTCGTCGTCGCCATCATCGGTCACAGAGTAGTGAACGGTCGTGTCTAGGGTGTTGGGAAAGCAGTTGCCGAACATCCATGCCAGATAAGGTGCATCGATTAGCTGTTTCTGGATTTCGACAATCTTCTTCTCAATCACGTCGGAGCGGAACAATCGCTCCTCAATAGTGGGACGACGGCTCACGCGGATATTGTCGGTCGGAGTGGCTATCGACGCAGCAAACGAACGTTGGTGACGGTCTTCCTCGTCTGCCGAGGCCGGGATTCCCATCGCTACAAGTGCCAAAACAATCAAAAACAGTTTCGCCTTCATAATGAATGGAACTTTAGGATTATTCTTATTATTGTCTCAACCAGTGTCGGAGAGGCTGGTCGTAGTATTTCAGCAACAACCATGCTAGGACAGGACATCCCAAGATGATGCTCACAGCCAATGGCCATTTGTTGAAGACAAGGGAAGGGTCATAGAGTGTGCCATCGAAGCCAAGGTGTCCGAAAAGGAGTAGCATGAAAGGGTAGTGGATGGCATAAAGCGGATATGACACGTCACCCAAATGACGGCTTAAGCGTAGGGTTGATTCCTTGGCGCGACTATCCGATGCAGCAATCCATACGATCAAGGGAAACAGAAGGGCGGCGCAGAGGAAGTCATACAAACCGTTGGCCCAGCTGATATCAAAGGAAGGCATGAGGCCTGCAGCCACTATTAGCAGACTACACCAAAGGAAGGCGCGCTGCACCTTCAAGGGCTTGAACAGTCGCGCCATCAACATGCCAATAGTGTAGGGGAACAGCATCCGAACAAAGCCGAAGCACCAGCCTCCGTCTGCCGCCGACCATCCTACACCGAGATAGCCACAGTGCAAACAGGTGTACAACACGCAAGCGCCAGAGACCGCAGCCACCACCCCCAGCCATCGGTTGCTGAGCCGGCGTAGCAACAATGCATAGCAGATGTTGCCGATGTACTCGTAGAACAATGACCACAACGGGCCATTCAATGGGAAATACTCTCCGAAACCCCGAACTTCTATGGCGCTGCCAGGCAGCGCCGGAAGCAGGAACATGCCACATAACATCGCCAATAGCGCCCAGCCGAGGGAAACCACGCTACCATCCCACATCGCACGGCCTTGCACCAGGAAAACGAAGCCGCCGATGAGGCCGCCCGCCAGTACCATGGGATGCAGACGGATGAGGCGACGACGGAAGAAACGACCCAAGGTGAGCCCCTGCTGCCAACGGTCGTCATAAGCGTAGCCGATAACGAAACCCGAGAGCACAAAAAACATATCTACCGCCAAATAACCATGTGGGATGATATTCGAGGTACACGCATCGAACACATGAAACACCAGCACCATCAACGCTGCTACGCCACGCAAGCCATCGAGAATGACATAATGATCCTTCTCCTGCAGACCGCCGTCCCCTTTAGACATATTTTCTATCATCCGATTTGCTGATTGCTCAAATAAAATTTAAATAAATTTGGTTATTCTCTTACTTCATCGTATCTTTGCAGCCGCTAAGGGTTGCTCCTGTAGTTCAACGGATAGAATAGAAGTTTCCTAAACTTTAGATAGGGGTTCGATTCCCCTCGGGAGTACTACCTATAGATGAGAGCACGGATGATGAACCATACATGGGCGGCAAGGGCGCGGAACCAGCCGTAGTGATGGGCCATCAGACGCAACCGCTCGAAGAGGGAGCGACGATGGTTGCGGGTGGTCATACCTTCAGAAAGATAGTCGGTGAGGATGAGGCCCGTATTATGGAGGGCTAGATGGCGATGCTGACCATGGCGCATCACGCGAATGCACCAGTCATAATCGGCAGAAAAGCGGTAACGAAGGTCGTAAGGGATGGTGCGAGCGATATCTGTGCGCACATAGAAACTCTGATGACATACTAGCATACCCTGAAGGAAACTCTTCCAAGTAAGGACCTTTGGCGCACGCAGACGGCGGTGGCGCAGGAAGCGGCCTTCATTATCAACGAGGTCGGTCTCGCCATAGACAACAGCTGGACGGCGCGTAGGGTTGTAGCGAGCATCGAGTTGTGCGGCGACCTCGGACAGCGTGTCGCCTGAGTGGAACTTATCGCCAGCATTGAGAAAGATAATGTAGTCGCCCTTGGCTTGCTGAAGTGCTTTGTTCATGGCTTCGTAGAGGCCATTGTCCGGCTCACGCACAAGAACAATGGAATGGCTATGACGGAGATCGGTGTTGCGCTCCACATAGCGCTGGATTTCCGCCATGGTAGTATCGTTGGAACAACCGTCGATGATGACATGCTCCACGACAGCGTGTGTCTGTGCGAAAACGCTATCGAGGGTGCGGCGGATGGTAGCCCCTGCATTATAGGTAACTGTAGCGACAGTGAAGCGAAGCATTACAATTTAATCAGTTTCATTCGATATTAGCTGTTCGTAAAGACGAATGTAATCACGGGACACTTTCTCCTCATTCCATGTCACGGCTGCCTTGTGTGCTGCCGCCTCAGACAAACGAGAATGGTTCTCGGGGCAGAGGACATAATCAATACCGCATGCAAGATCGTATGCATCGCGATAGTTGGCCACATAGCCGTTCACCTCATGGTCTATCATCTCCGGGATGCCTCCGATACGGAAACCCACGCATGGTGTGCCACAGGCCATCGCCTCCATAATCGTATTGGGCAGGTTCTCCTCCAAGGACGGCGTGACAAATGCATCCACGGCTTGGTACAAGGCTGCCATAACGGACTCCTCCGAGAGGTAGCCCATGGCATGAACAGGATAAGGAATATCTGCTGTGAGTTGCTCCGACAGCTGTCCCACGACAACAAGCGTCAGCTGTCCCTGCCATGCCCGCAGCCGCTCTGAGCGCAAAGCCGAGAGCAAATAGTCCAGTCCCTTGCGGACATTGTTCACCTTCTGACAAGCGAAAAGTAGCAGACGGCCTGTGACGGGTAGCCCCAGACTGCGACGAGCCTCGTCCTGCGACGTGGGATGGAAAAGGATGTGATTGTAGGTGTTAGGAATAGAGCTGACATTCATGCCCTGTAGGAGACTGCTCTTACGTGCCTCATCAGCCAGCCAGCGGCTGCAAGCGACGAAAGAGATGGAGCCCCGCGCATAGGTGCGTTTCTTTTTCTGAAAGACCTGCCATGACAGATCTCTGGCGCCCGGACGTTGTAGTTGTGGGCAGTGGTGACAGTGGTCGTGGAAACGCTCACATTCTCGAGCGTGGTGACAGATGGCTGTGCACGGCCACATATCGTGCATGGTCCACACAACAGGCTTCCCACTCGCAAGAATCTTACCTATCTGATTCAACGACAACAATCCCTGATTGATCCAGTGTAGATGGATGATATCAGCCTCTTGGAACTCTGGGAGCGCTGTGATATCGGCACCGGCATTGGCAATATCCACCGTCCACAGGCCTCGCTTGCGGCATCCATTGGCCATGAAGATTCGGAATCGCTCCCACAAGAACGACCATTTCAGGCTATACTGAGAGGGTAATGGGCTGGTTGTGACCCGATGACTTTGTTTGTCGCGTACCAGCATCCGCGCTTTCACGCCATGATGGTTCAGGGCATCCGTGAGGCGACTGGCGGCGATGGCCGCACCTCCTGTCAGTTCCGATGTATTGACGATAAGTACACGCATTTCGAGCGCAAAAGTACGGAAAAAAGTAAAAGAGGAGAAGAGAAAAGGGAAAAATGAAAGCGTGAACGGAGAAAAATGAACGTTTTTCTTAAAAAACTTTCAACTTTCAACTTTCAACTCTCAACTTTTTATTACGCAATCCACGCCCAGATGGTGGAATTGGTAGACACGAGGGACTTAAAATCCCTTGGCCAGTGATGGCCGTACGGGTTCGATTCCCGTTCCGGGCACTTTAACTAAAACCTAACCTACTACGACTCAATGAATGCTATGAAACGATTGTACATTTTCTTCCTTGTATTGTTTACTCTAAGGGGGGGGCTGCAGGCCCAAACACTTCCGACATTCTCCACGGATGAGGACGAGACGTGGTATCTCATTCAGTTCCGCAACGGCGAAGCAGCCATTCAAGACAAGGGCGAGGGCGCCAACCTGCTAACAGCCAACATTGATAAAAGCAACGAGGCACAGCTCTGGAAGATTACTGGCACGCAAAACAATTGTGAGATTGTAAGCAAAGCAGGGCGCCATATTTATTATAATGGTTCGCGCTTTGCAGCTGCGACCTCCCAGACGGGTAATCTGAAGCTTGTTGCCACGTCCAACGCCACCTATAAGCCCGCTTGGGAGATCCAAGCGACAGGGGTGAGCGGCAACAATATCATGAATCAATGGACTGGCTCCGGCGCAGGCAAGGAGCTGGGCGTTTGGAGCTCAGGTGACGCCAACAACCCACTCCTGTTCATAGAACCAGCATCGCTACCTGACACCGATCCGCAGCCTGAGAAACTGACAGAATGGGCGTGTTCGGCTTACTCCACTTACACCCCTGGCAACCTGCTCACGATGTGGTACACCGCTCCCGTGACAAAGGCTTCCGTTAATGACCCATGGATGGAGTATGCCCTGCCTATCGGCAACGGACAGCTCGGCGCCATGATCTACGGCGGCATACGTCAGGACATCGTCCAGTTCAACGAGAAGACACTCTGGTCGGGTTCCTCGACCAACTACAACCGCGATGGCGGCTACCAGAACTTCGGACACCTATATATTGAAGACACGAGCGAACGCTTCGGAACCTCCTCCGCCACGAGCGTGAAAGACTACGTAAGAACACTCGACCTGACCACAGCAACGGCAGCAGCAGAATGGAAGAATACCGATAAGAGCGTCACTTTCCGACGCGAATATATCACCTCCTACCCCGATCAAGTGATTGCCGTCCACCTCACGGCCAGCGAACCCGGACAGCTCAGCCAGCGCATATACCTATGGAATGCACACAATATCCGCGGCAGCTATACGGATGGCGAAGGCACTTTCAGCGGTACCATGCAGACTGTCAGCTACAACGCCCGCATGAAAGTGGTGGCCAAGGGCGGTACTACAGTTACTAACGAGAATGGTGTCTATGTGACAGGAGCCGACGAGATTCTTATTGTTCTCTCCGCAGCAACCGACTATGACCCCGTAGCCTCAGGTTACATCAGTGGAACGGACCAAATTGCAACACGCACCCTGAGTGCCGTGAATGCTGCTGCCGCCAAGGGCTGGGCGGCTATCTATGAAGACCACGTGGCGGACTATAAGGTCTTCTTCGACCGTTGCCGCCTCGAACTTGACGGAGCTGCCACGAAAATGACAACCAACAAACTGGTGGACAACTATGCAACGCTGACCTCAGAATTTTCCTTGCGCCTTTCCCCGGATGCCCGCGTGCTGGAAATGCTCTATTTCCACTATGGGCGCTACCTGCTCATCTGCAGCTCACGCGGCATAGACCTGCCCAATAACCTGCAAGGCATTTGGAACCACAAGAACAATCCACCTTGGTGCTCTGACATTCACGCGAATATCAATATCCAGATGAACTACTGGCCCGCGGAGTCGATGGCGATGCCGGAGATGCACGAGAAGTACCTCAACTACTTATATAACATGGCCATCGTGCAACCCCAATGGCAGGCTTACGCCAAGAACTGGCTTGGCCAGAGCACCGGATGGGCTTGCTTCACCGAGAATAACATCTTCGGCTGCTGCACCAACTGGATGGCAACCAGCTATCCCGAAGCAGGTGCTTGGAGCGTGGATCACATGTGGCAGCACTACCGCTTCACCCTGGATCGCGACTTCCTGAAACAGAAAGCTATGCCCGTGATGATTTCATGCGTCCGTCTATGGATGGAGCGCTTGAAGAAAGCCAGCGACGGCACCTGGGAATGCCCCAATGAATGGAGTCCTGAGCATGGCCCCACAGAGAATGCCACGGCCCACAGCCAACAAATCGTGTGGAACCTCTTCGACCAGACCATCAAGGCCATCGAAATATTGGGCACCAGTGAGGCAGGCGTCACGGAGACATTCCTTACAGAACTCAAGGAGAAATTCGCCCATCTCGACACAGGCCTCCACACCGAGACTTACAACGGCACCTTTGGAGCCACACGCGAGGGCGTTTCCACTGGTGACGAAATCCTACGTGAATGGAAATATACCGATTACGCAACCGGTAATGGCACCGAAGCCGGGCACCGTCACCTCTCCCACATGATGGCCCTTTATCCCTTCGCAAATCTGCCCGCTTCCAACCCCTACTACGAGCCTGCCGTGCGAAGCCTCAAGCTCCGTGGTCTCGCCTCAACAGGGTGGTCTATGGGATGGAAAGTCAACCTCTGGGCTCGCGCCCTCTCCCCAGCTCAATGCGTGGAGCTCTTCAGGCTCGAGTTCAAGCACAGCACCAGCTATGGCACCGACCAATCCAAGGGAGGTATCTATTACAACCTCTTTGACAGCCACGCCCCCTTCCAGATTGACGGCAACTTTGGTGTTGCTGCAGGTATGGCTGAGATGCTCCTACAGAGTCACACCGACACGCTCCAGTTGCTGCCCGCCCTGCCTTCAATCTGGAAGAAGGGACGCATCACCGGACTCCGAGCCGTCGGTGGCTTTGAAGTCAGCGAGGAATGGGCTGCAGGCACACTGACAAGCGCCTCCATCCGCAGCCTGAAAGGGCAACCGCTGAGACTGGCCTATAAAGGTATATACCAAGCTATTGTGAGAGCCAACGGAGAGACGATTAAACCCACCATCATCAACGACAACCGAATTGAACTACCCACCATAGAAGGAGTGACCTACGATATTCTTCTGGAGGAGGGCGTCGGTATCGAAGGGGTCGAGGCCGCAGACCCTACGTCGGTCCAGCAGGCACAACCCTTCTATGATCTCAGCGGCCGCAAGGTCGCTGAGGTCAAGAGACCGGGGATCTATGTGAGAGCAGGCCAAAAAATGGCCGTTCGATAACTTTTTGCCGCTTTTCCTTGGAAAAGCACTACCTTTGCGCCGTCTTAACCAAGAATGCGCTTGTGGTGGAATTGGTAGACACGCCAGACTTAGGATCTGGTGCCGCGAGGCGTGTAGGTTCGAGTCCTATCAGGCGTACAACAGACAATGGAGCATTTCTTGGGAGAGTTTCTTTGAAAGATTGTCGGCATAGCTCAGCTGGTTAGAGTATCACCTTGACATGGTGGGGGTCCTTGGTTCGAGTCCAAGTGTCGACACTTTCATCTGTTTTTGTCAGATTAATGTGACAAAAGTGCAAAGGAAAGATAAAATTAAAGGGGCGCAAAGTAATTTTGCGCCTTTCTTTTTTGCCACCTCAAAAGAAAAGAGTAATTTTGCAATGCCTAAAGGTGGGACTATGTCCCATCGGCAAAAATTATTCATTATTAATTATTCATTATTCATTAAAAAATATTACGCCCATGGCAAAGTTTGACAGCTCCGTTCTGGAGCAGTATGGCATCAAAGGTTCAACCGTGATTGCCTACAACCCCTCTTATGAGACACTGTTCGAAGAGGAAACAAAAGCTGGTTTGGAAGGTTTCGAGGTTGGTCAGCAGACCGAACTCGGCGCCGTGAATGTGATGACCGGTATCTACACTGGCCGCTCGCCCAAGGATAAGTACATCGTTGACGATGCCCAGAGCCACGACAAGGTGTGGTGGACCACCGAGGGCTACAAGAACGATAACCACCCCATGAGCGAAGAGGTGTGGGCAAAGGTCAAGGAGATTGCTCTGAAGGAGCTCTCCGGCAAGAACCTCTACGTGGTGGATGCTTTCTGCGGTGCCAATGAGGCTACCCGTCTGTCTGTCCGCTTCGTCGTTGAGGTGGCTTGGCAGGCTCACTTCGTGAAGAACATGTTCATCCAGCCCACCGAGGCCGAGTTGGCTAACTTCAAGCCCAACTTCGTCATCTACAACGCCTCCAAGGCTAAGGTGGAGAACTACAAGGAGCTCGGCCTCAACAGCGAGACTTGCGTGGCCTTCAACACCACCAGCCGCGAGCAGGTGATCATCAACACCTGGTACGGCGGCGAGATGAAGAAGGGTATGTTCTCCATGCAGAACTACTACCTGCCCCTCCAGGGTATCGCCAGCATGCACTGCTCTGCCAACACCGACATGCAGGGTAAGAACACCGCTATCTTCTTCGGTCTCTCCGGTACAGGTAAGACCACCCTCTCCACCGACCCGAAGCGCCTCCTCATCGGCGACGACGAGCACGGATGGGACGACGAGGGCGTCTTCAACCTCGAAGGCGGCTGCTACGCTAAGGTCATCAACCTCAGCAAGGAGAACGAGCCCGACATCTACGGCGCTATCAAGCGCGACGCTCTCCTCGAGAACGTCACCGTGGCTGCCGACGGCAAGATCGACTTCGCAGACAAGAGCGTGACCGAGAACACCCGCGTCAGCTATCCCATCGAGCACATCGAGAAGATTGTGAAGAAGGTCAACGGCAAGAGCGCAGGTCCCGATGCTAAGAACGTCATCTTCCTCAGTGCCGACGCTTTCGGCGTGCTGCCTCCCGTGAGCATCCTCACCCCCGAGCAGACGAAGTACTACTTCCTCAGCGGTTTCACCGCTAAGCTCGCCGGCACAGAGCGCGGCATCACCGAGCCCACGCCCACCTTCAGCGCTTGCTTCGGCCAGGCCTTCCTGGAGCTGCATCCCACGAAGTACGCCGAGGAGCTCGTGAAGAAGATGGAGAAGAGCGGTGCCAAGGCTTATCTGGTCAACACCGGCTGGAACGGCACTGGCAAGCGCATCAGCATCCCCGACACACGCGGTATCATCGACGCTATCCTCGATGGCAGCATCCTGAAGGCTCCCACCAAGAAGATTCCTTACTTCGACTTCGAGGTGCCCACAGAGCTGCCCAACGTGAACCCCGCCATCCTCGATCCTCGCGACACCTACGCAGAGGCAAGCATCTGGGAAGAGAAGGCTAAGGATCTTGCTGCTCGCTTCATCAAGAACTTCGGTAAGTACACCACCAACGAAGCCGGCAAGGCTCTTGTGGCTGCTGGTCCCCAGCTCTAACACTTCTACAAACCTGTATATGCAGCCCCGCAGTTTCGATTGCGGGGTTGCTTCTTCGAGAACAGACAGTAATGGAAATCAAACGTATTCAAGCTGCTGAAGCCGCAGCAATGATTGAGAACGGCCACACGCTGGGCCTCTCGGGCTTCACACCTGCCGGCGTGCCTAAGAGCGTCACCGCAGAGGTGGCTAAGAAGGCTCACGCCGAGCATGAAGCCGGCCGCCCCTTCAAGGTGAACATCCTGACGGGCGCCTCCACGGGTCAGAGCTGCGACGGTATGCTGGCCAACGAGCAGGCCATCGGTCTGCGCGCCCCCTCCCCGACTTCCGCAAGCACGTCAACCTCAACGAGATCAGCTACACCGACCTCAACCTCAGCAATATGGCCACCCAGATGCGCCAGGGCTACCTGCCCTGCCCGGACTGGGGAATCATCGAGGCTTGCGACGTGGAGATTCACGGCTCCAAGGCACACATCTTCCTCACCGCCGCCGGCGGCATCAGCCCCACCGTGTGCCGCATGGCTAAGAAGGGCATCTTCGTGGAGCTCAACGCCTTCCACAGCCCGAAGAGCAAGGGTCTGCACGATGTCTATGAGATCGAGTATCACCCCTATCGCACACCCATCAACATCACGAAGCCCAACGACCGCATCGGTAAGCCCTACGTGGAAGTGGATGCCGATCGAATCATGGGCATCATTGAGTGCAATATCCCCGATGAGGCACGTGCCTTCAAGGATCCCGACCCCATCACGACGAAGATTGGTCAGAACGTGGCCGACTTCCTTGTGCAGAACATGCGCGAGGGCAAGATACCTCCCACCTTCCTGAACCTGCAGTCGGGCGTAGGTAGCGGTGCCAACGCTGTGCTCGGCGCTTTAGGTCACAGCACCGAAGTGCCTAACTTCAACATCTACACCGAGGTCATCCAGGATGCACCCATCCAGCTCATGCGCGAAGGCCGCGTGCTCAGCGCCAGCGCCTGCTCGCTGACCGTCACCAACGAGTGCCTGAAGGGCATCTACGATGACATGGACTTCTTCAAGGATAAGCTCGTGCTGCGTCCCTCCGAGATCTCCAACAACCCCGAGG
>CAJOCU010000014.1:0-3098 GCA_905233765.1 uncultured Bacteroidaceae bacterium | reverse complement strand
GAGCATCTTCACCTGCGGCTCCACCACCAAGGGAGGCGCTATCTCCTCGATTGTACCCTTCGCCAGCCATATCGACCACACCAGCCACTTCGTGGATGCTGTCATCACCGAGTACGGCGTGGCAGACCTGCGCGGCAAGTGCGCGATGGAGAAAGCCGAAGAGCTCATCAAGGTGGCTCACCCCGACTATCAGCCCATGCTGCGTGACTACCTCAAGTATGCCGAGAAGTTCAGCGGCCACACACACCACTGCCTCAGCGCAGCCTTCGCCATGCACGACACGTTCCTGCGCAAGGGCGATATGCGCCTGACAGACCTGGCTGAGTACATCAAGTAAAGAAAAAAGCGATTCGGCTTAGGTAAGCAACCACCGTAACAACCGCCCTAACCACGTGTAGCGAATGCCCCAGTCGGTTAGGGCGGTTTTCATGGCCGCTTCCACCTGCGGGTCCATGCGGGGTTCGGCATACGTCACGGCGATGGCTCCTTCGTAAGGCGGGCGGTCGTAGTCGTAATGCTGAATCCAATGCGTGGGAATCGGGAAACCGTGATAGTGCGTTCCGCTGTCTAACCCGATGTTTTGAACGAGCGTCCTCGAAGGGTAGAGGCAGAGCCCTTGGGCGCGATGGATGGCGATGCCCCAGCAGATGTCCCAAGGGATGGGCTGGCGGTCGAGGTGCTTCAGGCAGGGGAACACCCCTCCATATTCCAAAGCATTCAAATCCTCTTGCGCAAGACCCGCCAAGGCTTCCGCACGCAACTGATAGTGGCGGAAGTGCTTCTGCCAGCGGTCACGCCATGTGCCCCAGCCCCAACCGGCCATGAAAGGGGAAAAGTAGGTTGAGGGATGAGGGTTTATGGATGAGAGCCTCGTAAACCCGCTGACGTGCATTACACGCTGGTCATCGCGATAGACACGGAAGGCATCGTTCATGAACAGGAGGAAATGGGGGCTGGTGACGATGTCATCCTCCAGGACGATGATGGTGTCATGCTGCTCAAAGACCTGCGTGATGCCCTCGATGATGTTACGTTCCAGATAGTAGTTCTCGGGGCGCTCCACGATGGTCATCTTTAATAAGGAACGCGTACGCGCGACCTCAGCCTCTATCTCATGCAGCAAGCCACGCACCTCGCGCACCGCCGCCCAGGAAGCCTCATCCTTGCCGCCGTCGGAGAAGACATACAGCTCCGTCTCTGGGGCCAAAGTGTTGGCCAACAAGGCACGCAGGGTGGCGCGTGTGTTGTCGGCACGGTTATAGACGAAGAGGGCTACGGGAGAGGGCATGGTTGAGGGTTGAGGGTTATTCGCGACCAAAGAGCCATTTCTTGAGGAAGGGACTGATGCGGAGGACATGACTGGTGAGGATTGAGAAAGCAACGACAAGGAGGGCTAACGCAATGGCGGTAGTGCCCTCAAGGACGAAGTTACGGGGATGTGCCTTGAACCACACGCCTACGTCGGGCAGTTTGGGCAAGAAGAAATAATGCAGGAGATAGATGTCCAGCGTGCGGACGCCGATGTACTGCAGTGCGCTGCCCAGTCGTGTGTCCTTGGTGAACCACGCCTGGTAGCAGCGGAAGAACGCCACAATCATCATCACCAGCGCATACATCGACAGCGTGCGCGGCAGGTTGGCCCACTGCAGCCGCAGGTTGTGCCATTTCAGATAGTCGGCAGCGCCCACGAAGGCCACGACCACCAGCAGCGGGAAGAACCATTTGCTGTCCAGGAGACGCTGCACCTGAGCCCAATAGCGATGGACGAGATTTCCCAAGAGGAAGAAGTGCATGTAGCGCGCCAGCTCCGTGATGCTCGTCCACTGCCAGAAATCATGCTTATACCACGAGAACCACGACGGCATGTACAGCGTGGCATAGGCGAAGAGGGAGAGGAGCCAGAGGCCGATGAGTGAAGCACTCTCGATGCGATGATATTCGCCTTGCAACAGCTGGGCATCCGCCTGCTGCGCAAGTGCTTTACCCTTCCAGCATCGCGCCACGACTCGCGACAAACTACAAACGAAATAATACACCAGGAACATCTCCAGGAGCACCAGCGTGAACCAATAGCCACCCTTCGTGGGTGTTTCCCATGCAATGCCCATCTGCTCCCAGAAGTGCTTGGCTGTGAGGGCGATGAAGGCCGTCATGAACACCACTGTGGGCACTATCTGCACGCGCAGCTTCTTGGCGATGAGCTGGCTGGTGTCACGCAGGTTCCAGGAGAACGACACCTTATACGCCAGGAAGCCGCTGATGAAGAAGAACAAAGGCATGCGGAACAGCAGGCACAGGGACATGAACATCGAGTACTTGGTGTTCGTGTCAAAACCAAAGCCATAGATGTGGTTCGTGACCACCATCAACATGGTGAACCCGCGCAGCGCGTCAAGCCATTCGAGACGTTGCTTCATATAAAACTACTTAATGGATTAAAAGGATGTATCCTGTTTAGGAAAATCATCGATGGTGAGGGTTGAAAGATGTGCGTGAATAGCGTTGAGGTCGGGCAGGCGTTGCCAGTCGCCAAACTTCTCGCGCAGATAGGCATTGCAGTCAGCAGGAGAGGGTAGGTCATATCCCTCGAACGACACGGTCTTCAGCGGGAACATATAGCTGTCGCGACGGATGTCGTCGTAGGGGATGCCAAAGGAATATCGGATGAGGCGTGTTGGAAAGAGGCGGGAAAGTGTACGGAGGCAAGGGAAGACGATGCGGGCATTGAAGTCGTAGATGCGTCGTACGCGATGACGTGCTTCTGCGTTGGTCAGGTCTTTACGCTTCAGTACCTTATAGCACAGACCCAGGGTGCGGCATGAAACCCATCTGAGTGCTTGCGGGATGCGTTCCATAGGGAAGATGTCGATATAGATGCCTTGCATATCAAAGATACGGTCGTAGGCATTGGTTTCCTCAAGGTGACTGTGACGGTCGCGCAACTTGGCGTAGGCATAGAAGTAGCCGCCGTCCGTCTCCGGTGTCTGCAGTTGTAGCCATTCGGGTAGTTCGCGCGATAGGATATCCATGAGGCGCAGGTAGTCATCACGTAGCAGTTCCACGTCGAGGTCATCATCCCATGGAATATAACCACCATG
>CAJOCU010000013.1 GCA_905233765.1 uncultured Bacteroidaceae bacterium | reverse complement strand
CAGGAACGTGAGTTCAACTATGCCAACATGAATATTGATGAGGCCATCCGTCATCTGACTCGTTTTTGCGCCAACCTATGGCAGATACATGCATTCTGTGAGGGCAACACGAGAACGACGGCGGTATTCATGATCAAGTATCTGCGCACGCTGGGATTTAATGTGGTGAACGATGTATTTGCTGAGAATTCCTGGTATTTCCGCAATGCGCTGGTGCGTGCCAACTATAGCGACTTGACAGCAGGTATCTCAGAGACCACGCTCTATCTGGAGCGATTCTTCCGTAGTATGCTGCTGGGTGAAGAGCACGATCTGAGGAACAGAATGATGCACGTGGATTGGGACAAGGCGACAGAAGAAACCAAAGTTCAAAGTGCAAATATTGGTGTTCTAAGTGCAAAATTGAGCGATGAACTGCCTCCAAAGTGCAAAAATTGCACTTTAGAAGAGGTAGCGGTGCTTCGTATCATGAACGGTAAACGTAATGGATACTGGGAATTTATAGAGTAATGTTCAGGAAGTACAATTCGTAACAGCAATGAATAAAACGTTATAGATATATGTCAAAGAACTATGCGCTCTGCCATTTGGAGAGCGATTACAATAATGGGGCGCACGAAGTGGTGTTGCGCCGGCTCATAGAGACCAATGATGAGCGGACAAAGAGTTATGGTGACGATTGCTTCAGCGAACATGCACGTCAACTGATTCGCGAGGCGTGTGCTGCTCCTGAGGCACAGATATGGTTCCTGGCTGGCGGCACACAGACCAACGCCACTATCATCGACTGTGCGCTTCAACCCTACGAGGGCGTGCTATGTGCAGAGACTGCGCACATCAACGTGCATGAAGCCGGTGCCGTGGAGTTTACCGGGCACAAAGTCATCGCGCTGCCTGCGCATGAGGGGAAACTCGTGGCCGGAGATCTGCAGGCATGGCTCGCAGCCTATTTTGCAGATGAAACGGCAGAACACATGGTGCGGCCTGGGATGGTGTATATCACATTTCCGACAGAACTGGGCACGCTCTACACAGCCGATGAACTAAGGTCTTTGCACGAGGTTTGTTGCGAATATAACCTGCTGCTCTACGTCGATGGTGCCCGGCTGGCATACGGCTTGGCGGCAAGTAAGGATGTTACGCTGCCGCTGCTGGCAGAGTTGGCAGACATCTTCTATATTGGCGGTACGAAGTGCGGTGCGCTCTGCGGCGAGGCTGTAGTATTTCCACACGGCAATGCTCCCAGTCATATGCTCAGCCGTATCAAGCGTCATGGTTCCCTGCTGGCCAAGAGCCGCGTAGTGGGGGTGCAGTTCGAGGCTTTGTTCCAACCGGTCGGAGGTACATCTTTATATGCGACAATCGGTCAGCACGCTGTATCTCTGGCTATGCAGTTGCGTCATCTTTTTGTGGATCAGCTCGGATATAAGCCATTTATAGATTCGCCCACGAACCAGCAGTTCTATATCATCCCGAATCGTGACCTCGATAGTCTGCGGAATCATATCGGGTTTGAGGTGTGGTGCCCTGTCGATGACGCTCATACAGCCTGCCGGTTCGTAACAAGTTGGGCAACGACGAAACAGGAAATCTCGGCTTTGGAGATACTGGAACAGGCACCTGTATCGTAAAAAAGATTGAATATTAACCGATGAAGGTTTAGCTCGACGGCTGAGGGAATAGTCAACGAAGGAAGAGCAGAATGATGCGATAATAATGAACGAGATAAAAAAGAAATAAAGAATACGAATTATGAGAACGAAACATATTATGTACAAGCCCACAGGGGTATGCTCGCAGGTCATTGATGTGACGGCAGATGAGAACGACGTGATACTGCAGGTGTTCTTCATCGGTGGTTGCAATGGGAACCTGCAAGGGATAAGTTCGCTGGTGAAGGGGCAGAGGATTGATGATGTCATCAGCAAATTGCAGGGCATCCGTTGCGGCACAAAGCGCACATCGTGTCCTGACCAACTCTGTGAGGCATTGATGGAGTTAAAGGATGCACCATTGGAAGGATGAAGTACATAGAAGTAGTAGCAGCGATTATTCGTAAAGAGGATAAGATATTCGCCACGCAAAGGGGGTATGGCGATTTCAAGGACTGGTGGGAGTTCCCTGGCGGAAAGATGGAGGCTGGGGAAACGCCGGAGGAGGCGCTGAAGCGGGAGATTCGCGAGGAGCTTTCGGCGGAGATCAGCGTGGAGGAACTGCTGTGTACGGTGGAGTATGATTATCCAGCCTTCCATCTCACCTTGCATTGCTATCTGTGTTCGCTACTAACGGAAGCGCTACAATTGAACGAGCACGAGGCAGCACGATGGCTCACGAGAAATGAACTGGACAGTGTGAAGTGGCTGCCTGCGGATTTGGAGGTGATAGAGAAATTGAAAGAACTATGATACAGATACCGATAGAAAGTCTTAACCTACAGATGCTGAATGTGGGGTTTGCACACCACGACGGCGACTGGAATTGGCAACAGGTCAGCTCCCCCTTCACCCGCATCTATCTGGTGACAGAGGGAAGGGCACGACTTCACCTGACAGACATGGTGTTGGATTTGCGCCAGGGGCATATGTATATTGTGCCCGCCTATACCATGCACAGCTATGAATGCCACGGCTTGTTCTGCCATTACTATCTGCATTTCTATGAGGGCTTCAAGAACGAGACCAATGTGTTTGAGATGTTTGACATTCCTGTGGAGACTGATGCCTCCGATGTTTGCCGTCGGCTCTTTGAGCAGATGTGCCTGGACTATCCCGATGCACAGTTGCCCGAGAGCGACCCACAGGCTTACGACAACACGACCTCCTTCACCGACTATGTGCAACGTTACAATCGCCTGCCGCTGTGGCAGAAGATGCGTCTCAGAGGTACGATGTTACTCCTTTTCTCGCACTTCATGCAACAAGCCACACCACGTGTGTGGACGAACGATGAGCGGCTGATGAAGGTGCTGGCTTATGCCAACAAGCACATACACGAGGAAATCGACATGGACCATTTGGCGAGTGTGGCCTGCATCACGAAATATTATCTGATACGTCGCTTCAAGCAGGAGTTTGGGTTGACGCCCATGCACTACATTATCAAAAAGAAGATAGAGCGGAGTCAGTTGTTGTTGCTTACAAGTGATAAAACCGTGAAGGAAGTGGCGTATTCCATCGGTTTCAACGACCACTCCTATTTCATCCGTCAGTTCAAGAAAATCGTAGGTACTACGCCTTTAGCATACCGACAGACGAGACGATAATGTCAATAATGTCCTATTTTTGTGCAAGATTTTGAAGCCTCGTCTCGTGAATTTGTCGTTCCTTTGCACCGTAATAACAAGTTAATAACGTTTTTCGCATGAAAAAGAATCTATTACTCACTGTGCTGTTGGCCCTCGGGATGTCTGCCAACGCACAAACCTCCGATGTCGAAGTGGCTTCGGGTCAGTTCTCACCCGACTGGAACTCACTCTCCGCATGGGAGTGCCCCGAATGGTTCAAGGATGCCAAGTTCGGCATCTGGGCACACTGGGGACCGCAGTGTCAGGCTGAAGACGGCGATTGGTATGCCCGCTTCATGTACTATGAGGGCAGCGGACAGTATAACTACCATGTGAGCCATTTCGGCAACCCTGCCACCTTCGGACTGAAGGACCTCTGCAATGCGTGGAAGGCAGACCAATGGAACCCGCAGGAGCTGGTGAGCCTCTACAAGAGTGTGGGTGCCCGTTACTTCATGGCGCTGGGCAACCATCACGACAACTTCGACAACTGGAATTCGCCCTATCAGGAGTGGAACTCCGTCAATGTAGGTCCTAAGAAGGACCTCATCAAGGGTTGGAGCGAGGCCTGCAAGGCTGAGGGCCTGCCTTTGGGCGTGAGCATCCACGCCTCGCACGCCTGGACCTGGCTGGAGCCGTCACAGAAGTTCGACGGCAACCTCACGAAGGCAGACGGTGCCGGCAAGTGGTGGGAGGGCCTCGACCCGCAGGAGCTCTACGCACAGAACCACACTCACTCGACAGGGTGGGAGAACAGCGGCTCCATCCACAGCCAGTGGGACTGGGGCAATGGCGCCAGCCTGCCCTCGGCAGCCTATAAGCAGAAGTTCCAGAACCGCGTGCTGGAGCTCATCAACGACTACCAGCCCGATATGATCTACTTCGACGACACCGCCATGCCGTTCTACGGCTGCGATGACAACGTGGGCAAGAACATCCTGGCACATTATTATAATAAGGCAGCCGCCTGGAGCGGCGACGCACCGCAGGTGCTGGTGACGGGCAAGCAGCTCACCGCCGAGCAGAAGGGCTATATGCTGTGGGACGTAGAGCGCGGCATCCCCGACCGTCCGCAGGAGGCCTACTGGCAGACCTGCACCTGCATAGGCCAGTGGCACTATGACCAGGGTGTATATAATAACAACGGCTACAAGAGCGGTGCTACGGTCATCCGGATGCTCATCGATGTGGTGTCGAAGAACGGCAATCTGCTGCTCTCCATCCCCGTGAAGGGCAACGGTAGCATCGATGACAAGGAGCGCAAGGTGCTGGCCGACATCAAGGCTTGGATGGATATCAACAGTGAGAGTATCTATGGTACACGTATGTGGAAGACCTTCGGTGAGGGTCCCCTTGCAGAGGCTGCCAACCCCATGAATGCTCAGGGCTTCAACGAAGGCCAGGCTTACTCGGCACAGGACGTGCGTTACGTGCAGAAGGACGGCGTGGTGTATGCCACCATCATGGCCTGGCCCACGACCAGCAACTTCACCTTCAAGGCTTTCTCTATAGCGGAACCGTCATACAGCGGTGAAGTTGATAAAGTAACGCTGCTTGGCGGTGGCGGCGTGGAATTCACCCACGACATTAACGGTCTTACCATCCAGGTTCCCGACACGAAGCCCAACGGCATCGCTCCCGTCTTCCGCATCACCTTCAAGGAGGACAACCGCAGCGCCTACGAGCAGTTGCAGGATCTCGTCGTCTCCTTGGAAGAGCTAATAGACATTATGTCAGATGAAGTCATGGACTATAACACCGGCAGAATGAACCCTGTGAAGTTTGAACAGCTGCGTGAGGTTGTGGCTATGGCCAAGAGCATGACGGCCAGTGCATCCGAGGAACAGATTGGGGCAACGCGTCAAGCGATGTTAGATGCATACCATGATTTAATGGACAACGGTATGAATAAGGGCGGTACCTTCTACGGTATCATCGATGAGAACCTGACGACACAATATCTCATCGAGGGATCAGACTTTACGCGTTCAGCAGGCGGCAGTTATCGCTTCGGGAAACCCAAGAACTGGACTGTTGAGAATTTCAACATCCCCAACGGAAGCGACGGCACCAAGCAAGGTCTCGATAGGTATTCCGGCCGTGAGGCCCTAATGCTCGGTGTGTGGAACGATGCCGGCAGCAACACCAGCGGCGACCTGAGCAATGCACGCATCTACCGTAAGATTACCCTGCCCGCAGGTAAATATTACTTTGGTGCGGCTTTCAACACCACCTACAACATCAGCAACAAAGCTTATATGTTCGTCAGCAAAGAGCTCTACAGCACAGCCCTCCTCACCGGACAGGCTTTGGCCTACTATAAAATCAACAAGTGCTCAGGCGATCTGAAGGTGCAGGGCCTCTACTTCCAGCTCGATGCCGAAACAGAAGTCTATATCGGCTTCCAAGCCAATCTGCTCAACGGCTCAGCCACACAGGAGTTCCGCGCTGAACAGGTGGTGCTCTACTCCCCAAAAGAGGTTTATGAAAAACACCCCGCGGATCACGGTTGGCAGCAGATACAGACATTACCAGAAGATGTGAGTCAATGTTTTTTCGCACTCTGCGAGCATGATACCGACAAAGGCGTGGTGCTCGCAGCCGGAAACAACCAAGGCAGTGCCAACCAGGCAATGTGGTTCGAGAACAACGTCTATCCCGAAGGCAACAAATACGTTTTGTGGACCTTCGACGGTTTCAACAGCAACAACTACTCTGGAGCAAAAGGCAATGACTTGACCTACTTCACCATCACCAGCGCCGGTTATCCCGATTACTGCCTGCAGCATGACAACCCCTGGAACTTCCGCACCGGTGACAATGGCGATGGATGGACAGACCGCTGCTACGTCATTCCCGCCTATCTGCCTGAAGGCTACTGGACGCTGCAGAACAACAATGGCAAAGCATATATCGGCCATTGGGATGACACCGACGAGGTAGCAGGTAATGCTGGGGACAGTCGCATCGGGCACTTCGACATCTACGCCATCCTGCGCGGCAGTTATGTGGCTGCTGTGGAGAACCTAGGCAACGCGTCAGAAGAGAATCCCATCGACATCTCCTACGTCATCACCAATGCCGATGCCACCCGCTACAACAAATTCCATGCCAACCAACCCGTCGGCTGGACACTCTCGCAGGACGATGCCTTCGAATGTGAATACAGCAGCTATCTTCCCGCCAAGGTGGGCAGCAGCTACTTCAACAAGTGGCAGAGTAGCGGGAATCTCTCCAATCGTAGTATCTCGCAAAAGCTTTCGGGTCTGCCCAGCGGTAAGTACCGTTTGTCTGTCCGCACCAATTCCGATAAGATTCACGCCGGAGCCTGGCTCTTCGCCAACAGCGACAAGTCAGATATGACCCAACTGAGCGACAACACCGCAAGCGTCACGACCACCGTAACGGACGGAGTGCTCACCTTCGGTGTGGAGCTGAAGAGCTACCAGAGCAACGACTGCAAATTCGACCATTTTACCCTCGAATTCCTCGGCAGCAACATGCCCAATGGCATCAGCCTCACCCCCGACTCCTCTCCGAAAGGCGAGGGGAGCATGAAGGCCGAGCAGAGCATCTACGATCTCGCCGGACGTCAAATGGTCAATCGCCGATTAAGCAAAGGGATCTATATCCTCAACGGCAAGAAGGCCGTGATTAAGTAGTAATAAAAAAAGAATAGCGAGACGATACACGTCTCGCTATTCTTTTTATATTAAGAGGCCTCAGTCGATGATGTCGAAGCCGGTGTAGGGCTGCAGGGCTGCGGGGATGCGGATGCCGGCATCGCACTGATTGTTCTCCAGCAGGGCAGCCACGATGCGGGGCAGGGCGAGGGCGGAGCCGTTGAGGGTGTGGCAGAGCTCTGTCTTCTTGTCGGCAGCGCGACGGTAGCGGCACTTCAGGCGGTTGGCCTGGTAGGTGTCGAAGTTGCTGACGCTGCTTACCTCGAGCCAGCGTTTCTGTGCTTCGCTATAGACTTCGAAGTCATAGCAGATGGCGCTGGTGAAGCTCTGGTCGCCGCCACAGAGGCGCAGGATGCGATAGGGGAGTTCCAACTTCTGCAGCAGGCCCTCGACATGAGCGAGCATCTCCTTGTGACTCTCGCGGCTGTGCTCGGGAGTGTCAATGCGGACGATCTCGATTTTTGAGAACTCGTGCAGGCGGTTCAGGCCGCGCACGTCCTTGCCGTAGCTGCCGGCTTCGCGACGAAAACACTGCGTGTAGGCGCAGTTCTTGATGGGAAGGTCCTTCTCATCGAGGATGACATCGCGATAGATATTGGTCACGGGTACCTCGGCGGTGGGGATGAGGTAGAAGTCATCTACCTCGGCGTGGTACATCTGTCCCTCCTTGTCGGGCAGCTGACCTGTGCCATAGCCGCTGGCGGCATTGACGACCGTAGGGGGCATGATCTCGGTGTAGCCGGCTTTGTTGGCTTCAGCGAGGAAGAAGTTGATGAGGGCGCGCTGGAGCTGGGCTCCCTTGCCGATATAGACGGGGAAGCCGGCACCGGTGATCTTCACGCCCAGGTCGAAATCGATGAGGTTGTATTTCTTGGCGAGTTCCCAGTGGGGGAGGGAAGACCCACCCCCGACCCCTCCCGTCAGGGAGGGGAGTTGGGCTGCGCATTGTGCGTTGAATTCAGCCACCGTCAAGTTCAGATTCCACTCTCCGCAGGTCTCCCCTCCCTGACGGGAGGGGGCGAGGGTGGGTCTGTACTTCACCACCACATTATCCTCTGCTGCAGCGCCCTCGGGCACTTCGTCGTAGGGGATATTGGGGATCTGGCAGAGCTGCTCGGTGAGCTGGCGCTGTGCCTCGTCCATAGCGGCCTCGAGGTCCTTGGCCTTCTCCTTGAGCTCGGCTACGACGGCCTTGGCTTGGTCGGCCTGGTCGCGCAGACCTTGCTTCATGAGGGCGCCGATCTCTGCGGCTTTCTTCTTGCTCTCGGCGAGCAGGTTGTCGAGTTGTTGCTGGGCCTCACGGCGCTTCTTATCTGTTGCCTGTACGGCAGCGATGGCCTCTGCGGCGCCCTGGAAGTGTTTCTTTTCCAGACCGCGGATGACCCGCTGGGTTTCTTCGTTGATGAGCTTAAGTGTGAGCATTATTCGTTTAACGTTTATCGTTTAATGTTGATGGATTCTCGACATTTCGACATTTCGACATTTCGATGTCATGAATGGCCGAATCCTTTTACGAATTACGGACTTACGATTTACGCTCGGAGGCCTGCGTGAAAGAGGCACACCAAATCGTAAATTGTAAATCCGTAAATTGTAAATTACGAGAGTTGTCTTATGCCTCTGCCACGGGCTCTACGGACACCGTGCTGCGGTCGAGACGACCTTTCTTGAAGGTGACCACGCCGTCGATGAGGGCATAGAGTGTGTGGTCGCTGCCCATGCCGACGTTCTTGCCGGGATAGTGCTGTGTGCCACGCTGGCGAACGATGACGTTACCAGCTACGCAGTGCTGACCACCAAAAATCTTCACACCGAGTCTTTGTGCTGCTGACTCGCGGCCGTTCTTAGAACTACCTACACCTTTTTTATGTGCCATGTTTCTTCAGTTGTTTTAGTGGTTAAGCAATAACTTCCTTGATGTTCAACTCTGTGAACTGCTGACGGTGACCGTTGAGCTTGCGGAAGCCCTTACGACGCTTCTTGTGGAAAACGAGCACCTTGTCGCCCTTAACCAGGGGTGAAACGACTTCGCAGACCACCTTGGCACCTTTGACAGTGGGAGCACCCACAGTGATGGCACCTTCGTTGTCCACCAATAACACTCTCTCAAATTCAACAGTCTGCTGAGCCTCGGCACCCTGAATGTGGTACACGAAGAGCTTCTTGCCGGCTTCGGCCTTGAACTGCTGACCGTTAATCTCTACGATTGCGTACATGTTTGATAATAATGTATTTAACGGATTTTACCGGGAGGCGTGCACCCTCGTGGCGCCGCTTGACTGAGCCCCGTCGGCATCTAAATCGGGCGCAAAGGTAGTGACTTTCTGTGGAATGACCAAAGGATTGACCTACTTTTTTTACTTCTGATAAGAATCTCGGCGCGCCAATCTTAAAAAGTCCCAAAAAAGAGGCTGTTTGAAAGATTTTATGTACCTTTGCGCCGCTTTTAATGAAACGTAGAAAATGAATTTGTATATTCGCTATTTTGACGATGAAGTCGTGGTGGACACTGTTGATGCTGCTTTGGACTTCATCCGGACTATTCAGGGATTTACGATTACCCCTCAGTTTGAAGCAGAGTTCCGTGAGTATGCCGAGGGCCCAATCCCCTTCCCAAAAAGATACAAGGTGCACCCGCGCGTGTATTTTATAGTCATCAAAACCCAAGCCAGCACTTTGGAGGAGTTCAAGGCCAATGGCAAGGGGGATGGCAACGAGAATGCGCCCCAGAGGCATGAGCCCATGCTACGTCCAAAGGACTTGGTACGCTTGCGTCTGAACGACGAATGTCCCGGCTGGTACGAGGGCGCTGTGACTTTCAAACGCGTGATAACCGTTCCCGAGACTGGTAAGTTCGATTATCAGGATACTACTTTCTCGGCCTTGGTCAAGGCCTACAGTGCGCAGGACTGCTATGATCGTATCATTGATTATCTGCGCTCGCGTCCTGATGTGGACCCCCGCAGCCAGTTCCCCTCGGCCAAGGGCAAAAATTTTGAATACTCCTATGTAGGTCTTAAACCCTATTCGGAATTGAATGTCTAACCCATAAGCAATCGATAATAAATCACACATAGAATGAAAACGAAGAATGTATTTCTTGCCGTCGCAATGATGGCTATGAGCGCTACCGCAATGGCGCAATATGAGGGAACAGCTTGGTATGATCGTATCGGCACGGGCGAGGACAGCCTGCGCACCCGTCAGAACCTGAGCTTGTTCCAGACAGCTATCAACGGCAGCAACTGGGCGGAAGCCTATGAGGCCTGGAAACCCGCTTTCGAGAAGGCTCCTTTCGCACAGATGGGACTCTACACCAATGGCGCCTATATGATGGCGATGCTGATTCAGGGTGAGCAGGATGCCGCCAAGAAACAGCAGTATTTCCAGGAACTGATGAACATCTATGACACCCGTGTCAAGAACCTTGATGGTCTGAATTCCTTTACACGTGTTGATCGCCGTGCCACCGAGGGCGATGTCATTGCCCGCAAGGCTTATGACTACGCTGCCTACGGTCCCAGCTGCGATCCTACCTACACGCTCGACAAGGCATACGCCATGTTCAAAGACGGTATCAACAAGATTAACGAGCAGGGTGGTCGCGAGGTGGAAGGCTTCGTGCTGGATGCTTTCTTCCGCGTAAGCTATGCTAAGTACCAGGCTGATAATAACGGTTTCCGCGAGTCCTTCCTTCAGGACTATCTCGAGAGCAAGGATGTCTGCGACAAGATGCTGCAGCTGGCCAAGGAAGAAACCAACCCTGAGAAGGCTCAGAAGATTGTGGCCAAGTACGACCAACCGCTGAACACCATCGAGGGCCTCTTCGCTGAGTCCAAGGCTGCTGACCGCGAGCAGATCGTGGCTATCTTCACCCCGAAAATCGAGGCCAACAAGGATAACCTGGCATACCTGAAGAGCGCGCTGACGCTGATGGCTGCCAACGACTGTGACGACACTCCCGTCTATTACAAGGCTGCCGAGTATGCTTACAACATTGAGCCGACTTTTGAGAGTGCCATCGGTACGGCGCAGAAGTACTACAAGGACGGCGAGACCGCCAAGAGTGTGAAGTACTACAATGATGCCATCGATCTCTGCCAGAGCGATACACAGAAGGGCAACATCGCACTCCGCGTGGCTGCTGCCATGCGTAAGGGTGGTGACTTCAAGAGTGCCTATGCATATCTGGACAAAGCCATGCAGTACAACCCTGACCTCGAAGGAAAGTGCTTCATGCAGCGCGCCAACATCGCTACTAAGGAAAAGAACTACACATTGGCCAAGCAGTACTGTGACAAGGCTGCTGCCGCAGACATCACCCTTGAGGGTCAGGCACAGCGCCTGAAGAGCAGCATCCAGACTGTGGAGGCTCACAACGCGGAGTATGCTCGCCAGAAAGCCGAGTACGACCGCCAGCAGGCTGAGCTCAAGGCCGAGGAGGATTTCTGGAAGGCTGGAAAGAAATAATCAACACGCGTTTCTCGTGGCTGATAAAGAAATCAAATGGGGCTTCATCGGTTGCGGTGAGGTCACGGAGAAAAAGAGCGGCCCGGCATTCAATTTAGTGCCGGGCTCCTCTGTTGTGGCCGTCATGAGCCGCAAGGCGGAGAAAGCACGTAGCTATGCCGAGCGGCACCATATACCCCGCTGGTACACCGACGCCCAGCAGTTGCTGGAAGACCCGGAGGTGAACGCCATCTATATCGCTACACCGCCGTCTTCGCACGTCACCTACGCCATCATGGCCATGAAGAGCGGTAAACCCGTGTATGTCGAGAAACCGCTCGCGGCCACCTATGAGGAGTGTCTGCGTGTGAATCGTGTCTCGCGTGAGACAGGCGTCCCCTGCTTCGTGGCCTACTACCGCCGTTACCTACCATACTTTCAGAAGGTGAAGGAGCTGGTGGAATCCGGGCGCATCGGCAAGGTCGTGGGGGTTCAGATTCGTTTCGCCGTTCCGCCTCGCGACCTCGACTACAATCGTAAGCAGTTGCCGTGGCGCGTACAGCGTGACATCGCAGGTGGGGGCTATTTCTATGACCTGGCACCTCATCAGCTCGACCTCTTGCAGGAGATCTTCGGGCCTATCACACGTGTGAGCGGCTTCTGCTCCAATCGTGCCGGGCTCTATGATAGCGAGGACACCGTGAGTGCCTCGTTCCAGTTCATCGGCGGCCTGCCGGGTAGTGGTACGTGGTGTTTCTGCGCCCATGAGTCTGCGAGAACAGACCGCATACAGATTATTGGCGACTGTGGACAGGTGTGTTTCTCGGTGTTCACTTACGAACCTATCCGTCTGCATACGGAACAGGGCGTGGAACAGTTGGAAATCCCTAATCCGCCACACGTGCAGTTGCCGCTGATTCAGCAGGTCGTGGAACACTTGCAACACAAATCTGTTTGCAGAATGGACAGTGTTAGTGCGACACCTGTGAACTGGGTGATGGACAAGATATTGGGTAAGTTATAGAAGAAAGGATGAAAAGATTGAGGGCATACATATTGCTTGCGCTTCTGACAGCGAACCTGGGGACCTTCGCCCAGCAGCCAGAGGAAGCACAGCCCGTGGATACCCTCGCTCAGCTCATCGCGCAGAAGCTAGATACACTCACTACTGAGGTCATTGCGGCTAAATCCCTTGCTGCAGACTCCCTTGCCGCGGCATCCCTGCCGGCCTTGGCTATGCCGACGAAGAAACGACTCCGCGACCGGCTCGGGAAGTTTGGACAGTTCTTTGGTCGCGTCGTAGATTTCTTTGACGATACGGATAGCAACTACATCGAACCCATTGCCTATAACTTCACGGCGATGGCGCAGGCCACCACGAACTTTGAACGCTACACCGTTGGCACCGATGACTACGGCGAGAGCATCAGTTTCGTGCAACGGCCAGACCTGCGCATTGGCCCTTATTTTGGTTGGCGCTGGATCTTCCTGGGTTACACCTACGACCTGACAAGCCTCGGGAAGTCCAAGTACAAGCGTGGTGACAGGTTCGAGTTCTCACTCTACTCATCGGCTGTGGGAGCTGATTTCATCTGGCGCCGTACGGGCTCAGACTTCTACCTCAGCCGTGTGCGTGGCTTGGGCGAGGAGGCGCGTGAGTACGAGGGGCAGGACTTCAACGACTACATTAGCACAAAGATGTTCGGCGTGAGCGCTTACTATGTCTTCAACCATCGCAAGTTCTCGCATCCAGCCATCTATTCGCAAAGCACCATTCAGCGGCGTTCCGCGGGCACCTGGCAGCTGGGCTTCAGCATTACATCGCACGATATTGAATTTGACTACGAAGCGTTGCCCAAGGAGATGTTCAGTGAGCTACAGGGCGAGAACCGCTATGCTACGTTGGAACGCGTGAAGTTTATGGACTACAGCATCAACGTGGGCTATGCATATAACTGGGTATTCCATCGTGGCTGGTGTCTGGGAATCTCGCTTCTTCCTGCCATTGGTTATAAATCCACCCGAATCACTTCGGCGGTCATTGAAGGAAATGGTAGTGGGACAGGAGGAAGCTTCTTCAGCCAAAAGATCGACGAATACTTTAGGAAACGTGGAAATCTGAATTTCGACGTAACGGGTCGTGCAGGTGTGATATACAACACGGGACGATGGTTTACGGGACTTTTTGGTGTCGTGCACAACTACAACTATCGTCGTGACGATATGGTCTTCACAAACATCTTTGGAACGATTAACCTTTGCGGTGGATTCTATTTCCAGAAGCGAAAGCGTTAGTCATAGAAGTTCCAGGAGATGCCAAAGTGGATGCTCAGCGGGTCGATGGGGTAGTGAGGGGCCCAGAAGGCGTTGCCTGTTCCAGCGTTGAAGTGGGTCACGTTGATGTAGCCACGCACACGCTTGATGGCAAAGTTGGCATAGCCGTTGAGGATGGGCCAGTTGCCAATCTTGATACGAGGTTGTGTGGGATCTTGTGTCGTGAACTGCCCAACGAAGGGAGAATAGTCGGGCGCATAATAGCTGGTGAAATAGCGCATATCTACACCCAGTTCCACACGTAGCACTTTGGCGATGTGGAAGACAATGTAGGGGTTGGTGTAGATGGAGAGCATGGGCAATGGCAAGACATCGGCGTTGGTCGTGTGCTGCCAGGTCACTTCGTTGTCCCAATGGAAAATGCCCCAATGGAAGTTCTGGCGCAACGAGGCGCTGAGCACTTGGATGCTGCCGCTCTGCTGCTTGACAGAAACGTCGCGAGCGTATGACTTGATGGTGGTGCCGTCGTCGGCGTAGTTGGGTGTGAGCGTCGTGGCCAGGTACATATAGTTGGAGATGTTCTCCATTCCGAAACGCAGAGTGGTGTGTGTGCGGTCGAGCGTGAGCTTACCCTCGACACGCACGTGCTGCTCGCGTGTGAGGTTTTCTTCATTGTCCCACCAAACGGTCTGGCTCTGGAAGTGGTCGAAGTAGAAGGGGGCGCGAAGGTTCTTGAAGAAAGCGTTGGCCTCGAAGCGCACGGTATCTTTGAACAGACGGAAGTTAAGGTCGCCACCGCCGTGGACGTCCAGGTCGCCGGCCATGGGACCAATCAGGTAGATTTCTGCACCGGCGTTGTAGTGAAGCAAGCGACCTTGCTGCTTGCGGATTTCGCCACCGGCAGAGATGTGGTGCTCGTTCCAGACATCAAAAGCGTTGAGGTCGTCGGTGGTCTCCTTTGAGGGTAGTGAGAAACGGGCGTACTCGTGGGTCGCGAAGAGTGAAATACCGGCCTTGGCCCATTTGTTGAAGCCCTCGCGCAACTGCACAGCCAGTGTGTTCTTCATGCTGATAGCGGTGGTGTTGTCCTCGTAGTTGCCGTATGACGAACGGATGTAGGGGTCGTGGGTGAAGTAGTCGGTGGGCAGGGCTGAGCGACTATAGTTCACGTGCATCAACCGACGGAAATGGAAGGTGTGGACAATGCTGGTGATGGGGATGAACTCGCGCGGTGGAATCTGCTCGTTCTGCCATTGGATACGCAGACTGTCCAGCGTGGAGTCGCAACGTAGCGTGTCGGCTTGGATGACGGCGCGCAGGCTGTCCGATTTGATGCGCAAGAGAAGCTCTGAATCTTTGGGCATCTGAGGCTTAAGACTGTCAGGAACTTCTATATCGTGGTACTTACCCAGATTGTAGTGGTGGGTCAGATAGACGGTCTGGTGGTCGTTGCGGTTCCACAACGATGACAGCACCGTAGGGATATCGGTGCTGTTATAGCTGCGTGGAAAACTCTGAGGGTTGGTGATGTAGTTATCATCCTCGATACCACCGTTCTCGGCCATCTTCATGTGCTCCCAACTCGCCATCGCGTGCAGACCGTAGTGGTCACCCTGGTAATAACCGAATAGGGTCGCTCCAAACTGCGAATTGGCTTGATTATTATAGTACCCACGCGCGTATAGGTAGTCAGCCTTGAAGCCTAGGCCGGTACGCTTGTTGATGTTCGTGGCGAAGTAGGCATATAGGCGATCCTGGCCATTCTCCTTCGTGCCGCATTTGTGGTACTGGAGGTTGGTGAGCGGGCTCTTGGTGTTGGTGAACAACAGGTTCTCTGGCGTCGTGTGGAAATAGTCGAAGGGCTGAATGAACATCAGGTTGTCGAGAATTTCCCGGTCGAGGAAGTTGCGGGCCATACGCGGGGAACCCAGGTTGCCCAGGATGTTGTAGTCGCCCAGATAACCGTCTGTGTTGTTGAAGTTCTGGAACAGATGGGGGAGGGTGTCGTTGTACTCCTCGGGGAAGACGGTACCCAAGCGTTCGCTGATACGCCACTGCTTGTACTCGGTGGGTACAAAGTGTTCCACCTTCGAAGTGTCGCGTCCCCATGTGCTACGCTTCAATCCGCGTGCAATACTGTCGTTGGAGGTGAGACCGCTGCCCATGGAATCGAAGCTCCCGTCACCAAAGTCCTGAGCCAATGCGGTCATTGGCCACAGGATGATGACTGTAAGCATCGCAAGAAGGGCAGCGAGGTGCTTCATTTCTTCTGGATGATGTCGGCGCCAGTGTGCAGGGCTGCTTCATTGGCGGGAATCAGGTTGTGGTGGCGCTCGGGCAGTGTCTTGCGAAGGGCTTTCACCACGTTCTCAAGCTTCACGATAGGGCGCACCTTCAGCAGACCGCCAAGGACGATCATGTTGAAGCTCTTTGGATTGCCGCTCTCAGCAGCAGCGTCCATGGCGCTGATCTCGTAGATGTTGATGTCGGTGCGCTTGGGGGGAATGGTGATGCCGTAGCCGTCGTAGATGAGCGTGCCGCCGGGCTTGATGGTGCTTTCAAACTTCTCCAGCGAGGGCTGGTTGAGGATGATGGCGGTGTCGTAGCTGCTGATGATGGGCGATGAGATGCGCTCGTCGCTGACAATGACGGTTACGTTGGCGGTTCCGCCACGCTGTTCAGGACCGTAGGCGGGCATCCAAGATACCTCTTTACCTTCCATGAGGCCGCTATAAGCCAGGATCTTACCCATAGAGAGCACGCCCTGTCCGCCGAAACCGGCTATGATAATTTCTTCTGTCATTTACTTTAAACCTTAAACTTTAAATTTTAAACTGTCTTCAGGTCTCCCACATGGTAGAAGTCGAACATATGTTCTTCCATCCACTCGTTGGCCTCTACGGGAGTCTTCTTCCAGCCCGATGAGCATGTGCTGACAATCTCGACGAGGCTGGAACCACGGCGGTTGATGCTGTTCTCAAAGGCCTGACGGATGGCGCGCTTGGCTTTGCGGATAGCAGCCACGCTGTGCACGCTCTGGCGTGTGACGTAGCAGGTGCCCTCCAGTTGTGCTGCAATCTCTGTGATCTTCAGAGGATATCCGTGCAGATCGGCCTGACGACCGTAAGGGCAGGTGGAGGTCTTCATTCCCATCAGCGTGGTGGGGGCCATCTGACCGCCCGTCATGCCGTAGATGGCATTATTGATGAAGATGATGGCGATGTTTTCGCCACGGTTCAGTGCGTGGATTGTCTCGGCTGTGCCGATGCAGGCAAGGTCACCGTCGCCCTGATAGGTGAAGACGAGGTGATCGGGCCACAAACGCTTGATGGCTGTAGCGATGGCGGGGGCGCGGCCATGGGCGGCTTCCTGCCAGTCTATGTCGATGTACTTGTAGGCGAAGACAGCACAGCCTACGGGCGATACGCCTACGGCTTTCTCCTCCACGCCCATTTCTTCGATCACCTCGGCGATGAGCTTATGTACAACGCCGTGTGAACAGCCAGGGCAGTAGTGCATGTCATTGTCGTTCAGCAGCGTAGGCTTCTGATAGACCAAATTCTCGGGGGAAATTATATTGTTCATTTCTTCGTTTAACGTTTAAATCATATTTAGAACATGAACCGAATGAAGAACTCTGCGATCTTGATGATCATGGCAATGCCAATGACCGCGAGACCGATGATGTGGTGCGCGGGGAATGCAAAGTAGATGACCACACCGATGAGGGCCAGCAGCATGAATACCGTATTCAGATTCCTGCGAACAGCTTCTCTGTCCTTCATTGTTCAGCTCTTAATTTGTAACTTTGTTTTCAGTGCTTGAATCAGCTCGTCCGGTGTCGGGACAATGCCGCCCATCTTTCCGTAGTGGGCTACGGGGCAGCGCCCTTCGACAGCTAGGCGGACGTCTTCGACCATCTGGCCGGCATTGATCTCGAAGGTGAGTATGCCTTTGACCTTCTGCGACAGCTCTTGGATGCGCTTCGTGGGGAAGGGCCACAGGGTGATGGGGCGTAGCAGGCCGACGCGCAGACCTTGACGACGCAGGTCGCCAATGGCTTTCTGGGCGATACGTGCTGCTGAACCGAAGGCTACAATCAGGTAGTCGGCATCCTCGGTGTAAAGTTCTTCGTAGCGCACTTCTGTCTCGCGGATGATGTCGTATTTCTCTTGCAGGTGCAGGTTGTGCTTCTCCATTGCCTCGGGTTTCAGTTCCAGCGAGGTGATGACGTTGATGGGGCGCTTGTTCTTGCGACCTGTGCTGGCCCACGGACATTCGCGCAGGATTTCTTCTTCAGTGCGACGGGGCTTGAAGGGCGGCAGCACCACCTTCTCCATCACCTGACCGATGACACCATCGGAGAGAATCATGGCAGGGATGCGATGCTTGAATGACAGTTCGAATGCCATATCCACGAAATCGGCCATTTCCTGCACGCTAGCGGGTGCCAGTACCAGAACATAGTAGTCGCCGTTACCGCCTCCACGTGTGGCCTGGAAATAGTCGCCTTGAGAGGGCTGGATGGTTCCCAGACCTGGACCACCGCGCTGCACGTTGACAATCAATCCAGGAATCTCGGCACCGGCCATGTAGGCGATACCCTCCTGCATCAGTGCCACGCCGGGGCTGGAGGACGATGTCATGACGCGCTTGCCGCTGCCACCACCGCCGTAGATCATATTGATGCTGGCTACCTCGCTTTCGGCCTGCAACACAACCATGCCTGTGGTCTCCCACGGTTTCTCGGCGGCCAGTGTCTCCAGGATCTCGCTCTGCGGCGTAATGGGGTAGCCGAAATAGCCGTCGCAGCCACAACGGATGGCGGCGTGTGCGATGGCCTCGTTGCCCTTCATCAGGACTACTTCGGAATTGCTATTATTCATTTCTTTATTTTCACTTTTCATGCTTCATTTTTCACTCTGTACACGCTGATGCATCCGTCGGGGCACACGATGGCGCAGGAGGTGCAGCCTGTGCAAGCCTCTGTGTTCACCTGTTCCACGAAACGGTAGCCGCGCAGGTTGACCTTCTTGTCGGCCAGCTGGATAAGATTGAGCGGACATGCCACCACGCAGAGGCTGCAGCCCTTGCAGCGCTCTGTATTGACGACAATCGCTCCTTTCATTTTTGCCATATAGTAGAATTAGGGGTTGTAATACTCTTTACAAAAGTATTCCATAATGTTCATGAGCATCTGTCGCGCGGTTACTGCCGGCGACTCAGGGTCGAGGGCGGCGGCTGCCTCATAGGCGTTCAATGCCTCTGCCCACAACTGTTGTTTGCGGAAGGTGTTACCCTGAATGTAGAGCTCTTGTGCCCGTGCTTTGGATGCTTCTGTGCTCATTACGTTTCGCTTAGCGGGCGCAAAGGTACAACATTTTTAGCATTTAAGCGCAAAAAGACACAAAAAACTATGATTATTTATCCACTCTCTTCTGACCGTTGATGATATAGACCCCCTTCGGCGATGAAGGGTGAGCAATCTTGCGGCCGCTCAGGTCATACACGACGTTCGATGACAGTTCACAGCTAACGTCTTCGTTTTTCACGTCGCGCACGGCATCGGGCAGGCCTGTCTTGAAAGTGGCCAGGGCGGGCTGTGCTTTCCCGTAGAACGAGAAGAGTGTGCTGTTGGCTACGACATTCTTACCACCCAATTCCCAACCGGCGTCTCCTGCGGGGATGAAGATGGGATCCCAATAGACGAGGCCTATGAGGGCATCGTTCGCGAGGATGGTGTTGAAGAGCTGTTCCATGAAGTCCTTCTGTCCTGTCGGGGTCATGCTAGTGTAGGGACCGTTGTCGTAGAGTTGTCCATTTGATCCATCAGGGAGTGTCTTCCGCCAGGCATAGCCTACCTCCATGAGGAGTACGGGCTTGTTGAATTCTTGATTGATGACCGTTGCCCAATCGCTGATTTCCTCTATAGTCTTTTCCGTCCAGAAGGGATAGTAGGATGCACCGATGATATCGTAATCTACGTTGTTCTTCTTTAGTTCTCCAAAGTGCCATCGGTAGAGTGTTGCGTCACCGCCTCCGGCCAGGTGTACAATCACCTTGATATCTTTGGATACATCGCGCACGCCGGCACTTGCAGCACCATAGAGCTGACATAATTGTGTCATGTTCTCATGGGAGCCGTCGGGGTAGAGCATCCCTGATTGGGTCTCGTTGCCGATGCTTACATATTCGGGTAATGTACCTTGCTCCTTCATCTTCGTAAGAAAATCGGAGGTATATCTCCTCACTGCGCGTCGCAATAGCAGGAAACTCAACTCAGCCCAATCGTGCGGTTTCGTTTGTGTTTCGCCGTTGGTCCAATAGTCACTGTAGTGGAAGGTGAGCAGGATTTGCATCCCAGCCTCTTTGGCACGGCGAGCCAGCCGAAGCACGTCCTCCTCGTTCTGGTAGCCCGCAGGCAAGCGATTCGAGGGATCAAAGTCTGGGTTCCCAGGGTCGTTGTATAGGCGCAGGCGTGCGCAGTTCATCCCGTTCTCGGTCAGTAGGCTGAGGCATTCGCGCTCTTGGTTATTGGTATTCTTGTATTTACCGCCGTTATCCTCCACGAGCGTGAGCATCGAGATGTCTCCGCCGCGGATGATGTCCTGTGCGACGGCCGAGAAACCGCCGCACAGGACACTTGCCACTAAAAACCATTTTTTCATAACAACTGGTTCTTGCTGTTTATTTCACCAGAACTTTCTTGCCGCCGATGATATAGACGCCCTTGGGCAATTTGCCGTTGGCAATGCCGTTCTTGGCTATGCTGCGTCCGCTCAGGTCATAGACCACATCGGTCTGTTGCTCGTTGGCAATGCCTTCCTCGAGATTCACTTTCTCAATACCCACGGTGCTGTTCTTACCGAAGTAGGTGAGGGTGACGTTGTCAATAATCCACAGAATAGCTGTCTCGTCGGCTGTGGACATGAAGCGAATGGTGAGGATTCCGTCGTCGCCAACGGCGCAGAGGACCTGTCCTTCTTCCAGTTTCTCCCATCCACCGAGGGTGCTCTCTGTAAGCTCTACGGCTCCGTTGTTGGCGATGGCATAGCAGCCATGGAAGGTCCCTGCGGTCTCCCAGTTTGCATCAGCCATTTTGTAGCCGAAGCCAACGGCATAGCTGCCAGCGGGCAGGCCCTTGATGACCTGTTCCACAGAGGAGGCACCGAAGGGTGACTTCCAGTCGTCGTTGTAGCATTGCATACTCTGCAAGTAGCTACCACCTGAGTTGCGCCATTCCCAGTTGCGGTCACCTGTATTTGTCCATCCGTTGATATTTGCGTCGAAGTTGGGGTTCACGATGTAGTTGGTGGCGTTTACGGGTTTCTCATCGGTGGCATCGTCTAAACCTTGGGCAGCTCTGATGGCATCTGCTACCTCGACCAGCAATGCATCGATCTGCTCATCGGTGAGGGTATTCCCTTCATAAGCCTCCTTCACACGGGCGGCCATTGGCTCGAGTGCTTCAAACGCTTCTTGTGAAGCGGTCTCGACATAGTCGATATAGGCTTGCTGCAGGCGTTTGTATGCGTCGTAGAGTTCTGCGTATTTGGCCATGGAGGCTTCGATGGGTTGATAAAGGGCCTCTAGTGTGAGGTAGGTTTCGTAAAGGGTATTGGCATCGGCATCGAGATTGACGTTCTGCGTGGCATCGGTCACAGTTTGCTTTACCGCAGGTGACAGATGGCCGGTGAGGGCCTGCTGCAATCCTGTAATCAGCTGGGGCAATGCGGCCTTCAGCGCGGTCTCGTCCTTGCCCTGATAGATGAGGCGGAAGTTATCAAAGACTGCCCAGCTTTCTTTATTATCGGTCATCGTTGTGCTCGTGATGCCAATGCGGAGGACACCGTCTGTGACCACACCGTAGGCTGTGTTTGCGTAGCGACCATTTTTGAAGGCGATGGCACAGTTTGACAGGCTAGTGGGGAAGTGTATGCCTTCGTCGGCTTCATAGTCATAGTCGGCATAGGCTTCTTCTGCAGGTGCCGAGCAATAGTCTGCAAGGGCTGTCAAGGAGTTGTTGACAATGGCATAGGCTGCGGGGATGGGAGCATCTTGGTTGTCCCAAGAAAGTTCTGCCGATCCCGTGCGCCCCATTCCATAGAAATCGAGCTGGTAGAGGCCGTTTGCGAGACCCTTTATCTCCTGCGAGATGGTGAAGTTCTCCTGCCACACTTCAGCCGTAATATTTACGTCGTTGGCTCCAATCTTGACGGTGCCGCCAGTGACTGTCCAACCCGTGGTCTTGCCATCGGAGAAATCGGGATTGGCAATCATATTCGTGATGTCGGTGCCTGGGACTGCGCTGGCTTTAATGGCTGCTTCAGACATCTCATAGAGTAGGGCGGTCTGCGCTGCAATTTCCTCGGTGCTCAGAAGGCCTATGCTGGCATCGTCGTAGTGTTCGCTTAGATATTCCTCCAGTTCCAATGCTTTGGGGTTCTGATCAATTTGTTCCAGCACTGCTTCAGCTGCAATCACGGCGGCTTCAAAGGCTGCATAGGCTGCAACGTTCTCAGCCATTGCAGGGATAAGATCAATCAGCTTGGCCACGATGAGTTGAATGTCGGCCACTTCTGTTGCCTCACTGGCGCTTTGTAATACATTGACATATTCTTCTCCGAGGCTCGTTTGGAAGGACACCTCCATATTGGCATAATCTGGTGCTTGTTCGAGGTAGTAGTTCAGCCAGTATTGATAGCTCTCGGCAACGGTGCCTAGGTAGCTGAGGCGTACATTGCCGAAACCGCACCACGGACCACCCTCATGGTCGGTGGGTGTGTGGAGCATTCCAAGCTCCAGGTTGCCGTCGGTGGTGCAGGCCAGCAACGTGAATTCCTTGCCGTTAGATCCTTGTACTTGTTGTTTGTCATCGCCTGCGAAGACATAGTCACAGCCGTTGTTGCTGAATGCATACATCTTCACTTCGTAGATGCCGTTGGGCAGGCCCGTGACCATCTGATAGCTCTTGCCGTCCAACCCTTTGGCATTCCATATATTCAGGTGCGGGGTGCCAAACTGTGCAAAATAATTTTGTGCTTCAAAAGTGCTGGCATTTGCGCCGTTCGTCCAGCCGTTGACACCGTCGGTGAAGTCGGGGTTGACGACCAGGTCTGTCTTGTCAGCGGGATTGTCGGGAGTTGCGCTGTTTTCTTCTGCGGCAGTAACGAGGACGTAAAGGTTGTCATAAGCCGTTTGGAGTTGTTCCAGTGTGCTGGAGGTGTTGTCGAACACAGCTTGCGCCGCCTGGGTGTAGATGCCAAGGCCTTCGGCCTTCTCGATGAGTTTCTGGAGCTGCATGGCCAGGTTGTATGTCGCTGTGGCAGCCTCCAATGGCGCATAGTCTTCGCGGGTGATGAAAGCCCACACGCTTAGGAAATTCGTTTCGTCGTCGAGTGTGCTATAGATGACACCTGTAGGGCTGTCAACATCATGATTGTTGTCGTGGTAGAGTTTGTAGTTGCCTACGTATTTTCCGGTGAGATCTTTTGTGGTAATGTTGGCATCTGAGGCGGTGAAGCGATAGGTGAAGGCCTCTGCGTCAACGGGCTCCACGCAGAACAGGTAGTTTTCTTTATTATCACCGTTGGCCCAAATATCCAAAGCACTCCATTCCTCAATGTAGAAATCATGCCAATAGCCCCACGAATCAAGGTTGCGTAGCTTGTAGGACTTGCCGTCCCATGTGTCGCCCTCCTTAGCGTAGGGCAGGACTACGCAGAGAGCAGGCGTCTCGCCCACACTGGCGTGAGTGCCCCAATCATTGCCCTGGGTGAGAAACAACCCAGAACCGATGTTGTAGATATAGACGCTATCTACTTTGCTGAGTGAAGTGTACATGGAGGGGGTGGGCTCAGGTTTCACCCATCCCTGTGCCGTGGCGGCAAAACTTGCAGTCAAAGCGACAGCGAGAAGTAGGAACTTTTTCATGCTTTTTGTTGCTTTTTGTAGAAATAATAGTTTGGTTTAAAAGGAATTTGGGGCAAAGGTACAAAAAATAATTAAGAATGATCTGCGTTTCAAGAAAAAGGTTGTATTTTTGTCCTCGAAAATACACGAACGACGTTTCTCATGCTACGTACAGCAATTATAGGTGGCGGCGCGGCCGGCTTCTTTCTGGCCATCAACCTGAAGGAGATGTTTCCTGGCATGGACGTCACGATTATGGAAGGTAGCCAACACGTTCTGGCAAAGGTGAAGATTTCAGGAGGGGGGCGCTGTAACTGCACCAATTCTTTCGAACACGTTAGAGACCTCTCGACAGTCTATCCGCGTGGGCATCGTCTGTTGAAGCGACTTTTTAAGCAATTCGGGCCTGCCGATGCTTATGCTTGGTTCGAGCGTCATGGCGTGCGCCTCGTCACGCAAGACGACGGCTGCGTATTTCCAGCCTCTCAGGATTCGCAAACCATCATCAATTGTTTCCTGCGCGAAGCGAGTCGCCATCAGATTCATATATGTACAGGCGCTCGCGTTAGTTCGCTCCGCGACCTTGAGGGTTACGACTTCATTTCCGTCTGCACTGGTGGTTCGCCACGTGCCGAAGGGCTTCGGTGGCTTGCAGAGGTTGACCACGAGGTGGTGGCACCAGTGCCATCGCTCTTCACACTCAGCGTCGCAGATACTTCGCTCCGCGAGCTGATGGGTACAGTCGTGGAGTCTGTTTCCGTCATGCTTCCGGGTACAAAGATGCGTGCAGAAGGTCCCTTGCTCATCACCCACTGGGGCGTGAGCGGTCCAGCCATTCTCCGCCTCTCCAGCTATGCCGCCCGCCACCTGAACGAGCACGCTTATGCTGTGCCACTGAGTATCAATTGGTCGGGACACACCGCTGCCGAGGCGCAGGAGACGCTGCGTGACATCCGCACCAGCCACGCACAAAAACAGCTCTCCTCTCAGCGACCGTTCAACCTCCCCAGTAGGCTCTGGGAGCATCTGTTGACGAAAACACTCAGCCAATCCGCGCAGGACCGCTGGGGAAACCTCGGACAGAAGGATCTGAACCGTCTGGCAAACACCCTGACCAACGACACTTACCAAACAGCAGGTCGAGCAGCCTTCCGCGATGAGTTTGTTACCTGCGGTGGCATTGCCCTTAGCGATGTTGTCCCGGCCACTCTAGAGAGTCGCCATGTGCCTCGTCTCTATTTTGCGGGCGAGGTGTTGGATATTGACGGCGTCACGGGTGGCTTCAATTTCCAGGCAGCCTGGACAACAGCCTACACCGTAGCCTCGGCCATTGCCGGCATGAATTAACCTCATACAGAAAAGGTGCACATGGCCATGTGCACCTTTTCTGTATGAGGTTACTCCGTACCTTATTTTGAGAGGCTGAAGCCGACCTTCATGCCGTTATAGTTGTTTCCGAAAACGCTGGCCACGGAACCGAGGGTGCTGTTGGCCTGCCCCAGGACACTGGCAGCAGAGTTCATGACGGTGAGGAGCTTATCAGCATCGTAAAGGAGGCACAGGTTGGTGCCGTCCATCCCGACGAGGCAACTCTGGTTCATGAGACCGAAGGTGCCCTGCATGGAGAGCATCTGCGTGGACTGGTCGTAGGTGTAGGTGCCGGTGGAAATGGTCTTGCCCTTCGTCTGGATGGTATAGCTCTTGTCGCTCTTGAAGGTGAAGGTGGTGACGCCCTTGGTGATACCAACTTTTGCGAGATAGCTGTCGAGCTTCTTCTCAATGGATGCAGCCATCACTGAGCCGCCGGCCTTTGAGAGCAGGTTTTCGCTCTCGAAGCGTACCTCGGGGGTCTGGTAGGTCCAAGTGCCGATGAAACTGCGTTCGGTGATGGTCTTGCTGAGTAGGGTACCGAGGAGGTCGTTGAGGATGCTGGTTCCAGCACCGATCGCAGTGTCGGTGTTAATGGTGGGTGTTGTTGTGGAACCAGTAGAAGTTCCTGTAGTTCCGAAACCACAGCCCGAAAGTGTCAGGGTCGTGGCGATTGCCAGAGTGGCAAAGATGTTTTTTTTCATTGTTCTGAGATGATAGGTTGGTTGAATAATTTCATAAAGTCGCGAGGGTACGGGGTCTCGAAATTCATAACCTCGCCCGTGCGGGGGTGGTAGAAGTCGAGACGGTAGGCATGGAGACAGAGGCGCCCGATGGGGTCCTGACCATTGCCGTATTTGTTGTCGCCGAGGATGGGGTGGCCGATGTCTTGCATGTGCACGCGAATTTGGTTCTTGCGGCCTGTCTCCAGTTTCAGTTCCACGAGGGAGCAGCGCGGCGTGGTTTTCAGGGTGTGATAATGGGTGATGGCGTACTTGCCGCCGCCAGGGTCTTCGGGCGAGGAGTAGGTGATATAGGCTTTGTTGTCCTTGAGCCAGCTTTCGATGGTGCCGCCCTCGCGTTCCATCTCGCCGCTGACGACGGCCACATAGCGGCGGTCGAAGACGATATCGTGCCAATTGTCCTCGAGAATCTTAGCTATTTCGAGGTTCTTTGCGTACATCATCAAACCGCTGGTGTCGCGGTCGAGGCGGTGAACGGTGTGGGCAGTGCACTTGAAGTGGCGCTTGGCGAAGTATTCGTCGAGAACCTGCTTGGCAGAATACTGCTTGGCTGTGGCTGGCATAGAGAGAATGCCTACGGCTTTCTCGATAACTACGAGATCCTTATCCTCATAGACGATCTTGACGTAGTGGTTCAGAAGTTGGTTGGACTGCTTGTGCTTGCTGACGCGAACAACTTGACCTGGGTGGAGCGGCTCATCGTAGCGCGTGGTGTTGCGGCGATCAACGGTGACGCCATGACCGGCCAAAATGTCTTTGGCACGATTGCGGGAAATGCCGCTCATTTCTTTGAGCAGAAACTCCAGAAGGGTGGTCTCCTCGCGAACTACCAGCTCGTTATATTTGCTGGCGGCATATTGGGCACCGGTGGCATTTTTCATATTTGCGGATTAACGAATGAACTATTTATTTTTCCCTCTTCACTCATGATGGTAAGGCTCGCCACGCAGGATGGTGCAGGCGCGGTAGAGCTGCTCGGTGAAAAGGACACGGATGAGCTGATGGCTGAAGGTCATCTGGGAGAGGGATATCTCCTCAGCGGCCAGGGCGTGGATGGAGGCGTCGAAACCATAGGGGCCGCCAACGATGAAGACGATGCGGCGCGGCCCCGTTCCCATACGCTTGCCGAGCCATGTTGCGAAATCAACAGAGCGTCGCTCTGTACCGTGCTCGTCGAGAAGTACGACATGGTCTCCCGCTTGTAGCTGACGGCGGATGAGGTCGGCTTCCTGCGCTTTCTGCTGGTCGGCGGTCAGCGCTTTGGTGTTGCGAAGCTCAGGGATGACGTCGATTGCGAACGGCACGTAGTGCGTGAGTCGTTTCGCATAGTCATCTATTATATCCTGAACATGACGGCTGGTGGTCTTGCCTATGACGAGGAGGGTGAGCTTCATTGAGCGTGAAGAGTGACGAATAGGAGTGAATTAGTGGAGGAGGGATTGAGCAATCTCGTCACCGAGGTCAGCTGCTTGTCGGAGGGCCGAGCGCGCTTCCGCCTCCTTGCCTTGAGCGCGTAGGCAAACCCCGAGGATGCGGTGAGCATCGGGGAATTGATTATCGATGGCAATGGCCTGACGAGCGGCAGCAACGGCCTCGTCTAGTTGGTTGAAACGGTAATAGACAGCTGCCGCTTCAGCGTGGTATAGTGGCTCTCGAGGATTCATGCGTACGGCCTTTTCGATGTCGGAAAGTGCCTGCTGGTACATACGGCAGCGCATCTCAGCCTGTTCGCGACGGTAGTAGAAGTTGGCGTTGAGCTCGTTGGATTTCAGGTGCTCGTAGTCGTTGAGATCACGCACAGCCTCACGGTAGCGGCGAAGGCTAAGGAGTGTGCCAGCGCGCATCAGCAGGGCAGGGGCTGCCGCTTCGATGTATGGACGGGTGTAGCACGCGATTGCACTGTCTTGAAGGGCCAATACGGCGGTGGTGTCGTTCAGCATCTGGCGACATTGTGCTGCATAGAGAAAGTTGTCGGGCGTACGTAGGGCGGTTGCGTTTAGTGCCAGGAACTGCGTGCAGGCTTCCTCGTAGCGCTTCTGGCTATAGAGGATATGAGCTTTCAAGGCATCATAAACGGGTTGTGGTTGTACAGTTGAGGCCTGTTCCACCTCCGCCATCGCCGCCTCGAGTGTCCAAGCCTCGGGGGAGTGCCCTCCCTGTGCCGTCCGGAAGATCGTATTGGCACGTGAGTAGCGGATATCTTCGGGGTGAGTGGTGGATTTCAAGCCTTGAGCCCAGACGTTCTCTGCGTCCTCGAAACGCTGCTGTGCAGCGAGCATCTCGGCTTTCATGGTGTAACCGTTAGCCTCGGTGGGGAAAAGCGAAATATACTCCTCTACGTAGGCGATGTAGGCTGCCGTGTCGCGTGTACCGACGAGATAGATGAAGCTATGTGCCTGCGAAGCCTCGCGTGGCAATGCTTTTTTAAGGGGTATGGCCTGATAGTCGCTGGATGCTGCCGTGAGGGCATGGATGTGAAGGCTATCGGCGAACAGGGCCGAAACAGCGTAGGAACAGCTGTCTTTGGCGCCTGCTGCCATCTGCAGAATACCAAGGACTTGGCCAGCCTCGTTCATGAGGGGACATGAGGTCCATTTCTCTGTCATTCGGGCGGGCAGGGTGTAGTAGGCATAGCTTCCGTTGAACGTGGAAACAGCAGCCACAGTGGTGGCGGTACTGGCGGTGTTGCTAGAAAGATAGGGAAGGATGAAGGCCTTGTCGCCCTGGCATGCCGTCTGAGAAGCCAAGGTGAGGGCCGTAACCTTGGGGGCTGCCACCTTGAATTTGACGACATCATAGAGTGAGTTGGCACCAAGGATACATTCCACGGGCCACTCTTTCCCAGCTTCGTCGAAGACTACGGCACGTGCAGCACCCTGAAAAGATCGGTAGTCGGACAGTGCCGTGCCGTCATTGTGGATATAGAAACCATTGGTGGAGTGTAGCATCTGGCCATCGGTGCCGTAGGTGATGATGCTGAGCATCGCCTTGTGCGCTTTCTTTTGCCATCTCGGGGTTTGGGCTTGAAGAACGGCGGTGATGAACAGCAGACACAGTAATAGGCTGTGGCGGAGGTCAGAGGGTCTCGGCATGGGATAGAAGTGTTTTTGCATTTGCGATGGCAGCGTCTGTCAACTCGGTGCCGCTGAGCATATGGGCAATCTCTGTAATGCGGCCATCGGCATCAAGGTGCTCAATGTTGCTGGTGGTTTCGTCGGCGCTGTCCTGTTTATAGACACGGTAGTGGTGGCGTCCCATGGCTGCAATCTGTGGCAGATGGGTGATGGAGATAACCTGACGGCCGCTTTCGCCCATCGCGCTCATCATCTCGGCCATTCGTTCAGCGATGCGGCCACTGACGCCCGTGTCAATCTCATCAAAGATGATGGTGGGCTGGCGCACGGCATCGCTGATCAGAGCCTTGAGCGACAGCATAACGCGAGCAATCTCGCCGCCCGAAGCAACGTCGGCAATAGACTGCAACTGGCCGTTCTTATTGGCGCAGAACAGGAAACTGACATTATCCAACCCTGTGGGGGAGGGCTCAGGGCGTTGGTTGATGATAATTTGGAACTGTATATTGGGGATACCGAGGGGCGCGAGCAAAGCCGTCATCTTCTGTTCCACCTCGTGGGCGGCTTGCTGGCGTGAGGCCGTCAGCTGTGCCCCTAGGTCCTGCAAAGCGCACGCGGCCTGTTCACAAGCGTTGCGCAGGGCTTGCAGATGCTCGCCGCTGCTATCAATGAGGGAGAGGCGGTTGCGGAAGTCCTCGGTGATGTCTATGAGTTGCTGCTCGCTCTGGGCGTGATGCTTCTGCTGGGCACTGTAGAACCTGCTGAGCCAGTCGTTGACGATGGCGAGTCGTTCGGGATCTACATCAATGTCTTCGGCTTGGGCGCTGAGTTCGTTGGAGATATCTTTCAGTTCAATGTGGCAACAGTCGAGCCGTGTTGTCAACTCATCAGCAGCAGGTAGCATGGATGCGATGGCGCTGAGGCTGCGTTCTGCATTGTGCAGGGCCTGCAGGACACCACTGCTGGTGCGGTCATCGCCTTGCAGCAGTTGCTCGGCGGTCCACAGAGCCTCGCGAATCTCCTCGGCGTGCTCCAGCATCTGTTGTTCCTGTTCCATCTCCTCCTGCTTGCCGGCTGCGAGGTCCAGTTCCTCCAATTGTTGCAACTGAAAGCGAAGGTAATCCTCATCCTCGAGACCGCGTGCAAGGGCGCTCTCAGCATCACGTAGCTGTTGTCGGGCCTGTTGGTAGGCTTCAAAACTGGATTGGTATTGCTGCAGCAAAGCTTGGTCGTGGGCGATTATATCCAGAACATTCAGCTGGAAATTCTCCTGGCTGAGGAGTAGGTTCTGATGCTGGGAATGTATGTCGATGAGCATCGCGCCAAGGGCACGGAGTTGGGATACCTGTGCGGGGGTGTCATTAATGAAAGCTCTGCTTTTGCCGTTGTCGCTTAAATCCCTGCGAATGATGCAGCTATGTCCGTCAAAATCAATGTCATTTTCCTCGAAGAAAACTTCTGCTTTGCTACCCGTCAGATCGAACTCTGCTTCGATAATGCATCGTCGGGCACCGCTCTTGATCATCCGTGCTTCGGCGCGACCGCCCAGCAATAGACCGATGGCTCCGAGAAGGATGCTCTTGCCAGCGCCGGTCTCGCCCGTGATAACCGAGAAACCACGCTCGAACTCTATGCGAAGTTCGTTGATGAGGGCGTAGTTTTGTATGAAGAGAGATTTCAGCATTCAGTTCTTGATCTTTTCCCAGTAGTTGTTCTGTGAGGGGTTGATGCGGAAGAGAATGTCATAGATGGCTTCCCGATCCTTAGATGAACCTTGGCCGCTGAAGATACTGACCAGTTCATCACGCTTGTAGTCTGTGAAGATCTGAGGTAACATACTCATTGCCTTGTCCTCGTGGGCCTCCTTCAGCAGATTGAGTGACTCGGCGATGGTCGTACGGGCCGCTTCGGGGTTTTCGGCCATGTGGTCAAGACCGGTGCGGTAGTATGTGTACTGCAGTTGGCGGAACTTCTCCATCGAGCCGTCGAGATAATCGTTGATGATGGCGTAGCGGTTCTTGGAGTCGTCGAAGGCCTTCCATCCCGCGTAGCCTAGCATCTCGGCGTTGTTGCAAACGTCCTGCGCCATGCGAAGCACTTCGGTGCCACCCATGGGTGCCATTGCGTCGAGGTCCATCCCGATGATCACATAAGCCCAATAGGCAATCATCGCCGTGAGGTTGTTATCGACTTGTTCGGGACGCCACTCCAGCTGGTCGAATTCCTGAAATGCAAAGTTGAAGTCTTTGTCATTCATGCTGAAGACCGTCGTCGTGTAGGACGAGTTATAGACTGGACGTATGCCGGCTACCAGCAGGCTCCCCGTGAAGGAGTTGTCGGTTTCGCTATAAGTATCAATGGTGATGTTGAACGTGCATTGGATGCGTTCCATATCGCGAAACTTGAGACCCGTCCAAGCATGTTCGTTGAGCAGACGCGAAATGACTTTCTCAAGCGCATCAAAGACGCCCGATTTGGTGTTGGAAACCTGAGAGCGATTGATGTTGACCTTGGCGTTCAGCTCTTGTGCCTGCACATTCCAACTGACGAGCCAAAGGGCGATGAGGGGAAGAAGTCGTTTCATAACAGGATGCTGGCGAGGTGGTCGATAATATCGCTTGCGACTTCGGTCTTGGGCTTGAGAGGATAGGGTATCTGCTCTGTGGGTGTGATAATGGTCACCTTGTTGGTGTCGTACTGGAAGCCGGCACCGTCGTCCTGCAGGGAGTTGAGGACAATGAAGTCAAGGTTCTTCCGGCGCAGTTTCTCTTGAGCGTGCGAAAGGGCGTCGTGGGTCTCCAGGGCAAAACCAACAAGGCGCTGCCCTTCACGCTTCATCTGGCCCAAGCCACGCGCGATGTCCTGGGTGGGCTTCAGGCGGAGGACGAGGCCGTCGCCTTCGCGCTTGATTTTAGTGCTTTGTGTCTGTTCGGGCGTGAAATCGGCTACTGCAGCACAAAGGATGGCAGCATCGGTATCGGGGAAGAGACGGCTGGCGGCCTCCCACATCTCCTGAGCACTTTCCACGCGTGTCACGGTAATGCCTGTGGCTGTAGTGGTTCGTTGCACAGGTCCGCAGACGAGGTGAACCTCTGCGCCGCGACGGGCACACTCTTCAGCGAGGGCAAAACCCATTTTCCCGCTGGAGTAGTTGCCAATGAAGCGGACAGGATCGATGCGCTCGTAAGTGGGGCCCGCGGTGATGAGGATGCGGCGACCGGAGAGCGTGTTTAAGGGTTCAAGTGGTTTAAGGGACTCAAGGGGTTCAAGAGGTTTGAGTGACTCCAGAGACTCAAGGACGAGTGCTGCTATTTTCTCAGGCTCTTCCATGCGCCCTTTGCCCACGAGGTGGCTGGCCAGCTCGCCGCTGGCAGGCTCGATGACGGTGACGCCACGGCGACGAAGGGCCGCGAGATTCTCTTGTGTGGAAGCGTGGGCCCACATGTCAAGGTCCATGGCCGGCGCGACGAAGACGGGCGCCTTCATAGACAGGTAGGTGGTGATGAGCATGTTGTCGGCAATGCCGTGAGCCATCTTCCCAATCGTAGAGGCTGTTGCGGGGGCAATCACCATCGCATCAGCCCAAAGGCCCAGATCAACATGGCTGTGCCATGTGCCGTCGCGCTGGGAGAAGAATTCGCTGATGACCGGCTTCGAGGTCAGGGCTGACAGTGTGATGGGTGTGATGAACTCCTTTCCGGCAGGGGTGATGACCACCTGCACTTCATGACCTTGTTTCACGAACTGCCGAATGAGCGTGCACGCCTTGTAGGCGGCGATGCTGCCGGTGATGCCTAAGACGATATTCATCTTTTGCTGTTGAGTGCTATCTCGGTGAGGACCTGTTTTGTGTTGCGGGCGAAATCGCCTTGCATCATCCAGCTGAAATAGCCAGGGTCGCGGCGCAACACATCTTGCACGGCCATGCCTTTGTACTTGCCGAAGTTGAAGACAGGCACATGCTGGTTGTCATAGATGATACGACCTGCGAAATCCACGTTGTGGTCGCGCAGGGAATACTCGGCCAAGAAGTCAATGTCGTTTTGCAATGTCTCAGGGTAGTGGTCGAGCTGCGCGCACAAAACCTCGTATGTGGCTTTTGTATCTGCCAATGCCGAGTGTGCGTCCTCGAGGTTCTTGTGGCAGTAGAACTGGTATGCGGCCACGAGTGTGCGGCGTTCCAGCTTATGGTAGATGTTCTGCACATCCACGCGACGACACTTCTTGAGGTCCACGTTTAGGCCGACACGTAGAAATTCCTCGGCCAGCATGGGGATGTCGAAATGGTTGGAGTTGAATCCGCCCAAGTCGCAATCCTTCATGAAGTCCCAGATGTCTGCGGCCACGTCGGCGAAGCGAGGACAGTCGGCCACGTCCTGATCGTAGATACCATGAACGTTGGAGGCTTCCTCGGGAATGTGACGCTCAGGATTGATCCTCATGACCTTGGATTCCTCATTCCCATTGGGGAATACCTTCAGCAGGCATATCTCCACAATGCGGTCATTGACGACATCAATGCCGGTGGTCTCGAGGTCGAAAAAGACGATAGGTCTGTCTAGATGTAGCTTCATGTCGATTAGTCATTAAGCATCATAGGCATCAGGAGCATGAGAATCTCTTCGCCCTCTTTCTGCTCTGAAGGTGTGATGATGCCGGCACGACCGGGATCGGCCAGTTCAAAGACGATCTCGTTGCTGTCCAGGTTGCCAAGGATGTCTAAAAGCAGTGTGCCCTTGAAGCCGATGTTCATGGCCGGGGACTCGTAATCGCAGGCGAGGCGCTCCTCGGCGGAGGTGGAGAAGTCGATGTCCTGGCCGCTCACTACCAGCTGGTTCTTTTTGAATGACAGTTTGACTTGCGCGCTACTCTGGCTACTGAATACGAGCACGCGCTTCAGCGTGGAAACAAGTGCTGCACGGTCAATCGTGGCCTTGTAGGGGTTGTTCTGTGGAATCACGCTGTTGTAGTTGGGATAGCGGCCATCGATGAGGCGGCAGGTCATGGTGAAGTCAGCAGTTGATACTTGCGCCATCTTGTCGTTGAAGGTCAGCTCAACTGTGGCATCGCCTTTCTGGAGCAGGGTCTTCAGGATGTTGGCGGGTTTCTTCGGCAGGATGAACCCAATCTGCTGTTCGCTCTTGACGGAGAAGTCCTTCTTGCGGACCAACTTGCGACCATCGGTGCCCACGAGGACGAGGCAATCGGGTGTGAAGTCGAAGTAGATACCTGTCATCACGGGGCGGATTTCATCGTCGGCGGTGGCGAAGATACTCTGGTTGATACCAGCCAGGAGCACGTTCTGACGCATTTCAAAGCGCTTGGCATCAGCGTCAATGTTGTGGGGAGCGGGGTATTCGTCGGCGCGCTCTCCGATGATGTTGAAGGTGCCGTTCTGGTATCCACCCTTGATTTCCATGCTGTCCAGGTTGATATCCAGCGTGATGGGCTGGTCGGAGATCTCTTTCAGGGAGTCCTGGATGGTCTTTGCCTTGATGCAGAAACGGGCGTTGATGTCGCTTTCTATGAGCTCAACGCTGGTCACGAGTGTCGTCTCGCTATCTGATGCGGTGATGGACATCTTCAGCCCGTCCACGTCGAAGAGATAGCAGTCGAGGATGGGGAGAGAGTTCTTGCTGTTGAGCACTCGGTTGATGGAGGTGAGGCGGCTGAAAAGGGCCGCGCTGGAGACTTTAATCTTCATGTTCTGGTAGTATATTTGTTGTTTTTCGAGTCAGAGAATCCAATAATGTGTCCTAAAACCGAGCAAAAATAAGAACTTTTGTCCGAATAGGCAAAAAAAAGTACCAAAAATTAGCAAAACTTGAAGAGAAAGGGCTATATTTGCATCGCTTTTCAAAAAAGGAGCACGATATAGGACGTAATATCACATAAAAAACATCATTATAAATCTATTTCATCACATGGAAATATCTGGAAAAATCATCATGGTACTCCCCGAGCGTGGAGGCGTATCTCAGCGCTCGGGAAGTGAGTGGAAAGTAGCATCGTATATTCTGGAAACAATGGAGCAGTATCCCAAGAAATGTTGCTTCGAGGTCTTCGGAACCGACCGTATTGCTCAGTTTAATATTCAGGTGGGGCAGATGCTCACCGTGAGCCTCGATATTGACGCCCGCGAGTACAATGGACGTTGGTATAACCAAATTCGTGCTTGGAAGGTGGTGCCCTATGATCCCAACGCTGTAGCGACGCCCACTGCAGACCCGAACGTGCCTTTTGCCAATCCTGCAGCCTTCCCGCCGGCTCCCGCAGCACAGCCTGATGCTCCAGCACCTACATCCGAGGCGCCTGCTGCTCCTGCCGCACCTGCTTTCACGGGCGACAGCACGGATGATCTTCCTTTCTAAAAGAGGTTCTGACAGCTAGAAAAAGATAAGGGGCTTGCCATATGGCAACCCCTTAATGTTTTTGTTCGGCGGTGGTCTCTTCTTCCTCGCAACCTGCGGCACGAAGGATCATGGTTGTCGCGCCGATGTTGATGATGGTGCCGTTCTCGATGCGCAGACGGTCGTTGTGGCGGAGGATGGTGTTGCCCACGAATGTTCCCGTACCGTCGGGCGATGTGTCGCGGAGGGTGTAGATGAATTGTCCGGCGCGGTTGCGACTCACGTTGAGCACACAATGCTTGGTGTCCACGCTGGGGTCAACAGTTTCGATGGGGACGTTGATGTCGCTGCCTTTCACGTAGCGGCCCACCACATTGTCGCCCATCTGGAGGGGGAGTGTCTGTTGGAAATGGAAGACGTTTTCAATGACGAGAAGCGCGCCGCAGTCCTGGCGTTCTTCTTTCGGTGCATCCCCGAGGCGAATACCAAACTGTTTATGGCAATTCGGGCATTCAAAGACAAGGGTCTCTCCTTTTGTGTAGCGTGTTTCGTCAAAGGGGAGGTAGTGGTCGCACTTGGGGCAGCGTACTTTCTTCATAGTTTCATCACCCAGCTGGACGCGAATTCCCTGCCTTCGCGATGAAGGGCGGCATTGCGGTTGTATGCCTCTGTCTCGTCGGCGTAGCCAGACAATACCACGCGGAGCATCTTGCCGTTGTCGTGGATGGTGGCATTCTCGTAGCCGCGCTGCTGAAGGTCGGCGACATAGCGCTCGGCATTCTTTTGGCTCACATTGCTGGCTACCACAATGGCATAGGCACCTTTGGCCTTTGTTGCGGCTTCTTCAATGACCGCGGTTTTGTCTGTTGCTTCCGCTACGGTCTTCGTCTGCACGCTTGTTGGTGCAATCGGTGCTGCCTGTGGTGTCATCGTGAGAAGGCTCTTCTCCTCGTTGACCTCCCTGGATGTGGAGAGTATCGAAGCCTGCTGTGCAAGACGCTCGCGCTGTACCTGCAACGGAGGGGTGAAGAGCACACAAATCAAGATAACTGCGGCTGCGGCAGTGGCGTAGCGTAGTGTGCGACGGCTGATGCGGATGACGATGTGCTTGTCGTTGTTGGTGGCATTGTCTGTTGGCAGCTTGCGGCTCTCAGCGGCCTTCCCTCGGCGTTGTAAGGAGGTCAGTTTCGACATCGGGAATGTGTCCAGACCGTAGAAGGAGGGCGTTGCCACACCTGCCTGACAGGCTGAGAAGCTCAGTCTGCCGTCTTCGTCCTGGGTGAAGTTCCCGATGCGGCCAAAATCGGCTTGGCCTTCGGCCAGTAACTGCTGGCGCAGCTGTAGAATCATCCCTTGAATCTTGCGCTTGGCTTCAGGGGTGGGGCAGCGGTGCACCGCACGCACAACGTCAACCAGCAGACCGTCGTCTTCGGTGAGGTCGGGGTTGAAGCGGACTACGCGATGGGGAGGGAAAAAGAACTCCTCGCTCTCAATGCGATGGGCGTTGTTCACGTGGGCGACAAAAGCGCCGAACTGCGGCACAATCACACAATTATGTGTGAGCAGCAGATATTCAATATGCCTTGACAAGTCATTCATGCCGCAAAGATACGATATTTTTCTGATTCCGTCATCATCTATCGCCCATTTTTTAAACATTTTTTTTGCAATCGAATGAGATATTCAGAAAAAGCGACTATATTTGCAGCAAATTATTATCTAAACAAGCGTTATGACCTCTATCGCGACTTCGTCGGCGGGCAATAGACCTGCTCTTACTGTGTATAAGGCATCGGCTGGTTCCGGCAAGACTTTTACGTTGGCTGTCCAGTATCTGAAGCGGTTGGTCTTGGCCCAGGAGGATGGAGAATATGCCCGCATTCTTGCTGTTACTTTTACCAATAAGGCGACGGCTGAGATGAAGGATCGAATCCTTAGTCAGCTCTATGGTATAGGTAATCATCTAAACGATAGCGAGCCATATTTCAATGTGTTAAAGAAATCGGTTCAAGAAGAGGTTAATGGTGAGCCATTCTCTGATGAGGAAATACGTCGCCGTTGTAGGATGGCGCTGCACCAGATACTGCACGACTATAATCACTTCCGTGTGCAGACCATCGATGCCTTCTTCCAGACCATCCTGCGTGGTCTGGCTCACGAGTTGGACCTGACGGCCAATCTCCAGGTGGAAATCAGTGACACGGAAGTGCTCTCCAAAGCCGTTGATCGCATTGTTGATCGGCTTCAGAACGAGCCGCAGGTGTTCGAGTGGCTTTACAGTCTTGTGCGCGATCGCATTGCCAGCGACCAGCGTTGGGATGTCACTCGCGAGGTGAAGAATTTTGGTCGCGCCATCTTCAATGAGGACTATCTGATGCGTGGCGAGCAGTTGCGCGATTGTTTGCGTGATCCTTCCTTCATGCGACAGTTCATTCAACATTTGCAGGAGATGGAGACCGGGGCGGTCGAGGCATTGAAAGGGAGCGGTGCGCGCATTGAGCAAGCGGTCTATGACGCCGGCATCACTTATGCGGAGCTGTCGAATGGGCAAACGTTGCGAACCTTTGTGGAACGGTTGAAATCAGGAGATATTAATATAGATACGGGCGCGCGCATAAGCGCGTGGGCCGATGATCCTTTGACGCTATTGAAGAAGGCCGATCAGAAGCGCCCGGAGCTGCTGCCTGTTGTCGATGAGATTAGCGGCCAGTTGGAAATGGTGCTCCGCAGCCTTCCGAAGTTGCAGTATGCAGTCAATAGCGCCCGCCTTGCGCAGGCCCACCTCAAACCTCTCTGCCTGTTGGACGTCATCGATCGTGAGGTGGCGGATATCAATGCCGAGACATCGCGTTTCAACCTCGCCAAGACCCCCATCTTGCTGAGCCGGATGGTGGGCGAGAGCGACGCACCCTTTGTCTTTGAGAAGATTGGCGCCATGCTGCACCATGTGATGATCGACGAGTTCCAGGACACCTCGCGCCTGCAGTGGAAGAACTTCCAGGTGTTGCTTCTGGAGAGCATCGCCAAAGGAGGGCGTAACTTGCTTGTGGGCGATGTGAAGCAGAGCATCTATCGTTGGCGCGGCGGCGACTGGCGTGTGCTCGGCGATATCGAGCGTACCGTGGTGCCAACGCCCGTCGTGAAGAATCTCGACGTCAATCGTCGCAGTTCGGCGGCGGTCGTGCATTTCAACAATGAGTTCTTCCAGGAGGCTGCGCGGCAGTTGGATGTCGTCTCGGCGGAAGAGGAGGTACTGTTGCAGGGGACATTCTCCTTCAGGTCCGCCTATGCCGATGTCGTCCAGAAGACGCCTGCAGACCTTGAACGAGCGAGCCTTGACGGTGCGGCGCGTGATGACGATGACGGTTTTGTTTCGCTCACGCTCCTGGATTCCGGGGAGTACAAGAAACGCGAGGATTGGCAGCCCGTCATCCTCGACGATTTGAAGCAGCAGGTACGGCATTTGCACCAGGAGGGACTCCCTTATGTGCAGATGACCATCCTCGTGCGCAACAATTCCGATATGCAGCCTGTCATCGAGAGCTTTGCCGAAGACCCCGATTTGCCTCCTATCGTGAGCGATGAGGCCTTCCTGCTTTCCGCTTCGCCGGCCGTACGGCTGCTCATTGCAGCGCTGCGTGTTCTCAACGACTCCGCGGATGTCGTCTCGGCCTATTATCTGCGCACCCATGTGGAGGATCTGCCTGCCGACGGCCTTGACCCGCAGTTGGCTTGTCTGCCGCTGTACGAGCTCATTGAAACCCTCTACCAGCGTTTTCACTTGAACCGCATGGCGCATCAGGACGCCTATCTTTTTGGTTTCTTTGATGCGGTGCAGGATTTCCTGCATAGCGAGGCGGGCGACATCCACAGCTTCCTTGCCTTTTGGGACGAGCGCTTGTCGCGACAGTCTATTCCCGCCGGCTCCATCGACGGCATTAGAATCATCTCCATCCACAAGGCTAAGGGCCTGGAATTCCACACGGTGTTTATTCCTTTCTGCACGTGGCCCTTTGAGCGCGACCGCTACTCAGACCTCCTCTGGTGTACGCCTACGGAGGAACCTTACAGCCAGCTGCAGTTGGTCCCCATCACGCCCAATTCCCGCACGGCGCCCAACTCCGTATTCTCGCATGACTATGCCGAGTCCCATCTGCTCTCGCGCCTCGATGAGTTGAATGCGCTCTATGTAGGCTTCACGCGGGCCGCGGAGAATTTCTATGCCTGGGCTGTCGGGGATGCTGATGATTTGGAGAAATCCTCGCGCACGGTAGGCGACTTGATAGCTGCTATTGTGCCGGGCGGCTGTGTGATTGGCGAGCCTGTTGTCCAAGTGGCGAATCGCAAGAGGAGCGACAACCGCATGGATCCCGACCGCCAGCCTGTCAACGTGCAGATGTGCTCGTATCCCCTTTGTGCCTCCTTCCGCCAGAGCAACCGCTCGCGCCAGTTCCTGTCGTCACTGTCGTCGGACACGGCGGCGGACGAAGCCGAGGCCTCGGAGTATTTCCGCCAGCAGCAGTACATAGAAACAGGCCTTCTCCTGCATGGCATCCTCCAGCAGATTCGCGTCATCGCCGATGTCCCGCGCGTCCTGGATTCGCTGGAGCACGATGGCGTCATCTCCCGCCATGCACCCGATGGGAGCTATGTCAGCGTGCGCCGCAGCAATATAGAACATTGGTTTAAGAAGGGCTTTAATAACCCAGGTGTAAAATCTTGGTTCTCTGACGAGTGGTCTATTTTTAACGAGTGTTCGATAGTACATTGGAATCCTCAATCGTCTCAGCAGGAGGTCCACCGTCCGGATCGTGTGATGGTCAGCAAGGACGGTGCTCGCGTCGTTGTCGTGGACTTCAAATTCGGGCATCCTAACCCCGATTACGAGGACCAGGTTCGCACCTATATGCACCTCCTGTCCGCGATGTACCTGACTGCCCATGTCGAGGGTTACCTGTGGTTTGTCTATTCCAACCGTGTTATGCCCGTGTCCCTCTCAGCTGATATCCCCGCGTCCTCGCAGGACGCTGCTCAACTTTCTCTTGATTTCTGACCTGCTATGACTACTTTTCTCCAATACGTCGCCGCCTCTCTTCTGGAGCGTTATGGCACCAACCTCAGCCAGCTCGTTGTTGTCTTCCCCGGCAAGCGAGCCAGTCTCTTCTTGGATCAGGCTTTGGCCGAGGCTTCCGCTACTCCCGTGTGGACGCCTACCTACCGCACAATCAGCGAGCTCTTTGCCGATTTGTCTCCCTACACCTTGTGTGATTCCGTCGAGAGTGTCTGCCGCCTTTATCGTTCCTACGCGAACCATGTTGAATCGCCGCAGTCGCTCGACCAGTTCTACAACTGGGGCGAGATTCTGCTGGCAGACTTCGACGACATCGACAAGCAGCTGGTGGATGCCCATCAGCTATTCACGAACATCCATCAACTCCATGAGCTGGAGGACAATAGCTATATCACGCCAGAACAGGAGAAGGCGCTGCAGTCCTTCTTCCGTAACTTCTCCATCGAGCAGAATTCCGAATTGAAGGAGCGTTTCCTGCGTCTCTGGGAGCATATACCCGCCATCTATGACGACCTGAATGCGGCTATGCGTTCCGAGGGACTTCTTTACGAGGGTGCGCTGCAGCGTGCTGTCATCAGCTCGTTCCGCGATGCTGCTCGCGACACTGTGCTCTTCGAGGGGAAAACCGTAGTCTTCGTCGGTTTCAATGTGCTCAATGCCGTGGAGCAGGCGCTCTTCGATGAGCTGCAGCACCGCGAGCAGGCACTGTTCTATTGGGACTACGACACCTTCTATGTGCCTGCGGGTGCCTCTCATCATGAAGCTGGCCACTTCCTGCGCCGCAACCTGGAGCGCTACGGGAACTCCCTGTCTTCGGATTGTTTCAACAATATGCGCCAGCCCAAGCAGCTCACCTTCGTCACGGCATCCAGCGAGAACGCCCAAGCGCGCTACCTGCCCCAGTGGCTCGCGGAGCACACCACGCCGAGGGCCAACCAGACAGCCATCGTGCTCTGCAACGAACAGCTCCTCCAGCCGGTCCTTCATTCCATCCCGTCTGGTGAGACACCCCTCAATGTGACGATGGGTTTCCCCCTTAGCGATACCCCTGTCTATAGCTTCATCCTTGCGCTTACCGCTCTGCAGACCGACGGCTTTCAAGCCGAGGGGCAGCGTTTCCGTGCGGCCTCCATCAAGCATGTTGCCGCTCACCCCTATGCGCGCCTCCTCGATGAGGCCGCCTGGCTACGCCCTGCCGGGCAGGGGCGGGACCTGATGATTTACATGCAGGAGATACTCACGCAGCTCGCTCCATTCCTCGCCGAAGACCTCATTGCTGCCGAGGCCCTCTTCCGCGCCTACACCTGCGTCAACCGCCTTTTCGACCTGATGAGTGGCGAGGAGCCTCTGCTTGTGGCGAACGACGCCACGCTGGAGCGCCTGCTTCGCAGCATCCTCTCCTCGGAGACCATTCCCTTCCACGGGGAGCCCGCCATCGGGTTGCAGATGATGGGTGTGCTGGAAACGCGTGCCTTGGACTTCCGCAATATCCTGATGCTCAGCGTTGGCGAGGGCTATCTCCCGAAGAAAATTGCCGACAGCAGCTTCATCCCTTATTCCCTGCGCGAGGCGTTCGGGATGACCACGTTGCGCCACAAGATAGCCGTTTACGCCTACTATTTCTACCGCTTGATCCAGCGTGCCGAGCACGTCACCTTCGTCTATAACGAGAGCAATGCGGGCATTCGACAGAACGAGATTTCGCGTTTCCTGCGACAGCTGCTTGCGGAAACCGACTTCAAGATAGAGCATGTTGCCCTGCAGGCCGCGACCTATTCGCCCAAGACGGACAGCATCGTCATCCCTAAGACGCCCGAGATGATGCAGCAGATGTGTGCGATGTACGACAATACGGGTCGGGTGGGGGACCAGCGCCGGTTACTTTCGCCGTCGGCCATGAACACCTACACTACCTGCCCACTGAAGTTCTATTATCGGTATCTCGAGGGGATGCGTGTGGATTCCGATCCTTCCGAGGGTCTCGACGCCGTCCTCTTCGGCGATGTCTTCCACCGCGCTGCAGAGCTCGTCTATCTGCAACTCACCTCGGCGGGCGATGTGGTCCGCGCGCAGGACATAGACCCCTTGCTGGAGATGGATGGTCAGCGCCTGGAGCCTCTGGTGCGGCAGGCTTTCCGCGAGGAATTCTTCAAGCAGATGCCTGAGGAATACCGTGGCATCCTCTTTATTGCGCACAGGGTGGTGACGACCTACCTCTTGCAGCTCCTGCGCCATGACCGCCGGCTGGCCCCCTTCCGCATCCTCGGATTGGAGAGGCCCCGGACGAAGACCCTGCGCATCTGCGACATGGAGATTGACACGGGCGGCTACATCGACCGTCTGGACCTCGTCAGCGATGCGAATGCTGTCGGCGGTCAGGTCGTGCGCGTTGTGGATTACAAGACTGGCGGGCGCCCCGACACCGTGGCCTCGCTGGACCAGCTCTTCAGGGACACTGACCAGAAGGCGCATTACTATTTCCAGACGCTCCTCTATGCCGCTATCGTTGCGGAGCAGCGCTCGGAGCCCGTCATGCCCTGCCTGTTCTTCGTGCATAAGTCCGGCTCCGACAACTATTCCCCGATGTTGAAGCTCGCAGGGCAGTACATCCACGATGTGGCGCAGCCTGCTGCGCGGGACGATAATTCCTTATCGCTGGTGGCAGCCTACTGGGAGCGGTTGGAGCAGTTGATTCTGGAGATCTTCGACCAGAACACACCGTTCACGCAGACCACCCGTTTACAGTCGTGCGAGACCTGCGACTTCCGCCACCTGTGCGGGCGTTGATTATTTGCTTTTGTTAAATAAAAGAGAGCGCCACCCCATCGGGCAGCGCTCTCTTTCTTATTGCGTGGTTGCTTATCCCTCGACAGCAGCCTGGGCGGCAGCCAGACGTGCGATGGGCACGCGGAAGGGTGAGCAGCTGGCGTAGTTCAGACCAATCTTAGCGCAGAACTTCACGGAGCTGGGCTCGCCGCCGTGCTCGCCGCAGATACCGCAGCGGAGCGTAGGACGCACTTCGCGGCCCTTCTCAACGGCGTACTTCACGAGCTTGCCGACGCCCTTCTGGTCGAGCACCTGGAACGGGTCAACCTTCAGGATCTTCTTGTCGAGATAGACGGGCAGGAAGCTGGCGATATCGTCGCGGCTGTAGCCGAAGGTCATCTGCGTCAGGTCGTTGGTGCCGAAGGAGAAGTACTCTGCCTCGGTGGCGATGCGGTCAGCGGTGAGGGCAGCGCGAGGAATCTCGATCATCGTACCGATCTCGAATTCAACCTTCACGCCATACTCCTCGAAGACCTCTTCGGCGACCTTCTGGATGATAGCCTTCTGCTGCTTGAGCTCGTGGAGGATACCAATCAGGGGCACCATGATTTCGGGCTTGGGATCGAAGCCTTCCTTCTTCAGCTCGCAAGCGGCGCCGAGGATGGCGCGGGTCTGCATGGCTGTGATTTCGGGGAAGGTGATGCCCAGACGGCAACCGCGGTGACCCAGCATCGGGTTGTTCTCGGCGAGGCTGGCAACGCGGCGCTGGATGGTGGCGAGGTCCACGCCCATCTCCTTGGCCATCGTCTCCTGACCGGCGAGATCGTGGGGCACGAACTCGTGGAGAGGGGGATCCAAGAGGCGGATGTTCACGGGCAGACCGTTCATGGCCTTGAGGATGCCCTTGAAGTCAGCCTTCTGGTAGGGGAGGAGCTTGGCAAGAGCCTTCTCGCGACCCTCAACGGTGTCGGCGAGAATCATCTGGCGCATGGCGATGATCTTCTGGTCGTCGAAGAACATGTGCTCCGTACGGGTCAGACCGATACCCTTGGCACCGAAGGCGCGAGCCACTTCAGCATCGTGGGGCGTGTCGGCGTTGGTGCGAACCTGCAGCTTGGTGTACTTGTCGCAGAGGTCCATGAGCTCCTTGAAGTCGCCGCTGAGTTCAGCAGCCTTCGTGGGAACCTCGCCGGCATACACCTGACCGGTGGTACCGTTGATGGAGATGTAGTCGCCTTCCTTATAGACCACGCCGTCGATTTCCACGGTCTTGGCCTTGTAGTCAACATTCAGTGAGCCTACGCCGCTGACGCAGCACTTACCCATACCACGAGCCACGACGGCAGCGTGAGAGGTCATACCGCCACGTGCGGTGAGGATACCTTCAGCAGCGCTCATGCCGGCGAGGTCTTCGGGGCTGGTCTCAATGCGGACGAGGACCACCTTATGACCGTCGGCGTGCCAGGCCTGTGCGTCGTCAGCGTGGAACACGATCTGACCGCAGCCTGCGCCCGGTGATGCGGGCAGACCCTGAGCGATGACCTTAGCGGTGGAGAGAGCCTTCTTGTCGAAGACGGGGTGCAGCAGCTCGTCGAGCTTCTGGGGCTCGCAGCGCATGATGGCGGTCTTCTCGTCGATCTTGCCCTCGTGGAGCAGGTCGATGGCGATCTTCACCATGGCAGCGCCCGTGCGCTTACCGTTACGTGTCTGCAGGAACCAGAGCTTGCCTTCCTGAACGGTGAACTCCATATCCTGCATGTCGCGGTAGTGCTCCTCGAGCTTGTTCTGGATGCCGTCGAGCTCCTTGTAGATCTCGGGCATAGCCTCTTCCATGGAGGGGTACTTGGCGGCGCGGTCAGCCTCGCTGATGCCTGCGCGCTCTGCCCAACGCTGGCTGCCGATCTTGGTGATCTGCTGGGGTGTGCGGATACCAGCCACCACGTCTTCGCCCTGTGCGTTGACGAGGTACTCGCCGTTGAACAGGTTCTCGCCGTTGGCCGCGTCACGGCTGAAGCAAACGCCCGTAGCACTGGTCTCGCCCATGTTGCCGAACACCATGGCCATCACGCTGACAGCGGTTCCCCACTCGTCGGGGATTCCTTCCATCTTACGATAGAGGATGGCGCGCTCGTTCATCCAGCTGCGGAACACAGCGCAGATAGCGCCCCAGAGCTGCTCGATGGGATCGTTGGGGAAGTCCTTGCCGGTGCGGGCCTTGATGGCTTCCTTGAAGAGCTTCACCAGCTTCTTCAGCTCATCCACGCTCAGGTCCTTGTCCAGCTTGATGCCGCGCTCAGCCTTCACCTTCTCGATGATCTCCTCGAACGGGTCGATGTCGGTCTTGTTCACGGGCTTCATCTCCAGCACCACGTCGCCGTACATCTGCACGAAGCGGCGGTAGCTGTCATACACGAAGTGGGGGTTGTTGGTCTTCTTGGCCATGCCCTCAGCCACCTCGTCGTTCAGACCCAGGTTGAGGATGGTGTCCATCATACCGGGCATAGAAGCGCGTGCGCCGGAACGAACGCTCACGAGCAGCGGGTTCTGCACGTCGCCGAACTTGCTGTTCATCAGCTTCTCGATGTGGGCAACAGCGGCCATCACCTCGTCGTTCAGCAGCTCCATGATCTTCTCCTGACCCACCTCGTAGTACTCGTTGCACACGTCGGTGGTGATGGTGAAGCCCGGAGGAACGGGAACGCCAATGAGGTTCATTTCAGCCAGATTGGCACCCTTGCCACCGAGCTGCTCGCGCATCTGCGCGTTACCTTCAGCTTGTCCGTTGCCGAAGGTGTAAACACGTTTTTGACTCATTAGTTTTGTTTGTATTAAAAGGATGAATAATGAATATTTGTAAGTTCAAGTGCGCAAAAGTAGCATTTTTCCTGCACACTACCAAAGGAAATGGGCAAAACCTTTCGCGAGAGGCCGATTTTTGCGTCCCGCGGCAGCCTATCGGATGAAATTGGTGCGCACGGGCGGTTCCAGAGAGGGGTGCCCGTCGGCGGCGATGTTCAGCTTCTTCACCATCCACGCCATGTTGCGTCCCAGCGTACGCATCGTCTGCATCCCTTCCTCGTCCTCCTTGGCCTGGCCGGGTGTCTGCCCGTAGGCCATGTTCCAGTACTGCGAGCTCACGACGGGCATGTTCAGGATGGTGAAATACTTGTTCAACCGGTCGAAGGCAGCAGACGCACCGCCGCGACGGCAGACCACGACGCTGGCTCCAGGCTTGAACTTCAGCTCGTTGCCCAGCGAGTAGAACACGCGGTCGAGTAGGGCGCACAGCGAACCGTTCGGGCCGCCGTAATAGACGGGCGAGCCGATGATGAGGCCGTCGATGCCGTCCTTCACCGCGCGCATGACACGATAGTAGAGGTCATCGTTGTAGGTGCATTTCCCTGTACGACCACACCATCCGCAGGCGATGCACCCCTGCACAGCCGCTTTCCCGATGCTGATGATTTCCGTCTCGACGCCTTCTTCGTTCAGGGTTGTGGCCACTTGGTTGAGAGCCGTGAATGTGTTGCCCCTTTCGCGTGGGCTTCCGTTGATGAGTAGAACTTTCATAAGTGATTAAGTCTCGTTTGGCCGCAAAGATAAAGATAATTTACGACTTCTTGAAGTTTCAAGCGAAAAATTTCGAGCGGACCATTCACTATTTACATTTTTTCTCTTTCCTCTTCAATTTTAGCTCCCATCCACTCCCGCCTCCTCACCAGCTTATCGCCAAAAGTTTGCCACCAATCGTCCTTGCGTCTGCAAATCGCTTGCACAGCGCAGTTCATGGTCTTGCATTCGGCCACTGTGATGTGCGTGTCAACAGGGCGATAGTGATACTTCCACGGCGTCAGCAGCAACAGCGTTCCATTGCCACATTGCTCCATCTGTCGTGCCGACGGGTGATAGCGCTCGGGGAACCCGTTGTCAGCCACAAGGACTACGGGAAAGCCTCGCCTCATCGCCTCGTCCATGATCTGCTGTTCCCCGCCTGCGATGCGTGCCGACACCAGCACAGCACCCGCCTGAGCAGCCTCAAGGCAGCGCTGCATCTGTTGAGGGAACCAGCGTGCATCCTTCCTATGGCACACCACGGGCAACAGCGTGTCCTTGAGCAGCTGCAGGTTGCCATAGCTATCGCAGACAACCATCCCATTGGCATCCAGCAGCTGTTGCCGAATCCGCTCCCAGATTTCATCGCTGAACTGCGACGGCGCGCATTCGCGCTGCAGGTAGCCTCTGAGAGCGCGCATGGAGAGTGCGGTAGGGGTGCTGGCGTGTTGTGTTTGCAGCCAGGCGCGGTTGCGCATTCGCTGCAAGCGGCTGCGCGGGTTGTTCAGGATGTATTGCCGCTGCACTTCCAATTGCTCTTGCGACAGTGGCATCACATCGACATAGCCTGCAGCGAACAGCGGCTGGCGGTCCGTAGTGCCCCATGAGGGGGTGCGCTTATCGGTTTTTGCTGCCGCATTGCCCATTGATCCTTGCGGGCGAACCGCAACACGCAACACGCTGCCCTGTTCCCCCTCTCCTTCACCCCGCATTCCCGCTGCGCCTGCGGCTTCTCCCCGCATTCCTTTCTCCGTAGCGCTTGCGGGTTCACCCCGCATTCCCCTTGCTTCTGCCGCATCCCCTCTTTTCCCTTCACCCGTAGCGCTTGCGGGTTCACCCCGCACTCCTTTCTCCGTAGCGTTTGCGGGTTCACCCCGCACTCCCATTATCTCCCAGAAGCGGCGGTTGCAGCCCTTCTTGAAGCCCGCGATGACCTGTCCCAGATGCGTCTCGCGGCCGTTGACGCTGATGATGCTGTTATGTACGCGGAGAATGAAATGGAGGTGTTCCGGCATCACCACATGCTCTTGCACCTCTATGAATGGGTAGTGCGCAGTGATGCTCGTTGTCAGCTCCTCCTCCACCATGCGCCCTATGGCCGACAGCTCCACATGCGGTGCCCCAGCCTCGCCGTCGGCGATGGCGAGGTCGCCGGCTATACGCCCCAGCGGCTGCCGCAACGCCTCATCCACGTGAATAGTCACATGGTAAATGCCCGGTCGGCTGTATTTATTTCGCCAGCAGCGCCGGCCCATGCGGTGATAGTCATTCTTCTGCTCCATTTCGCCTGCGAGAATGTTGTTTTTTCTGCGCAAAGATACAACATATCTCTTGATTGAATCACAAAGAAGGGGAAATAATCTATTGCAGATGCAGAATTCGTGTTTTTTCCTCCATGGTAATCCATCCAACACCCTGCATTGAAAACGCAAATACAGTGTAGTGTGTTGCCGTTTACCATTGGTGGTAAACGCGTGTTCCATGCATGGAACTCGTTGTTCGGTCGCGACCGAACAACAATAAGACCGCGGTCTTACGCTTCGAAGAGCACGCTCTTACAGCTCGAAGACCGCGGTCTTCATTTTTTTTGCCCGTAAAAAGCTTCACCGTTCACACTTTATTCTCAATCATCTGGTTTACTTCTGTTTAGAAGTCCTATCCCCATCGGTGAAGCTTCACAAAGCTTCACAGCCTTTCACCAGCCCTTCACCAGTTTACCCCTTTCTCGGCTCAGCGTATCCACTTTGACTCTTTTGTGAATCTATTGTGAAGCTTTTGATAGTAAGCTTCACGCTATAACGGTCAGTTATACAATAGATTATCGTCATGATGTGAAGGTGAAATATTTTTTTGCATTTTAGAATTTCATGACATTATCCATTTGATTTTGAGGCCTGCGATGCAAAAAATGCAGGTTTTTCTTGCATCCCATAATAAATTATTCCCTATCTTTGCAGCCGAAAGGGCATGAAATGGGTACATAAGCCTATGCAAACTCAGCGGAGGTGCCTAATAATTTTGATGTAAAAAAAGCATTCGCTATTATTTCGCGCATAGCAAAGAGCGTCGGAAACTCTAATTGGTATAACAAGCACGTAAATAATAAGTGACAGGTGGGCCATATAAAGGTTCTTCTGTTCTCGTTTGTAATAGCGATGCACACGCTTAGGCGTGATGCATCCTGCAAACGAGACAGAGGCTCCATCCGACGCCGCCTCTTGCTATGCGCAAAGGAGCATCACGCTCTTTTGTGTAATAACGGATTGATGGCAGATGCTTATGAAACATTTAAAGCTATCAGACATTATGTGTACAACTTACAAAACACCTTCTCGTGATTTCGTTGCTATAGACGTTGAATATGCTACAAGACATGACCAAAGTATTTGTCAGTTCGGCTTGGCAGTAGTGAGTAATGCCAAGATTGTCGAAGTCAGAAGTTGGTATATTCAGCCACTGGGAAATAAATACGATGAACAAACCACTGAAGTTCATGGAATGACTTCAGAGACAACGGCTGATTGTCCGATTCTGCCTGAAGTATGGCCAGAGATTGCGATGTACCTTGATGGTTCTGAAATTTGGGCCCATAATGCTATATCGGTAGAGGTCCCGGTCATAGAAAAGAATCTAAGGGCTTATTCTATCCACCATACGCCCTATGTTATATATGACTCAATGCGCTTGTTTATACGCGAGGATACGAACAGGTGGAATGGCGGAATAGGACTAGAAAACTGCTTATATGCCTTTGGCTTACCCTGTGAGAATCATCATGATGCTGGCGAGGATGCTGCCATGTGTGCACAAGTTCTAATCGCATTTCTCAATGGTCAAGAGCCTAATTGGATATTAGCAGACGAAACAATGAAGCGAGTTAAAGAGATGCATCGTCTGCAGGAAGAGAAAGAGCGAGCAGAACATCAAGCTTGTCAGTTAGACTTATTTTCTGATGCGTTGACATCAACATCATTATCGTCTTGTACGAATCAACATGCGCCTTCAATTTTTTATAAAGAATACAGTGACTTGGATGATGGTATTGATGAAGTCGATTATTCCCGTTTGAACGTAGCTAACACAAATCCTCTGTTCGGGTGTAATGTTGTCATAACAGGATTCTTTCATATATCACGTAGTCAACTTCGAAAAGCCCTTGATGCAATGGGAGCTAAACGAAGCAATACTGTAACAAAGAAAACTCAGGCTGTGTTGATTGGTGAGAGAAATGTAGGTCCCAAGAAATTACAAGAAATAACCAATCTAATACATAATGGTTATAATATTGCAAGGATTACGGGTGACGAGCAACTAGACAGTTTGCTCTACGATACATCGCTTAGTGCAAAGGACTTTGCAATCCATGAACCGGCTAAGAAAGAGCTAAACTTTACACTCAATCATTATCTAAAGCACAAATACGCGCTCTCTTATCCGAACAACTCTATTGCAAACAAAGAACTCTATTTCCCGGACCATTTCGGAGGAGATATGCAATTTTTATGTCAGATTTGTGGCAATTTGGGGGCATTCGGGAACTGGGACTTGAACCCACAAGTGACTCATGTAGTGTTGCCATTGAGTACAGTCGCAATTCTTCAAAACCGAGGAAAGGATGATGTTATTAGAGAATACGAGGAATTTTACAATCGAAGCCTGGCAGTAACCTTTGATGCTAGTTTCGTAACGGAACACGATATTCTCAAATTTGTGAGAGAACGGATAGTTCGGCAGAATGATGAAATTACAGCTCGTTTGTATGTTGCTTATCTCCAATCGGCAGGCATAGACCCTGAGAATGATTACAAGTTTGGTTTAGCGGTTGCCCGACGCAACTATGCAAAGGAGATGTCGAATGCTGTGCAAGACGCACAATAGGGCGAAAGGAAACAGATAAATTACTTACCTTAAATAAATTACAAACAATGAAACAACTCTTCTTATCCTTATTATTTACATTGGCCATTCTGCCGGTGAATGCACAGGAAACCACCTATGGCATCGTAAGATTGAAGTATGCCGAAATGATAGACAGCCTTAATCGGCTCAATGCGGCCATACAGAATGTTGAAGAACAACTGAAAGGCCGCTCGGCTTATTATACTGTAGAAAGGAACGGGCAGCAGTTTAGTGCCAGAGACCATGTAACCGATTCTCTTTCTTCTATGAAGTGGAGACTAATCACTCAACGGAACAGCCTGCTGAGCCGTCATGATGAGAAGATGGGGCCAGACGTCCATCTGATGAAGGCTGGGACGATGATTCAAAGGTCTAATAATCTCATGTTCGTGGCTTCTGCCTTTGGTGTTGCTGGAGGCGCATGCCTCGGTGCTGGCTTTAGCAAGGATAATACAGTATTAAAAGTTGTAGGCATAGCGACAGGGGTCATCTCTCTCGGATGTGCCGTTGGGTCCATTGTCTGCAGTTACAAGTCGGGACATGAACTCAAACTGGCCGCTGGCAGCATCACCTACACTTTCTAAGCACTGCTAAAGAGACAGGAACTCTGTGATACGGGGAAGGTAGGATGTGGCGAGTGCGCAGCCTTGGTCGTAGGCTTCGCGCATGAGGCGGCGATTGTGGGAGACGCGCCCTACGGAGAGGGTGTGCTGCGGACAGAGGATGAGGGTGTTGCCGAGGCGCTGCTGTGCGGCGATATAGTCGAGCTGGGCGTTGTACATCTCATGCCGCTGCTCCCAGGCTGACAGGAGTTGGGGATGATGGCGGAGCAGGTGGCGGATGAGGGGCAGGTGGCGCAGGGGCTTTTTATGATAGTCGGCGGGTTGTGTGAGAACGACGAGATTGCGCTCAAAGCCTTGTTCCTGGAAATAGCGGAGGGGGATGGAGTCGGCGATGCCGCCGTCGAGCAGCTGGCGGTCGCCGATGTTCACGATGCGCGACACGATGGGCATGGATGAGGAGGCTAATATCCAGTCGAGGATGTCGTCGCTGAAGCGGTCGAAGCGCCGATATACGGCTTTGCCTGTCTGAACATCGGTGGCCACGAGATGGAACTGCATTGGGTTCGCATCGAAAGCTCGTGTGTCGAAGGGGTCGAGGTGGAGTGGGAGGGTGTAGTAGGCAAAGTGGGGACCGAAGATGCCACCGGTGGTCAGCAACGACCACAGACTGCAGTAGCGTGGGTCGTGGGCATAGCGTAGGTTGTAGCGCAGCACACGCCCGGCCTGTCCGCTTTTGTAGTTGCAGCCAAAGCAGGCTCCTGCGGACACGCCGACAACGCCGTCGAAGGTCACGCCATGCTCCAGGAGCACATCCATGATGCCCGCGGAGAACAATCCGCGCAGGCCTCCACCTTCAAGAACCAATCCTTTCGTCATATGCTATTTTATTTCGTGTAAATATACAAACCTTTTCGCCTTCCCCCAAGTTTTCCACCTTTTTCTTTGCCCAAACATCATAATTCGCTACTTTTGCAGCGCGTTTCGCAAGAAGCAGAATATTTTACGTGCTGGGATTATGATTAAGAATATTGCCTTTGATTTTGGTGGCGTCATCTTCGACCTTGCCTATGAGAATGCTGTGGAGACGTTCAAGCGGATTGGTCTCGCGGATGCTGAGCAGCGCCTGGACCGCTTCCACCAGCGTGGGTTCTTCGAGGATCTGGAGTGTGGTCGCATCACGCCCGATGAGTTCCGCCGGCAGCTGGAACCGCTGTGCCACCGCCCGCTCACGCATGACGAGGTTCTGGGGGCGTGGCTGGGCTATGTGGGTAATCCCGTGGACGAGCGCAAGCTGGAATATATCGAGGCTTTGCGCGAGCGCGGCTATCGCACCTTCCTGCTCTCGAACACCAACCCCTTTGTGCAGTCGTGGGCCGAGAGTGCGCAGTTCTGCCTGTCGGGGCGCCCACTGAGCAGCTATTTGGAGAAGTGCTATTGTTCTTTTGAGCTGGGCATGATGAAACCTGATGCGGCCATCTTCCGCTATATGTTGGAGGATGCACACTTGGAGCCTGCGGAGACGCTGTTCCTGGACGACAGTCCGGCCAACGTCGCGGCGGCGGCTGACATGGGCATTCAGACGCTACTGGTGGAGAAGAACGGCGACTGGCGCGAGGCGGTGAGCCGGAAATTGCAATCCTAGCTGAAGAGGCCGTAGAGTTCGGCGTCGATCATGTCGGTGACCTGCTGGAACGCCTGCGGGTCGTTGTCGAACTTGCAGTTGTCGCCATCCACGACGATGAGTTTCCCCTTGTAGTTCTTGATCCACTCTTCGTAGCGGTCGCCAAGGCCCTGCAGGTAGTCGATGCGGATGCTCTGCTCGAACTCGCGCCCGCGCTGCTGGATTTGTGCGATGAGGGTGGGGATGCTGGAGCGGATGTAGATCATCAGGTCCGGCAGCTTCACGAGCGACATCATCAGGTCGAAGAGGTCGGTGTAGTTGTTGAAGTCGCGGTCGCTCATGTAGCCCTGCGCGTGCAGGTTGGGGGCGAAGATGCGAGCGTCCTCGAAGATGGTGCGGTCCTGGATGATGGTCTCGCTGCTCTGGCCTATCTCCACGACATCCTTGAAACGCTTGTTCAGGAAGTAGATCTGCAGATTGAAGGACCAGCGACCCATGTCCTTGTAGAAGTCGTCGAGGTAGGGGTTGTAGTCAACGGGCTCGAAGCGAGCGGTCCAGCCGTAGTGCGCGGCGAGGAGCTTGGTGAGGGTAGTCTTTCCGCTACCGATGTTTCCGGCGATGGCGATATGCATTGTAGAGTTTAAAGTTTAAAGTTTAAAGGGTTTAAGGGTTTAAGGGTTTAAGGGTTTAAGAGGTTTAAGGGGAGCCCCCTTCTCGCTCGACCTTTGGTCGCTTCGATACTTCGAAGAACTTTCCCTCAGGGGGAAGGACTCCCTCCCCTTGAGGAGGGTCGGGGTGGGGCTGGGTTGCTATTCTGGGAAGAGGTTAAATAGGGTGGTGTCGATTTTGTCGATGATGTGGGCGAAGTCCTCGGTGTTATGTTGGAAATCGAGATGGTCCACGTCGATGGCCAGGGTGCGCCCGCGGTATTTCTCGTAGATGAAGTCCTCGTAGAGGTGGTTCAGGTTGCGCAGGTAGTCGATGGGCATGGACTGCTCGTAGTCGCGACCCCGTTTCTGGATGTTGGCCACCAGGTGGGGCACCGAGGCACGCAGGTAGATCATCAGGTCGGGGTAGCGCAGGATGTCTGTCATGTTGTCGAACAGTTCCATGTAGGTCTCGAAATCGCGGTCCGAGAGGTTGCCCATGGCATGGTTGTTGGTCGTGAAGACATAGACGCCCTCGTAGATGCTGCGGTCCTGAATGATGGTGTTGTCGGTGTGCGATAGCTCCAAGAGGTCCTTGAAACGCTGTTTCAGGAAATAGACCTCCAGGTTGAAGGACCATCGGGGGATGTCCTTATAGTAGTCCTCGAGATAGGGGTTGTAGTCGACCGCCTCGAACTGCGCTGTCCAGCCATAGTGCTGGGCAAGCATGTTCGTGAGCGTCGTTTTCCCGCTTCCGATATTTCCGGCAATGACAATATGCATGGTAGATAGTTGTTTATTGCGAAATGGTGGAGAAAGTGCGTTGCACGCCGAGGGAGTCGTAGATGAAGAACACTTCGAGCTCCGGGTGGCGTGCTAGCACTTGCTTGGCGCTGTCGATACCCAGCACCATGAAGGCCGTGGCGAAGGCATCTGCCGTGGCGCAGGTCGGTGCCAGCACGGTGGCCGAGAGGAGGTTGTGCTGCACGGGATAGCCCGTGGCGGGGTCGATGGTGTGGGCCACACGACGGCCCTCGTCGGTGACGTAGAAGTTGCGATAGTTGCCGCTGGTGGCCAAGGCCTGGTTATCGAGCGCCAGCACGGTTTCCAACTCGTGGTTGCTGCTCGTGGGGTCGTCGTCGGGCTTGTTCACGCCGATACGCCACGCCTCGCCCTTGGGGTTGCTGCCGCTGACCACCACCTCGCCGCCGATTTCTACCATGAAGTTCTTGACGCCTTTGCTGCGTAGCAGGTCGGCAACCACATCCACGCCGAACCCTTTGGCGATGGCCGAGCAGTCGAGCACGATGCGCGGGTCGTCCTTGCGGAGGTGCCCGTCGGCAGTGAGCTGGACGCGCTGCCAGCCCACTAAACTGCGCAGGCTGTCAACGGCAACGCTGTCGGGGATACTGCCGTTCTTGAAACCGAAGCCCCACGCATTCACCAGCGGTGCCACGGTGATGTCGAAGGCGCCGTGGGTTGCTTCGCTGACGCGCTGACTCAACAGGAATACGCGCTTGAAGAGCGTGTCGATGGCGACATCCTCGTTCTTGTTCACGCGGCTGATGATGCTCTGCGGATTGAACATCGACAGGCTCTTATCGACACGCTCCAAGGCAGCCTCCACATCGGGCTGATAGTCCTCGGAAGACTGATAGGTGAGGTGATAGAAGGTGCCAAAGACGGCTCCCTCGTTGTGCTGGTAGGGCGCTGGAGCGTTGCGGCGCTGGAGGATCAGGATGGTGGCGATGACGAACAGCACTAACACGGGAAGGTGCCAACGTCGCCATTGCGACTTGGGCGCGTCCTCCGGTGTGAGCGGCTCAAACTTGTGCTTCTTTGCGCCTTGCAAGTCCGCTGGCTGCTGGATGTCCTGTATGGGGTTCAATGGATCGGTCATGGTTTAATTCATAATTCTTCACTCTTCACTCTTCACTCTTCGTTCTTCATTTTTCATTTTTCAAAGTTCCACCAGAACTTTGAATGTTCCGCCCCAACCTGTGGTGTCGTTCTTCCAGAATCCGGGAATGAGCCAGGGTGGGCCCACTTCGCCTGTTTGCTGCGCGATGCGGAATTTGCCGCGGATGTCCCAACCGATGCGGATGAACTTCCAGAGGCGCGTCTCCAGACCGAACACGATCTCGGCCCAGTGTGCGCTACCGTGGAGGCTCTCATAGTTGAAGGGATGCGAGGTCTGCCAGACGGGGTCTGTCAAGGGGGTGGGAGAGACCAGGTCGTAGTTGAAGAACGAGAAGCCATAGCGCACGCCCACGAACAGGCGGTTGCCGTTGTGCTTCTTGTTGATGTTGTAGTCCATGCCTGCGCGGAAGTAGGGGGCTCGCGCCTTGAAACGGTAATCGAGGTCGTTGCCCTCGTGGTCGGCCTCGCCAAGGCCCACCTCAAGGACGGGGAAATACTTGTCTTTCAGATTGACGCGCGCCATGACCTCCATGAACGACCATTCCGAACCAAAAGCCTTCATGACGAGACCTACGAGGTCGCCGCCCACCGCCGTGCCCCAGTAAACGCGTTTCTCCTTGTCCTTCTTCTTGGGCAGCTTCACCTTCACGGTATCACCCACCTCCACACTCAAGGTGTCCTGCGCGGCCGTTGGCAGCGAAGGAAGCAGCAGCATAAGTGCGCTATTCCTGAGCTGTGCGGAAGTAGATCTGGAGGTTTTCAAGACCGTCATAGTTGATGTTAGATTCACTGACGAGAACCGTGTCTATTAGGTTGTGGGTGGAATGTACCGAGGTGATGTTGTGCCACATGTGGGCCGGGCACGAGGGGTCATCGAGGTGGGCGATGTTTCGCTTGCTGATATAGAGCGTGTCGTAGCCCGTGCCGTCCGTGGCGTTGAACGTGAAGAGCAACGAATCGACGTCGCCGTAGTAGCTCACGGGCAGTTTCACGCCGCTCTGGTTCACGAGGCGATTGGCCAGAACCGTGTTGATGCCCATGGCGGTGATGGTGATGGTGTCGGCAACGGAAATAGCTTCACCAGCGGCAAAAGCTCCGTCGTCGCTGCGTGCCGAGGCATAGAAACCATAGACGCATTGCACCTTGGTTTCGAGCAGGCAGTTGTTGGTGTCGCAGGACAGGAAGGTGAAAAGTAGTAAAAATAGAGCGGACCCACCCTTCACCCTTCCTATGAGGGAGGGAGTGATTACCTTGTCGAATTGCTTGATAAAAATGTTCATGGGGTCCCTTACAACTCCTTCTCTATCTGGTAGTCGTTGCGCTGTTGCGAGCTGCGGCTGATGAGGTCGCCGAGGAAACCCGCAACGAAGAGCTGGGTGCCGAGCAACATCATCGTCAATGAGATGTAGAAATAGGGGGAATCCGTTACCAGACGAGCAGGGATGCCGTTGGCCAGGGCGTAGAGCTTGTTGATGCCCACGATGATGACGGCCACGAAGCCGAGGAAGAACATCAAGGTGCCCATCAACCCAAACACGTGCATCGGCTTCAGGCCGAAACGGCTGAGGAACCACAGGGAGAGCAGGTCGAGGTAACCGTTAACGAAGCGGTCCAGACCGAACTTCGTCTTGCCGTACTTGCGGGCCTGATGGTGAACGACCTTCTCGCCGATTTTGTCGAAGCCGGCATTCTTGGCGAGATAGGGGATATAGCGGTGCATCTCGCCATAGACCTCAATGTTCTTGACCACATCGTGGCGATAGGCCTTCAGGCCACAGTTGAAGTCGTGCAGGTTCTTGATGCCGCTCACGGCGCGGGCAGTGGCGTTGAAGAGCTTTGTGGGAATGGTCTTTGAGAGCGGGTCGTAGCGCTTCTGCTTGTAGCCGCTGACCAGGTCGTAGCCGTCTTCCACAATCATGCGGCGTAGCTCGGGAATCTCGTCGGGAGAGTCCTGCAGGTCGGCGTCCATCGTGATGACCACATCGCCCTCGGCGCGACGGAAACCACAGAAGAGGGCGGGGCTCTTGCCGTAGTTACGGCGGAACTTAATGCCTTTCACCTCGGGGTTCTCTGCAGAGAGCGATTCTATGACATCCCAAGAGGCATCGGTGGAGCCGTCGTTGACGAAGATGATTTCATACGTGAAGCCGTTGGCATCCATCACACGCTTGATCCACGCGTGCAGCTCAGTGAGCGATTCGGCCTCATTGTAAAGGGGTACAATGACAGAAATATCCATCTATGTAGAGGTTAAAGAATTTACTTACGCGGCTGCAAAGTTAACTATAATAATTAGAACGCGCGCAAGAAATTCTCAGAAATCTGCCGAAAGTGGCGAATTAACCTAAACTGTTGAGGAGATTGTCAAGGGTGATTTCGTCTTGAATGAGCACATCGCGCGGCTTAGCACCTTGTGCGGGACCTACGACACCGGCGGTCTCGAGTTGGTCCATGAGGCGCCCTGCGCGGTTGTAGCCGATGGAGAATTTGCGCTGGATCATGCTGGTGGACCCCTGCTGGCTGGTGACAATGAGTCGGGCGGCCTCGGCGAACATGGGGTCGAGGTGGTTCATATCGACGTCGGCAGTACCGCCGGCATCCTCCATAGGCGGACGCGGCAGGGCGAAGGGGGCATTGTAGCTCTGCTGGCAGGCAATGAAGTTGGCAATCTTCTCCACCTCGGGGGTATCGACGAAGGCGCATTGCAGACGAATGGGCTCCGAGCCGGCAAGGAAGAGCATGTCACCCTTACCGATAAGCTGGTTAGCACCCGGACGGTCCAGGATGGTGCGGGAGTCGATCATGGCGCTGACCTTGAAGGCCATGCGGGCCGGGAAGTTGGCCTTGATGGTACCCGTGATGATGTTAGTGGTCGGGCGCTGTGTGGCGATGATCATGTGCATTCCCACGGCACGAGCCAGCTGGGCGATGCGAGCGATGGGGAGCTCAATCTCCTTGCCGGCGGTCATGATGAGGTCTCCGAACTCATCGATGATGACCACGATGTAGGGGAGGAACTTATGTCCGTTCTGCGGGTTGAGCTGGCGGTTCTTGAATTTCTCGTTGTACTCCTTGATGTTACGCGCACGGGCTTTCTTCAGCAGGTCGTAGCGCGTGTCCATCTCCAGGCAGAGGCTCTTGAGTGTATTGATGACCTTCTGCACGTCGGTGATGATGGGCTCGTCGTCCTCGTCCTCGATTTGTGCGAGGAAGTGGTTGACGATGGGGGAGTAGATGGGGAACTCCACCTTCTTGGGATCGACCATGACGAACTTTAGCTCGGCGGGGTGCTTCTTGTAGAGCAGTGAGGTGATGATGGCGTTGAGGCCTACGGACTTACCCTGACCTGTGGCACCGGCTACGAGCAGGTGTGGCATCTTAGCCAGGTCGGCCATGAAGACTTCGTTGGTGATGGTCTTGCCCAGCGCCATCGGCAGCTCCATGGTGGTCTCGGCGAATTTCTTGCTGTTGAGGATGCTCTCCATGGAGACAATCTGCGGCTTGGCATTCGGCACTTCGATACCGATGGTGCCTTTGCCCGGAATGGGTGCGATGATGCGGATGCCGAGGGCTGAGAGCGAAAGGGCGATGTCATCCTCGAGGTTGCGGATCTTGGAGATGCGAACACCGGGGGCTGGCGTAATCTCGTAGAGAGTGATGGTGGGACCCACGGTGGCCTTGATGCTGGAAATCTCAACGCCAAATGTGCGCAGGACGTAGATGATCTGGTCCTTGTTCTTCGTCTGCTCTTCCATGTCGATGTTGGCATGGGGATCTACGTCGTAGTGCTTGAGCAGGTCAAGGGTGGGGTAGCGGTAGTTCTCCAGATCGAGCTTGGGATCGTAGGGCTCGAGGGCTGCCTCGTGCTCTTCATCGAGAATCTCGTCTTCCTGTGGATGTTCAATGGTGAAGGGCGTGTCGTCGTTGTCCTCGCCGCTAGCGGGCTCGATGGTGAAAGGCGTCTCGGAGGGTGTCTCGGAGGGCATGCCGGAGACTGTGCTCGGGAACGTTTCGCGGACAAGGGGCTGCACGGGTTCTACGACGGGGGTGACAACGGTGGCCAGCGGTACGTCGGTGGAAGGTGTCGTGACGACGGACGGCTCGTCGGTGAGGTCGATGACGAGCGGCACATCGGGTTCCTTTTCCGTAGGCTCCTCTTCTTCGGACGCGTCATCCTCTTCCGTGGGTTTGTGGAAGAAGGCAACAATGCGACTCAGCACGGGGTAGCGCTCCCGCAATTCACGGGCGAATTGCTGGGGATGAAGCAGGCGCTTAATGATGCGGATGGTCTCGGCGCTGAGATAGCAAAGGTAGGCTAGCAACGAGAGGATAATAAGGATGAAGGTCCCCACATTGCCGACCATCCCAGTGAGAATCTCGACAATGCGTAAACCATGATAACCACCAGGACTAATATAGCTGATGGAGGGGTTCGCGGAGAAAGAAGAGGTGAGAAAGAAAGCGGCAGCCACGCTGACCCAACAGAGTAGGATGGCGCAATTGATGAACCATTTCCACAGACGCACATAGTAAGCTCCTGTAAGCTTGAGCGATGCGGCAAAAGCGAATACGGGAATGAAGAATGCACCTAGGCCAAAGTTGCGAGTAATCCAGTACTCGCTCCACCAGGCACCAATGTATCCCGCCCAGTTCTTGGCGTCGCCATAGTAGCCGCCTTGCAGCACTTTCTGATCTGCGCCGCCGGTGAGCAGATGCGAGACGAAGCTAAGCAAGGTGAAGGCCGCCGCTGCCAAGAGCAGGACACCTAAGGCGATGCGGATGGCTTCAATCCTGTTCAGAGGCTCGTCGCGATCACCGCGCATTGCCTCGTGCATGTGGAGGCTTTGGTCCTGGGTTTTGTTGTTGGGGTGTACCTTGCGCTTAGGCGCGCGTGAGCGTGTCGGTTGGCTTTTAGTTTCTTTTGTCATAAACCTTTCTCTCCTTATTTGGCGACAAAAGTAATGCTTTTTTGATAACTTTTCATCAAAAAAGAACTATTTTTTTCAAAAAAGCTGTAATTTTGCACCTTGAACAGGTTGATTTCGTGAAAACAATATACTCACAATTCGATAAACACGCCATTGCGGCGTTGCCCAAGGCTCTGTTTGACGGACGCATTATTGTCATTCAGAGCGTGGGAGAGGCGCGGCGTGCGGTGGCCTACCTTTCACGTTCGCAGCGATTGGGTATTGACACGGAGACTCGCCCCAATTTCAAGCCTGGAGGAATGAATCCGGTGGGACTCTTGCAGGTCGCAACGCCCGACACGTGTTTCCTGTTCCGCCTGAATCGGATTGGGCTGCCCGAATGTCTCGTACAGCTACTGGCGGACAAAGGCGTGGAGAAAGTCGGGCTGTCGTTGCACGATGACTGGGCCCAGCTGCGCCGTCGTACCGATTTCGAGCCCGGCAATTATATTGAGCTTCAGGATTATGTGAAAAAGTTAGGCATTCAGGATATGAGCCTTCAAAAGCTCTATGCCAACCTTTTCGGACAGAAGATTTCCAAAACACAACGGTTGACGAATTGGGATGCCGACGTGTTGACCGAGGCTCAGAAACGCTATGCTGCTACAGACGCTTGGGCATGTCTCATGCTTTTCGACGAAATCAACCGACTGATGAGCACACGTGATTTCGAACTGGTAACTACGCAAGAACATCATGATGACAATTTATCTTAAACGCGGAAAGGACGAGTCCTTGCGCCGTTTTCATCCTTGGATTTTCTCGGGCGCCATACATCATATCGATGGCGCACAAGAGGAGGGCGCTCTGGCGAGGGTGCTGACAGCTGATGGCGATTATATTGCCACCGGTCATTGGCAGATAGGCTCTATTGCTGTGCGGGTACTGACATTTGAAGATGAAGCTATCGATGAAGCCTTTTGGCAGCGTCGTCTTCAGGCGGCCTTAGAAGTGCGTCGCGCAATAGGCGTTGCGGACTCCCCCAATAACAGCACCTACCGTTTGGTCCATGGTGAAGGGGACCATCTGCCAGGATTAGTCATTGACATCTATGGTGCTACGGCCGTTGTGCAGGCGCATAGTGTGGGGATGCATCGTTGCAGAAATGAAGTTGCGCAGGCTGTGAAGACGGTCATGGGTGACACGGTTCAGCATATCTTCTATAAGAGCGAGACGACATTGCCGTTCAAGGCAGAGCTTGGACAAGAGAATGGTTTCCTCCTGGGCGGAAGTCCCGATGATGTGGCGATTGAAAACGGACTCAAGTTTCATATTGACTGGCTCCGTGGCCAGAAGACGGGGTTCTTTGTAGATCAGCGAGATAATCGCAGTCTGTTAGAGCATTACTCTAAAGGTCGCGATATCCTGAATATGTTCTGTTACACGGGTGGTTTTTCGGTCTATGCTATGAGAGGAGGAGCCCGCACTGTTCACTCTGTTGATAGCTCGGCGAAGGCGATCGATCTTGTCAATGATAACATGGAACTGAATTTCCCCGGAGACAACCGACACAAGGCTTACGCCGAGGATGCTTTCCGATTCCTACAGCAAATGGAAGAGGGGTCCTATGACCTGATTATCCTTGACCCGCCGGCTTTTGCCAAACACAAAGATGCATTGCACAATGCGCTGAAAGGCTATACTCGTCTGAACCTTCGTGCGTTTGAGAAGATTCGCCCGGGCGGAATACTCTTTACATTCTCCTGCTCGCAGGCGGTGTCAAAGGATCAGTTCCGAATGGCGATCTTTACCGCGGCAGCTCAGAGTGGACGGCGTGTCCGCATCCTGCATCAACTCCATCAGCCTGCAGATCATCCCGTGAATATTTATCATCCCGAGGGCGAATATTTGAAAGGCTTGGTTTTGCAGGTTGAATAAAGTTAAATTGTTTAACCTTTTAGCACATGAAACAGTGAAAAAGGTTAAACAACTTAAAAAAAGAGCTGATAAACATACACTATGTTGGCTTTCTTTAGAAAATGCCCTAACTTTGCAACGTGTTTTTCATGGTATTAGATTTAAGGTTAATGAAAGGTAGGTTGTCGTGAGACAACCTACCTTTCTTTTGTAACGGTTCCGTCTTTTTGTGGCCCCGACTTAAATCAAATACTGACTACTGATGCTTTCGTTGTCCTCTACGCGCCGGATGGTTTCTGCAATAAGGTCGGCAATGGAGATTTGTTTGACCTTGGCGCTGCGATTGCTGTAGGGAATAGAATCTGTGAACACGATTTCCTCTAACTGGCTGTTTTGTACACGCTCGCTGGCTGCGCCGCTCATGACACAGTGGCTGGCAATAGCTCGAACGCTGCGGGCGCCGTTTTCTATCATCAGGTCTGCAGCTTTTGTGATGGTGCCGGCGGTGTCAACCATATCATCCACGAGGACGACATCGGCATTGGTGACATCGCCGATAATCTGCATCGTGCCAACCTGGTTGGGACGGGGACGTGTCTTGTTGCACAGTACCAGCGGGCAGCCAAAGAACTTGGAGTAGGCCGATGCTCGCTTTGAACCACCGACATCGGGCGTGGCAATCACAAGATTCTCCAAGTGGAGGCTCTCGATATAAGGCAGCAGAACGCTGGAGGCATAGAGGTGATCCACAGGGACATTAAAGAATCCTTGTTCCTGATCAGCGTGGAGGTCCATCGTGATGACGCGGTTAACACCTGCCACAGAGAGCATGTCGGCAACCAGCTTAGCGCCAATAGCCACACGGGGCTTGTCCTTACGGTCCTGGCGAGCCCACCCGAAATAGGGGATTACAGCATTGATTGTGCGTGCTGAGGCGCGCTTGGCGGCATCAATCATCAGGAGCAACTCCATAAGATTATCTGAATTGGGGAAGGTGCTCTGCACGAGGAAGACATCGCGACCGCGAATGCTTTCTTCGTAGCTCACACTAAACTCGCCATCGGCAAAGCGCGTAATGTTGATTTTTCCCTGAGGCACGCCCAGACTGTTGCATATTTTCTCAGCCAGATACTGGGTGGCTGTACCCGAAAAGACAAGGAAATTATTCATTGTTCGTTTATCGTTTAACGTTCGTCGTTTAATTCTTTTTTTAGCGTCTAAACGTTAAACGTCCAAACGCTAAACGATTCTTATTCTGCTGCTTTGCGCAATTTGCGGAAGTGTGCGATAACTTCTTTGTAATCAAGGCCCGAATGGATATTGAATCGTGTCCACAGGTCTCCCAAGATGACGGCACCACCGAAGCCATAATCGGAAAGCAAAGGAAGTGTTTCATTGTTGACGCCTCCTGCTGCCATTACCTTGCGGTCGATTAAACCGGCACGGGTGGCATCGTGAAGCTGTTGCGGAGAATAGGCTGCGTGGCGCTCGGGGTAGGTGATGCTGTTAAAGACAGGCGAAAGGAAGACATAGTCCATGTCTTGCCGATGGCGTAGCTCTTCAAGACTATGACACGACCGGCTTTGTGTCCCATGATAGTTTTGTGGAAGCTGTTCGTTTCCCGTGCGATGAATGCCACGCAGACCAAACTCATCAACCAAATAGAAATGGTTGTGGACAACTATCTGGTTATGCCACTGTTGGGGAATCAACGTGAGTAGGCGTTCGGAGTATATGGGTTCGCTGTTGGGTTTGCGCAGGTGAAACAAATCAAGTCCTTCCTCAAAGAGGGCATTGATGATGGTGTCTTCTTCGACGAAGAAGTCGGGCGTTGACAAAAGGATCAGTTTCATGAGCTCTTGTATTTCGGCTGCAAAATTACGAAGAATTGACTAATAAACGAAGAAAAGCGCGAAGTTTTTCGCGCTTTTCTTCATCGTTTATGATTTTTTCAGATTCTTAGTAGCCGAAGATTTCTTCCAGGGTGAGGCGTTGAATGGGCCCCACTTGCTGTAAGGCAGCCATGTCCAGCTCTTTCTCGTTGCCGAGAATCATGTAGCGGCGCGGCTTGCGTGCCATACGGTCGTTGGAGAAGCGAACGATGTCGTCCAATGTGATGCGGGGTAGTTCGTTGTAGATCTTCTCATTGATGTCGTAGTCGATGCCGCGCTCCTGTGCTGCAAGCCAGGCGTTGATGACCGCGAAGCGCGTGGTGCGCTGGGCTGCCAGCTGCTTCGTGAGACTCTGCTTGGCAATCTCAAAAGCGCTCTGACTCTGTGGGATGCTGTCGAGAATCTCGTTGAAGGTACGGATGCAGTCCATCATCTTGTCGTTCTGCGAGATGATGTAGGTGAAACTCGTCTCGGGATGTCCCTTGCGCGGGGGCATCTGGTTGTAGTAGGCGGCAGCGCTGTAGGCGAGACCGCGGCTCTCGCGCAGTTCCTGAAAGACGATGCCGTTCATGCCGCTGCCGAAGTACTCGTTGTAGAGTGCGGCCACGGGCGTTGCCTCGGGACGCCATTGCACTTCATCGTTGTGCAGGGCTATCATGTAAATGTTCTTGGCATCGTAGGGCGCCAGCAGAATCTCGGTCTCGGGAGTGGCCTGTTCCATGTAGTCCTCGAAGGTGAGGGGCGCCTTCAGCTGGGTAGGTAGGCGGTGCTCCTGTGTCAGCAGGCTGGCGAGATTGTCTATTGAGCGCGGACCATAATAGAGCACGCTGTGCTCGTAGCTGGTCAGGTTGTGGAGGATGTCAACGATGTCCTGCGGGTTGGTCTGGGCCAATTCAGCAGCTGTGATGCTGTTGCGCTGGCTGTTGCGGGGGCCAAAGGTACCAAAGGCACGCAGGCGGGCGAAGCAGTTACGCTGTTCCAACTTGGCGTCGGCTTGTGCTTTAGCCACGTTAGCGATGTAGGCGGCGTAGGCGGTGCTGTCCACCTGCACGTTCTTCAGTACATTCTCCAGCAGGGACAGCGCCTCGGGCATGTTCTCGTCCAGTCCGGAGAGACCGATAGAGGTCTGATAGCTACCGGTATTGATGTAGAATGAGCAGGCGAGGCCGTAGAACTTCTGCTGGATTTGTTCGGCGGTGAGGGTGTCGGTGCCGAGGAGCTCCAGGTAGTCGCTGGCAGCCTCGATGCGCTTGTCGGCCGCTGTTCCGAATGGCAGACGGAAGACGAGTTCAAAGATACCATTCTCGGTATTCTGCTTGTAAATCAATGGCAGCTTGTGCTCAGGTGCATCGTCGATTTTTGAAGTCCAAGTGGCCTCGGTCAGGTCCTTCTTGAAGTCCACGAAACGGGGCTGGATGGGTTCTACCTCGGTGTCCTGAATCTCCTTGACGAAGGCGCTCATCTCATCGCGGTTGGCGGGGATGGCTGTGATCTCGGGCTTCTCAATCTTCTTGATGTTGGGGTCGTCGCCCTGACGCTTAAACACGGTGACGTAGTTGTTGGTGAAGTTGCGCTGTGCGAAGCCTACGATGTCCTCCTTCGTGAGGGCCGAGATGCGGTCGATCTCCTCTACAGCGTCCTTCCAGTCGATGCCGTTGATGAAGGCTTCCTGGAACATGGATGCGCGGGTGTTGTTGTGCTCCAGCGACCTCATCTTATTCAGCTTCCAGTTGTTGATGATGGCTGGCAGGAGGTCGTCGGGGAAGTCGCCGCTCTTGAGCTTGTTCAGCTCTGTCAGCATCAGCTCACGGGCCTCTTCCAGTGTCTGGCCTTCACGCGGAGAGCCGCCCATAAAGAACAGGCCGTAGTCGGCCAGCGCATAGTGACCGGCATATGCGCCGAGCATAGTCATCTTCTGGTTGATGTCGAGGTCGAAGAGACCAGCGCGGCCGTTGTTGAGCACTTCGCTGATGAGCGAGAGCGTGTCGCTGACACGGTCCTTGGCGCCGGCGAAACTCCAACCCAGATAGAGGCTCTCAGCCTCGAGGCCTACGACCGTCGTATCTACGGGTGCTGTCAGCTTAGCCACGGGCCCGTATTCGGGCTGTGCACAGTCGGGGTTCTCCTTCCAGTCGCCGAAATACTTCTCCAGAATCTCGATGGTCTTGTCAGGGTCGAGGTCGCCGGCCATACAGATGGCCACATTGTTGGGGCAGTAGTAGTTCTTGAAGTAGTTCTTGATGTTGGTGATGGAGGGATTCTTCAAGTGCTCTTGCGTGCCGATGGTGGTCTGTGTGCCGTAGGGGTGTGTGGGGAAGAGTTTGTTGAAGAGGGCGTTGATCATCTTTTCGCCGTCGTTGCTCAGGTACAGGTTGTACTCCTCATAGACAGCCTCCAGCTCGGTGTGGAAGCCGCGGATGACCATGTTCTGGAAGCGGTCGGCCTGGATGCGAGCCCAGTTCTCCACCTCGTTGGAGGGGATGTTCTCCACATAGACGGTCTGGTCGAAGCTCGTGTAGGCATTGGTGCCGTCGGAGCCGATGAGCGCCATCAGCTTGTCGTACTCGTTGGGGATGTTGTATTTGGCGGCCAGCTGGCTGACGCTGTCGATCTCATGGTAAGCCTGCTTGCGGGCGGTGGGATCGGTGAGCTGGCGATATGCCTCGAAGCGCTGTTCAATCTCGTCGAGCAGCGGGGCTTCGGCTGTCGAGTCGCTGGTGCCGAACTGCTTGGTTCCCTTAAACATCAAGTGCTCCAGATAGTGTGCCAGACCGGTCGTCTCGGCGGGGTCGTTGCGAGAACCTGTGCGCACAGCGATGTTGGCTTGGATGCGCGGTTCATCCTTGTTGACAGAGAGATATACCTTGAGGCCGTTCTTGAGGGTGTAGATTCGGGTCTGCATGGGATCACCCTTGACAGTTTCGTACTTGTGACGATTGCAGCCTGTGAGAACCATCAGCGCAGCAAAAGCAACGCTCATGAAAAGATGTTGTTGTCTCATGTGGGGATTATTGGTTAGGAATGTAAAATAAGTGATAAAGCGTTTCAAAATCGTAAGATGTTGCAAAAGTACGTAAGAAATTGGATATTCTACACTCATTTAATCCTTTTTAACAGATGTGGGGAGTTTGGAATAAGGAATAATCTGTAATTTTGCAAAGCAAATGTGCACAACACTAATGTAAAGAGTCGCATAGAAGGACGATGACTGATATATTACTTTCCAGCTTCTTAAGTCTGTTTGCTCTGTTTGCCAGAGAGGAACAGGTTGATGATGCACGGGCTCATACGATGCTTATGAGCTATTTGCGTCATCATTTTGGGATTCGTAATATCAGCACGTATCTCAATCTCTATGATGACATGCGCGGAGCCTATGACTTATCTCCGGATCTTGATGCACAGATGGTCGTGTCTTCCATATGCGAGAACCTTCATGGACAGATCCGTTCCCGCGAAGAGGCGATGCTCTTGTTGCGTTTGATGGAGTTTTCGCAAAGCGGAACGACGGATGAAGGTGCAGATGTCGCGACAAAGGCATGGCATCCGATGTTCAAGGTGATGGCAGAGAAGTTCAATGTCTCAGATCATGTTTTTGCGGATTTCGCGGATTTTGTCAATGGCACTCCTTCTTCTCATGTGCTACTCCATCATCTTGAGGACACGGATGGCGTCTTGAAGACTTTGCTGATACCAGGCTCTGGTGTGATGGTCTTTACCTATACGGGCAATGATACGGTCTTATTGAATGACGTCCCCGTGCTATCGGGCTCTTATCAAGTCTGGTTACAGAGCAGCGTCCTCAAGGGGCATAATGGTCATCCTGTCTATTATTCCTCCATATTGGCCGCTTATAACCGTCTGGAAGGGAACGACGAATCTTCCGTCCAGCAGGTGGAGTTCTGCGGTCGGGATATCAACTTCCGCTTCCCCAATAGCGACAATGGAATGCATGACCTGAGCTTCACGTTACATAACGGAGAGCTCTTGGCCGTTATGGGAGGCTCCGGAACCGGCAAGTCAACGCTTCTTTCCATTCTTAATGGTAGCTTGTTGCCTGACGAGGGCACAATCACTATCAACGGACACGATATTCATAGCCCTGCTGCTAAGGATCTTATCGGTTTTGTTCCGCAGGATGATCTGCTCATCGAAGAGCTGACGGTCTATCAGAATCTGTGGTTCACGGCAAAACTCTGTTTCGCAGGGATGACGGATGCAGAATTGGATCGCCGCGTCCTGAAGACCTTGAAGGATTTGGGTCTGGATCAAGCGAAGGACTTGAAAGTGGGTTCTGCCATTAATAAGTTTATCTCGGGTGGACAGCGCAAGCGTCTCAATATTGCGTTGGAGCTCATTCGTGAGCCTGCTGTGCTGTTCCTCGATGAACCTACGTCCGGTTTGTCATCGGCAGACACTGAGAAAGTTATCAATCTCCTGAAAGAGCAGACCTGCAAGGGTAAACTTATTGTGGTGAATATCCACCAACCTTCGAGCGATGTATATAAACTATTCGACCGTTTATGGTTGTTGGACAAGGGTGGCTATCCAGTCTTTGATGGCAATCCTATTGATGCCATTACCTACTTTAAGGAAGCTGCCAACTATGCAGATGCCGAAACCAGTGCATGTCCCACCTGTGGCAATGTCAATCCTGAAATAGTCCTGAATATTATCGACGAGAAATCGCTCAACAACAGTGGCGAAATTTCGGAGCAGCGCAAAATGACGCCCCAAGAATGGCATGAGCTTTACCTCAGTCATCGTCCGCAGCAGCCGGAACCATCTGTAAGTGAAATACCCCCTTCCGACCAGAGGAAACCCGGCGCATGGAAACAGTTCCTGATTTTCTTGCGTCGCAACTTCAGGACCAAGATAACGAACCTCCAATATATATGTATTACTCTGTTGGAGGCTCCTGTGTTGGCGTTGGTCTGCGCCTTCCTGACACGCTATGCACCGCCTGAGGGCTATAGTGTGATGGATAACAAGAACCTCGTGAGCTATTTCTTTATGTCGGTGATTGTGGCCACGTTTATTGGCATGAGTGGCAGTGCCGAGGAGATTATAAAGGATCGCGCATTATTGAAACGCGAAAAGTTCCTGCGTCTTTCCTACAGTAGCTACATCTGGTCAAAGATTGTTTTCATGGCCGGTGTCTCCCTGTTGCAGACCTTCCTCTTCATCATTGTTGGCAACACCATTATGGGGATTCATGGATTGTTTGGTGTCTGGTGGCTTATCCTCTTCACAACAGCCTTCCTCTCCAATTTGGTTGGTTTGCTGCTCTCGCAATGCCTGAATACAGTTGTCGCTATTTACATCAGTATCCCGATGCTCCTCATCCCTCAGATTCTGCTCTGTGGTCTCGTGGTTGATTTTTCCGATTTGACGCCTAAGAGCACGACGGGCAATGTTCCTGTTATTGGCGATGTCATTCCGTCCCGCTGGGCTTATGAGGCGTTGGCGGTCACTTCTTTCACAGATAATGACTACGAGGCCCCGCTCTTCGCGGCAGATAAGGAGAAATATGAGATACAGTTCTACCGATTTGGCGTCCTTTACGAACTGCAGTCCCAGTTGGAAACGTGGAAGGATGAGCAGAAGCGTGGTGAAGCAGGCGATCCGGCTCATTGGAAGGCAATCCATACAAACCTTCCGCTGTTGACCGAGTTCTGCGGCCTTATGCCCTATGACGGAGGAGAACAGTACGAGCCGCTGTATCACTATTTGAAGCAGGCCGAACAGCTCCTGACGAAGCGCGGCAACAAAGCAACCCTTCATCGTGACCAACTGACATCTGCGTCGTTCCGGGAATATGGAAGGGATGTGATGATAGCGTTAAAGAAAAACAACTACAACTTGAAGCTAGAGGAGTTAGTCATCGGGATGAACCACAGCCGTATGATTGATGTGGTAGATGGTCATTTCGTGCCCCGCACGGGTCTGATATTCCTCACACCCCGCAGTACCTGTGGTCGAGCACCGTTCTATAGCAGTGTCAAGATCTTGGGAGATCACCCCATCAAGACATTGTGGTTCAATATCTCTGTCCTTCTGTTGATGTGTCTGTGTGTAGCATTGCTGCTGTTCACGGATGTTCCGGGCCGTTATCTTCGGAAAGAGGACAATTCATAGTAAGAAAATCAATTCACATTATCAACATTTTATCAACAACAAAACAAAATGAAAAAGTTATCCTTTTTGACTGTTTTAGTCGCAGCAATTACTTTCGTTGCCTGCGGTGGTAACAAGAGTGCTCAGCCTGAAGCTGAAAGCCCCGATTCCCTTAAGACTTTTGAGCAGGAGCAGATTGAGGCTTCCATCAAGATGAACTTTGACAGCCTTGCTTCTGAGATTGCACGCCTCAAGCAACTCCCCCTCGTACAAAAGGACGGAATGATTTCGCTGACCGACGAAGAACGCCAGGTGAAGCCTAACTATCTGCTGGATCCCTCCATTGTTGAGACCGCAATGACACTTTCAGAGAAGTATCGTGTTCTCAGCGGCGTGGAGGTGGATCGCGAGATTGCATTACTCTATGGACTTCCCATAGACGACTACGACAAGGCAATTGCCAAGTTGCTAGCCGACATTAACGATCCCTCTTTCGAGGTCCTTGATAACGAGGCCTCCATCTATGAGTGCTCTCAGGCTCTGTACAATGCCATGGAACAGAATGGTCGCATCAATTTCTATTGGCAGCTTGTTTCCGCAGCTCTTGTTGAGCAGCTCTATATCCTGACCCGTAACACGGACAAGTTTATGGCTTCTTTCGATGATGAGGCAGCCTCCAACGTATCTTTGCGCATTATTCTTCTCCAGGACGCTATCAATCGTCTCACCGAATACGATCCCGAGCTCCTTCCTGTAGCAGAGGCCCTCGATCCCCTGACTGTTATCAATGCCGTAACTGTTGACGAGCTCAAGCAGCAGCTTGTTGAAGTCATGGATCAGGTAGCCGCAGCCCGTCAGGCTCTCATTCAATTGGAGTACTAATCCCTGTTCATAGATTATCAAAGAGGGCAGCGACCTAGAAGTCGCTGCCCTCTTTTTATTAAAGGTTTGTCAATCCTCTTATTTGAATTCAAACAAGTTGATGAAACCTGTCATTGTAAAGACATTGCGCAAATCATTGTTCATGCCGGTGATATAGACATGTCCGCCTTTGGGCTTGGCGCTCTTAAGAACGCTCAGGAATAGACGAAGGCCGCTGGATGAGATGTAGGAGAGGGCCGTACAGTCTAGGATGATGTCCTTGCCTTCGCTCATCATGAGGGGCTGCATGTCTTTCTCAGCCTGTGGGGCGGCTGCGGTGTCAAGGCGTCCTTCAAGCAACGCTACGAGACAGCCATTCTGTTCTTGGATAGTTGTAGTCATGATGGATCTGTATTTGATATTGGTTTAGAATTTTTTACGGAGTGTGAGCACGTTCTTTCCTTGAATGTATTCGTAGTTGATGGAATCCATAATCTGTCGGATGAGATGAATACCTAAGCCGCCGATGGAGCGCTCTTCGGCTGAGAGCGTAGTATCTACGTCTTCCTTGGCGGTGGGGTCGAAGGCTTTGCCGCTGTCGGTGATGGTGAATTTCAGGCGCACATCGTTGGCGACGGCCTCAATGTCAATGTTGCCCTTTGTTCCTGCGGGGTAAGCGTAGTTCATCACATTCACCACGGCTTCTTCCATGGCCAGGTTCAGTTGCATGGTCGTAGCCATATCGAAGCCCACGGTCTCGCAGACCTCTTCCACGAATTGTGCCAGTTCCGGTACTTTCTGCACGTCGTTGGGTAGAACGATGTGTTTGTGCAGACGTTCTTCGCGCATAGCTTTGGTGTATTGGATGGCCAGTATCGTGAGGTCGTCGCTTTGTTCGGCTTCGCCAACAAATGTTTTTACGGCCTTTGACATTTTCTCGATGATTCTTTCTGGAGCTTGCTGCTGTGCTTGTAGTGATTCTTCTGCTACCAAGCGCACACGCTCTTCTCCGAACAGCTCATGGATACTGTTCTCGGCCTCTGTCAGGCCGTCGGTGTAAAGGAAGATGGTGGTCTGCGGATGCACGAGTGCTTCCTGTGCCACATATTTCCAGTCTTGCATCACGCCGGCAGGGATGTTCGAGTCGCAGGGCAGGAAATCCACGCCGTCTCCCACGAGCAGGGGAGCATCGTGGCCGGCATTGCAGTAGCGCAGACGTCCCGTGGGCAGGTCCAGAATTCCCACAAAGAGCGTCACGAACATATTTGATTCGTTCTGGTCGCTAAGTGTATTGTTGACCTGTGTCACGATGCAGTCGGGCTGCGATTCGTGTTGCGAGATGGTGCGGAAGAGGCTGCGTGTGACGGCCATCACAAGAGAGGCTGGCACACCCTTTCCGCTCACGTCGCCGATGCAGAAGAACAGCTTCTCGTCGCGGATGTAGAAGTCGTAGAGGTCGCCACCGACGGCCTTGGCGGGTGTCAAGGACCCGAAGATGTCGATGTCATCACGATCGGGGTAGGGTGGGAACAACTTCGGCAGCATAGACATCTGTATCTCGCTTGCCACCTTCAGCTCACTCTGGATCGAGGCCTTGGCAGCCGTGGAAGCTTGCAGCTCCTCAATGTAGTGTGAGAGTGACGACTGCATCTCCTCGAAGGAGTCGCGTAGGTTGCCGATTTCGTCGTGTGTGCGGATGACAGGCAGCTGTTTGTAAAATTCACCGCGCGAGATATCGCGCGTTGCCAGCGCCAACTGTTTCAGCGGTTTCATCTGCGCACGAATGACAAAGTAGAGCGCTGCGGATATCAGCACCAGCATGATTAGCAACAGTACGATCATCGACTGCCGCAGGATGTTGGGCTGCCGCATGATCTCCTTTTCTGGCATGGTGAAACTCACCGCCCACTGTACACGTGGAACAGGTGCGTAATAGATAATGGTGCTCTCGTCGCGAGCTTTGTCATTTGTTGACATATAGGTAATGTCTTCCAGCAGTGTGTCGGTGCCGCGTTGCCAACTCAGCATACGGCTGGCCAGATTCAGAAAGTCCGAATCTTTCATCGCGTGGGCCTGCTCAATGACATTCACCGTTTGAATCCATTCGGGCTCGGGATGACACACGTACTGCGAGTCGCGGCTGAGCACGATGACGCGTGAGTAGTCGTAGGGCTTGGCCTCTTCTATCACTTGGCTCACCCAGTCCAGTGCCACATCCGCGCAGAGGACGGCGTAGATGCTGTCGCGGGCATCATAGAGCGGTACGGAATAGGTGACCATGGCGCGCTTCGTGGACATCGAATCCACGTAGGGCAGACACCAGTAGCCCTCTTCCAACTTGTTGGTATAGATCCAGTTGCTATCTGTCTCGATATAGCAGAAGTCATTCTCCGGTCCGCCGATCTCATCGGCCTCCAGCTCGCCGGAGAGCGGGTCGCGCGTGACGGTGGGAGCGTAGTAGCGTCCCAAGTTGGGGAAATAGCTGTCGCGATAGAGCAGTGTGACGGCGGAGATGTCGTTGTTCTTTCCGATGAGACGGTAAAGCAACTCATAGCAGAGCGATTCGTCCTGCGTCGAGCGATCGGCAAAGGCTGCTGCCGTTGCTACCGCTGTCTCCACATTCGATATACGGCTATCGATGTCGGCAAGCACACCGTCCATGGCGCGGCTGGCCTGGCGACTGGTCTCTTCTGCGACCACTTTTCGAACACGGTTTACCAAGTACAGACCGCCGGTGAGCATGATGATGGTGATGAGCACAAACACCAGCAGCGAGGTACGGGTGGCTACAGAACTGCTTATTTTTTTATTAAAGAATTTCATCTTCATCCTTCACTCTCTTATATCTTCTCTTTTGCATTTTGTATTTAATCATCCCTTCTCTCCAACCTGGCATAGGCTTCTCCCATCAGTATATGGTCGCTGTTGTGGCAAATCTCCACTTCAACGCCTTTTTGGAAGATGAGCACCACGTCCGAGCCCCCGAACTGGAAGAAGCCCATTTCGTCGCCACGCTTCAGCTGTTGACCTACGTGGAGTTCGGGAATCCAGTTGACGCTGCATATCTGCGACATTCCTACGGGCAACATCGCCACGTAGCCGTATTGCTCTGTTTGGATGATGGCGCAGGCGCGCGTCTCTACCATTTGGAAACCGAGGTCGTTCTGGTAGTAGTACAGCTTACTGGCATCGTCCCACATCGTGTAGCCGCCGCCTGCCGACACCCCAGGAACCTTGCGCAGCTCGCGCAACACGCCATCAACGGGTGCGTGGTAATGGTGGTAGTCGTTCACGTCCAGGAATGTATGTGTCAGTGTGCCACCGGCGAAGGCGTCCTTGTACTTTGAGTCCTCACCGATGAGCTGTCCGATGTCAGAGAACATGGCTGTCTTGATCTGCAACTTCTCCTCGTCGCTGAAGATGAGCTGGTTGTCCTCATCGATGGCCCAAGTCAGTTTTGGCCATGAATCCACGGGCGCCACCACTTCTGTGTCAGCGATGGGGCGCATATCGGGCGATGCCAGCTTGCGCGCAAAGAACTCATTGTAGGTCTTCCATTGGTTTCCTTCGCCGTACCATCCTTTGTCAAGCCCCCAGTCGGGATCGTTCTTCACCATTTGGTAATAGGTGTCGTTCCAGCTGGCTTCTGTATCAAGCCATGCTCCCCAAGAACTGCTGTAGGTGGAGAGCCAAGTGGAGAAGGGTTCCACGAACTCCACGGTGGGGTAGAAGTATCCGCGTCCTTCCAGCTCTTCCAGCGGCTGGTCCACCACGAACCAGAAGTAGCCGATGCCTTGGTCTGTGCGACCATAGAGCGAACGTCCGTAGTCGTTGGGGGCAGGGTGAATCATCACGTCCCACGGCAGTTGGCGCACATTCCAGTCCACGAAGTCGTAGAACTCTTCCAGCGTCTGCGCCGGGTTGTAGTCGCGGTCGGGGTTGGTTTCTGCGGCTTGTGCGATTGCGTGGCTGAGGAGTCTCTTCACTTCGGCATTGGTTCGACAGATGCGAATCAGCGATTTTGTGGCATTCGTGTGTCTGTCAACGACTTCTGATCCGCCATGGTTGCCTTCGTCGTCATCCGCACAGGAAACAAAAGAACCCGTGGCCATCACGACGGTCACCACCATTAACCAGTAATATAATCTTCGGATGTTTAATAGCTCCATTGTATTTGATAGCGTGTCTTTCATCATCTTAACCTGGCAAATGGATTAATGCAGATTCCTCCCACAAAGTACAATTCACGGGAGTTGGGGTTACCTGTGAGTTGCAGGAATAGTGGAATGCCGAAGCGCTCCGTCACCACGATCTCCTTTGTCACGCGGAGGGTGATATTTGTCACGCGGAATCCTTCTGTCTCGTACATGCTTGTGGCATAGGGCACAATGCCCAGGCTGCCTTCCCAGTCGCAGGTGGCCCAGTGGAACGGCACTGCCAGTTCAAAGTATGACGAGTAGGCGCGGTTGCCGCTCTTGTTGTGACCGTCGGCACCGGCGAAAATGGTTTGCCACGAAGCCCTCAGAAAACCGAAGTCATAGCCCACCGACGCCTCAAAGAAATGACCTGTCTCGCCGCGCTTATAGTTGAAGTAGGGCGTTTCTGCATCGGTGGTCCAGTAGTCCGTGATGCCGATGGTTAGGCCTTTGATGGTGTAGGAAAGGGTGAGATCGATTTCCTTGGTGTCGGCCCAGTTTACGAACCCAACGCTACCCCACGCCGACAGGCTGAGACCTTTCCAGCCCACGCTGGCCGTCGGTTGCAGGGCGGCACTGCCGCAACGCATACCTCGCCAGAGAAACTGGCTTACAACATCCATATACAAATCTGCTCCCACCTTTTCGCGGGAGACGATGGAGTCAGTCTCAGGTGTTATGGAATCTTCTTGCGCGTAAACCGTTGGTACACAGAGCCACAGCAGCGCAATCATGATTCCTGTAACAAGCAGGTGAATCTGTTTCATCATGTTCTTTTTAGTTTATACCCTGCAAAGGTACACATAAAAACTGATATAGCCGCACTTTCTTTTGTTTTTCTGTAAAAAACACATAAAATGACAAGCGCTTCTTACAGGGTGACACCGTTTTTCCAGATGGCCATCCCGTAATTCCCCGAGAGCTCGGCTTGGGTAGGTTGTCCATTGACAACGGCTATTACATGAGTGATAAAGCGTTGCATTAACGATTCTATTGTATCGTCTTGGCTAACAAGTGTTCCTGCGTCGAAATCTACCCAGTTTTTCTTGCGGTTCGCTAGGCCACTATTTGTCGCGACCTTCAGCGTTGGCACAAAGGTGGCGAAGGGAGTCCCGCGACCTGTGGTGAAGAGTACGAGCTGACAGCCTGCGGCAGCGAGGGCGGTACTGGCCACGAGGTCGTTGCCGGGAGCACAGAGGAGGTGGAGACCGCTCTTGCTGCACGCATCGCCTGCGGTAAGACGGTCTCCATACTTCAATACCCCGCAGACGGGCGAGGTGCCGCCTTTCTGGGTACAGCCGAGGGCTTTCTCTTCGAGGGTGGAGATGCCGCCGGCTTTGTTGCCCGGCGACGGATTCTCGCCTACGGGCTGTCCGTGGCTGATGTAGTATTCCTTGAAGTTGTTGATGAGGCGGATGATGTCCTGCAGGATCTCGTCGGAGACAGCGCGGCGCATCAGCAGGTGCTCGGCACCGAACATCTCGGGCACCTCGGTCAGGATGGTAGTGCCACCTTGTGCACAGAGCCAGTCGGAAAAAGCGCCGAGAAGGGGATTGGCGGTGATGCCTGAGAAACCGTCGGAACCTCCACATTTCAGTCCCACGCGTAATTTACTTATGGGAACGCTCACGCGTGCGTAAGTCTGTGCCTGCTTGTAGAGTTCCTTGACGATTTGTATGCCTGCCTCCACTTCGTCGCCCTCCACTTCCTGACAGACCATAAAGCGGATGCGCTGGCGGTCGTAGTCGCCCAGCAACTTCTCGAACTCGTGCGGCTGGTTGTTCTCGCAGCCCAGCCCCACGACGAGCACACCGCCGGCATTGGGATGCAGCACCATATCACGCAGGATGAGCCGTGTGTTCTCATGGTCCTCGCCCAGCTGGGAGCAGCCGTAGGGGTGGGGGAAGGACTTCACAATATCCTCCGCTGGGGGACATTGTGAAGTCACTTTCTCTACGATCTGCTTACAGATGTCGTTAACACAGCCGACAGTAGGGATGACCCAGATGTCGTTGCGGATGCCGACTTGGCCGTCGGGGCGGGGGTAACCGAGGAAGGTGGCCCCCGCCTCACATCCCCGTAAGGGGAGACTTTCCTTTCCGTTAGCCATCAATGCATCAGCATCCCCCCTCCCTGACGGGAGGGGTACGGGGGTAGGTCTTTTTCCTTCCAAGTTCGTCACAATATTGTGGTGATCCACCAACTCGCCTTTACGGATAAAGCGTGTGGCATGACCGATGGGGTTGCCATACTTGATGACATCCTCGCCCTCGGCGATGTCGCGGAGCGCAAACTTATGGCCAGCGGGGATGCCGGGCAGGTCCTGCAGGGCCACTGCCACGATGTCAGCGGGATGGATTTGAAGAAACTGCTTCAACTTATTAATGGATTAACGATTAACAATTAACAAATTAACTCATTGGCCCTGTTAGAATTTCTCAATCTTTCAATCCTTTCACCGTCTCCATCATTCCGTCATCCAGAATGCTATGGATGCCCTGGGCAAGGAGGTCGGTGAGGCCGAGGATGGCGTTGAGGTCACCATGTTCGTGCCAGATGAGATCCTGGGCTGCGAGGACACCTTGGGCCACTTTTTTCGGGTCACCTGTTGCCCACAGGTCGGCGAGCAGCTTTAGGATGCGAGGGTCGTCGTCGGGTCGTATGACTCTGCCGTCAGCGCGCTGACCGCCACGATAATAGACGCAGATGGCAGCGAGGCCGAGGACGATGCCCTTCGGCAATGTGCCCTTCCGTTCGAGATAGGTCTTCAGACCGGGCAGGTCGCGCGTCTGGAATTTAGGCAGCGAGTTGAGCATAATACTCGTGAGCTGGTGATCCACGAAGGGATTGCAGAAACGCTCCATCACGTCATTGGCGAAGCGTTGCAACTTCTTCTCGGGCAGATTCAGCGTCGGCAGCAGCTCCTCGTACATCACGCGACGGATGAAGGGTCCGATGACCTCGTGCTGGCAGGCATCGCGGACGATGTCCAGACCGGCGAGGAAAGCCACGGGCGAGAGCACGGTGTGGGGGCCGTTGAGCAGCGTCACTTTGCGCTCATGGTAGGGCGACTCGTCGGTCGTAAACACCACATTCAAGTCTGTCCGCTCAGCCGGAAATTCCTTTTTGAGCTGTTCCAGAGCAAGGTTCTCGGCCGTCTCGATCACCCATAGATGATAGGGCTCGGCTTGCACCAGCAGCGGGTCGGCTTGCGGCAAACGCGCTTGCAGGGCCTCAGCATCTTTCTTGGGATAGCCTGGCACGATTCGATCCACGAGTGTGGTGCAGAAGAAACAGGCTCGTTCGACCCACTCCTGGAAGGGCTGCGCATCGGAGCCCAGCTCATCCGTCCACGATTCAATATGCTGATGTACACAGCGTTCCAGCTGATGGCCGTTGCGCAGAATGAGTTCGCAGGGCAACACGATGAAGCCCTTCTCCGTATCGCCTCCGAAAGTGCGGTAGCGATGGTATAGCAGCTGCGTGAGTTTGGCAGGGTAGGAGTCAGGCGGAGTATCGGACAAGCGGCACGTCGGGTCGAAGGTGATGCCAGCCTCGGTGGTGTTGGAGACGATGAAGCGTGCAGCGGGGTCCTCGGCCAGTGTCAGGAAGGCTGTGTAGTCCTCATAGGGATTGATGGCGGCGCTGATGCAGTTGATCTCCTCTATTGTATCTATTGCTTGGCCGTTCTGTAAGCCCTGCAGGTTCACATGATAGCGACAGCCTTGTGCCTTCAGGAGCTCCAACGAATTACCCGGACGTGGCTTGACGACAGCGATCGAGGCATTGAACCCAATTTCCTCGTTCATCCGCAGCACAATCCACTCCACAAAACCGCGTAGGAAGTTGCCTTCGCCAAACTGTATGATTTCCATATTAAAAACTTACTAGGATGCGGAATACCTTGCCGGGGGCGTCATCCCAGTCGGCCATCGCCTGTGCGGCGGCCTCTGGAGCTACGATGCCGGAGATGAGGCGGTCTGTGGGGCACTCGCCGCGCCGCAGGTAACGAATGACGGCACGGAAGTCATCGGGCATCGCATTGCGCGAGCCGCGGATGTCGAGTTCCTTCTGCACGAAGAACTTCGTGGCGAGCGTCACGTCCGTCGGGGCGTAACCGATGCAGACGATGCGACCGGTGAACGCCACTTCGTTGACGGCAGTGGCATAGGTCACGGCGGCACCCACGGCTTCGATGACCACATCGGGGCCAGCACCATCCGTAAGTTCCTGCAGGCGAGCATGAACATCGTCGCTGTCGCTGTTGACGGTTGCCGCAGCGCCCAGTTCGCGTGCCAATGCCAGTTTCTCATCGTCGAGGTCCATCGCGATGACCGTGGCACCACGCAGGCAGGCTCGCACGATGGCACCCACACCAATCATACCACAGCCGATGACGAGCACGGTGTCTGCGTCTGTCACCTGACCGCGATCTACCGCGTGGAAGCCCACACTCATGGGCTCTATCAGCGCCACATCCTGAGGCGCCAAGCCCTCGGCAGGAATGACCTTCTGCCAAGGAACGCTGATAAATTCGCGCATCGCGCCATGGCGTTGTACGCCCAGCGTCTCGTTGTGCTGGCAGGCGTTGAAGCGGCGACGACGGCAGCTGGGGCAGTTGCCGCAGGCCGTATAGGGATCCACGGTGACGAGCTGTCCCACGCCGAGCGAGGCCGGCACACCCTCACCGCATTTCTCGATGGTGGCGCTGATCTCGTGACCCGGGATAACGGGCTTCAATGCCAATGCGTTGCGACCACGATAGGTGTTGAGGTCAGAGCCGCAGAAACCTACATAATTGATGTGCAGCAGCACTTCGCCAGCGGCTGGCTGTGGCGCTGGAAGCTCTATCACTTCCAAGCGATGTGTGTCAGAAATCCGTAATGCTTTCATGAGTCATAAAGATAGAAAATTCGATCCATCATCTGCCATTTCTCATCGCTCGTGGCCCCTTCGGCACACTTCTGGAAGATGGCCATGTAATCCTCCCATTCCTGCTGACGCGGTAGGGTGGCGAGACGTGCCATCGCAGTGCCCCAGTCGAAGTCGAGGGGCGTATCGACAACCATCACGATTCGTGTGCCTAGAAGATAGACCTCCATCTCGAGGATGCCTACTTCGCGGATGCCCGTCCGAATTTCAGGCCATGCCTCTTCGCGGCTGTGACGACGGCGATATTCGGCAATGAGGTCGGGATCATCCTTCAAGTCCATCGTCTGAACATAGCGCTTCACTGGCTGGCCATGTTGCTTTTGGGGATAGCCAGCCCCTCCCCCGGCCCCTCCCCTGTTAGGGAGGGGAGAAAAATGCTGTTCAGTTTCCTTTATCTTTTGCATTCTTTGTATTCATTAAGTTCAATATTCATATCCTTAAACCTCTCCTTCTCCTTAAAAGTTTGGAAACCATAGATAGTGATGAAGATGAAGCAGATGAAAGGCAGGATGAAGGAGAAGTTCACGGCGGGCCAACCGAAGATGACCTGCTGGTCAATGAGGTGACCCTGCAAGGGCGGCATCAAGGCGCCGCCCACGATGGCCATCACCAGGAAGGCGGCACCCAGCGAGGTGTCCTCGCTATGTACGTCCTCGAGTGCGATACCGTAGATGCTGGGGAACATGATCGACATAAACAGGCTGATGCAGATGAGGCTATACAGGCCCCATAGGCCCTCGATGCAAATGGCGCCGAGGGTACAGAAGGAAGCACCGATACCGAAGAGCATCAGCAGCCTGCGCTGGTTGACCCACTTCATGATGTAGGTCCCCAGGAAGCGCCCCGTCAGCGACAGCGACATCGCCAGGATGTTGTAGCGCTGGGCCGTGGCCTTGTCGATGCCCAGGTGGTCTGCATACTGGATGATGAACGTCCACACCATAATCTGCGCGGCTACATACAGCACCTGTGCCAGCACGCCGTTGCGATAGATCTTGTTGTGCCACAGGCGGGATAGGGTAGTGCGGGCACTGGTGTTGGCATCGTTCTCGCCTTTGAGAGAAGGCATTTTGGTGAGGGCGATGATGATGAACATCATCAGCACCACCAGACCGATGGCCACGTAGGGGTCACGGATGATGGCGAGGTCATGCAATCGGATATCGGCCTTCTCCGCTTCGCTCAAACCGTGGAAGATGATCTGTCCGGCGGCATCGCGCTTGTCCGAGAGCAGGTTGGGCAACACGATGAACGAAGCCACCGCCATACCGCTCAGCGAGCCCACGGGGTTAAAGGCCTGCGCCAGGTTCAGTCGGCGCGTCGAGTTCTCCTTCGGACCCAGCGAGAGAATGAACGGGTTGGCACTGGTCTCCAGGAAGGCAAGACCGAAGGTGAGGATGTATAGTGACACGCAGAAGAAGGTGAACTCCTGGAACTGCGCGGCAGGGATAAACAAGAAAGCACCCACGGCGTAGAGGCCTAGACCGATGAGCACGCAGACCTTGTACGAGTACTTGCGGATGAACAACGCTGCCGGCACCGCCATAGTGGCATAGCCACCGTAGAACGCGAATTGAACCATCGATGCCTTCGCCGCCGAGATCTCCATCAGTGTCTGAAACGCCGCCACCATCGGGTTCGTGATGTCGTTGGCAAAGCCCCACAATGCGAACAACGAGGTGATGAGAATAAAGGTAAAGAGGTACTTTCTCTCAACTAAAGGTCCACCCCCATCTCCTCCCGTTCTTGAAGGGTCAAGCGTCTCTTCGAGCCGAGCGAGGGAGGGGAGATGCTGACGCGATGTGTGATCATTATTCATTTCTTTCATGTCTTGAATGCTAACTATTCTCCCTCCATCACAGGGAGGGTGAGGAGAGGGCTATTCACTCATATTTTTTATATAAGGTAATTCTGGAAACGCTCCGAAGCCATAGAACCGTCGTGCATTCTCGCCGAGGAAGGCGGCCTTCTGGGCTGCGGTCAGCTCTGTGGACTTGGTGATGAAGTCGTAGGACATACGATAGGTGATGGCCGTGATGGTGCGGGGGTAATCGCTGCCCCACATCAGCTTGTCCCAACCTACGAGGTCGGCGGCTTCGCGGATGGCGCGGATGGCCGAAGGGTAGGGGTAGAACTCGGTGTTGTAGAGCCACGTGATGCCGCCGCTCTCCACCCTCACGTTCTCGTTCCTGGCCAGCAGGATCTCTTGTCGCCAGTTCTCGTTTTCCCAAGGCGGCGTTGTGGGTTGGTCTGCCATGCCCAGATGTCCGATGGCAACCTTCAGTCGCGGACATTCCGCAATCACCTCGCGCAGCTCGTCCACCTGCTTGTCGCCGTCGGCCAAGCACATCGACACGATCATGCTACGCTCTTCCATCATCTTGAACACCGGCATCAGCGTCAGCAGCGACTCCTTCATGCGATGTCCAGGGAAGGCGATGCCCTTCAGTCCTGCCGCGGCCACCGCCTCAGCCTCCTCGAGGTTCCATGCCATCCCCATGCAGAAGAAATGGTCGGGGTACTGCCGCTGCACCTGCTCCAGGTAAGCGTTCTGGCAGCCGTCGATGACTTCCTGCACCACCACCGCAGCGCCCACCTGCGCATAATCCATATTACTCATGAACACCTCTGCCGTGTTGCGCCCGTCAATCATGAACGGCGGCAACATCTGCCGCTCCTCACCGAAGAAGAGCGAGCGGCTGCCGTTGGGCTCCAGGGCGTGAATGGGAAAACCGTTCACCACGGTGTCCTGGCGTAGCCAGAGGTGCGAGTGCGCGTCAATTATGAGTTGGCCCATGTCATCCTCCTTTGATCACCAATCATCTCCTGCACCTCCTTCACCAGTTGCCAGTCAATCGGCTCTTCGATGAACTCGAGGTTACGACGGACGTTGTCCGGGTTGGCCGACGAGAAGAGCGTGGAGGGGATGCGCGGGTTACTGACAGAGAACTGCATCGCCAGTTTCTCGATGGGATAGCCCTTTGCCTTGCAGTGCTGGGCGGCACGCTGACAGGCCTCCACCATCGGCTTCGGTGCCGGATGCCACGCCGGCACACCGCGCTCCGAGAGCAAGCCCATCGACAGCGGCGAGGCGTTGATGAGACCAATGCCGTGCGCCTCGAAGTAGTCGAGGTGGTCTGCAAGTGCATCGTCGCAGAGGCAGTAGTGGCAGAAGTTCAGCACCGTCTCCACTGTACCTTCCGGGCAGTGGTCGATGACCCAACGCAGGTTCGCGATCTGCAGGTCCGTGATACCGACGTGGCTCACGAGCCCCTTCTCCTTCAATTCCACCAGTGCCGGCAGTGTCTCCTCGACCACCAGCTGCAGGCCGCCTGGCCGCGACGCCTGGAACTCGATGTCGTGAATATGAATCAGGTCTATGTGCTCCACGCCCAGTCGCTCCATGCTTTCATAGACGCTCTCCTGTGCGCGCTTGCCCGAGTAGTCCCAGGTGTTTACGCCGTCCTTGCCGTAGCGTCCCACCTTCGTGGAGAGGATGTAGCCGACGCGCGGAATCTGGCGCAGCGCCTTGCCCAACACCGTCTCAGCCTTGTAATGGCCATAGTACGGCGACACATCGATCAGGTTCATGCCACCGTCGAGCGCCGTGAAGACCGCTTCGATGGCTCGTCCCTCATCAATGTCATGAAACACGCCGCCCAGCGAAGAGGCGCCGAAGCTCAGCTGCGACACCTTCAGTCCCGTTTGGCCTAATATTCTATATTCCATTATCTTTTGTTAATTATACGCCTTTGCTGGTGTTTGTACTTATTCCTTTGTCGCTGCAAATATACGAAGATTATCGTCACGAAAAAAAACTTTCTCCTATTTTGTTGCGTTTCGATGAATTTCAAAAACAAAAGAGACCTCGCAATCGTGGAGGGCTCTCTGTTTCATCGCACGATGCCGGTGGCATGTGCGCCCAGTGTGGTTTTCGATTGCGCTGCAAAGATACAACAAATATACGCTGCCTGCAATAGATTTTCGAGGGTCGTGGGGAATAAGGATCATTCGTCATCTTCGAGCGGACGCGGCCGTTACAGATTTTCCATAATTTTCGAGCTGCAAAAACAGATATTATCTTGTTCTCTTTCTCAACCTTTTCTTTTATTCTTTTCTTTTTGCTTCTTTTTCTTTTCTTTTTCTTTTCCTCTCTTTCTTAAAACCGCAGATTTTTCTCTTTTAATTTTTGCCCTCCTCCACGAACCCCATCAGTCTGTTGCGCAGGAGGCAGCGCCAAAAACAAATATATAATACAAAAATTCTACAGACGCCTGGGCCTCACGGCCCACGCCTAGGGGAAAACGCGGATACCTATAGGAGAAAACGCTTAAAGCTATAGGGGTGTAAGCGTTTTCTCCTAGGGGCGTTTTTATTCTTCTATTGTGCGCGTTCTCCCTTCCCAGATGTTGCCGAGGCTTTCCTCGCTCTTGCGCGTTTCCTTCAACCGCACAACGGTTTGCGTGAACTGGCGGCTGATCTCCTCGCGCTGCCCCTCGTACTCCGGCCCTTCATAGACGTGGCCACATTCGGAACAGCGCACCTTGCCGCGCAGGACGGGGGTCTTGTATTTGACGGCATACTCGTCGTAGAGGTTGTAGATGTCACGATAGGTGTATTTCACCTTCTCCTTGTAAGGGGTGATGTATCGTGTTTTGCTTGTGTGATACTGACCGCTATATGTGACTGTTCTGATATGCTCCTTTTCATACACTACATATTTCACCCTGGTCTCTGTGTGGTCGTAGCCTTTGTCCACATATTCGTTGGTGTTGAGGATGAGGTTGCGGATGAGTCGGGTGCTGATGATCGACTGGGTGCCGACGGCATGGCATTTGGGACAGCGCACGGTCGATGGCGCCGATGATGAGAGGGTGACGGCAATGACACCGGCATAGCCCACGAACAGGACGCAGCAGATGGAGTACATCCCCCACGCCAGGAGACCGACCATCCATACATAGCAGCCCGCGATGGTCAGGATGATGCCCAGCGCGGCCAGCACATAGTTGGGCATCCATTTCACGACATTCAACGGCAGCAGCGTGTAGAACAACGCCAACAACGTCAGCGGTGGTAGGATGAACCAGAACACAAAGACAATCAAGTAGAACACCGCGATCAGCAGCTTCCACAGCCAGAAACCGTAGTAGCGGTAGTTGCCGCACGGCGACTCCTGGATGAGCCACGTGAACCAGTCCCAACTCATGATGGTCTGCACGAGGGGTAGCCTCCTGAGCAGCCCTTCGTTGCGGCGGTCCAGTCTCTTGAAGGGTTCCACTGCTGTGCAGCGTCCTTCGGCATCGAAATGCATGTGCGTGTCGAAGAAAAATCCGGTGTCCAGCAGCATCGCCAGGAATGGGAAGTAGGCGTCGCCGCCGCCGTCGGGGGTCGGCATATAGTATTCTGCGATGCGGTACTTGCCGTCGATCTCCTGGAATGTGCGACCCAGACAAGCCTCGGTCAGGCGTTGGCGGCTGATGAAGTAGTAGCCGCGGTCGTGCATCTTGTTGGCTCCCGCGTTGACGGCACGTTTGGTGAGCTCGTGCATATCTGCCACTTTGCGCAGGATGACATCCTCGTCCAGCAGGCTACCTCGCACCCATTGCCCATCAGCCGTCCGGAATTCCACTCTGTCGAGCGTGTAAACCTGCAGCGTATCGACAGCTCCCACTACGGGGAAGCACAGCATCGAGTCCAGGTCGCCGTGCTCCCGGTCCATTCCCACATAGGTGTTCGTGAGCGTCTGTGCGGCCACCGGCTCCGGCCACTCCTTGCTATGGTAGAAGTAGCTGACCAGTCCGATGGTGATGGCGATGAGCACCAGAAAGAACAACCCCATCCAGTTGGTCTTGTAGGTGTTCCCAAAGCCGTAATCATTTAGTCCCATGGTGATTTGTATTTACTTTGAGAAATATTTCTTGTGGTTCCTCAGGTACACGCCTTTCTGAGGCTTGCTGACCTGTATGCCTTGCAGGTTATACCATGCGCCAGCCGATGTTTCGCTTTTCTTATTTATCTTTTCATTCTTAATGGAGATGATGCCGTCGGGCTCCGGTTCGCCTTCTACGATTTCTGCAAACTGTGTCCAGCCCGATAGCGCCTCGTACTTGGCTTTGGTGCCGATGGGGACATAGAGTGTGGCGGAAGAAGACGCAAAGGTGTTGTCGCTGACGGCAAAGGGCTCGGTGATGTGTGAGACGACAGATGTGAGGTCGCTGCTACTTTCTACGACTCCCTCACCAATCTCTTTCAGCGTGCTGGGCAATTCGAGATACTTCAAGTCCCACATGTATGCGAAAGTCCTATAACCAATTGTCTCCACGCCCTCTGGGATGACAAGGGTCTTGATTTGCGTACAATTGATGAAGGCGTTATCACCAATGCTCCTCAGTGTACTGGGGAATGTCAGTTCGGAGAAGCCATTGGAGGCGAAGGCATTTTTGCCGATGGACTGCAGGCCCTCCGATAGAGTGAGTGCTACTAGCTTCAGACAGTAGGCGAAGGCATAGTCGTCTATGGCTGTCACCTGATAGCTCCTGTCGCCGATGGTGATGGTTGAGGGAATTGTGACAGCGGTCAGCTCTTTATAGCTTTCATCCTGAATAACCGTAGCTGTTGAGCCACCTGTGACATAAGAGTATCTTAAATAACCGATCTTCATTTCAGCCGGTTCGCCCTCTTCGATTTTAGCGAACTGTGTCCAACCTGAGAGTGCCTCGTACTTCTCCTTGGTGCCGATGGGGACGTAGAGCGTGGCAGGAGATGGCGTGTAATCGTACTGTTGGGTGTCATAGTTCCAACTTTGATTGACAAAGGTTTTGTCGCTGACGGCAAAGGGTTCGGAGATGTGTGAGACGACAGCAGCAAGGCTACTATTATTTAGTATCACATTCTCGCCTATCTCTTTCAGTGAGCTGGGCAGTTCGAGCTTTTTCAGATTGCCCATAATTCCCAATTGATGTTACGCCTTCAGGGATGACCAAGTCTTGAATCTGATAGCAGTAATAGAACGCACCCTCCTCAATGGATTTCAGTGTGCTGGGCAGTGTTATTTCGGTGAGGCTATTATAACGGAAAGCATACTTGCCGATGGACTGCAGGCCCTCCGATAGAGTGAGTGCTACTAGCTTCGGACAGTAGAGGAAGGCATAGTCGTCTATGGCCGTCACCTGATAGCTCCTGTCGCCGATGGTGATGGTTGAGGGAATCACAACTGCAACCAGCTGTTTATAGCTTTCATCTTGAATAACAGTAGCTGTTGAGCCACCTGTGACATAAGAGTATCTTAAATCACCAATCTTCGTTTCTGCCGGTTCGCCCTCTACGATTTTAGCGAACTGTGTCCAGCCCGAGAGTGCCTCGTATTTCTCCTTGGTGCCGATGGGGACGTAGAGCGTGGCGGAAGAAGACGAAAAGGTTTTGTCGCTGATGGCATAGGGGTCGGTGATGTGTGAGACGACAGCAGCAAGGCTACTATTATTTAGTAGCACGTACTTACCAATCTCTTTCAGTGAACTGGGCAGTTCGAGCTTTTTCAGATTGCCCATATAAATTCCCAATTGATGTTACGCCTTCAGGGATGACCAAGTCTTGAATCTGATAGCAGTAATAGAACGCACCCTCCTCAATGGATTTCAGTGTGCTGGGCAATGTTATTTCGGTGAGGCTATTATCACGGAAAGCATACTTGCCGATGGCTGTCACCTGGTAGGTCCTACCGTCGATGGTGACTGTCGCGGGAACCACGACTTCCGTCAGTTGCTGATAGCTCTCGTCCTGTATCACGGTGGCGGTACTGCCGCCTGTGGCATAAGAATATCTTAAATTACCAATCTTTGTTTCTGCCGGATCGCCCTCTTCGATTTTTGCAAACTGTGCCCAGCCGGAGATGGCCTCGTACTTCGCCTTAGTGCCGATGGGGACGTAAAGTGTGGCGGGAGATGGATAGTAATCATACTGTGAGGTGTTTTTGTTGAATTCACTTCTTTTAAATGTTATTTCATCGATAACTGGAGGGTTTTGAATATGCGACACCACTGATGAGAAGTTGTTGCCCAGAAAAGCCCAACTGTCAATGTGTTCTATGCTTTCTGGAATGGTGATTTCACTTAAATTAGGCCTGTTATCAAACGCAAACCTTTCAATGCTAAAGACTTTACATTCAACACCCCCTGAGATGATAGAGGATAATATTGTTACAGTTTTTGCAGTGTTGTCTGCATCAGCGTTTTCCACAACCTTAGCGTGGCCATATTCTGGTGTGCATAGGTAGGTGACATTGTTTAAAGTGATTTTTTCTGTTGCTGCGATTTTGATGGTGAAGGTCTTAAGGGTTTTATCAGAACCGATGGATGAATTTGTCTTGATCCTGGCGGGAATGGTCCCCGCTTGATCAGGTACGAAAGAGAATAGAAAGTCGCCACACTCTCCGGGCTCAAGATGGGAAGCTACCTTGTCTATTGTAACCCACTGCGAATCTCCCGGCTTTTGGATTTCTAAAAGGAAGATATCGTTGTAAAAGTCACCTGTGTTAATAATATTTGCATTAATGTTGAGTGTACTCCCTACTTCAGGTTCTTCTAAAAAAGAAATGCTGTTGACGACATAGTCAGTTTCGGGAATTCTCACACTCATGGTGGTAGGAGTAATTTCTGCCAAGAGCATGTATTGACCCTTATATTGGCTTTTACAGCGTTTCCACTCTACTTCCCCATTAAGTCGGTAAGTCTGGTATAACTGGTACTCTCCCTCTGACAGGTTTGCTCCAAAAGAAACTTTTAAGTAATTATAAAAAGGTTCATTGCTTTCGACAGAAATTTTCTTACTGCCAAACTGCTGAATGCAGGTGTCGTTATTGTATAAAGCCCATCCGACTTCATAATTGCTGATATGTGAGGGGGTTATTGTGTAAACAGGAAGAATAAAGCCTGCCAACTCGACATCTTTAAAGTTGTCAGAGTGAGACTGCCTTGTGTACGTCTTATTTGAATTCGTATGTACTAATGAGGCGAGACGAGGTTGCATAATTTCGTCTGATTCTGCTGGCTTGAGTCCGAATACGGCATCTTGTTGAAACTCAAAAGCAACATCAGAAACGGGTCCTCCTTCTTCCGCGCGAGGGTCGGCAATAGTTAGCAGGAAGTAGGAATTGCCTTTACCACCCCAGCCCCAATTGATGTGGAAAAGGCCATTGTCGTCATATCCGTCAACGATAAAGGCGTGTCCTGCATCCAACGAAAGCCCTGAGTATAATACGGGGCGATGGGCAGCCAACTCGTCATATATAAGACTTTCCCATTGTTCAGTGCTATATCTATCACGATTCAATTCATAACAGTTTGGACTGTACTGGAAGATCGATACCATTTTAGAAAGGTTATACATTGTACCCGACCCGTCGGTGCCATAGATCATATCACTGCCCTGTCCGCAATAGCGCATAAGTTCTGCAACAGCGTCAGCAGACTTGCCTGTTTCTTGGGCTGAATAGGTGTCTTTCATTAAGTCCCACTTAAACGTAGTGCTGGGAAGAGCATTGATGGAGTGCTCACGGCACAAATAGCCATCAATAGCAGGACAGGTTTCGGGCCATTTCCAATAATACATCACCTGTGCTATTGCGGTCGCTACACAGCCTGTAGCGCAGCGATTGTCTGCATCGTAGCCCTCTTCGTTGAAATCGACATAGTTGCCGTCGGGACACATATAATTATAGGGCGCACGCTGAGCCCATTGGGCTGTTATCAATGGCGCAATGGGAGCGCCCTGTGTCACGCCACTATGTTTTGCAGAAGTGAGTGATGTGCCCAGGGCTTCAATCTGACGGGCATAGCTGTCCAGCCACCATTTCAGGTTTTCGGGAATCTGATCGACATCGAGATGACCTTGCTGGGCATAACCGAGAATCTCCGTGGTGCGGTCGTCGCCACTGACGATGACATAGCCGCCATCGTCCTTTGCATTGAATATGTAGAAAGCATCGTTCTTGCGAGGCGCCTTGGCGCGGGCCGACGGAAGGGCCTTGCCCGTTATAAACTCTTTTCCCGGCATAAACCGTTGTGCCTTCTTCAAGGCGGTGTTGCGGTCGATGCCCTCGGCCTTGATGGAAGCCGTAAATACTAAGCTAACAACTAAAAAAATAATGCGTTTCATGTTCCTGCATTCCTTTTGTGGCGACAAAGGTACACTTTTTTCGTTGACAATGTTGTCTTTTCCCCTTTTTTCTCTCTTCACTCCTAATTTTTCCCTTTTCATTCTTCTCTTTTAATTATTCTCCCTATCTTTGGGGCGGAAAACTAACCTAAAGTGTATGACGGACAAAGCTTATTTTGCTTTTATCAGTTACACTCGACACGATGAGGAGTGGGCTAAGTGGTTGGCACATGAGTTGGAGCATTACCATCTGCCCATGACCTTGAACGGACGAGATGACCTGCCACAGGATTTGCGACCTATATTCAGAGATATTGATGAATTGAGTGCTGGCAACCTTCCTCAGCAGATCCATCAGGCACTGGAAAGTTCAAAGAATCTCATTGTCGTATGCTCACCTCATTCCGCACAATCACCTTGGGTGAACAAAGAAGTGGAGGAGTTCATCAGAATGGGTAAGACAGATAAGATCTTCCCCTTCATTGTTGACGGTGTCGCCTATTCCAAGAATCCCGATGAGGAGTGTTTGCCAGCAGCATTGCGCGGTCTCACGGATGATAACGAACGTTTAGGCGCCAATGTGAAGGAATACAAGGACGGCCCACAGCGACTCTGTAAGGACTGCCCACTGCCTAAAGGTAACAACAAGCAGGGTGACATTAATGACAAAGGTCGCGATGCTGCTGTTGTGAAGATTGTTGCAGGAATGCTTGGCTTAGGGTTTGATATGCTTTGGCAAAGATATGAGAAGGAGAAAGCGGAAGAGGAACAAAGGATTAAAGAACAGAGGGATAACCTGCTAAAGATTCATAGCCGCCTGTTGGCAGAAAAGGCCATCGCCCTCTCACGCACAGATGGTTATATGGCTCAATTGCTGGCGTTAGAGGCTTTGCCCCACAATCTTCTTTCTCCAGAACGACCTAGAGTGGCGGAGGCCGAATACGCTTTGCGAGTAGCTGTTGACGCTCCAGTCTATAGCCTCAAACATAAGGCCACGTCTGTGGCCATAAGTCCTGATGGTCAAAAGATAGCCTCGGCATCTGACGATCACAAGATTAGAATCTGGGACAGGAAAGATGGTACTGTTGAAAGGGTGCTTGAAGGACACACAGAGCGTGTCCTTCAGGTGTTGTATTCACCGAATGAAGAGCATCTCATTTCTACAGCTAAAGACGGATATATTCGGATCTGGAACGCGCAAACAGGAAAACTGATTCACTCAATTTATGAGGAATCATTAAAAGAGGTTATCGCCAATCTGATAATTAAGAGCGAGCCAATGACTATTAATACAGGTCAGCGACTTGATGCTATATTGTCTGTTTTTGAAACGACACCGAAGGAAAAACGTGTCCTTCCGTCGAAACAGACGGGCGATGATCCCTTCCATTTTTTTGCAGGGCCTGTGCAAAATCTGGAAGTGGATGATAATAAGACAAGGGTTGCATATAGCACAGACATAGCTATAAGTGCAGATGGGAGGGTGCTAGCATCAATAGGGACCTCAAGGACCATTCTCATTTGGGATACTGAGACAGGCGAACTCCAGACCGCATTGGAATCTCCTTTTTTCCAAAACAAAGTATTGTCTTTAAGTCCTTCTGGAAAAAAACTGATAGTAGCAGGAATGGCTCTCTTATCTCCGCAATATATCGCTGTTTGGGATATACCCCAAAGGAAGCTCTTGTATAGTAAGGAGTTGGAATTAAATGGTTTGTATTCAGCTGTTTTTAATGTAGATGAGAGCCAGATAATGGTCGGATGCAATGACTCCTTGGCATTGATAGATTCTGATACAGGCAAGGTTGAAGAAACGATAAGTATGCAACTACGCAGTTCATATCGAGCATTCTTTAGTAGCAACTATCGTTACATCATTACAGCTTCAGAGAAGAGCGTTGACCTGTGGGATTCAAAGAAAATGGAGTTGATAAAGACGCTCGTCAATCATGATGATGAAATAACTTCTATTGCTGTAGCATCTGATTCAGATTCAATGGTCAGTTATTCTGTAGATGGAACCATTAGAATATCTGATTTTGAGAATGCTACTTCCTTTGACCCATTTATTGATAGAGGAATCGATGTCCCAGAAGACATCTGTTGCGAAGATTACAGCCCTGATGGCTTCTACAAACTGATAGGCACATCTCAGGACTTGATAAAAATTAAGGAAGCTCTGACTGGAGATATAGTTTATTCTGTTGAGTGTGGTTTCTTTGACAAAGCGCACTTCTCTCAAGATGGAAGGCGGATTATTGCTAGCACTCGCTTCAAGACACAAATCTGGGACTTCCTCCCTCTCCAAGAACTGATAGACCAAACACGCGAGCGGTTCAAGAAAAGGCCTTTGACTCCTGAAGAGCGAAAGAAATACTATTTGGATTAGTTTATTCATAGTATAGATTCAACAATATCAAAACGAAGAATTAAATTAGAACCAAGTATTTATGAAATCAAGAACAATACGAGTTTTTATCTCTTCCACCTTTCGTGATATGAATGAGGAGCGTGACTATCTGAATACCATCATATTTCCACAAATCCGAGATTACTGCGAACAACGTTTCTTGAATTTCATGCCAGTAGATTTGAGATGGGGTATTACAGAAGAAGAAAGCCGTAATGGGTTGGTATTGGCTTCGTGCATGGAAGAAATTGACAATTCTCGTCCTTTTTTTATTGGAATCATTGGACATAGATACGGATGGATGCCTACGGAAAAGTAATTATCTTCAAGCCGTCCTTCTGTTTCTCAAAATATAGAGTGGCTGAAGTCGAAAATTGCTGAATCTGCCAGTATGACTGAAATAGAGATGGATTACGCTGCACTTCGGGATAAGGCCTGTCCAAATGCATCTTTTTTTATTAAGTCTGATGAAGTACAATTACCAAATGAGTATTATGAAGTTAGAGATTCATTAGCATATAAGAAGTTAAATTGTCTTAGGCAAAAGATTATACATCAAAAGGATTATCCCGTTCACATATATACTTCGGCTAAGGAATTAGGCAACATTCTGCTCCAAGAACTCATTTCGATGATAAAAAGGGAATTCCCTGAAGAAGGAAGCGATCTTAAGACCTCAATTCTTCAACGCCATGAAGCTGCTTTAGAGCGCCATTCTTTTACTTTATTCCAATTACCCAATATCGAACAGAATATGGAACAGTGGAAACGAAATGGATATGGTTTGCTACTTATCACAGGGGCTTCAGGGTCTGGTACGTCAAATAATCTAGCTGTGACGACAAAATATATGCGAGAAAAGAATCCCTCCCATAGGATTTTGTATTATGATTTTGAAAGTGCAGATCCCACTAAAGATTTGATGGATGATTTCTTTGCTTTCATGCAATTGGGCGAAAATAAAATTCCTGAAGATGAGTGGTCAATGATAGCTATAGACAATGCGTCCCTTCTCGATTTTGAACAGACAGAAATGCTGTTGGATTAGAGGCTATCAATGTCTGAAAACACTCATTTTATATTTGCTGCTAGTGAAAGCTCTTTTGCTGATACTATGCAGATTCACCATTGTGACACTATTAACCAACATGGTCTTTCAGGGAGAATACAAAGTGAATTTGTAATCAATTTCACAAAACTATATGGAAAAAGATTTACAGATGAACAACGTCAGAAAATACAAGACAGCAATCCTGCAACACTCTCCATTCTTTTAAACTCCCTTATTAATTTTGGTTCCCACGAAAAACTTAACGATCGAATTGATGAATTGACAAAAACGACATTGTCTATCTTTTATCTATTAATGTGCGATGGAGATAAGACTTTTAGCCAAAACCATTTACAAGGTTGTTCTGCACGTGCATTGATAGTTTTGGCTATGCATGGTGATGAAGGTATTAGCGAAAGTGATTTTCTTGAAGCTTGTCAAATATCAATGGCGCAATGGGCAATTATTCGACCATGGGTTCTACAGTTTTGCCATGGGAATATTTCAAAATTAAGGCTTATGCAAAGCGGATGGTGTAATGACGTGAAGCTGAATTATGGGACATCGGGAATTGCAAATATTGGTTATCACATGATTGAATGGTGGTACAAACAACAAGATCGTTTAAAAGAGATGTCTTCTTCAATAGCATCAATTTATCTTTTTATTTGGCATCTTCCCTTCGAAATGGGAGAGGATGTTAGTTTGATGAAGCAACGCGTGTTGTCTGTTTTACTCTCACCAGAAACCTCAAAGTTACTTCCTAGCCATTACCATACTTTATTATGGTCTCATTTTAAAGATATTCCTTTTTCTTATTCGACACAACTATTGTTAGGGAAACCTATAAATGATATTCCTTTTGAGTCCAAGGAAATATATTACTATAGACTTATACGTACTGCAAAAAGCCTTAACAGGACACAAGATCTAGCATGGTGTTACAGACAACTTGCTCTAATACAAAAAAACAAGACCCAGTCATCAATAATGGAAGCAAATGCATTTCTTGCAGAAGGCAGAGCTTCAAAAGCCGTCAACAGCATAACTGGCATTCTAAATAGAGTCACAGGTTCTAAAGAAGAGATATTACAGAAACGTTTTGTTAGAGCAAATGCTTTTATAGAGGAAGAAAAATTGGAAGATGCTTTAAAGGAAACAATGATTATTTTCGATTTAATGGAAGATTTCTATGATTCGGATAAATATAAAAATGCTTTCAAGACATTATATTTGAGCATCTGCCATGTTTTAGCTTTTAAGACAACGGGAAACGGACTAGTTCAAGCTGCTCACTTACTAAATCTCTTAATCGAACAAGATACGTTTGCCACAACTAGCATTGCAGACCCTCTATATTACGATTTTTATATGGCATGTGCTTTTTTAAGTTTTAAGAGCCATGATTGGGAGAGAATGCTGCATCAAGCAGAATGGGCCAAAATAACAGCCTGGCACTCCTATGGTGGTTCTTCTTTTCAGTATGGGAGGGCTCATGCTCTTCATAATTATGCTTACAAGAAATTATTTGGTAAATTATATGATAGCAGAACAGTCCGCATAGGAAGTTATCTTAATCTTCCCTATGCAAGGAAAATTGTTGAAACAGCAGATAATGATGTAATAAAGGCCATAGAACGAGAGAATGGGATTTATAAAGAGTTGGTCCAAGAGATGGGTGGGACATTACACAATTTCACCTAATATAATATTTAATATTCTGAATAAGTATAAGTATGAATACTGATAAGGAAATTTGGATATTCTATCGCACTCTAATAAAGTTAGCACGGTCATAATAAAGAGCGAAACTTATCAAGCTGATTGGTTTCGCTTTTTGCTTCGGGGACCTTTTTTCTCTCTTCTCCCTCGTTTTTTAGCATTAGCCCCAATTTTTCCTCTTTTTTATTCTTCTCTTTTAATATTTATCACTACTTTTGGGGCGGAAAATGTATAAAATTGATTATACCCTATGAATACGAGTCATGCTCACCGCCATAGACAACTACGGTTGTTTATTTCTTCTACATTTGCAGATATGAATGAGGAACGCGAAACATTGACGCGTATATTTCCGCAAATTAAAGAATTATGTCAAAAAAGGGATGTTGAATTTGTTCCCTTGGACTTACGTTGGGGTATTACCGAAAGTGCTGCCAAACAGGGGCGTGTTATAGAAACTTGTTTGAGGGAGATAGATAATTCTCGTCCTTTCTTTATAGGTATTGTTGGCAATCGATATGGATGGGTTCCTTCTAATGAGGATTTGGGAGAAATGGGCGAAAGCATTAAACGCCAGTACCCATGGTTAAACAAAGCTCTTGAAGAAGGAATGAGCATCACGGAAATGGAAATGCAATATGGAGCATTGAAAGACGCATCTCCTGATGATTCAAAGGTCAACGCTGCATTCTATTTGCGCTCGGATAAGGTCGTTGTTAAATCAGAATTCAAAGAACAACCGAATTCCACAAAAGAGAAGAAGTTGATAGCCCTGAGGACGAAAATTCGTCAGCAAGAGCGCTTTCCTGTACGCGAGTATGACAATGTTGCAGATTTGGGTGCTTTTGTGCTAGATGATTTAAAAGCATTTCTAGACCAAGAATACCCTGAAACAGTAACAGAATCTTTCGATAAAGAAGTGGTAAGACAAGAGGCTATTCTTGCAGGTCGCTCAAAGTCCCTTTTTGATCTCAGTCGGTATGACTCTTCTTTTGATAGTTGGGTGGAGTCATTTGACAAAAAGTGGTTGAGCGTCACGGGCTATCGCGGACGTGGAAAGTCTTATGCTCTTGCTTATTTTGTCCAGCGCTTACGTAAAGCTCCTAGTCAGCCTGTTGTAATATATTTTGATTGGCTCGAGATGATAACTGTTGACAATACTTTCGATTATATTCTAGTCGAATTATTGGAAGCAATAGGCGTGAAAACTCGTAAGCAGAGCGAAAACGAGGAGATGTGGGGATGCCTGTTCTCCATGATATGGGGGATGATAAGTATGATGATTAAAGTGTTCTTTTTCAGTTTTCGATATGCGTTGGGAAACAGAGAAAAAGCGATGGAATACCTATCCGATTCGTACCAGGATACAATGACATCTATTACAAGTTATTCATCAGTCAAGAGATATAAGTTATTAGCGAAAAAGCTTAAGAAAAGGTTATCACATCCCATTTATGTCGTACTGGATAATCTGGATTCCATGACAAGTGATGAACAGGTCTTGTTGAATGCGCTTTCTAACCTTCCACAAATTCGTCTAATATGTAGTGCGTCTTTAAATACAAAAGCTCAACTACATTTGCAAAGCGTTATGAAAGCAGAATCGTTGGAGATAAAAAATTTATATGTGAGCCAGGCTCGTCAGTACATAACCAATTATTTACAACAATATGGAAAGGCCCTTGATGAAGAAGGGCGGCAGAGTGAAAAACTCGCATCTTCCAATATTAGTGGTAGCCCTGAATTGTTGTCGCATATTCTGAATTTAATGGTCTGTTTTGGCTCATACGAGGAACTTGACAAATACATCACAGACCTCTCCAATGTTGCAAATCAAGATGACGTGTTCCGTTTATTGATCAAGAACATTTTAGAACAGTTTGACGAAGAACAAGGGGGACAACTTGCAGTTCAGGTGTTAATGGCCCTTTATTTAGTTCCCAAGGGCTTGTCAGAAGAGGAAATCAATGGGGCTTTTGCTCCAAAACCATTACAGTGGGCCATGATTCGTCCATATGTGTTGGGGCTATGTAAGATGAAAGAGAAACTCTATTACTTACCTTCAAAATCCCATTATAAAGCCATCTCAAGTGTTTTGCCAGATAAGAGAAAAGAGGTTGGTCGTCTTATCATAGATTATTTTGAGGGGCTGCTTGATGTCTGTATACCCCATACGGATTTTATGGGGGGAAGTGACTCTTATCAGTGCTCAAAAGATACTGAAAACCTGCAAAAGCAGGCAAGGGTTTTACCATGGGTTTATCTACAGTTGGGGGATTACCAAAGACTATATGAATGGGTCACTTATATACGTGCAGATGTCTACTTTAGTGAGTCCGAACGTCTTGATTATTGGAGGGCTCTATACAAGCACCAATATACTATGCGCTTAGCTCCGCATCCGGACCTCTCGCCTGCCCTAAAACGGCTTAATATTTATTCACCCGAATCACCATTGATTCGAACCATCTATAAAGATGTCTTATCGCGGTCTCTACTTAAGGAGCAAGAGGAAATGTATAAACGTTGGTCTTACGTAGCTTCCTTCTTCAAACAGACGGAAGATGTGCAATGGGTCTATAATAAGGCTGGTGGTAGGGCAGATGATTTAACGCGTGGCAGGGTGAATCAGGTGACTAAACTCCAGGCTCTATATAATGAACAGAAGTATGATGACATAATAGCGGTGTACAATGATTGGGATGGAACCGACCCTGTTATAGAATACGTCCTCTTTTTCGCAAAGGCATTTCAGGCAAAAGGAGATTTACAAAAGGCTTTTGACATCATGCATCATTGTATCAATCTGATGGATGCTCATATGCTATACGATAGTGATAATGTAGCTATAATTAAGGTATATGCTGATCTCGCGTGCAGTCTTAAGAAGCAGGATGCGATGACTCTGGCATTATCTGTGATGGAGGTTCAACGTGATATGGTCCTTCCGAATGGCATTGATAAGATGAATACAATGCTTGTTCTAGTAAGTTTATCTCATCTTTACTTCGAGTTCTCGCGCTATGACGAGGCCCTAGAAATGGCTCGTTTATGGCAGCAGTCAGCTATAGCTTTGAATTTGTCAGCCGACACCCCTACATCGTTCATTAATAAAATCGAAGAGGCAAAGAAAAATAGTCATTAAATAATCACTAATTATTAACCCTAAATTATTTTAATTATGTCTGAATTAGATCAAAAATCAACAGCGGTTGCGTCGTTTATTGGCAACCTATTTGGCTTGGCCATTGTGTTCCTCCTTGTATGGATATTCTCGATTGAGGGTGGAAAAGAGTATGGATGGTTCGCTGGAATGTTCCATGGCGGATGGGTCCCGTACAATTGGGTCCGTTCGTGGTTCTTTGACGGTATTTACCTTCAGGCACCGATACACACGACAATGTATAGTGTCATGTGGTGGATCTTCTGCGTCCTGGGCGTTCCCTGCGCTATTATCTTTATCCTTCGTGTCATTTCCTCTATCCGCGCTCTCTTCTAACTCGAGTTAGCACTGTCATAGAAAAGAGGGTGTGTCAAAATAGGCACATCCTCTTTTTTTCTTTTTGCATTGAGGATTTTCGATAGATATATCGTTATGCGGCAATTTTCATGATTTCTGTT
>CAJOCU010000012.1:994-115179 GCA_905233765.1 uncultured Bacteroidaceae bacterium | reverse complement strand
ATGAATTTCGACAAGTTTACCATCAAAGCGCAGGAGGCCATACAGGAGGCCGTGCGCACGGCTGAGGCCCGCAGGCAGCAGGCCATCGAGCCGGAGCATCTGCTTGCCGCCATCATGAAGACCGGTCAGCAGGTCGTTCAGTTCCTGTTCCGTAAGCTCTCTGTCAACGAGCAGGCTGTCAGCCAGGCCCTGGAGGCGCAGCTGCAGAGTCTGCCGCGTGTGGAGGGCGGCGAGCCGTATCTGGCTCGTGAAACCAATACCATCCTGACGCGCGCCGAGGAGCTGGCGGGCAAGCAGGGCGACGAGTTCGTCAGCCTGGAGGTGATGCTGTTGGCTCTCGTGGGCAGCAGCTGCACCGCCGCCAAGATCCTGAAGGACGCGGGCGTCACGGAGAAAGACCTCGGCGCCGCCATCCGCGAGCTGCGTGGCGGGCAGCAGGTGAAGTCGCAGTCCAGCGAGGACACCTACCAGAGCCTCTCGAAGTACGCGCGTAATCTGATAGAGGAAGCGCGCGCTGGAAAGCTCGACCCCGTCATCGGTCGCGACGAGGAGATCCGTCGGGTGCTGCAGATCCTGTCGCGCCGCACGAAGAACAACCCGATCCTCATTGGTGAGCCGGGTACGGGTAAGACAGCCATCGTGGAGGGACTCGCGCATCGCATCCTGCGTGGCGACGTGCCTGAGAACCTGCGCGAGAAGCAGCTCTTCTCGCTCGATATGGGCGCCCTCATCGCCGGTGCCAAGTACAAAGGCGAGTTCGAGGAGCGTCTGAAGAGCGTCATCAACGAGGTGACGAAGAGCGAGGGCCGTATCATCCTGTTCATCGATGAGATTCACACCCTCGTGGGTGCCGGCAAGAGTGAGGGCGCCATGGACGCCGCCAACATCCTGAAGCCCGCACTGGCACGTGGCGAGCTGCGCGCCATCGGTGCTACGACCCTCGACGAGTACCAGAAGTACTTCGAGAAGGACAAGGCGTTGGAGCGCCGCTTCCAGAGTGTGATGGTAGATGAGCCGGACACGCTCTCCAGCATCTCCATCCTGCGTGGTCTGAAGGAGCGCTACGAGAACCACCACCGTGTGCGTATCCAGGACGATGCCATCATCGCCGCCGTGGAGCTCTCCAACCGCTATATCACCGACCGCTTCCTGCCCGATAAGGCCATCGACCTGATGGACGAAGCCGCCGCTAAGCTCCGCATGGAGCGCGACAGCGTGCCCGAGGAGCTCGACGAGATCACCCGCCGCCTGAAGCAGTTGGAGATAGAGCGCGAAGCCATCCGCCGCGAAGCGGAGGGCAGTGCGGGAAGCGGTTCTCCCGCTTCCGACAAGCTCCAGCAGCTGAACAAGGACATCGCCGACCTCAAAGAGCAGGAGCAGCAGATGAAGGCCAAGTGGGAAGGCGAGAAGGGCCTTCTTGCTAAGATACAGGCCAACAAGCAGCAGATAGAGCAGCTGAAGTTCGAGGCCGACCGCGCCGAGCGCGAAGGCAACTACGGCCGCGTGGCGGAAATCCGCTACGGCAGCCTGCAGGCCCTCGAGGCGGAGATCCAGAAGATTCAGGAGCAGCTGCGCTCGGCACAAGGCGCCGAGGCGATGGTCAAGGAGGAAGTGACCGCCGACGACATCGCTGAGGTGGTGAGCCGCTGGACGGGCATCCCCGTGTCGAAGATGCTGCAGAGCGAGCGTGAGAAGCTCCTGCACCTGGAGGAGGAACTGCACAAGCGGGTCATCGGGCAGGACGAGGCTATCCGTGCCGTCGCCGATGCCGTGCGCCGCTCGCGTGCCGGGCTGCAAGACCCGAAGCGCCCCATCGGCTCGTTCATCTTCCTTGGCACCACGGGTGTCGGTAAGACCGAGCTGGCCAAGGCGCTCGCAGAGTTCCTGTTCGACGACGAAACGATGATGACGCGTATCGATATGAGCGAATATCAGGAGAAGCACAGCGTCAGCCGACTCATCGGTGCCCCTCCGGGATATGTGGGTTACGACGAGGGCGGACAGCTCACCGAGGCCGTGCGCCGCAAGCCCTACAGCGTGGTCCTCTTCGATGAGATTGAGAAGGCGCACCCCGATGTGTTCAACACGTTGCTGCAGGTGCTCGACGACGGTCGTCTGACCGACAACAAAGGCCGCACCGTCAACTTCAAGAACACCATCATCATCCTCACCTCCAACCTCGGCAGTGAGTATATCAGGGAGAAATTGGCCCCCCTGTCGTCCCCCGAGGGGGACACGGCTGAAAAGTCCTCTGGCAACAATGGAATAGAAGCCCCCTCGGGGGCCGTAAGGGGGGCCGTGCTTGAAGAGGTCAAAGCCCATGTCCTCGACATGCTTAAGCGCACCATCCGCCCGGAGTTCCTGAACCGTATCGATGAGACCATCATGTTCGAGCCGCTCACGCAGAGCGAGATCCGCGAAGTGGTGAAGCTGCAGGTCAGCGCCGTGCAGAAGATGCTCAGCCAGAATGGCATCACGCTCGCACTCACCGACGCCGCTATCGACCTGCTGACGCGCGAGGGCTACGACCCCGAGTTTGGTGCCCGTCCCGTGAAGCGCGCCATCCAGCGCCTGCTCCTCAACGACCTCTCCAAGGCCATCCTCGCCGGCACCGTCAACCGCGACCATCCCATCCGTGTCGATGCCGCCGCCGACCACCTCACGTTCAGCTGATCGAATAAAACACACATCACCTATTATTCCATCTATATGATTGCCTTCCTCGAACAAGTCCAAGTTGCAGACAATGTCTATCAGTTTGACCTGACAGGATTGAGGAACTAGTACGAGACCAAGTTTCGTGAAAAAAACTGCGAACCCTCCGCCAGCAGTCTGGCGGACGGTTCGTAGGGTTTTCCGCAAAATTTTTTTCGTGAAGGATTACTTCACCAGCACCTTGTGGGTGCTGCCGTCTAAGGTTCGAATGATGTTCAAGCCTCGCTGAAGTTGCCCCAAAGATTGGCCGTTGACGTTGTACACTTGTTTTACTGTGTCCTTCGTGTCCTTATTAAATGGGACGAGATGAATATTTGTAGCTGTTTGTACAACAGCCTTCGCAGGCATATTCTTTATCGTAACGCCCTCAGGAACATATATTACTAATTCTTCAACTTCAGAACTCGTATTTGAATCAAACCAGGCGACATCCGTCTCACTTCCATCCCCTTCATACCATATTTGACGTAAGTTTTTACACTCGGTAAACAAGTCCTTAGAAAGATATTTCACGTGAGGGCCATCTGTCATATTAAAGCACCATTGGAAAGTTCCATATTGATTTCCATAGCTTTTGAAGCTAGCATTATTTGTTCCATATTCTCCTGGCATTATGTACAAGTTGCTGGCATCTCTTATCAACCCATTGCCCATCAACACACGACTTAATGTAGAATAAACTGCTGATTGTCGATTTTCCGTGAAGTCATCTCCAAAGACGATAGAGAGCATATTGCCTCCTGCGATGATATAGTTCCCGTTGGGGTCTTTACCATCAAACCTCGCGTTTCCACTATTAGAAGAGTACATGGCTTCTGTCGTAGTCCGAATACACCCCCACCAGTCAGCACCCCAATATGTATTCTTCTCGTCATTGATGCCTTTGAAATAGACCTTTGTATTAGCTGGAATCTTTGTAAATGTTGAGAATTTGTCTGCAGAAGTGAGCACAGCCTCATTCCATGTGACCTTATCAAAAGAATACTCTAACTGACAATAGCTGTTGTTGAAGTTAATATAGAAATCGCCTGTACCCTTAAGCCAAAGGTATTCATCTTGTATCTGGGCATACGATACAGCACTTAAAAGCACAATCAATATGCTTGATAAATATCTTTTCATTTTTACCGTTCCAGGCATGATATTCCATTTATATTCGCTGCAAAAGTAAGAAAGTCTTGCGAATCAGCCATAAGAATCTCAATTTTTTACCTTACTCGCCTGAAAATGGTTGTAGATGGCACGTAGGAGCGGTGGCTTTCAGAATGGAAAGGGTTAAAGTGGAGGGGATGCAAGGAAAAGGCGAGAAAGGGGCCTGCCTCACCTTCTTCCGCCCCTAACATCCCAACGTGTTCATCATTCCATCATCATTGAATGATTATTCCATCATGATTGAATGATTGTTCCATCATGATGGAATGATTGTCACATCATGATGAGATGGCTCCCACATCGTGATGGAATCCTCTATGTGAAGGCAGGTTCGGTGCCGAACATCGTGTGGAAAAGCAGCAATGGTCTATTTTTGGTGGCAGCAGGTGTGGTGGCTGCTTTGACAGCAATCGGGGGTAGTAGCTGAAGGGGAGGAAGAGGGTTTGTGCTGGCAGGTGTCGGCCAGGGGACACCCGGCACAATGCGCGTCATCCTCACGCTTCTTCGTGAAGCGCTTCCACAGGCGGCGGGCGGTGTAGGCCACGCAAGCTAGAAGGATGAGAGCGACTAGTACTGATTGCATGATGAATGACGAATGATGAGTGACGAATGATTCCTAAAATAGATAGAATCTTTTATTCGTCATTCGTAATTAAAACAGCTGTCCAATCTGCACCACGGCGGCAGAGACGAGCCAGGCGAGGCAGGTGGTGTAGAGGGCGGCACAGAGGGCCCAGCGCCACGACGCGGTCTCGTTCTTGATGGCTACGATGGTGGCCAGGCAGGGGAAGTATAGGAGGATGAAGAGGAGGTAGGCGTAGGCCGTGAGGGGTGTGATGCCGTCGGCGGCCATCTGCTGGCGCAGGCGTGTGTATTTGGCCTTGTCCTCGCTGAAGGTATCGTCGTCGCCGAAGCTATCGTCGCCCGAGTAGAGTACGCCCATCGTGCTGGCCACAATCTCCTTGGCACCTACGCCGGCGATGAGGCTCACGTCCAGCTTCCAGTTGAAGTGCTGGGGCGCGAAGACGGGGGAGATGGCCTTTCCGGCACGACCGAGGTAGGAATCCTCCATGGAGACCCCAGCGGCCCCAACGGCCCCTTCCCCGCCCCCTCCCCTGTTAGGGAGGGGTGAATTGCTGGCAGCAGAAGTATTCTCGCTCCCCTCCCTAACAGGGGAGGGGTCGGGGGTGGGGCCGAAATAGCTCAGTGCCCACACGATGATGCTGGCAACGAGGATGATGCCGCCCATTTTCTTCAGGTACTCCTTGCCCTTCTCCCACGTGTGACGCCCGATGGCTTTGGCGGTCGGCCAGCGGTAGGGTGGGAGCTCCATCACGAAAGGCGTGTCTTCGCCCTTGATGATAAAGCGCGAGAAGATGCGCGACACCACCACGGCCACCAGGATGCCGATGGCGTAGAGCGACACCAGCACCATACTGCGCCACTGCGCTGCGAAGAACGTCCCCACGATCATGATATATATCGGTAAGCGCGCGGAGCACGACATAAACGGCAGAATCATCATCGTAATCAGTCGCGAGCGGCGGCTCTCGATGGTGCGCGTAGCCATCACGGCAGGGACGTTGCAGCCGAAGCCCATCACCAGCGGGATGAACGACTTGCCGTGCAGCCCCATGCGGTGCATCAGCTTATCCATGATGAAGGCGGCACGCGACATATAGCCCGAATCCTCCATGAAGGAGATGAAGAAGTAGAGAATCAGGATCTGCGGCAGGAACACGATGACGCTGCCCACGCCGCCGATGACACCGTCCACGAGCATCGACCGCAGCGGCCCCTCGCTCATCGTGGCGCCTATCCATTCGCCCAGCCACGCCACACCCGCCTCAATCCAGTCCATCGGGTACTGCCCCAGCGTGAAGGTCGTCTGGAACATCACGTAAAGGATGAGGAAGAAGATGGGGAAGCCCAGGAAGCGGTTCGACAGCAGCGCGTCGATGCGGTGTGTGGTCTTATAGGTGTCTTCCTTGGTGCCCGTGCGGAACTCCGCCTCGGCGAGGGCGCCGTGGATGAAGCCGTATTTGGCATCCATGATGGCCGTCTCAGGATCCACGTCCGTCTCCTCCAGCACGCGGGCTCCGGCATAGTCGCGGGAGGCCATCAGTCGCTTGCGGTCCTCGCTGCGGTGTTCGCTCTCGACGTGGCTCTCCACGAAATGAATCATCTCCGCGTCGTGCTCCAGCAGCTTCAGCGCCATATAGCGCGTGGAGTACTGCGTGCTCAGGTGTTCATCGGCCTTCAGGAACTGCTGGATATGCGTGATGCCGTCCTCTATCTCATGGCCGTAGTTGATGTGGATGTGGCGCATGTGCGCGTTGGTACCCTCGAAGACCTCGATGACCGTGTGCAGCAATTCCTTCACGCCGCGTCCGCTCTTGAACGATGTCGGTACCATCGGCACGCCGAACAGCGTGGAGAGCGTATCGATGTTCACGTGGTCCCCGCGCCGCTCGAACTCGTCGAACATATTCAGGGCGCACACCACGCGTAGGTTCATATCCACCAGCTGTGTGGTCAGGTAGAGGTTTCGCTCGATATTGGAGGCGTCGATGACGTTGATGACCACATCTGGGTGCTCCTCTGTGAGGTGCTTGCGCACGTAGAGCTCTTCGGGCGAATAGCAGGAGAGCGAGTAGGTGCCGGGCAGGTCTGTCAGGTGGAACGTATAGCCCTCCTGCTCTGCCGTCGCCACGCTGGCATCGACGGTGACGCCCGAGTAATTGCCCACACGGCCGTGGGCACCGCTGGCGTAGTTGAAGAGCGATGTCTTGCCGCAGTTGGGGTTGCCGATGAGGGCGACGGTGATGGAAGGTCCCCCAGAAGACCCCTCTAAATCTCCCCGTAAGGGGAGACTTCCTTGTTCAATAGCGGTCTCTGCGCCAGCCATCTCCCCTCCCTGACGGGAGGGGTTGGGGGTGGGTCTGCTGGGGAGAGAGTCTGTTACCTCAATCAACTTCGCCTCGTCATGCCGCAGGCTCACCTCGTAGCCCATCAGCTTGTACTTCACCGGGTCCTGGAGGGGTGCGTTGAGGAGCGCCTCCACGGGTTGTCCCTTGATGAAGCCCATTTCGATGATGCGTTTGCGGAATCCACCGTGGCCGCTCACCTTCACGATATAAGCCCGTTCGCCGGTCTTGAGTTCAGAGAGTTTCATACGCTTGCGATTATTTTTGCGGGCAAAAATATAGTTTTTTTCTCAAACGTTCAAGGATTCCTGGCGACAGACATAAAAAAATACCTACTCTGAGGCACAAAATCATCAAAAGTAGGTATATGAGGTGTCAGGAAATATTGCTCCAATCCACGTTGCTCTTGTTGAGCTCACGCAGGTGTGCCCACATCGACGCATACTCGGGCTTGCACTGCTGCGGGTCATCATCGAGGATGCGGTTGGCGGTGTCGCGGGCGAGCTGCACGAGTTGTCCGTCGCGCGCGAGGTTGGCGATATGGAGGTCAAAGGCGAGGCCGCTCTGCTGTGTGCCCTCGAGGTCGCCCGGGCCGCGGAACTTCAGGTCGGCCTCGGCAATCTCGAAGCCGTCGGTGGTGTCGCACATGACCTCTATGCGTTTCTTGGTCTCGGCCGAGAGCTGGTACTTGGTGACGAGGATGCAGTAGCTCTGGTCGGCACCGCGCCCTACGCGACCGCGCAGCTGGTGCAGCTGTGCGAGGCCGAAGCGCTCGGCATTCTGGATGACCATGACGGAGGCGTTGGGGACGTTCACGCCGACCTCGATGACCGTTGTGGCTACGAGGATCTGTGTCTCGCCGCGCACGAAGCGATCCATCTCGGCATCTTTCTCGGCGGGCTTCATCTGGCCGTGAACCTTGGAGATGCGCAGGTCGGGGAAGGCCTGGCAGAGCTCGGCATAGCCATTCTCCAGATCTTGCATGTCCATCTTCTCGCTCTCCTTGATGAGCGGATAGACAACATAGACCTGCCGGCCCTTGGCAATCTCGGTGCGGATGCCGTGGTAGAGGCTCTCGTTGCGCTCCTCCCAGAAATGGCGTGTCTCGATGGGCTTGCGGCCCGGCGGCAACTCATCGATGACGCTCACGTCGAGGTCGCCATAGAGGGTCATGGCCAATGTGCGGGGAATGGGCGTGGCGGTCATGACGAGGACGTGGGGTGGAATCTCGTTCTTCCTCCAGAGGCGGGCTCGCTGGGCGACGCCGAAGCGGTGTTGCTCGTCAATGACGACGAGACCCAGACGGCTGAATGCCACGGTGTCCTCCAGCACGGCATGGGTGCCGATGAGGATGTGCACCTCTCCCGAGCGTGTTCCTTCTAATATCGGTTCGCGCCGTTTCTTGCCCTTGACGGAGCCTGTCAGCAGTTCCACCCGCACGGGCATATCGCGCAGGAACTCGCGGAAGGTGGCGTAGTGCTGCTCGGCCAGAATCTCGGTAGGCGCCATCAGACAGGCCTGGTAGCCGTTGTCGAGGGCGATGAGCATCGTCATGAGGGCTACGAGCGTCTTGCCGCTGCCTACGTCGCCCTGCAGCAGACGGTTCATCTGCTTGCCGCTGCCCATATCATGACGCATCTCCCTAATAACGCGCTTCTGGGCATTGGTTAGTTCGAAGGGCAGGTAGTCGCGATAGAAGGTGTTGAACCGCTCACCGACATGGGCGAAGACATGGCCGAACACCTGCTGCTGGCGCAGACGGGCATAGCGGAGGATTCCCAACTGGATGAAGAACAGCTCTTCAAACTTCTGGCGGTAAGTGGCGCGGCGCAGCGCCTCGGCAGAATCGGGATAGTGGAGGTCGTGGAGCGATTGCCAGAGGGGGATGAGGTTGAGATGCTGAATGAGGTTGTTCGGCAGGGTCTCTGGTGTATCGACGCTGGTGACCTTATCCATTAGCGTCGTGGTGAAGCGCTCGATGCTGCGGCTGTTGAGGCCGCCTTTCTTCATCCGCTCTGTGGTGGAGTAGTAGGGTTGCAGCCCCATAGAGCCCAACTGCAGGCTATCGGCGGGGTCGATGTCGGGGTGGGGGATATTGATTCTGTCCTTGAAGACACCGGGGCGCCCGAAGACGATGTATGGCTTACCGATGAGATAGTTCTTCTTGATCCACTTGATGGTCCCAGCCTGGAACCATACGAGGTCAATAAGTCCCATTCCATCGGTGAAATGGGCGATCAGGCGGCGCTTGCGGCCGTGCCCCTCTTCCTCAAAGCTGAGAATCTCGCCCTTCACCTGTACAAAAGGCATATCGGCCGTCAGCTCGTGTATGTAGTACGATATGCTTATAAGGGAAGTAGTAAAGGAGGTCGCGGAACGTGGTGATACCCAGTTCCGCGTCCAGTAGTTTCGCCCTCTGTGGGCCTACTCCTGGCAGGTAGGTGATGGGAGTAGAGAGGTCGATAGCGTGATTACATCATGCCGCCCATGCCCGGGGCACCGCCCATCGGCATTTCAGGCTTGTCTTCCTTGGCGTCGCAGATGACGCACTCGGTGGTGAGGAACATACCGGCGATGCTGGCGGCGTTCTCGAGGGCTACGCGTGCCACCTTGGCAGGATCGATGATACCGGCAGCGCGGAGATCTTCGTAGCGGTCGGCACGTGCGTTGTAGCCATAGTCGCCCTTCTCGCCCTTCACGTTGTTGACGACGACGCTGCCTTCGAGGCCTGCGTTCTCAACAATCTGACGCAGGGGCTCTTCGATGGCGCGCTCTACGATGCGGATACCGGTGGTCTCGTCGGCGTTCTCGCCCTGCAGACCGTCCAGAGCACTGATGGCGCGGATGTAAGCCACACCGCCGCCTGGGATGATACCCTCCTCGATGGCTGCGCGGGTGGCGCAGAGGGCATCGTCAACGCGGTCCTTCTTCTCCTTCATCTCGGTCTCGGAGGGAGCACCGACATAGAGGACGGCCACGCCGCCGCTGAGCTTAGCCAGACGCTCCTGCAGCTTCTCCTTGTCATAGCTGGAGGTGGTGTTCTGGATCTCGTTCTTGATCTGGTTGATGCGGTCCTTGATGAGCTGGCTCTGACCGTGACCGCTGACAATCGTCGTGTTGTCCTTGCTGATGGTCACTTTGTCGGCACTACCGAGCATCTCGATGGTAGCCTGCTCGAGCTTCAGACCCTTCTCCTCGCTGATGACGACGCCACCGGTGAGGACGGCGATGTCTTCGAGCATGGCCTTGCGGCGGTCGCCGAAGCCGGGAGCCTTCACGGCGCAGATCTTCAGCTGTCCGCGCAGACGGTTCACGACGAGCGTGGTGAGTGCCTCGCTATCGACATCCTCTGCGATGACGAGCAGCGGACGGCCGGTCTGTACTGCCGGTTCCAGGATGGGCAGGAAATCCTTCAGGTTGCTGATCTTCTTGTCGTAGATGAGGATATAGGGGTTCTCCATCTCGCACTCCATCTTCTCGGTGTTGGTGACGAAGTATGCGGAGAGGTAACCGCGGTCGAACTGCATACCCTCGACGACGCCGATGGTGGTGTCGCGACCCTTGGCCTCCTCGATGGTGATGACGCCGTCCTTGCTGACCTTCTTCATAGCCTCGGCCAGCAGCTTACCAATCTCTGGATCGTTGTTGGCACTGACGGTAGCCACCTGCTCGATCTTGTTGTAGTCGTCGCCGACCTGCTCGCTCTGACCCTTGATGCTCTCCACGACCTTGGCCACAGCCTTGTCGATGCCGCGCTTCAGGTCCATGGGGTTGGCACCTGCAGTGACGTTCTTCAGACCCTCGCGGACGATGGCCTGTGCCAGCACGGTGGCGGTGGTGGTGCCGTCGCCGGCATCGTCGCCTGTCTTGGAGGCCACGCTCTTGACGAGCTGTGCGCCTGCGTTCTGGAAGGCATCGGCCAGCTCAATCTCCTTGGCAACGGTCACGCCGTCCTTGGTGATTTGAGGAGCACCGAACTTCTTCTCGATAATTACATTACGACCTTTCGGGCCCAGTGTCACTTTGACAGCATTGGCCAACTGATCGACGCCCTGCTTCATCTGCTCGCGGGCTTCAATATTGAATTTGATTTCTTTAGCCATATTTTTTGCGCGCCTTACGGCGCAGTTTAATGTTTAAAGTTTAATGAGAATTGTTTTGCTGAGCGGAATCTTCCGTTTAAAGTCTGCCGTCTAAGGTATCTGCATTAAACCTTAAACTTTAAACTTTAAACTCAGCCCTCGCTATGCGAGGATCGCGACCACATCGCTCTGACGCATAATCAGGTACTTCTGACCTTCGAACTCCAGTTCGGTGCCGGCATACTTGCCATACAGGACGGTGTCGCCGGCCTTCAGCACCATCTCTTCGTCCTTGGTGCCTTTGCCAACGGCCACAACCTTACCCTGAAGGGGTTTCTCCTTGGCAGTATCGGGGATGATGATGCCGCCGATGGTCTTTTCTTCTGCTGCAGCGGGTTCAATGAGAACGCGGTCTGCAAGGGGTTGAATCTTCATAGTTGTTTTGTTTTTATGAGTTTTTGAGTTGTTAAAATGCATTTTCAGCCAAGCGAAAGGTGTGCCAAAGGGATGTTGCCTGCCATCTTGTCAGTCGGAAACAGCAAAACAAGCCTTTTTCGCAAAAATCTTTATACTTTAAACCTTAAACTTTAAACTTTTACATATCTTTGCGCCGCCAAACGTATGAAGACGCTCACATATCTTTTTATATTCCTGTTCACAACCCTCGTGATGGCTTTTGTTCCAAAGGCTGGTGAGAGTGTGTGGGATCCTCGCATCATCGTGCCGATGACGGCGGCGATGTTCACGCTGTTGGTGTGGTTGGTGGCGCGTTTCATCGATACGGATCGTGCGCCCTTGGAAATTCTGGTGACGGCAGGCTTCATCCTGCTGTTCGCACCTGGCTCTCACTTGTTCTTCTCACGCGACGAGGACGCGCTGATAGAACTGGGTTCACAGTGCATTGTCCCGTTCTTCCTGACGCAGTACAAGCGCATCAGCCGCAAGGACTTCACGAAGGCCTATGGTTTCATGCTCTTGATGGGCATTTTCTGCAGCTTCACGCACGATGGTATCACGCTGCCCCTCTGTTTGGCCTTTCTGCTGCAGGCGTGGCAGCGCCGCGATGAGTTCTTCCGCCTGGCCTGCTGGCCGATGGTCATCGGCTGGTTAGTTGGCACGATTCTGCAGTTCCTCACGCGCGACCATCTGCCGAGCCTGGCCCCCAACCTGCAGGTGCTGACGAGTCGCACGGCGCTGGTGCTGGGACTGCTGTGGGACACGAAGGTCTTCGTGGTGGCTGTGGCTTTGACGTTTTGGCTGTCCACTACTTCGTGGGGCCGTGCGGAGCTGCGTCGCACGCTGCGGCGTCAGCGGTTGATAGCGTATAGCCTCTTATTTTCGTTGTCCTGTGTGCCCTTTGCCCCGCTGGGCATTGAGAATACGGTCACAGGTGTCTGTTTCTTTGGGATGTTGTGGGCGCTGTTGTTGTGTCAGGGCCTGGAGCGGAGGTTCTACGGTGTTGCCAGAGTTCGTAGGAGTTGATGATGTTCTGCCACAGGACGTAGCAGCCGGCACCGATGCTGGCGACCGATGAGAGATAGACGTAGGCTATCCAGATGGCCAGACTCGTATTTTTCTGAAACATGCCCTGCCCCGTGCAGATCTTCTCGTCGGCATTGCGCCCGATGAAACGGCCGATGGCGAACTGCGTGATGGCGGTGAGGAAGGAGAAGAACGCAATCTCACCCAGCAGGAGGCCACTGGCAGGACTATGCAGGATGTTGCGCAGCGTGAGGCCCACGACAATCGACAGCGAGACGGCCCAGCAATAGAAACTGAGATCCGGTGTGCGCATCAGCCATTCATAGAGCGGCTTGACCCAGTGGCGCACGATGGCACCGAGCAGCAACGGCATCAGTAGCACGCTGGCCAGACGCTTCAGAATGAGCCAGAAGGTAACGCGGAAGGTAAAACCCTGATGGGGCTCCAGAAGGGGGAAGACAGCGGGAATCAGCAGCGAGACGACGACGGCTGACAGCAGCACGAAGGTGGTCATCTGCGTGAGATTGCCGCCGAGCTTCGCCGTTACGATGGGCGACGCTGCCGCACAGGGCGCGATGACGCAGACAAGGATGGCTTCGAGCAGGAGCTTTGAAGACCCACCCCCGACCCCTCCCGTAATGGAGGGGAGAAGGAAAAGTGTGGTGGCCACCAGCGCACCTATTAATAATAGCTGCGTGGCGAGGACGTAGAAATGCCAGGGACGCAAGCGCATCAGGTGGAAATCGACCTTCGAGAAGGTGATGAAGAGCGTGAAGAATATGGTGATGGGCAACAACGTCTCGAAGAGGGGGAGGAACGTATCTCCTGCAGCGTCGAGTGCCGGGACATAGGCAAACAGCAGGTAGAACACTGAACCCACAATGATGGCGACGGGCAATGTCCAGTTCTTTAAGAAGGTGAGGATCCATCCACGCCCCCTCCCGGGGAGGAGAGAGCCTGCGGTGTGTGAGATGCTATTTTTCATGCAGGGTGGATCTGTTGAGCGTTACCACCTGCGTGCAATGTTCCACTATGGCGGTGCGATGGGTGATGAAGATGAGTGTGGGGACAACCGCTTTCTGCTGGTGGTGCTGGACGAGGTTGCTGAGTAGTGTCTGTTCTGTGAGGTGGTCGAGAGCGCTCGTGGCTTCATCGAGCAGAAGAATCGTTCCTTGGCGGAGCAGGGCACGGGCAATGGCGATGCGTTGCGCCTGCCCTTCGGAGAGGCCCGCACCTCCCTCGCCAATTCGGGTGTCAAGACCGTCGGGAAGTGCTAGCACGAAGTCGGCGCACGCCAACCTCAGCGCTTCATTCATTTCTTCCTCTGTAGCATCGGGCTTGCCCATCTGCAGGTTCCAGCGCAGTGTGCCGCTGAAGAGGCTGTTGCCCTGTGGTACATAGACAAGGTTGCAGCGGGTGCGTGCCGACACCGGCACGCTAATAGAAGAATACATCTCCACCTTCCCTTCATTGGGCTTTAACAATGCCAGCATCAGACGTATCAGTGTGGTCTTGCCGGCTCCGGTCTCGCCGAGGATGGCGGTGGTGCTGCCCGGCGGGAAGTCGAAAGAGGCGTGGTCGAAAATGCGGCGGCTGTGGGAATCGTAGGAGAATGTGATGTCCGAGATGCGGATGCCAGCACCTTCCTCAAAGCGAATGGGCTCCCCATCGGCTTCCATGGGAATCTCCTCCAGCTCCACCAATCGTTCAGCTGCCGTGAAACTGCTGATGATTGAGGGGATGAAGCGGGTCAGTTCACGGAAAGGTCCCTGTATCTGACCACAGAGTTGGATAAAGGCCGTCATCATGCCAAAAGTAATTGTGCCCTCTGCAAGACGGTTCACACTCCATAAAAAAGTAAACAGGTAGGCTGCCCCGAAACCGAAGTTCAATACAAGATTGGACGTCGCAGAGAACAAGGTACGGCGATGCACCTGGGTGCGGAGCGTGCTTTGCAACTTGCTCAGGGTCTGAATCAGCAGAGGAACACGTTCCAATGTCTTCAGTACGAGACGATGCTGAATGCTCTCTTGTAGTGTGGCTTGGACGCGGCTGTCTGTTTGACGCACCTCGCGTGTGATGGCGCGCATCCGATTGATATATAGACGGCTGAGGAGGATGAAGATGGGCAGGATTACCGTCACGCTGATGGCCAGCATCGCATCCATCGAGAAGAGGAAGAAGAAGGCGCAGATGAGACGGATAAGAACGGCGAGGGCCTGTGGAACGGTATCGGTGACAACGGTGACGACGGTCTGCGTGTCACTGACAAGGCGGTTGAGGATATCGCCGCTATGGCGTTGTTCCCTGCCGTGCCACTCGCTGCGGAGCAGGTGCTCAAAGATGCGGCGCTGCATCCGGTTCTGGGCTTCGACGCCCAGCAATGCGGCAATCCATCGACCCAGATAGCCCAAGGCCATCTGCAAGGCCATGATAGCGATAAGGAGCAGTCCGGCACCAAAAAGGGTTGAGGGATGAAATATGAGGGTGGAGGGCTGTGCGCCAGTGGCAATGTCGATTGCCAGTTTGGTAGCCCAGATGAAAGCGAAGTCTAGGGCTACCCGCACAATACCGCTCATCGCATTGATGAACGATTGCAATTTCACTTGGCGGAAGATCTGCCAAAACCAAATGATCAATTGCCGCGCACTGTATTTGGTCTCGTTCTTCATTCCCGAGGATCTGCTCCCCACATCAATTTAGTGCGTAGGGTTCGGAAGAAGGTCTGGTTTGGGCGCTTCAGGACTTTAATCACATAGGGAGCTCGTCGAATGGTCAGTTTCACATCTTCAGCACATTTCTCACTACGTCCGTCAAGGGAGACGAGAAAACGATGGTTGCGGGCCGACACGGAGAGCGTGATCACTGAATTGTCGGTCAATGTGACAGGGCGAACCGTCAGCGAATGAGGTGCTACTGGTACAAGCCCCAGCGTATGGCTACCGGGTTGCATGATTGGACCGCCCACGCTCAGGGCGTAGCCTGTGGAGCCTGTGGGGGTGTTGATGATGAGACCGTCTGCCTGATAGGTTGCCAAATATTCACCGTTGATATCAACTCGGATGGAAATCATTGACGAGACATCGCGCTTGAGGACCGCCACTTCGTTGAGGGCAAAGGGGTAGCCCTCGGGTTGCCCTTTGTCGTATTCCAACTGCAGGACGCAGCGGTCTTCCGTCTGCACCTCTCTGTCGTAGATCTGTTGAATGGCGGTCTGCAGCTCTTCGGGGGTGATGTCGGCCAGAAAGCCTAGACGTCCCATGTTCACACCAAGAATCGGTATTTGCTTGTCGCCTACACGTCGTGCAGCGTCCAAGAAGGTGCCGTCGCCTCCCATCGAAATGACATAGTCGGCATGAAAGTCATTGTCATAAATCAGCTGTGCCGTGGAGGGTACATTGATTTGCAGGTCGTGAACCAAGTAGCGGTGGAAACCTTCGTCGATGAGCAGAGATGCCTGACGCTCTTCCAAAAGGCAGAAGAGCTTTTGAACGGAAGTGGACTTCTTCGCTTGGAAGACGTTGCCGAAAAGGGCAAAACAGAGCTTTTTCATAGGTGGAGACAACGGGAATCGAACCCGCGACCTCAGCGTTGCGAACGCTGCGCTCTAGCCAGCTGAGCTATGTCCCCTTGTGCGGCAGGCACGCTTTCAAAGGGCAAAGGTATGAAAAAGTTTAAAGATTAGAGTGTATAGTCGAAAGTTTTTGCATCTTTCGCGCTCATTTTTATCCTTTCATCTTCATTTTTCACTTTTCTTTTTTCACTTTTAATTTATATGTGTATCTTTGCGACATCTTTTAGAATGGTGAATGACGAATGATGAATTGTAAATTGTCAAACTGTTAATTTATAGATGGCTACAAAATTAAGCGTCAATATCAATAAGGTAGCTACCATCCGCAATGCGCGTGGAGGGAACAACCCCGATGTGCTGCAGGTGGCGCTCGACTGTGAGCGCTTCGGTGCGCAGGGTATCACCGTGCATCCACGCCCAGACCAGCGCCACATCCGCTACCAGGATGTTCGCGACCTGAAGCCGCGCCTCACGACCGAGTTCAACATCGAGGGTAACCCCATCTCGGAGTTTATCGCTCTCGTCCTTGAGAACCGTCCCACGCAGGTCACTCTGGTGCCCGACGGTCACGACCAGATTACCTCCAACCACGGTTGGGACACGAAGACCCACCTCAACTTTCTCACCGATGTCACCGCCCGCTTCCGCGAGGCAGGCATCCGCGTCAGCATCTTCGTGAATGCCGACGAGGAGATGGTGGACTACGCTGCCCGCGCCGGCGCCGACCGCGTGGAACTCTACACCGAGCCCTATGCAGCCGCCTATGCTGCCGACCCTGCTGCCGCCATCGCTCCCTTCATCCGTGCTGCCAATGCCGCCCGTGTCCTTGGACTCGGTCTGAATGCCGGTCACGACCTCAGCCTCCAGAATCTCGCCTATTTCCACCAGCAGATACCCTGGCTCGACGAGGTCAGTATCGGACACGCCCTCATCTGCGATGCCCTCTATCTGGGCCTCGAAGAAACCATCAAGAGGTATCTGGCTTGTCTCAAATCATAAAATCGTCAAATCGTCAAATAAAAATGGTTTACTTATTCTTCGCCACTGGCACCGAGGAAATTGAAGCCCTCGGCACTGCCGACATCATTCGCCGTGCAGGCCTCGACCTGCAGATTGTTTCCATCACGGGTCAGCGCACTGTCGCCGGCGCCCACGGTATCCGCGTCGAGACCGATGCCCTTCTCCAGGAAGTGGACTTCTTCGATGCCGAGATGCTCATCTTCCCCGGTGGGCTGCCCGGTGCCACCAATCTGGCCGCCTGCGATGACCTGAACGAACGTCTCCGCGACCACGTCTATCTGGGCCGCCCCGTGGCAGCCATCTGTGCAGCTCCGCTCATCCTCGGCCGTCTTGGTCTCTTGGAGGGCAAGCGCGCCACCTGCTACCCCGGTTTCGAAGGTGAGCTGAAGGGTGCCACTTGCACAGGTGCCCTCGTGGAGCAGGACGGACTGTTCATCACTGGCAAAGGACCCGCTGCCGTCTTCGAATTCGGCTACGACATCGTGGAACGCCTGAAGGACAAAGCTACTGCTGACGCCCTCAGGGAGGGAATGCTTTGGAGTGAAGTATGAAGAATGAATAATTGCCAGATGGGGGAAGAGTCTGTTATTATTGTTGCCGGCGGCAAGGGCTTGCGCATGGGTGGTGACCTGCCCAAGCAGTTCCTGCCTATCGGCGGGCGCCCTGTACTGATGCACACGCTCGAAGCCTTCGAGCGTGCTGTCCCTGGCATACACATCGTTTTGGTCCTGCCCAAAGACCAACAGGACTTCTGGCGCGACCTCTGCGAAAAGCACCATTTCACCCTTTCGCACACCATCGCCGATGGCGGCGAGACACGGTTCCATTCAGTAAAAAGTGGTTTGTCAGTCTTATGCGCTGCAGCGCATAGGACTGATATTGTTGCTGTACATGACGGCGTGCGACCTTTCGTGAGCGAAGCGGTCATCCGCCACACCTTCGAGGCTGCTCGCGGCCACGGCGCCGCCATCCCCGTCATCCCCGTCGTCGAGACCGTGCGCCAGCTTCACCCCGCCCTAACAGGGGAGGGGGCGGGGAAGGGGCTCTCTGTCATGGTTGACCGCTCCCTCTACCGCCTCGTGCAGACACCCCAGACCTTCCAGTACCCCCTGCTGCTGCGCGCTTACGAACAGCCCTACCGCGATGCCTTCACCGATGATGCTTCCGTGGTTGAGGCCCTCGGGCATCCCGTCACCCTCGTGGAGGGCAACCGCGAGAATATCAAGATCACTACGCCCTCCGACCTCACCATCGCCGAAGCGCTCCTTCACACAAACCAATCCTAACACCTTCACATGAGACATCTCCTCCTTGCAGCCCTGCTGATTGCTACGCCGCTGGCAGCACAGCGTACCTCCGAACTCTTCAACTTCGGTTGGAAATTCCACGCCGGCGACGTCCCTAGTGCCGAGCAGCCCGCCATCGACGACAGCGATTGGCGCACACTCGACCTGCCCCACGATTTCCAAATCGAACAGCCGTGGGTAGCACCCGGCGATGACGAACGTCCCGACACCAGCGACCCGGGCGCCAACATCAAGAGCCGCCTCTCTCCGCGTGGCTTCAAAGAGATGGGTGTTGCCTGGTATCGCAAGACGTTCACGCCCGACGAGGCGTGGCGGGGTAGGAGAGTGCTCATCGATTTCGAGGGTGTCCTTTATGTGGGCGATGCCTACTTAAATGGCCATTTCATCGGCAAAACGGACTACGGCTACCTCGGCTTCGAGGCCGATATCTCCAAGCTGTTGCGCTGGGGTGAGAAGAACGTGCTGGCCGTGCGTGCCGACAGCCGCGGGGCCAACAACAGCCGTTGGTACACGGGTGCCGGTCTCTACCGCGACGTGCACCTTAACACCACCGACCCCGCGACTTTCTTCACCCGTCATCCGCTCTACATCACCACCAACGGCACCGACACTGTAAGTTTGAGGGCAGAGGTGACCTCCCTTGAACGCGGCCTGAAGACCTTGAAGTTTGCCACGCGCATCCTCGACCGCGACGGTCGCTGCATAGCAGAACAGACTTCCGACGAGGTGTTCCGCGGCAACCAACGCACACGCGAGTACCAGTTGCCTGCTATCGCACTGCCTAATGTCCACCGTTGGGACATCGAAGACCCTTATCTCTACACAGCTGAGGTCACCGTCTATCATGCCGACGGAAGCGTCGCGGATTGTGTTCGCTCTCGCTTTGGCGTGCGCCAACTGGAGTTCTCGCCTGCCTTCGGCATGAAACTCAATGGTCGCAAGGTGCTGCTCAAGGGCATCGCCAACCACCACACGCTGGGCGCGCTCGGTGCTGCCGCCTATCCGCGTGCTATCGAGAAGCGAATCAGGCTGCTCAAGGAGTTTGGTTTCAACCACATCCGCACCTCCCATAACCCCTACAGTGTCAGCCTGCTGGATCTCTGCGACTCGCTAGGTATCCTCGTGGTGGATGAACTCTACGACAAATGGCTCACGCAGTACTGCGGCGGTCGCGCGCGCTGGACTGAACTGTGGCAGCACGATGTCCCCGAGTGGATTCGTCGCGACCGCAACCACCCCAGCATCGTCTTCTGGAGCCTCGGCAACGAGCTGCAGACCTATCCCAACCTGCCCTACGGCGACTGGGGTGTCACGCCCTATCGCATGATGAAGCCGCTGCTCCAGCGCTACGACGACTCGCGCCTCATCACCGTGGCCATGCACCCGCGTGGCCGCTCGCACAAGACCGACTCGCTGCCCGCACCGCTGGTAATGGAGACCGACATCGCTGCTTATAATTATAGGTATATGTACTTCCCTGGCGACGGCCTGAAGTTCCCGTGGATGATGTTCTACCAGAGTGAGGCCACGATGGTTGGAATGGGCCCCAACTACTACGAGATGGACCTCTCCAAGGTTATCGGACTCGCCTACTGGGGTGCCATCGACTACCTGGGAGAGAGTCAAGGCTGGCCCGCGAAGGGCTGGGCACAGGGTGCCTTCTATATCGACCTCACCGCCAAGCCCAACGCCTATCTGGCCAAGAGCATCTTTAAGGACGAACCCGTCGTGCACCTCTGCTTCCAGGAGCAGAGTCAGGATATCGAGTGGAACGGCGTGAAACAGCGCATCCGCCGTCTTACCGACCACTGGACGCGTACAGCCGGCGAGGAGCTGAATCTGACCATCTACACCAACTGCGACGAGGTGGAGCTCGTCATGAACGGACGTAGCCTCGGCACCAAGCAGAACGACCGCCAGAACCCTAAGGCACGCAGCCAGATTCGCTGGGATAAGTTCAACTACGAACCCGGCTACATCGAGGCCATCGCACGCAACAATGGAAAGGTCGTAGCTCGACACCGCGAGGAGACAGCCGGCAAGGCTGTGGCGTTGAGGCTGGTGGCTGATAAGAACGGACCGGTGGTCTGGAAGGCCGATGGCATCGACTTAGCTCATGTGCGCGTGGAGGCTGTTGATAAAAAGGGACGAGTCGTTCCTTCTGCTGATTATGACGTTGCTTTCACGCTGGAAGGCAATGCAAAATTAGCAGCCGTCTCATCCGGCGACCACTACAGTGATGAACTCACGCAGGCCGACCACCGCCGCCTTTTCCAAGGTCGCTGCCTTGCCATTCTGCGCGCGGGTCAAACGCCCTCCGCCATCACCCTTACCGCTACTACTGAGGGCCTCAGACCAGCGAAGCTGAAACTAGCTACTCTTAGAACAGGAACTTCACAGCATCGTTGAAGAGGGCGAGGACCATGAGGGCCAGCAGGAGGGCCATACCGACGTATTGGGCCCACTCCATGAACTTGTCCGATGGCGGACGGCGCGTGATGGCTTCCACGAGGAGGAAGAAGATGTGGCCGCCGTCGAGACCGGGAATGGGCAGGATGTTCATTACGGCCAGGATGATGGAGATGAAGGCAGTGATGTTCCAGAACGACTGCCAGTCCCACACGGCGGGGAAGAGATTGCCGATGGTGCCGAAGGAGCCTACGCTCTGGGCGCCTTTCTTGGAGAAGAGGTATTTCAGGTCGCTGACATAGCCTTTCAGCGTCTCCCAACCGTAGGCGATGCCGGCGGGGATGCTCTCCCAGAAGCCGTAGTCGTGATGTACGAAGTCGTCCTTGTAGAAGGTGGCGATGCCCAGACGGGTGATGCCCAGCATGTACTGCTCGGTGAGCTGCAGGGCAACGGTGTCGGGCGTGGTGCCTTCCTCGTTGGAGAAGACGACGGTGAGGTTGCGCAGGCGCAGGCTGTCCTCGTGGCTGCAACCAGATGCCAGGACATCGGCCCGGCGACCCATGATTTGGTCGAAATCGTTCCACCAATCCACGTCTGTGCCGTCGATGGCCAGCAGGCGAGCTCCGCTGCGCATACCGGCTTTGGCGGCAGGCGAGTTGGGCAGGACGCTATCTACACGTGACGGCACGCGGATTGCGAGGAAGCGCGGGTCCTGCTCAATCATCTCCAGCAGGTTGACGCCCTCGGCGGGCATCGAGATCTGCACCTCGGCGCCGTTGCGCAGGACGGTGACGGTCTGAGCCTCGGAGATGGCGCGATAGACGCTGCCGTCCCAGCCCTCGATGGGTTCGCCATCGACCTTCACGGGGATGTCGCCGTCGCGGAAGCCCAACTCCTGGGCCATCTCGTTGTAGGCGAAGCCGTCGGTGATATTACGCATCGGAAGCGTGTCGCTGCCCCACGTGAATAGGATCATAGCATAGATGAACAGCGCCAACAGGAAGTTGACGAGCACGCCGCCGACCATGATCAGGAAGCGCTGCCACACGGGCTTGGCGCGGAACTCATCGGGCTGCACGGGCTGCTTCATCTGCTCGGTGTCGAGGCTCTCGTCGATCATGCCGGCGATCTTCACGTAGCCGCCGAGAGGAATCCAGCCGATGCCATACTCGGTCTCGTTCTTGGCCATCTTGGGGAAGAGACGTGTGAACCACTTGTCCTTGGTGGAGAAGAGGTGGAACTTGTAGTCGAAGAACATGAAGAACTTCTCCACCTTGACTCCGAATAGTTTAGAGAAGAAGAAATGGCCGCCCTCGTGCAATACGATGAGGAGGGCAAAGCACAGAATCAATTGAAAAGCTTTAATCCAGAAAACACTCATATACCTATTTTACGATTTTACGATTTTACGATTGAGGTGGCAATCCTTCGGGCTTCCGCGTCGGTGGCGAGGTAGTCCTCGTAGGTGGGTTGCTTGATGAAGGTGGCGCGCTGCATGGTTTGTTCGATGATGTCAGCCATCTCGAGGAAGCGGCAGCGGCCTTCGAGGAAGGCGCGGTTGACGATCTCGTTGGCGGCATTGACGATGCAGGGCATATTACCTCCTTGGCGCAGGCTCTCATAGGCGAGGGCGAGGCAGCGGAAGCGCTCCGTGTCGGGGCGCTCGAAGGTCAGCGAGTGCATCGTGAACCAGTCGAGGCGGTCGAAACTGCTCTGCAGGCGCTCGGGGAACGAGAAGGCCAGCTGGATGGGCACGCGCATATCGGGCACACCGAGCTGCGCCTTCACGGCGCCGTCGGCAAACTGCACGGCGGAGTGCACGACGCTCTGTGGGTGCACGACGACTTGTATGCGTTCGGGCTCCACACCGAAGAGCCACTTGGCCTCGATGACTTCGAAGCCTTTGTTCATCATCGATGCGGAGTCGATAGTGATCTTGGCACCCATGTCCCAGTTGGGGTGCTTGAGTGCCATTGCAGGCGTGACAGTCTCCAGCTGCTCGCGCGTGAACGTGCGGAAGGGGCCTCCGGAGGCCGTGAGGATGATCTTCTCGATGGGTGATACCTCGCCCATAATGCTTTGGAAGATAGCCGAGTGCTCGCTATCAACGGGGAGGATAGGAACCTGGTACTGTCGGCAGAGGCCATTGATGAGTTCACCCGCCACGACCATCGTCTCCTTGTTGGCCAGAGCGATGGGCTTGCCTGCCTTGATGGCTGCAATCGTGGGCGGCAGGCCTGCAAAACCGACCATCGCCGTGAGCACCATATCCACTTCGGTGCCTTCCACCACCTGACAGAGCGCTTCGGCGCCGGCATAGACGGCGATGGGTAAGTCCGCAAGGGCATCGCGTAGGGCAGGGTAGTGGGTTTCGTTGGCAATCACTACTGTAGCGGGCTTGAACTGACGTGCCTGCTCGGCAAGCAGTTCCCAGCGGTTGTTGGCCGTGAGCACGCGGGCTTCGAAACGGTCGGGGTGCTCGGCAATGACCTGCAGGGCCTGGGTGCCAATGGAACCGGTGGAACCGAGGATGGCGATTTGCTTGGCCCCACGCCCAGCCTCTCCCCTGTTAGGGAGGGAAGTTGATACTTTTGGCCGATGTATATCTTTTATCATAGAGACTATTATGCGTTTAGGGATAATAACTCATCAGGGACGCTGACGTAGAGGCGGCGGTCGCGGTGGTCGGCGCGGAGGACAAAGTCCTCGTGGGCGGGGATGAGGATGCTGCCGCCGTCGGGCGTGGTGACCTCCAGGAGGATGTTGGCAGTCTGGTCATAGACGGCAGTGACGGTGCCTAGCGCACAATCCTTGTTGCTGCCGTCGGCAGCGAAAAGGATTACTTCAAAGCCCATGAAATGCTGCCACGTGAGGTCTTCCTCATCGATGTCCTCAGGGGTGAGGGCTTTGGGGAAGAAGACATCGGCGCCCACAAGCGCCGTAGCTGCATCGGCACTGTCCACGTCCTCGAACTTTAAAAGCGCGACGCAGTCGGAGCGGAAACGCCACTCCTCGAGGAAGAAGGGCACAAGCAAGCCATCAAGGCGCAGGAAGAGGTAGTCGGCCTCTACGCGATCCCAGACATCGTCCGTGAATTGGAAGGCAACCTCGCCCCGGACGCCGTGTGTGCGCGTGAGCGAACCTATTTTGTAAACATCTTCCTCGAGAATCATGGGAGTCGGGTGATGACCGCCCCGAGGGCATTCAGGCGCTGGTCGATAGCCTCGTAGCCGCGGTCGATTTGTTGGATATTGCTGATGGTGCTGGTGCCCTCGGCGCTCATGGCTGCGATGAGCAGGGCGATGCCGGCACGGATGTCAGGCGATGTCATGCGACCGGCACGCAGGCGCAGCTGGTGATCATGGCCCACGACGACGGCGCGGTGAGGGTCGCAGAGGATAATCTGGGCGCCCATATCAATGAGCTTATCCACGAAGAACAGGCGGCTCTCGAACATCTTCTGATGGATGAGCACACTGCCCTTGGCCTGCGTGGCCACAACCAGCAACACGCTCAGCAGGTCGGGCGTGAGACCCGGCCATGGCGCATCGCTGAAGGTCATGAACGAGCCGTCGATGAAGGATTCTATCTCGTAGTGGTCGTGGCAGGGGACATAGATGTCGTCGCCCTGGCGCTGCACATTAATGCCCAGACGGCGGAAGGTGTAGGGGATGATGCCGAGGTCGTCATAGCTGACATCTTTGATGCGGATGCCGTCGCCGCACATGGCAGCCATGCCGATGAACGACCCCACCTCAATCATGTCGGGCAGGATGCGGTGCTGAGTGCCGTGCAGACTAGCGACACCATGGATAGTCAGGAGGTTGGAGGCGATGCCCTCAATGTGTGCGCCCATGGCGTTGAGCATCCGGCAGAGCTGCTGCACATAAGGCTCACAAGCTGCGTTATAGATGGTGGTTGTACCTTCAGCGAGCACAGCTGCCAGGATGATATTGGCGGTGCCGGTGACTGAGGCTTCGTCCAACAACATATAGGCACCAGTTAGCTTCTCGGCTGTGATAGCGAAGAGGCTACGCTCTGCATCGTAGCTGAAGCGTGCACCGAGCTTCTCCATTCCGAGGAAGTGAGTATCGACACGTCGGCGCCCAATCTTGTCGCCACCCGGTTTCGACACCATCGCCCGACCGTAGCGCGCAAGTAGCGGGCCTACGAGCATGATGCTGCCGCGTAGGCGTGAGGAGCGTTCCAGGAACTCGTCGCTCTCCAGATAGTCTAGATTTACGTTGTCCGATAGGAAGGTGTAGTCACCCTTGCCGTTCTGCGTAACCTTCACCCCAATGTCACGCAATAGCTGAATCTGGTTGTTGACATCGGCGATGTCGGGGATATTATGGATACGAACGGGAGCATCGGTTAACAGGACGGCACATAGCACCTGCAGCGCCTCGTTCTTGGCGCCTTGCGGAGTGATGACTCCTGAGAGGCGATGGCCGCCTTCGATTTGGAATGAGCTCATTGTGATTTCGTTTAACGTTTAGCGTTTAACGTTTAAGTTTTAAGATTTCCTTTGCATTTCGAATCAGCATTAAACGTTCAACGTTCAACGCTAAACGACAAAGCCTACCGTCTTTTCTTCTTCTTACTCGCGTTGCTCCCAGGCAGGTGCCCATTGCTGACAGAGGCATAATGGAAATCCTCGGGGATGGCAATGTTACCTTCGGTATAGCTCTCAACATCCACTTTCACTTTGCGCTCATCCATCGCGTCGCGGTTCCAGTTATACAGGCTCCGTTTCATGAAGTTCGCCATCATGCTGGTCAGCCGCTCGCGGTCCTCGCCCTCGGGCATCTCTTTGAGCTCCTTCATGAAGGCTTCGGTAAGGTGGCCGTAGTGGCGGTAACGGATGCGCTGCATCGGGTACTTCAGAGGCTTGGGCTTGGCAGCAATTTCCTCTTCCTTCACCACCTCGAATGGGTAATCTATGTCAAGCTTATAGTTAGAGAGAATGGCTAGTTGATCCCATAGTTTGTGCTCGTAGTCAGGCTGCTGGCGTACACTGGGGTTCATTATTTGCATGATCTCAATGATTGTTTCGGCGCAATGCTGGCGTTCGGCACGGTCTTCGAGGTCCATGCAGATATCTACCATTTCCTGAATCGTGCGGCCGTATTCGGGTAAGTTGAGTTTTTCGCGTTGGGTGTTGTATGTCATTCGTTTATCGTTTAACGTTTATCGTTTATTATTGTTTCTGTCATGTGAATCATTCATCGTTAAACGTTAAGCGTTCAACGCTAAACGATCTTTCGGTTTTGTAGCAATGAAGTCCTTCAGGTAGAAGGGCTCGAAATAGGCGACGTCGGCCAGTTCGCCGCGCGAAAGGGCACGGGCAGCCAGTGGGTACATGTGCTTGGCCAGCGGTTGAATTCCGTCGATGAAATGGGCGTTGGGGTGTGTGATGACCTCCTTGCATTTGGCCGCACCGTCGCCGAAGAAATACACGGGGCCGCGATCGAACCATTCCTTGTAGGTGTTGGCATCTACGATATCGGCCTGCACGGGGCGCAGGGGCTTCAGCGCACGGTCATAGACGGCGGCATAGACTTCCATGCGACGGGCATCGATCATCGGAACGAAGAGGGCCTCGTCGGGGATGTCCTCACGATAGAGGAGCACGGGCACACAGAGTAACTCTAGAGTGGGCACCGCTACGAGGGGTACGCCACGTCCATAAGCCACGCCCTTCGCCATCGACACGCCGATGCGCAGTCCGGTGTAGCTACCCGGCCCCTCCGAGATAGCCACTGCATCCAGGGGGATGGCATGACTCTCAGCAAAGCTTAGGGCTTCTTCCACGAAGACACCACATTTCGTGGCGTGGTTCGGACCATCGGCATCGGTCTTCTCAAAAATGACGTGGGCATCCTCCGTCACGGCCACGGAACACACCTTGGTGCTGGTTTCAATATGTAGGATACAAGCCACTTTAATTGGATAATTTGACGATTTACGATTTACAATTTATTGTACGATTGTAATATTTAGCGCGCAAAGATACACATTATTTATGATTAAAACTTCTGTTTTACGTTTTTTTACTACCTTTGCAGCGGAATTTCGTTTAACGTTTAACGTTTAAAATGCAGGACGTAATGTTGAACGTCTTTCTAAACACCGAGTAAAAAAGTAAACGCTAAACGATTAAACGTTCAACGAAGTATGATATTATCCATGACTGGCTACGGTAAGGCATCAGCTGAGTACCGTGGCAAGAAGATCACCGCAGAGATCAAATCTGTGAACAGCAAGGCAATGGACCTGCAGACGCGCATCGCGCCCATCTACCGCGAGAAGGAGATGGAGTTGCGTGCTCTCATCAGCACCACCCTCGAGCGTGGCAAGGTGGATTTTAGCCTATACATTGAGCGCGACGACGCCAACGCCGCTACGCCTATCAACCGTACCATCCTGAAATCCTATGTGGAGCAGATTCGCAGCATCGTAGATGACTATGACCTCGACGAGCCCGAAGAGCACTGGATGCCCACGCTCCTGCGTCTGCCCGACGTGCTCACACGCACCGAGGCCGTAGAACTCGCCGAGGAGGAATGGGCGGTGGCGCGCAGTGTGGCGCAGCAGTCCATCGATGCCCTCATGGGATTCCGCAGGCAGGAGGGCGCTTCACTCCAGAAGAAGTTTGAGGAGAAAATTTCCAACATCGGAGCGCTGCTTGCACAGATAGAGCCCTTCGAGAACGCCCGCGTGGAGAAAATTCGCAGTCGCATCGTCGAAGGACTTAATGCCATCCCAGAGGTGCAGGTGGATCGCAATCGCCTCGAGCAGGAGATGATCTACTACATTGAGAAACTCGATATCAGCGAGGAGAAACAGCGCCTCGCTAACCATCTTCGCTATTTCACGGAGACCATGGAAAGCGGTCACGGACAGGGCAAAAAGCTCGGTTTCATCGCACAGGAGATGGGCCGCGAGATCAACACCACCGGCAGCAAATCCAACATTGCCGAGATGCAGAACATCGTGGTCAAGATGAAGGATGAGCTGGAACAGATTAAGGAACAGGTCTTAAATGTGATGTAGTATGAGCAAAGTTATCATCTTCTGCGCCCCCAGCGGCAGTGGCAAGAGCACCATTATCGGCAGCCTGATGCCACGCGAGGAACTGAACCTTTTCTTCTCCGTGTCAGCTACCACACGTCCACCGCGTGGACAGGAGCGCGATGGCGTGGAGTATCTCTTTATGACGCCCGAGCAGTTCCGCGAGCACATCGCAGCTGGCGACTTCATCGAGTATGAGGAGGTCTATGCTGACCGTTTTTACGGCACCCTCAAAGCGCAAGTAGAGAAACAGCTCGCAGCAGGACAGAACGTGGTCTTCGATGTTGATGTGCACGGTGGCATGCGCCTCAAGGAGTTCTTCGGCGACCGTGCCCTTAGTCTCTTCATCCAACCGCCCGGTATTGATGCCTTGCGCAAACGCCTCGAAGGACGTGGCACCGATAGCCCCGAGGTGATTCAGCAGCGCCTCGACCGCGCCGCCTACGAACTCTCCTTCGCCCCTCGCTTCGACCAAGTGGTCATCAACGATGACCTCGAGACTGCCAAGGCTGAGGCATACAAGACAGTCTGCGACTTCTTAAACCCTTGAACCCCTTAAACTTCTTAAACCCTTGAACCCCTTAAACTTCTTAAACCTTAAACTCTAAACTCTCAACTCTAAACTAAAATGACAGTCGGTCTCTTCGGCGGCAGTTTTAACCCCATTCACAATGGTCACACAGCGCTTGGGCAGTGGCTGGTGGCGCATCATTTGGTGGATGAGTTGTGGTTCCTTGTGTCACCGCAGAACCCGCTGAAGCCTGCAGCAGGTCTTCTAGACGATCAGGCACGTTTGCGGTTGGCACGCCTTGCTGTGGGTCGCAAGCGCAGGCTGCGCGTCTCCGATTTCGAGTGCCATCTACCGCGACCGTCTTATATGCTTCACACGCTCGAAGCGCTTCGTGCAGCTTATCCAGCGTGTGATTTTGTCCTCGTCATTGGCGCTGACAACTGGCATCGTTTTCCCCAATGGTTTCACTCCGACGAGATTCTTCGCCACCACCGACTCCTTGTCTATCCTCGTCCAGGTTTCCCAATTGAAGAAGCCGCTCTCCCTCCTGGTGTCAGCCTTATCAGCACACCTCTCCACGACATCTCTTCCACCCAAATTCGCAATGCCATCGCCAACGACCCCTGCTACGACGGTCACGGCCTCGATCCCCGTGTCTGGGCAGAGATCAAGTCCCAGGGCTATTATCTGTAAGGAATAGGATGGCTGATCAGAAGGGATAGCCCACGGCGATGTGGAAGCCGAGGCTGTCCCAGAAGCGGCGCATATTGTAGTAACCGCTGCGACCGGTGTCGTAGGGGGCGTGAATGCCCACGCCGATGTCGAAGCGTAGGACGAGGAAGTCCAGGTCGTAGCGCAGACCGGCGCCTGTGCCCAGCGCCACCTCCTTGAAGAATCGCTTGGCGTCGATGTCGCCGCCCGGGCGCGCCGGGTCCTCCTTCATTAGCCAGACATTGCCGGCATCCACGAAGAGTGCACCGCCCAGACCGCCGATGATCGGGAAGCGGTACTCCACGTTGGCCTCGAACTTCAGGTTACCGACCTGATCCACATAGCTCCACTTGCCGTCGGCGGGATGGTAGCTGCCGGGGCCGATGCTGCGGATGGCGAAGGCGCGGATGCTGTTGGCACCGCCCACGCTGAACAGGTCGGCATAGGGTGCCATCGTGCTGTTGTGGTAGCTCCACACGGCACCGGCAAAGAAGCGCGCGGCGATGGCGCTCCTGGGCGTGATCGGAAAGGTCTCACGCCATTCGCCCGTGAGCTTGAAGAACTGTGCGAAGGGCACGCCCAGCAGGTGTTTGTCGCGTTCCTTGATGGCGCGTCCGGCCAGGGCGTAGATGCCGTTGGTGAGGTGTCCGGCTTCCTTGGCACCCAGCAGAATCGTGCGCTGGTGGCCGTTGCGCCAGCGGCGGCTGTAGGTGAAGTTGTATGCCATCGAGGGCACGATCTGGTTACGCATACTCACGTAGAGTGCCTGGTTGACATTCATGATGGAGTCGAAGCGGTCGGACTTGCGGGTGAGCATGGTATAGTCCAGACGGATGGGCGTGAACTCGTGTTTGTAGCGACGCACACGCTGGTAGGTGTAGGTGAGTCGTGCGCCGAAGTTAATCATCTGGAAGTAGCTGGCGCGGTTCATCCACGTGACATCGACCTTGTAGTTCGTGGAGGCCTCGGCGCGGCGGTTGAGCTTGCGCAGGAGATTGAAGAACTGCAGGCGAGGGTAGGTGAGTGACATCGAAGCGCCCAACTCAAAGGAGTTCAGCAGGCTCTTGTCCCCGTCGGACTCCATGACCGTGGCACCCGTCTGCCACTCGTAGCTGCCGTAGATCTTGAAGTTCACGGTCTCGGCGCCGCGCAGCGCGTTGCGCTTCGTCATGCCCCACGCCACGCCGGGTCCGAGCAGACCATTACTCTTGTTGGTCACCTTGGCTTCGAATTCGCTGTCCCATGGTTTGTCGAGGATGGCGAAGATGCGGACGTCGAGCGTGTCGCACGTCGCCGAGGTGTCGCGTGGCACATAGCTCATCTGGACATTGGAGAACACGCCCATGCCCACCAGCTTGCTTTGGATGAGCTCGTGCAGGCGCTGGCGGTAGATGGAGCCGGGTTCGTAGTAGAGGTTGTGGAGGATGGCACCGACGCGGATGGGCGGTTTATCAGAGCCCTCCTCGCAGCCCCACCGATAGGAGATACTGCGCCGGTGGATGCTGTCGGTGATCTGACGGACGCCGTACGGTAGCACGGTGATGCTGGTGCGACCCATATAGAAGCGGTTCTTGGCTTGCGCGGGCATATCGGCACGTGGGCGCACCTGCAGGTGAACGGTATAAGGTGTCTGCAGTGTGTCAGCGCGGAAGGTGATGTACTCGGGGCGGTAGTAGTAGAAACCGTTGTTGCGGAACAGCTCGTTCAGGCGTTTGCGCTCGGCGTCGAGGTTCTCCACGCTGAAGGCATCACCCGTATGGAGCTTCGACTGCGGCATGGTGCGACGAACAATACTGTCGGTGAGTCCCGTGAAGCGTTGGTACTCGATGTTGCCCAGATAGAACAGAGGTCCGGGATAGACGGAGTAGGCGATCTTGGCCTTCAGTGAGTCTTTCTGCTCCGTCAGTACCTCGTAGTCGGCCGAGCCATGAAAGAAACCGTAGTTGCGCAGCGTCTGGCGCGCCACCTGTGTGCGCACCTGCGGATTGGCCATGCTGATGGTTCGTGGACGCGTGCCGATGGTGTTCCGCAGCCAGTGCCCGAATCCACGCTCGGAGTCGGCATAGGCATTATAGACCCACAGGCCGATGGGAATGCCCCATCGCACCTTGGAGCTGCCGAAGATGGCGTTGTTGGGGGCATAGGACAGGGCGGCATTGACCTCCTCCTTGGCCGTGGCGGTGGCCTCTGTCAGCACCTTTGCGGCGCGGAGCAGCGTGTCGCGTCGGCTTTCGGTGAGGCTGTCGTTCTGTTGCAGGTATTTCACCAGGTCCTTCTCCTTGACATTGCCGCGCAGCAGGTCCGACACGGTGTTATAGGCTTGACCTACGGCGGTGATGACACCCGTGCTGTCCGCCTTCGTCCCCTTTTTGCTCCCTGCCTTATGCCCATAGGCAATCTCCGTAATACCCGTATATAGCTGCTCGCCCTCGGGGAGGTGAGAGGTGGTGGAACAGGCAGCCATCGCCATCACAAATGTGATGGCTAATGAATAATGTATAGTGAAAAATGAATAATGAAGGCTGCGCATAGGAGCTTAAGGTTTCGGGGATTCTTTCTCCCCTTCCTCACGGGAGGAATCAGGGGTGGGTCGTTTAAACAGGAACAACTCTCCCAGTCGTTCCGTCTTGCGGCGCAGGACGAGGCCTGCGCCCATTTCGGTCACTTCGCCGTCGAGGAGCGATTCGTAGTTCTTGTTGTAGAACACGTTCACGTAGCGCGTGGCACCCTCATCGAGGCGGTATTCAAGGCTGACGTTGTCGATAATGCTCTCGCCTGTGTTCACGGCGTTCTCGCCCGTGCTCACCTTGCCACCTACGATGACGCTGATGCGGTTGCCCCAGAAGCGTTTGGCGAAGCGGAAGCTGTAGTCCGTCGTCGTGGCGCCGCTGGCACCCACACCCTGCTCCACGCCCATGCTCAGGTCGATGCTCTTCAGGGCCTTGCTCGTGATGTTGGAGATCTGGCTCTGCAGGAACGCGTTGAGGGCGTTCTGTCCTGTTACGCCTCCGCTCGTGTTGGCACCGGCATCGTTGACATACATTCCAGTAGCCAGCATCGTCACCGCCAGGCGTCCGCGCTGCTCGGCACTCATCGAGGCCAGTTCGTTCTTGATGGTCATGTCCTCGGGTGCGTCGAGGGTGAATTCCAGCCCAAGGTTCTTCAGCGTCTGCGTGATGTTCAGTCCCACTTCAAAGTTCACGCTGCGCGGCTGCTTGTTCTCTGTCACGCTGGTGCGCACACGCTCCGTGGCGCTCAGGTTCAGTGTCGGATTCGACAGCGGCCCGTGGAATTCGGCGTAGCTACCACTCTTGATGGTGAACTCCTTCAGCGGAATGACCATCAGCGTGTATTTGAGCGTTCCGTTGTTGATGGTGTAGCGTCCGTTCATCTGCAGGTCTTTCTCGGGCGAGTAGGTCATCATCAGGTTGCCGCCGCCCTCGAGGTCCACGTAGCTGGAGCCGTCGGCGCTGAGCAGGCAGTGTACCTGTGTGATATCGTCGATATCGATGCTCATCGTCACGTTGATGTGTTGCGGCTTGCGTTCCTCCGCCTTCTCCACGCGCAATGTGTCGTTGAAATCGACAAATTCCACGAGGTCGGCCAACTGGTCGTTGGCTGTCAAGGGCGAGTCGGTGAGCATATAGGTGACGTCGGTCTTGCCCAGCACCTTCAGGCGTCCGAGGATGTTGAGGTTGTCCAGCGTGCCCTTCACGATTGATTTGAAATCCACGAACACCTTGCCGAAGGCCACTGACTGCGCGGTCTTCTTGGCATTAATGAGCTCGAAGTCCTGTGCACTCATGGTGGCGTCCAGCGTGATCTTCGAGAGGTCGGCGAAGTTGATGACGCCGTCCATCGTGAAGGGGCTCGCGCCCGTGGAGTAGATATTGATGCGATCCAGATTCAGTTGGCTGCCGCGCACACGGAGTGTGTCGTCAGCCACGCGCAGTTTCAGGCTATAGGGGTCGGAGAGGATGCGCAGTCCCGAGGTGATGAGGTCGCCATCGACCTGCGGTTGTGCGGTGGTGCCCCCCACATGGATGTCGCCGAAGGCTACACCGTCCAGGCGTGCTACGCCGTCGGGCAGGAAGGCGTTGGCCAGCGAGAACGGCAGGCGGTCCAGCGTGGCATCCACATTGATGCTGTCGCCGTCGGGCTGGTAGTCGCCTGTGAACGTCGCCACGGGCATCCCCACATACAGCAGGTTGCCATCCACGAAGTGGCTGCCGTCAGCATTGGGGAGATAGACGGCTTGAAGGCCCACCTGCCCCAGTTGTGCACCTTTGTAGTGCAGGTTATCGACTTCCATGTCCGCCGAGACATTCAGGTTCTCATCCACAATCAGGTGCGCGTCGCCGTTCAGGAAACCGCCGAGTTTGGGCAGATAGGGCAGCACGCTCGACAGCTCGCCCAGGTTCAGGTGGTTGATGCTCACCGTGAGGTCCTGCAGGGCATCGGTGTTTGGCGACGAGTAGATCTTCAGGCCCGTGCCGTCGTCGGCCAGCAGATCTACGAAGGCATCCACGTGGTTCTTCTTCGTGAGCATCACGTAGTTGTCGGGGTTGATGTGGAAGGTGCGGTAGGCGATGATGGGATTGAGCGGGTCGAGGTGAGCACGCAGCGTGTCGCCCGTGATGGCGGCTTCCACACCCAAGTCCACGCCCTTGACGCCGCGGCTGTCGAAGTACTGCACCTGCACGCCGGCCACTCCCTCGCGCGTCAGCTGTGCATTCAGGAGCGCATCGAAGGCCACCTGCGGATTGTGGCGGTTGTTCTTCACGCGGGCATCTATGCGCACGCTGGTGCTGTCCTGATAGATATGTGCACGGATGGTGTCAAGCAGGATAGCGCCGGTGTTCAGTCCGTAGATATGTCCGCCGCCGTTCATGCCGATGAGCGGATCCAGGTTGATGCCGAAGCGCAGGTCGTTGAAGGTGTAGCCTGTCGCTGCCAGGATGGCGTGCAGCGGGTTATGCTGTCCCGATGACAGGCGCACATCCACTTGTGGCAGACGCCTCGCCAGCGCGTCCTCATCGAGGCGACGCTCCTTGAGCTGACGGCTCAGTTCATCGGTGAAATGGCCCAGTTGGCCCAGCAACTGGTCGTAGCCAGTATGTCCTCGCATACGTAAGCTCAGGTCGCCACTGCTCACGAGAGCATAGGTGGTGTCGGGTTCCAGCAGCGCCTCTAATGTCACGTCCTCGGGACGGAAGATGGAGTCGTAGGGCATCAGCAGGATCTCGTTCACGTGGCCCTGCAGACGGTGGTGGCGCTCGAAGTCGGTGGTGCCGTCGAGATGCAGGCAGAAGGCCGTCTTCAGCGGGTGGTCGGTGAGGCCGAGGGTCTGCAGGTCGGCACGGCCCAGATCCACGCCCAGCGTGAAATCGGTCTTGCGCGCCAGCATGGCATCCAAATCGGCCTGCAGCGTCACGAGCGGGTTGTCGGCCAGCAGTCGGGCATGGCCGCGACCTCCACCTACACGAGCTTCCAGCGTAGTGCCGTTGAAGTCGTATTTATCATAGCTGGCCTGTGTCAGCTTCAACTGTGCGTCGAGGCGTGTACTGCGGTTCATGAGATCAGTTCCGGTGCCTTGCAGTGTGCCTTGCGCCGTCAGCGGCCCCATTGCCAGCGAGGGTAGGAAGTGGCGCAATTGCAGCTGCGAGGTCTGCAGCTTGGCATCGTAGCTCAGCGGCTGACGTGTGTCGATGTCTGCTTTTAGGTGTACCAGCCCGCTACTTTCGCGTAGGACGGCATCGGCACCGTAGCGTGTGCCGTCGGCTGTGGCAGTGCCTCCGAGTTGCATTGGCGGCAGTCGTACGCCCTTCAGCCCGCCTGCCAGTGCGCGTGTCCATTCAATGTCTTGTGTCTGCACGTTGAAGTCCACCGCACCTTGCAGGCCTGCGGAGTCCAGCAGATGTGCCACGTCGCCCTGTGCATCCAGATAGATGCTGCCGGGCAGGGATGCCTCCACGCGCGTCAGCTTCAGGGCATCGATATTGCCGGAGGCTGTGAGTGCCAGCCGCAGCGGACGGTCGGGGTATGCCTCTGCGAAGCCCTCGGGCAGGTAAGCCGCCGTCGCCGCCAGCAGGTCATCCTTCGTCATCGTCGTCTGCACACCGATGTCGATGTGCCCGTCGCTACCGGGCGTGAAGGCGCGGAAGTCCATCTCCGTCCAGGCCTTGATCTGTGACGACGGCGTCGTCAGCAGCACGCTGGGCGCGCTCAGATGGCCCGGGTTCAGCGCCAGCGCGAGGCTGTCGGCCTGCAGGCTCAGCGAGTCCAGGTCCAGCAGTTGCACCGTGTCGTTCACCAGCCGCACATGTGCATCGCTGATGGTGGCGCGGGTGATGGCGAAGGCCCAGTCCACGGGTGCGCTCTCGGTCGTGTCCACCACGGTGGTGTCGCGCAGCGTCAGCGCCACGTCAAGCCCTCGTGCCGTCAGGTCGTCGATCCCCGCCTTTTGTTGCAGCAGATTCACTTCGTCGTGCAGTCGGAATTCTTGCAGTGAACCCTGTATGAGTATTGATGTGATGAGTTCTTTCGTGTCCACCTTCACCTCCGCCAGCGACAGCCCTTTGACGCCGATGCGCTGCTCGAAGATGTGCCTGAGTGAAAGCTCCACCTTCGCCTGGCGTGCTGCCACCAGTGTGTCTCCGACGCTATCGGCCACCGTGAGGTCCTCCACGCGCAGGTTCAGCAGCGGTGTCAGCCGCAGACATCCCACGTCAATCTTGAAGCCTGTCTGCTCTGAGGCGTAGGCCGTAGCCCGCCGCACAGCATAGTCCTGCACGGGCGGAACATACAACGACACCATCAGCAGCAACACCACCACAATGGGTATTGCCACCACGATGCCGACCCATTTCAGAAAGCTTTTCATCGCTGATGACGTCTTTTTCGTGGCAAAGGTACGCAATTCTTCGGACTTAAATATGAAATATGAAATATAAAATGCTGAATATGGAATAGAAAACATGAAATATTTGCGGATTGTAAAACGTCCAATCGTAAAATTTCTTTATCTTTGCGCCATGATACAGGATTTTCAACTACGTGTCTTGCCGCAGGTGGCGGCGTCGGACGCGGCGATTCGCACTTGTCTCGTCGAGGAACAGGGCGTCAGTGGTCGCCAGCTGCAGGGCTTTCGTGTCATACGTCGCAGCATCGACGCACGCCAGCGGCAGGTGTTCGTGAACCTCACCGTGCGCTGCTGGCTTGACGAGCCGATGGCGGAGGAGGCGTTCCAGCGCATCGACTACCCGAATGTGGAGGACCGCCCGCAGGTCATCGTCATCGGTGCCGGTCCGGGCGGACTGTTTGCGGCACTGCGCCTCATTGAGCTGGGGCTGCGGCCCATCGTGGTGGAGCGCGGCAAGGACGTCCACGAACGCAAGAAAGACCTGGCACGCATCTCGCGCGAGCACACCGTCGATCCCGAGAGCAACTACAGCTTCGGCGAGGGTGGGGCAGGGGCCTATTCCGACGGTAAGCTCTACACGCGCTCCAAGAAACGTGGCTCTGTGGAGAAGATCCTCAACGTATTCTGCCAGCATGGTGCCCAGACCACCATCCTCGCCGATGCCCATCCCCATATCGGCACCGACCGTCTGCCACGCGTTATTGAGAATATGCGCAACACCATCATCCGTTGCGGCGGCGAAGTACATTTCCAAACGAAGATGACCGACCTCATCATCGAAGGGTCCCGTGTTGTTGGTTGTCTCTGCAGCTGTGCTGCAGAGACAACCGAACTACACGGTCCTGTCATCCTCGCCACCGGCCATTCTGCCCGCGATGTCTATCGGCTGCTGGCAGCACGCAACATCGAGATTGAGGCCAAGGGCATCGCTGTCGGTTTGCGCCTGGAGCACCCTTCCGCGCTCATCGACCAGATTCAGTACCACAACCGCAGCGGTCGCGGAAAATGGCTGCCGGCGGCCGAGTACGCCTTTGTGCAGCAGTGCGGTGGTCGCGGCGTCTATTCCTTCTGTATGTGTCCTGGCGGCTTCGTGGTTCCTGCGGCCACAGGTCCCGAGCAGGTCGTGGTCAACGGCATGAGTCCCAGCCACCGCAACGGCCGCTGGAGCAATTCCGGTATGGTGGTGGAGATACACGCAGAGGACATCAGCCAGATGTACGATGGACGAGATACGATGGACCAAGAGACTCTCCACTCTCCACTCTCCACTCTCCACTTTCAAGAACACTTGGAGCGTCTCGCTTGGCAGCAGGGTGGACGTCGTCAGACGGCACCGGCACAGCGCATGGCCGACTTCGTGAACGGTCGCCTCAGCTACGACCTGCCCGAGAGCAGCTATGCCCCGGGGCTCGTCTCATCGCCCCTGCATTTCTGGATGCCGAAGTTCATCACCGAGCGTCTGCAGGAAGGCTTCCGCGCCTTCGGCCGCAAGAGCCACGGTTTCCTCACCAACGAGGCCACCGTCATCGGCGTGGAAACCCGCACCTCGGCGCCCGTGCGCATCATCAGAAATGGAGAGACCCTCCAGCATATCCGCCTCCAGGGCCTCTATCCCTGTGGCGAAGGAGCCGGTTATGCGGGAGGCATCGTCAGCGCAGCCATCGACGGTGAGCGCTGTGCCGAGGCCGCCGCAGCCTATCTCAACCATTCAACATCTTAAAAAACCATTAACTTCCATACGCTATGAAAACCTTACGATTATTCCTTTGCAGTCTCTTCGCCATGATGGCCGTTGTCCTCTGCGCACAAGAGAGCATCAAACCTACGGAATGGCTGATGCCAAAACCACAGCAGCTGGTTGAAAACGGAACCTCTTTTGCGCTGAATCGAGACGTAGCACTCACTGACCCTACGAATTCGACGCTCTTGGCCTCCCTGTTCCAGATAGAGACATCCGCAGCAGCCACGGTTATGGTCAATCTTGTCAATCCCACGACTCTCGGCACCTTTGATTACACGCTGGCAGGCTTCGACAACGAGGGCTACAAATTGAACGTCACGGCTGATGCCATCACCATCACTGCCGCCACAAAGACAGGTGTGATCCGTGCTGCTCAGACGTTGATGCAGTTAAAAGCTGCCACGGACGGCGCCAACATCCCAGGTGTTGACATCACCGACTACCCAGCTTTCAAGCTGCGCGGTTTCATGCACGACGTTGGCCGTTCGTTCATCTCCTTCGATGAGCTGAAGAAGGAAATCGACTTGCTTTCACGCTTCAAGGTCAATGTCTTTCATTGGCACCTGACCGACAACCAAGGCTTCCGCTTCGAGAGTAAGATATATCCGCAGCTCAACCAAGCCGCCAATATGACGCGCTTCGCGGGAAGCTACTACACCCAGGCTCAATGCACCGAACTGGAGGCCTACGCTGCCGAGCGTGGCGTCATCGTCATTCCCGAAATCGACATGCCCGGTCACTCCACCGCCTTCACCAATGCGATGGGTTACACCATGAGCAGCGATGAGGGAAAAGTGGCGCTGAAGGCATTGCTCAGTGAGTTGGCCGCAGCCTTCCCGCTGGCTCCCTACATCCACATTGGTGCCGACGAGGCCGGCACCACCGCCGCCTTCGTCAACGAGATGTCACAGTACATCAAAGAGACACTGGGGCGCCGCTGCATCGTGTGGAACCCCATCAGTGGTGTCAGCATCAGCACCTCCACGCTGCCCTATATCGACATGACGGAGATGTGGAGCACCAGCGGTCGCAAGATTGACGGCCTGCCCAATATCGACTGCCGCTACAACTACATCAACCACTTCGATGTCTTTGCCGACCTGGTGGGTATCTACAAGAGTAATGTTTATTATGCCCAGCAAGGTAACAGCGAAGTGGCCGGTGCTATCACCGCCATCTGGAACGACCGCAAGACAGCGACCGAGACAGACATCATCAGTCAGAACGGCCTCTATGCCCATGCCCTTGCCACTGCAGAACGTGGCTGGTTGGGAGGCGGAAAGCAATACATAGAGACAGGTGGCACAACACTACCCAACAGCGGCTCGGAGTTCGAGGAGTTTGCCGACTGGGAACGCCGCTTCCTCTATTACAAGGATACATGGCTCAGCGACGAACCTATTCCCTACGTCAAGCAGACCAACGTGAAGTGGCGTATCACACAGGCATTCCCCAACGGCGGCGCTGCATCTATGGTCTTCCCGCCCGAAACGGCTACCGACGACATCCTTCCTGACCAATTCACCTACGAAGGGCAAACCTATACGACGAGCATGGCTACTGGTGCCGGCATTTACCTGCGTCACACGTGGGGCACCACTGTGCCTGCCTTCTTCAGCAGTCCGCAACTAAATACCACGGCCTATGCCTGGACCTACATCTATTCGCCCACGGCACAGACGGCAGGAGCCCTTATCGAGTTCCAGAACTACAGCCGCTCAGAGAACGACAAGGCTCCCGATGCCGGCAACTGGGACCGCAAGGGGTCACGCATCTGGGTGAATGGTACAGAGGTAGCTCCGCCGACGTGGACCAACAGCGGTGTGAGCATCAATAGCGAGGTGGACCTCGGCAACGAGAATTTCCCCGCGCGCAAGCCTATCATTATCTCTTTGAACGCTGGATGGAACAAGGTGTTGCTGAAACTGCCATACGTTAGCGCCAGCAATATACGCCTCAACAAGTGGATGTTCACTTTCGTACTCACCGACGCTACTGGCCGCCATGCCCTCGACAACATCACTTACTCGCCCATCCAGAGCTTAGATGCCAATGTTGAGAATGTTGTGGCAAAGATTAGTGAAATCAAGACCTACATCAACAGCGTCTGCCGTATGCAAGTGGGCTACTACCCCGTCAGTGCTGCCGCCACGTTGAACGCCGCAGTTGCAAATGTGGAAGCTACGCTACAAGCAACGATGACCGCCGCCGAGCGTGAGGCACAGGTGACGACGTTGCAGACGGCCTTCGAGACCTTCAAGAACAGCCTTTCTGCACTAACTATCAACAAACCCCTTGCCAGTACATCCAGCGCGAGCCATTACTATACGCTCTGCACTCCCCTTCGCGGTACGCGCTATGCCACATCGACGGGTGCCGGCGGTGAGTTGGGAGGCGGAACAACCGTGACGGTTGCCTCCTGTTGGAAGTTTGTCAGTCGCGGCGATGGTTCGTTCGACATCGTCAATGCCCAGGACGGGTCGTATATTCTGCCCAACAGCAGCAATAATACCGTTCTCAAGACACAAGCCACGTCGCCATCCGCAGGATGGACAATTGCAAAAGCCGACGAGACGGGCTATGTCATCATCACTTCCGGTTCGTGTCAGTTCAACCAGACCAACACGAGCAGTTCTGCCCTCTCGGGTGGCTACAAGATCTACAACTGGGGCAGTGGCACGAACACCACCGATACGGGGTGCAAATATCGCATTGAGGAGATTGCCGAGGACGATATCCCTTTTCCCCTCTCCTCGACAGCCCTCGATGAACTGACTAACCGCGATATGAACATCTCAGCGACCGCAGCCACCAGCCTTACCACGGGGCAATGGTACATCATGAAGAATGTGGGTCGCAACGGCTATTTGTACGAGAAAGCTGCCGACCACAAACTCTACACACAGGCCGCACAGCCGAGTGGTTATGCTCATGACAACGCACAGTTGCTGGTACGCCTCTCAGACGATAGTGAAGGGAAATATTTTCTTCAGACAGGTTATGGCAACTACTTTTCCACGCTCATCAACGGTTTAGGCGGTAGTGGCGGCGGAAACAATAACGGGACGACCGCCACCAAGAAGTCGTCTTACACCATCGGCACTATCTCAAGTGGCTATTTCTACCTGAAGGATGCCAATGATGTCATCATGGACGCCAATACTATAGGCGGCACAGTGGCAGGATGGGGAACGACCATTCCCACCTCCACCACAGGCAATGCCGCCTGGCAGTTCTTTCCCATTGAACTTGTCGAAGTTGACCCCTCGCTCTGCTTACGTGCCACAGACGTTACCGTTTGCCAAGGCCACCAGACCACGGGACAGGGCAACACGATGCAGGCTCTCCTGCGCCTGAAGGTCATACCATTCAAGAGCTGCACACCAAACAGCGTCAATGTGACGCTCACAGGTGCCGACCAGCTTGACCGCGTAGCCATCTACACTACCACCATCGACCAGATTCATGCTGCAGCCAGCCCTGTGAAGATTGGCGAAGCTACAGTTACTGGTAGCAACCTCATTATAACGACCTCTTCCGCCACCGCACTCACCGCCAATACACCTATATATATTTGGGTGACTGCCGACGTGAAGAGCTCGGCCACGGAACTTGCCACCATCGATGCTGCCATCACCTCCATTGGCTACAGCAACGACTACGGCACCAACGCCTGCGACCTCTCTGCCATTGGTAACCCCGACGGTGCGATGCGTATCTTCAAACAACAGGCTGCCCTCTGGACGGCATCGCAGAGTCAGGCCAAGTATTACCGCATCCCCACTATTATCCGCACCGCCGACGGTGGGATTGCAGCATTCACCGACTACCGCTACGACAATACCGAGGATTTGGGAAAACCCGCTTCGGGTCACAAGATTGATGTGGTAATGCGAAAGAGTATGGACAACGGTGCTACATGGTCGGCACCAATGACCATAGCCGCCGGTGACGGCTCTTCAGATGCTGCATACGGTTACGGTGATCCTGCCGTGGTATGCACCAAGAGCGGCAAACTCATCTGTCTCATGGCAGCGGGTAGGAACAGCTATCCAACAGGAATGCTCCACATGGGCTACACCGAAAGCACGGATAACGGAGCAACATGGTCCACGCCAATAGACATCTTCAGTGCCATCAACAAGGGTGGCATCAACTTCCAAAGCACTTTCACCACTGCCGGTAAGGGCGTCACCTTCGACAATGGCCGAGTGGCTTTTGCCATGAACGGCAAGGTCAGTGGTACGACCAACGAGTACATCCTCTATTCCGACGACGAAGGGGCGACGTGGACAATCATGCCCACAGCTGTCTATACGGGTGCCGACGAATCGAAGCTGGAAATTATGAACGACAATTCGCTCATCCTTTCCGTGCGTCGTGGCGGATGGAACAGCATGGCTAACCGAGGTTACAACCGCTCTACAGGTGATGCCAGTGGCGACGGCATCACAAGCTGGGGAACGCAAGGCATCTGGGCAGCTGAGATGAACGCCAACGGGTGTAATGCAGATATTCTCTACTATAACCGAGGCACCGAGAACGCTGCACGTCCCGACATGATGCTGCACACCCTTACCAAAACTTTCAGCACTTACCGCCGCGACCTGCGCCTCTACATGAGCTTCGACCAGGGGCAGACATGGCAGGAAGCCTTCCAGCTGCAACCTGGCTACTCCGCCTACAGTTCCATGCAGAAACTTGCCAACGGCGACCTGGCCATCATCTTCGAAGACGGCAGCCTCGGCAATCAGGACAAGATGGACTGCTACGCCATGACCTACCTCGTCATCAGTCGCGAGACCCTGGAGGCTCGCGCCGAAGAGGTCTGGCAGCACAAACAGGAGACTGCCAATATGGTGAAGATTGTCTATGACAACAGCAAAGAGACAGAGCTCGGCAAATGGGACGTTGACAACACCAGCGGGCGCAATGTATGGACTTCCACCGCACCTCCCAACTCCATCGCAGGACTGACCCTCAGGAAATCAGCAGGTACCTTCGACCGCTACACGGGTTGGAACGGCTACTACAACCTCGCTTATAAAGTCGGCGCCGCCAACCGCGACGAGGTGCTGACACTCACAGCTCCCGACGGCTATCTCATCAAAAGCTACACCTTCCGGGTACAGGAATGGAGCAATGGCGCAGCCGCTAACGATTTCACCATCACGGCAGTGGACGGCACCACCATCCAGCCGGCATACGGCGGTGCTGACGGCTACACGCCCTTCGACATCAAGGACATCCTCGCCAAATCCACCACCATCACCGTGCGTTCCACCAATGCCACCAAGTATCTGGCCATCATCAATTTCGCCGTCACCCTCATCTCCGAGGAGGAAGTAGGCATCAGCGCACCCCGCCAACCTTCATCTATCAACCCTCACCCCTCAACAATCTACAACCTGGCAGGACAGCGCATCGCAGCGCCAACAAAACCAGGCATCTATATTCTTAACGGCAAGAAGCAGGTCATCCACTGACCTGCTTCTTGCTATTTCACCTTCGCCCTTACGCGCCCCGAAGGCCCTATCCCGCTAATGTGACAATTTTTATCACGCGTGAGAAACATTTTTCTCATGCGTGATAAAATTCTTTCTCACGGGTGATAAAATACTTTCTCACCCGTGAGAAAAATCATAAGACCGGGTCTTATGGACGGAAGACCATGGTCTTATTGCCATAGGACCATGGTCTTGATCCCCCATCCTATTCCGTGTGAATCACCAAAATGATGTTATAACCTACACCTTTTCAGCCTACCTACACCCTTACCTACACCCATATATCCATCTTATATTCTGTTTGTTAACTGTCAAAGGTGTAGGTATGTAGGTTTTTCTCGCAAAAATCTTGCGTGTGCGTAAAAAAGAGCGCCGCATGAATTGCAGCGCTCTTGCTTTTTGTTCTGTCCGGGGTTATTCGCCGTCAGCACCCTCGGGAGCCTGACCGATGAGCTCCATGAACTCGTCAAGCTTCGGTGTGATGATGATCTGGGTGCGGCGGTTGCGGGCACGACCGGCCTCGGTGTTGTTGTCGGCGATGGGGTTGTACTCGCCACGGCTGCCGGCGGTCAGACGCTTCGGATCTACACCGTAGTTGTTCTGCAGGGCCTGCACCACGCTGGAAGCACGCAGGGCTGCGAGGTCCCAGTTGTTGCGGATGTTGGTCTGGCTGATGGGCACATTGTCGGTGTTACCCTCGATGAGCACGTCGTAGTCCTTGTAGTCGGTGATGATCTTGGCAATCTTGCCGAGCGTCTCGCTGGCGCGGTCGCTGATCTGGTAGCTGCCGCTCTTGTAGAGCATATTGTCGCTGAGCGAGATATAGACGACGCCCTTGAGCACCTGCACATCCACATCCTTCAGCTCCTCCTTGGAGAGGGAACGGGTGAGGTTGTTGGTCAGCACCATGTTCAGGCTGTCGCTCTTGTCCTTGGCCTCGACGAGCTGCTTGATGAACTTGTTGGAGGCGTTGATTTCATCCACGAGCTTGGAGATGTTCACGTTGCCCTCGCTGTTCTGCTGGATGCTCTTGTCGAGCGATGCCTGCAGGGCAGCGTAGGAAGCCTGCAGCTTGTCGTTGTTGGCGCGGGCCTCGGCCAAGCGGTCTTCGAGGCTTGTGATGGTGGCGCGGTTCTCGGCCAGCTGCACCTGTGCTGTCTGGTACTTCGTCTGCAGACTGTTGTAATTGGTTTGCAGTTCGCCGAACTTCTTCTTGCTGACGCAGGAGGTCAGCAGCACTCCTGCCATGAGGAGCATCAGAATCTTTTTCATTTTACGATTTACGATTTTACGATTTTACAATGTCCTCTCCCATCTCCCGCCGGAGGCTTCCCCCTCGTCTCTTGGAGGGGGGGGTAGGGGGTGAGGCTTTTTTCTCTTCTATGACGCTTGTCGCCCCAGAAGGTTTAACGCCGTGGCGTTTTTTCGGGTGCAAAGGAATGTTTTTCCGTTGAACTGACCAAAAACTTACACCTTATTTATATTAAAACACGTTAAAAGAGGCACAAATGTTAAGGAACGTCATCAAAAAAAGCCTACCTTTGCCTTGAAATACCCATTATATCCTCATCCCTATGACCCTACGTCGCCTGTTTTTTGCATCTTTTCTTGCAGCATTAATGCCGCTCTCCCCCCTCTGCGCTCAAGAGACGACAGAGCTCACCCCAGAAGAGGTCAACTCTCTTTATAAGACGAAGACACGCAAATGTGTCAGTGTCCACGACCCCAGCGTCGTTTATTCCACAGGCATGACCTATTATATCATCGGGTCGCATCGCGGATGGGCCCGTTCCACTGACAATATGGTCAACTGGACGAGCTTGGATGCCAGCAGCCTTTTCGGCACGGTGAACGCCAGCGGCAAGACTGTCGTTACGGGCTATGCCGACGCCTTCTCTACGAACCAGACGAAGACCGTCACCGTCCTTGTTGACGGCACACCGCAGGAGGTGGCCTTCGGCCCCTTCGATGCCAAGGCATGGGCCAATGGCGACCAGGCTGATTGGACCATTGACGGCAATATGTGGGCCCCCGACCTGCTCTACAATCCCAACTCGGGGAAGTGGATGATGTATATGAGTCTGAACGGCGATGACTGGCATTCCGTCATCGTGTTGTTGACGGCCGACAAGATCACAGGCCCCTATGTCTATCAGGGTCCTGTCCATTACTCAGGCTTCCGTAATACGACGATTCCCGAGATCAACTGGAAGAAGACCGACCTCGAGCTCGTCATCGGCGAACAGGCAACGCTGCCTTCAGAATATTATAAGGATGGCGACTGGGGCACCTGGTGGACCAACGACATCGACCCCAATGTCTTCTTCGATGAAGAAGGCGAGCTGTGGCTCACCTATGGCTCGTGGAGCGGCGGCATCTTCATCCTGAAGTTGGACAAGCAAACAGGCTTGCGCGACTACACCGTCACCTATCCCGTTCAGAATGACAGCGAGGGCCGTGCCCTCTCCGATCCTTACTTCGGCAAGCGCATTGCCGGTGGTTACTACAGCAGCGGCGAGGGCCCCTATATCAAACACATCGGCGACTACTACTATCTCTTCCTCAGCTACGGTGGCTTTGCACCCGGTGGCTACAAGAAGGATAAAGATGGCAACTACGTTCTTGACAAAAACGGCAATAAGATTCCTGATGGCGGCTACGAAATGCGTATTTTCCGTAGTAAGACCCCCGACGGGCAGTATCTCGATGCCGGTAACCTCGACGCCTGCTATCACAACCGCTACTGGCTCAACTTCGGTAAGAATGCCCAGACCAATGGCGGCATGAAACTCTTGGGTGCCTACAACGATTGGGGCCTTCAGACGGTCGGCGAGTGTGCCCAAGGTCACAACAGCGCCATCACCGATCAGGACGGTCGCTCCTTTGTCATTTACCACACCAAATTCAACAACGGAACGTTGGGGCATCAGGTGCGCACCCGCCAGCTCTTCCTCAACGAGAACGGCTGGCTCTGCTCAGCCCCCTTCCAGTTCGACGGCGAAGAGGTCGCCAACGAGACCCTCAAGACCGGTTGCGCCTTCACTGCCGAGGAGATGGTCGGATACTACGACGTCCTCATCCACAAGTACAAGATGGACTACGCCAACTTCGAGGAGGTGAAGCCCATCACCATCCACCTCGCTGCCGACGGCAAGATTGTGGGCGCGAAGAGTGGCACGTGGAGCATGACCGAGGGCACAGGCTTCATCACCCTGGTTCTGGGTGGTGTCACCTATAAGGGCGTCGTCGTACCCCAGACGCTCGACGGCACCACCATCCCCGCCATCGGCATCACGGCGACCGCCGAATCGGGCACCTCCTGTGGCGTGCAGCTGTGGGCCTACCACATCGACCCGCGCTACGCTGTTGCCTATACCGCCCTCAACAACACCATCCCTATCAAGGGCAATCAGGATGTGGCCAGCAGCCTCGACCTGCCCACGACATCATACCTTGGAGCCACGATGCGCTGGAAGAGCAGCGAACCGTCGATCATCTCCACCAAGGGTAAGTTCACCGTTCCCGAGCAGACCACGCCCGTGACGCTGACCTGCACCATCAGCTGCAACGGTGTCACCTACACCCGGGAGTTCACCGTCCGCGCACTGGCTGACGAAGACCTTCCCGAGGGCGACTACCTCACCGATTGCGTGGCCCATTATCCTTTCACCTCAAAGACCACGCCCAACCAGATCACCACTACACAGAAGCCGACTTTCAAGGCTTTGGGCGAAGGCACCGTTCCTACTTTTGCCTACGACAGCGACCGTTCAAGCTATGTGCTGCATCAGTATTTCGGTGGCAGCTCCAATGTCAGCTACACGTTGATGGAGAACCCCTTGAAGGGACTCTCGAGGCTCACTGGAATGACCATTGCCTTATGGGTGAAGATGACCTCCGACAACCTGTATGATGACATCTGGAGCTTCGCCAACCTGGAGGCCAACGATGCCACGTCGCGCTTCTTCATGACGGGCAACGCCTACTTCGGCTACAACAACGGCTCCGGCACCTGGTTCGACATCAACCATCCCAACAACGGTGCCACCGGCTATCTGCCCACGGGCAAGTGGGCTTTCGTCACCGTCACCGTCACCACCAGCGGCATCACCCTCTATGTCGATGGCGTGAAGAAAGCGCAGAAAGCCTTCAGTGGCAGCGCCGCCTACAGCTCCGTGCTCGCATTCCTGCGCACAGCGCCCTACATGCAACTCGGCACCGGCTCTTTCTGGGGCTCTGCCGACTGCTTCATCGACGAACTGCTCGTCTATAAGCGCGCCCTCACTGCCGCCGATGTGAAGCTGCTCTCCATCATGGCAGCACGTCCCAACACAGACTACACCGCCATCCAGGCCATCAACGCCGAGACGCCCACGGCAACGCCGCAAGGCATCTACGACCTCAGCGGTCGCCGGATAGAAAACGGTAAGTTAACTCGTGGCATCTACATCATCAACGGCCGCAAGGTACTGGTCAAGTAAAGACGATGGCCGCCCCCTCCGGGCGGCCATCTTTCTTTATCCGAACAATGCGCGGAAGGCGTCTTCCACGCGGCGGCAGGGGACAATCTCTATTTGGTAGTCATGCGGGTTCACCGCCTTGAGGTTGGCCGCAGGAATCAGGATGCGCTGGAAGCCCAGCTTCTGTGCTTCGGCAATGCGCTGTTCGATGCGGCTCACCGGACGTATCTCGCCCGAGAGTCCCACCTCGCCGCAGAGTGCTACGCCCGCCTCGATGGCTGTATCGACGTTCGACGAGAGGATGGCGGCGATGACGCCCAAGTCGATGGCGGGGTCGGTGACGCGCAGGCCGCCGGCGATGTTCAGGAACACATCCTTCTGTGCCAGCTTGAAGCCCACGCGCTTCTCCAGCACAGCCAGCAGCATATTCAGTCGGCGGTAGTCGAAGCCGTTGGCCGAGCGCTGTGCTGTGCCGTAGGCTGCCGTGCTGACCAGCGCCTGTGTCTCGATGAGGAATGGGCGCACACCCTCGATGGTGGCGGCGATGGCGATGCCGCTGAGGCCGTCCTGGTTGTCGGTGAGCAGCAGCTCGCTGGGGTTGGAGACGGGGCGCAGACCATCCTGCCGCATCTCATAGATGCCCAGTTCCGATGTGCTGCCGAAGCGGTTCTTCTGCGAGCGCAGGATACGATAGAGGTAGTGCTGGTCGCCCTCGAACTGCAGGACGGTATCCACGATGTGCTCCAGCACCTTCGGTCCTGCCAGCGTGCCTTCCTTGGTGATGTGGCCAATGAGGATGATGGAGGGAACGGCCCCTCCCCTGTTCTTCAAGCGTGAAGCGTCGCTTTGCGCCGAGCGAGGGAGGGGAGATGGGGCTCCCTTGACGTATTTCAGGAGGGCGGCGGCACACTCGCGGATCTGCGAGAGGCTGCCGGGCGAGGACTCTACGGCCTCGGAGGCGATGGTCTGGATGGAGTCGATGATGACCAGGTCGGGCTGCTCCGCCTCAATATGCTCAAAGATATTTTCGAGCGAGGTGTCACATACAACCTTCAACTCCGCCGTCGGCGGAGTTGAAGGTGCCAGACGGTCTGCTCTCAGCTTCAGCTGCCGTGCGCTCTCCTCGCCGCTGACATAGAGAACCCTCTTGTCCGTCAGCCGCAGGATGGTCTGCAGCACCAGCGTGCTCTTGCCGATGCCAGGCTCGCCGCCCAGCAGCACCAAGCTGCCCGGCACCAGGCCGCCGCCGAGGACGCGGTTCAGTTCCTCGTCGTGCATATCCATGCGAGGTTCCTCCTCCGCGCGGATCTCGGATAAAGGGATAGCCCCTCCTCCGCTCCCTCCCTTTGGGAGGGCAGCTCCCCTCTTTGAAAGAGAGGGGCCGGGGGCGACTCTGAACTCCTTAAAGGTGTTCCACTGTCCACAGGACGGGCACTTGCCAATCCATTTCGTGCTCTCCTGTCCGCAGTTATCGCAGACATACATCGTCTTGTCCTTTGCCATAATGCTAATAGCCGAATCTCTTTTTGTGCCGCAAAGATACGTACTATTTTTTGATATGCGCATATATGCCATATATTTTTTGTTTTCATGTTGCAATTGGTTTTGCATGAAAATGTCTCGCGCTTCACAGCACAGGACACGGATTTTTCCGTTTTTTGCTGTACCTTCCCGCGATTTTCCGTGCGTTTCTTTTGTCCGAATCGGATTAATCACTACTTTTGCAAACGCAATAAGTGTTTACCAGCGTTAACACATTTGGACAAGAAATGTTTACTGTGATAAACACTTCTGCACAAAAAGTGTTCATCAACGTAAACAGAACCAGCAGAAAAACGCAATGGAAAGTCTATTTAAACGCCACGACGCCTATCTTTCCACCGTTCCGATGGAGTATATCCGTGACTTCATGCAACGGGTGAACTGGCAGTCGCGTCTTATTGTCATCCGAGGTCCTAAGGGAGTGGGCAAATCAACACTGATGCAGCAGTACATCAAGCAGAATTTCTCCGCTGGCGACCGTCATGTCCTCTATTGTTCGGCAGATACGAACTATTTTGTCGCGCATTCTCTGCTTGATCTGGCAGAGAACTTTGTAAAGATGGGAGGTAAATGGCTCTTCATAGACGAGGTGCATAAGTATCCGGATTGGAGCCGTGAAATAAAAGAGATTTACGACCTCTATCGCGAGCTGCACATCGTGCTGAGCGGTTCTTCGCTTATTCAGATCAACGATGGACAAGCAGACCTGTCTCGCCGTATCATTGTCTATGACATGCCAGGGCTGTCCCTGCGCGAATTCCTGCATCTGGACGTGGGCCTTGACATCCAGCCCGTATCCCTGCAGCAGTTGCTGGAGAATCCGGCAAAGTTCTGCATGGAAATCATCTCCTTGTGCCACCCGTTGGAGCATTTCAGCCGTTACCTGCAATTTGGTTACTATCCATTTTATTTTGAGCAAAAGCAGGAATACTACGACAAGCTGGAAAACACAATCAACTATATCATTGATGTAGAACTGACCAAATTCCGTGGATTAGACGTGGGTTATACCCGTCAGGTAAAGTCTTTGCTCCATGTTATTTCCCAAATGACTCCCTACGAGATAGATATTGCGAAACTGTCTAAGGCGTCAGGCATCAGTCGGCTATCGACGCTCAAGTACCTTGCACATCTTGAGGAGGCATCTCTCATTCGCCGTCTCTTCACAGACCTGAAGACTGTCACCGACCTGCAAAAGCCTGATAAGATATATCTTGACAACAGCAATCTGCTCTATCTGCTAAGCTTAGAGCGGCCGGAAATAGGCACAGTACGTGAAACCTTTTTCGCCAATCAGCTAGCCTCGGCAGGTCATACGCTAGAGTATGCAGGTTACAAGAAGGGAGATTTCCGCATTGACGATAACATCGTCGTAGAGGTTGGTGGTCCAGACAAGGAATTCAGCCAGATTGCCGATCAGGAAAACGCCTATGTAGCCGCTGATGACATAGAGTCAGCCTACATGAGGAAAATTCCTCTCTGGGCTTTTGGCTTCCTGTATTGACACGCTGCAAAAAATGTCTCGCGCTTCACAGCGCGAGACATTCATACTAAAAAAATAACTTATAACCAGAGAAACTACTGGTGTGGGATAAGGCCTCCCGACGGTGTCAGGCCGCCGGGAGGCTTATGTGCTCAGGGATTACTCATCCCAGATGTCCCAGTCGTAGGAACCTTTGGTGTCACCAGAGGTGATACTATTATCGCCTGTGCCAGTTCCTTCATTGAGGATACGCTCCTCTGCAGAACCTGTCAGGAGGATACCATCAGCCATATGCAACTGGTGAATATTAACAGCGGGGATTATATATGTTTTCTTTTTCATAACCGTATTCAATTTTACTTAACCAATACTTTTTTGCCGTTCACGATGTTCACGCCGCGCTGCAGCTTGCTCATGCGCTGACCAGCGAGGTTGTAGATGACAGCCTTTTCGTTCTGAGTCGCCTCAACGGTCTTGATAGCTGTCTCATCGCCGAAGTCAAGCACAAAGTTCTTCACGCCTCCTACGGCATCTACCGTAAAGTAACCACGATATGCAGCCATACTAACATTGCTGGTCACATTGTAAAGTGTATTGCTGCTGACGACATAGGCATTACTGTTGGAGGATGTTAATGTGGTTGGCTCAAACAAACCAACGAAAGTAACGGTAGAAGAGGCATCGCTAACCTCTGTATTTGTAACCTTTGTAGCAGGATTAACTGTCTTGTTGCTCACACTAAGTGAGCTGCTCTTAGCCTTCACGAGATAAGGCGTTCCGGCTGTAATGCTAGAGGCTGAAGTGAACTTGATGCTTTCGCCATCTACGTCTGTCAACTCATAAACCTCGCTGAATGCGGCAGACGTCTCGTCAGATGTCATAGCGAAGGGCAGAACCATTGTGCTACGGTTCGTTGTGGAGAAGGTACGGTCAAGGGCAACTGTAGGATATGTTCCTGCTGCATATTTCGGCGTTGTTCCATCCTCAGCGAATGTCAGTGTCTGCGATGCAGCCTTCACAAGAGCGAGGTCGGTGAATACAGTGTGTTTACTTGTCCACATTCCGAACTTGTAGTTGCCTGCCTCTCCTGTAGCAAACAGGATTCTAAACTCATCCCAAGGATTGCTTTCTGTAATACGCTTGGTGGCTGTTACTGTGCTCACCGTTTGTAAGCCCTCGTTACTTGCATTCTTTATATCTACATTCACATAGCCCAAATCTCCATCACTCCAGCCACAAGTCTTGAAGGACAGTTCATAAATTGTATGAGCATTCAAGGGCAATGTGTAACCTTCCGTTTCACCATAAATCATTGTTGTATTACCCCATGCAAACACAGCTGCTTCCTCTGTTGCTGAGGTTAAACCAGGATAGGTGACCGTATTCTTGATCAACTGACGAATTCCCGCTGGATTGTTCCAACCAGTAAGAGCCGTCGGGCCTGTGGTGTGCTCATCTTGAATAGCAAAATCACCATCATAGAAACCATTGACCTCTGCTATGTTAGCACTCCATGTTGCTGATGTTAAGTCAGAAACTATGGCATCAAGAACGGGTTGGGCAATTTTTCTTTCTTGATTGACAGCTTCAGCTGCCGCAAGAGCAGTAATTGCATCAACATTGTTATACGGAGCATATTCGCCTTCGTCAAAACCTAATGTCTTAGCACGGGCAGCAGTGATTGCGGCATTCAAGGCTGTGTAATCATCTGTCATTACGTCACCCTTGTAGAGTCGGAAGTTATCTGCCTTGATGAACGAAGCGTCACTCCCGTCTTGGCTCTTCGTATTGCTGGCCTTGATGACAACATCAGCAGCATCAGCAAGTGTGAACTTGACACTAACGGTATAACCTACGGTTTTATCACCAGCAACAACGACATTGTTTGTTGTCTCATTAGCTGCGAGCACAAGGGTTTCGTCCTTGAAGCCAGCAAGAAGAGCAGTTAGGGTGTAAGTGTCAGCAGGCAGATTCTTAATGGTCTGATAAACATTGTTCTCTTCAGTGCCGCCCCATGAGTTGAAGAGTTTCAAACCATCGACTGGATCGCCACTGATAATAGAATATGTTCCGTTGCTTTGGTCTTTCACACCAGTGTCAGTACGCGATTCTGCACTCCAACCAGTCATGTCGCCAGTTTCAAAGCTTGCATTCAGTATCACAGATGTCCAGTCAACAGCGGAACCATCGGCTGTCAAAGCAGCGATTTCTGCAGCCTGATACTCAGCATAAATATCATTAGCTGTCGTCTCATTGCTATAAGTACCATTATTATATTTTGTACGGATCCCAGAAGCTGCGCTTGTAGCAGTCCATCCTTCTACCTTGGCTATTGCCGCATTGAGAGTGGTATATACGTCCTTACTTGCATTGGCTTGAATGATGGCAGCATTAAGGGCATTGTAGTTATCTATGTTCTGTGCAGCCTCAAATGCTGATAGGGCAGAAGCTAGTGAGCTCTTGTCGGTAGCATTATACTTAACATCGTCTAGAGCTTCAGCACTTTCAATGATTGCAGTAGCTTCTTCCTCTGTAACCATAATATCTGCGTAGCGATAGACAAGCACGTTGTCAATCCATAGCTTTGCGCCATTGGCACTTCCATTCGATGCACCCACAATACCTACATGGAAATCTATGTTTGCAGTCTTTGCTACATCAAATTCAAAGGCTGACGCATTCCACTCATTGTATGGGAAACTCTTGTTTGAGTCATAAACAAAGGCATTGGATGTTCCGTAGAAGTCACCTGCTGTACCACTAATACCAAAATAGTTACTATTGATAGATGTCGCTGCACTGTTCTGGTTATTAGCTTCATAATAGAAAATGTAGCGTCCCGAAGGCAAGTCCTCTATCGTCTGTTTGTATCTTGCCTGATTACCCCAACCCGAAGAGAAGTGAAGGACACCACCATCACTGTTACAGAACATATCGAATGCGGGAGATGCTACGCCGTTGATAACTGCCTTACTCGTATTATAAACAGAGGTCGCACCGTAGACCCATTCACTTCCAAAGTTCCCCGTCCACCCGCTAACTTGGTATGCGCTGGCATTGGTAGTGTTAATAGCCTCTGCACTATGTGTACCAGATGTATTCATATCCACACTAGAATTGAAATTGCCATTGGTCAAAGCAACTGGAGTAAGACTACTCAAAGCGGTAGAAATAGCTCCGCTGATTGCTGATACGGCATCTGATACGTCTGTGGAAGGTGTGGCTGAAGCCAATGCGCTTTCTGCCGTAGAAATGGCCGAAGCCAAAGTGCTGTTCTCAAGCACTGCATTCAGAGCTGTAGCTTTTTTAATATAGCCGGAGAGTTCAAGATTGGTATATGTTAGTGTGATGTGATCAATAATAACATCTGCGCGTACACCACCAACTAAATGCTCAATGATATTAAGCGTAACATCCCCCTCCGTTGTTACATCAAATGTGAGAGATTGGCTTTTCCAGTTTGAATCACCTGTGAAATAAGATGTGTTATCTTTATTGTCTATCTTATCAAAATTTCCCGTTTGAGCTGTGGCCAACGTGCTTTCTGATTCAACAATGGTTATCTTCAGATATGAGCCATTAGTTTTATGAGCAGCAGTTCCCGATGTACTATTGTACTTTTCATACCCCTTATACCACACCGTTACCTCATAGTGACCAATGGGTACAGAAGTCATCGTTGTAGATAAAGTACCATCTGCAGACGATGAACTATTCCAGCCGCGACGATTAAAATAGTAAAATGAACCATCCTTCGCATTAGGAATACCAAAAGCCTGACCATTACATGTTGTGTTGTTACCAATGCTGAGATTTACATAACTTGCGCCCAGAGACGGAAGCTCCCATCCGTAATATGTAGCACCGGATGTTAGAGCTTGTGCTGTTGAAGGCGTTCCTGAGGCAGAATATTCAAACGACGGATTCGTTAGATACGTACTCGTCACGTCAGTTTGCGCCCAACTACTCGCCGTGCACAAGAGGGCTACGGCAGTAGCCAATAAGTGTTTAATTTTCATTGTTGTTTAGTTAGTTATTAATAGTATTGTTAGATAAATGCACTGCAAAAATAGGGATATTGCAGGAACTAGCCAAACAAAATGAAGAAAAATGCACGAAAAAACGCAAATGGGTGGGCAGCTCTCTGCGTCTCTGCGGTTAACAGCAGCTGTCTTTGTTTTCATGTGCAATTGGTTTGAATGAAAATGTCTCGCGCTGTGAAGCGCGAGACATTCATACTAACAATAAATTTATAACAACCAGTGAAACTACTGGTGTGGGGTAAGGTCCCCCGACGGTGTCAGGCCGCCGGGAGGCTTATGTGCTCAGGGATTATTCATCCCAGATGTCCCAGTCGTTGGATTCCTTGGCTTCGGCATCATTGGCTGATGTTACAGAATCACCAAAGCCTAATGATTCAGCAATCATATGTTGTTGCTCAATCTTAACAACAACAACATTCGGGCTCTTATATATCTTTTTCATTGTCGTAATATAATTAATGTATTATCGATTCTTCCCCGCAGGTTCCCTCCCTGATGGGAGGGATGCCCTTGGGCAGAGTGGGTCTTTACTTTACCAATATCTTTTTGCCGTTCACGATGTTCACACCCTTCTGAACGCGGCTCATGCGCTGACCTGCGACATTGTAGATGTCCTTGCTGTCAACTGTTACTTGTGAACCTTCAATTGAACGAATGGCTGTTGCTTCATCATCGAAGGTAAAGCTCAAAGCTTTGGCTTCCGCGGGTACGTCTTCTGCCAACAGATAAGCCTTGCCAGCAGGTACCTTACTGTCTTCTGTCACCAAACAGAATTCACCACTCTTCAAGATATATGCCTCATTGGCATTAATATCAGTTGCCGTAACGGCAGCGTGTAGTTTGTTAGTAGCAGGAGCTGAAGCTGATACAACAGAAGGAATAATGAATGTGTCACCACCAGTACCCTTAAGAATCATACCACTATTAGCAGGCAATTCATCTACCTTTGTAAGACTTACATATGTATTTGTAATGTTACTTACAACATAAGCGGCAGTGATGCCTGTAGCTTTTGTAAAGTCGAGAGCCTGATCCGTAGAGAAGGTTGAATAGCCGCTGGATGCAATAGTACCCGTAACGCCAGGTCCATAGTAAGTCAACTGGAAATTATCAAATACGGCCCAGTCACCAGTCGCACCTTCATCTTTCTTCACACCAATACGCAACTCACCATCAGCTGCAACTTCAAAATAAAGCTCATTTTGATAATAGTCATTGTTAAATGCCTTTGCAGCTTCATCCTGTTTGTTTGGTACATAATAGTCGCCATTAGCAGTCGTAAAGCCCTTGTCATCATCTTGTGTTGTAACACCTGCACTTCTGATATTCACCAAGGGAACCTTATAACCATTTGCATAAAGGATAGCATTACGGTCATCAGTCGTACCATTACGATAGAAGCCCTGCATTGTTACCTTATATACACCTGGCTCTAAGTCTGTCAGCACCTGATATACATCAAATGGAGTTGTGTTGTATTTTTGACCATTAAAATTGCAAGTAGCATCACCAGTTGCAAGGCCATCGATACCAGGGTCACCTAGCCAACTAGTGTTTTCAGTGTCGTTTCTGTTGAATTTTGCAGCAGGCAGATAGAATGTAGCATCTACACCAGTTTTGATATCAGCAGCATCCAAACGAGCAACTTGCTCTGTTTTCCAAGCAGACTTTGACAACAAAGACCACTGAGCGTCATTACCTGTTCCAGCAGCAAGAGTTAGCACTGTGCCCACAGTTCCAGCTGTCAAGTTGTTCGTTCCATTATTGATGGTGTAATATTCGCCACTAGCAGCAAAAGTCCACTCTGAGGAACTTCCATCACACCATAAGCCATTGAGGAAATGGTTATCACCACCATTTGAAAGATGGGTGTCAATTGTGTACTTACCATTAGACAATGCTGTCAAAGTAACAACATGTCCAATAGAGTTAGTTATGGCCTGTGTACCCCATCCTAGACCACCAGCAAAATAAGCACCATTATCCTTATTCTTCAAGTAGTAATCTCCATCAGCAAAGAGGGGAGTATTAAAAGATATACTTACTTCGCTATTGCTTTCTTGGTCCTCAAAGCCGACAACGTCTGCAGGAAGAACAATAGAATAGTCATTGGCATTATATACAAGAGTAACATCGGAGAATGTGGCGGTTAGCACATTGCCACTGAGAGACAGAGCACCTGTCTTCACCTCTACACCATCTTTCTTCAACGAAGCTGTGGCACTTCCATCAAGAATTGCGAATGTTGCTTCAGGATCATTGCTGGCCTCGTCATCAAACGTATAGGTCACAGTGGTCAAAGACTTGACATAACTTCCATCTGCGATGCTTACAGTAGGATCACCAACTATATAACTATAGCTGGCAACACTAACCGCAAGATTATTTGCTGAAGATGATTTTACATAATAACGTCTAGCTGCCAGTGTGTTATCTGTTGCTGAAAGAGTAACATTACCTGTATTTGAAGTCAAAGCATAGCCATCATCTGTGCATACAATATCACCAAGAGTCGTAGCAGTGGCATTATAGTTGTCACCTGCCACAGCAATGTCGAAGTAGTACCATGTGTCTGCAGTCATTGCACCACCATCAGGCAGAGCTACTGCATAGTCCATTACGCATTGACCGAGATATTCAAGATAGAAATTACTCCATATAACCCAGTTCATGTTGTTGGTGTTCTTAACACCGACTTCCAGACTTCCTGTATTTACAAAAGCTTCCACAGAGTTTACATATTGTCCTGCTGAGAAAGCTGTCGAGGCGCCTCCCATGTTTTCTGTTGTCCCCTCGCCACTACCATTGAGCACTTTCATGTCAGCAGTTGTACTGTTGAGAGAAATTTGGGCAACGCCGCTGCCTCCATCCTTACGATAAAAGCCTTGATTATAAAGTTTGTATCGTCCTTCAGAAATTGTTCCAGTTGCATTTTGCAGGTATGTAAAATCATTCCTATAAGATTCTGCGCAGCGATTATCAGGATTGCCATCGGATTGGTTGGGGGTAGCATTACCACTAGTACCAGTGCTGTTTACCGTACATGTCCATGCTTTATACTCCCAAGGACGGTTGAAACATGTATTGTCAAGCATGAATGTATAGTCCTTGGCCGCTTGACGTTGAGCTTTAGTAATGAGTATCCAGTAATCATTATTGCTACCCGAAAGAGAGGTTACATTACAAGCAGGATTATCGCCTTCTGCATTTGTCTGATATACCAAATAATTATCACCAGTCTTAAGCTTATAGACATTAGTATATCCATCAACAGAAACAGATTCGAATGTCCAATCAGAAGATGCGCCGTCCATGTAACCACCACTATTGAGGAAGTCACCAGCACCGCCACCACCATATCGGGTTTTAACTCCGGTATTAATGGTATATTTACCGTCATTTAGTGTAAGAGTTAATGACTTTCCCGCATTATCAACGGTAGCACGTGTACCCCAGTTCATACCGTTGTCAAGGAATCTTTTTGCCCCAATGTTGTAGAGAAAAAAGTCACTTCCTGCACCTACTGCCGTTCCTTCTTTGTAGGCATAGTTGTACGAGGCTTGCGCCCACGAACCGATTGAGCACAATAGTGCTGCAATCGCGAAAAGTAATTTTCTTTTCATTTGTTTGTAAATTGTTAGTTATAGTTATTGTTAATACCTTTGTCCTGAAACAGAAGGGGGGATGCATGAAATTGCTGAGCGGCTCGACGCTACGAGACGTCTATGCAAAATGCGGCGCAAAATTACAGATTATGTGGGAACTGGCCAAGAAAAATTGGGAAAAAGTGACGGTGTGTGCCGAAAATAACCATCGGGGTACAGCTGTACACCTATAGGGGTATCGGCGTTTACCATATATGGTAAACGCGTTTACCATATATGGTAAACGGAAGAAGACCGCAGTCTTTGAGTCACAAGACCGCGGTCTTCAAAGCCTAAGATGGCAATCTTATTACCAGGTGATGGTGTTGAGGTATTTGTCCAGAATCATGCCGTCCTGGGGGACGAGGTTGAACTTGCCGCGCAGGTAGGCTTGGGTGAGGCCGTCGTCGTCGTAGGCGGTGAACTCTGTGTGGCCTAAAGGATATATATAGAACGCGCGCGTGTGCGTGTCAACCTCGCTGGGGTTGTTGTGGGCGTGGATGGCAGGTAGATGTTGTTGCGGATGTCGTTGCCCTGAGCATCCATCGCGGTCTTCTTGCCGTTGAAGCTGATGCCGCCGAAGACGATGTCGGCGGGGGCTGCCTCGGTGGGCAGCTGACGGGCTACGACGCGACCGGCCTTGCGGTCGGAGAAGGCCATGAGGCCGTTGTCGCGGGCAATGCTGACGATGAGCTGCCCCGTCTGGATGCGGAAGAAATGGTCGTCCTCGGCCAGCGTGAGCTCGCCAACGTCGCGGCGCGGCTGGTCAACGAGGATCTGTGCGGGCGGCGGGGCCTGCGGGTTGCGGACGATGCCGCCCTGCGGATCCAGGAACAGACGCACGATGTTGGGACCATAGAAGTCGAGGGTGAGCGTTTGCCCGTTCTGGCGCACTTCCACAATGGTGGGGTTCAACTTTGTCACGGTGACGGCCGCCTGAAGGGTTGCAGAGGCTATCAGGCAAAGAAAGAGTGCCAGAAAAGAGGGTCGTTTGTTCATTTTATCGTTAGATTTTATGTTTTCTGTGTGCAAAGGCAAAAAAAACTCTCAACTCTCAACTCTCAACTCTCAACTTTTTCTTACCTTTGCCACAAATTTGTGTATAATTATGAGTAAAAAGACACTTTATGCTTTGATTGCCGTCGTCGTCGTCTTGATTGGCGGGATGGCTTACCTGATTTACTCACTCCACAAAACCAACGAGGAGAACCAGCAGATGCTGGAGCTTGTGGAAATGGACAAGCTGGAGATGGAGAATGAGTACGAGAAGTTCGCCGTGCAGTACAACGAGATGAAGACGCAGGTGAACAACGACTCGCTGATGGCTCAGCTCGAGCAAGAGCAGCAGCGCACGCAGGAACTCCTGGAGGAGTTGCGCCGCACGAAGAAGAACGATGCTGCCGAGATCACACGCCTGAAGAAGGAACTGGCCACGATGCGTGACGTCATGAAGAGTTTCGTGGCAGAGATCGACTCGCTGAACCGACTGAACACACAGCTCAACGCCGAGAACGCCAACCTGCGCCAGCAACAGGTGGCGCAGCAACAGCAGATCTCCAACCTCAGCGAGGAGAAGGCTTCGCTGTCGGACAAGGTGGCGATTGCCAGCCAGCTGGACGCCACGGCCATCCGCATCACGGGTCTGAATAAGCGCGGCAAGGAAGCCAAGAAGACCAAGGACGTGAAGCGCTTCCAGGTGTCCTTTAATATCGCGCGTAACGTGACGGCAGGCGCGGGCTACAAGACCATCTATGTGCGCATTCTCAAGCCCACCAACGAGGTGATCAGCGGTGGCGGCAGCTTCGCCTTCGAGAACCGCAACCTGGAGTATAGCATCCGCAAGGACATCGAGTACAACGGCGAGGAGACGCCCGTCACGGTCTATTGCGACATCACCGAGATGCTCATCGCCGGACAGTACCGCGTCCAGATCTTCGCGGATGGGAAGAATATCGGTTCCTCCTCCATTAGCTTTGAAAAATGAAGAAGGAGTTTAAACATTAATCATTAAACTGATAAAACATGGAACATGTTTTTGCTTACATCATCTCTCTCGGCGCATCGGTCATGATGCCCATTCTGTTCACCATCATCGGCCTGTGCATCGGCCTGAAATTCGGTAAGGCGCTGCAGAGCGGTCTGTTCGTGGGCGTCGGTTTCGTCGGCCTCGGCATCGTCACGGCGTTGCTGACGACCAACTTCAACGGCCCGCTGACGAACATCTCGGATATCTACCACCTGCAGCTCAACATCTTCGATATGGGATGGCCCGCTGCTGCCGCTGTGGCCTACAACACCGCCGTGGGTGCACTGATCATCCCCATCTGCTTGGGCGTGAATGCGCTGATGGTGCTCACGAAGACCACACGCACGGTGAACATCGATCTGTGGAACTACTGGCACTTCGCTTTCATCGGCGCCGTCGTCTATTTCGTGAAGGGCGAGAGCCTCGCCTGGGGTTACTTCGCCGCCATCATCTGTTATATGTTCACGCTCGTGATGGCCGACCTCACGGCGGAGAAGTTCCAGAAGCACTACGACCTCGACGGCATCAGCATCCCGCAGCCCTTCTGCCAGAGCTTTGTGCCCTTCGCACTGGGCATCAACTGGCTGCTGGACCGCATCCCGGGCTTCTCGAAGCTGGACATCGACGCTGAAGGGCTGAAGAAGAAGTTCGGCGTGCTGGGTGAACCGCTCATCCTGGGTGTCATCGTGGGTGCGCTGATTGGAGCGCTGAGCGTGAAGGAGTGGAACGGCGATGCTGCCAAGACGATCCTCTCGCTGGGTGTCATCATGGGTGCCGTCATGGAGCTCATCCCCCGCATCACCAAGCTCTTCATAGACGGCCTGATGCCTATCAGCCAGAAGACCAAGGAGGTGGTGGAGAAGAAGTTCAACGGCAAGAAGGTGCACATTGGCATGAGCCCGGCGCTCGTCATCGGACATCCCACGACGCTCGTGGTCTCGCTGCTGCTCATCCCGACGGTGCTGTTCCTCGCCGTCGTCCTGCCCGGCAACCAGTTCCTGCCGTTGGCATCGCTGGCCGGCATGTTCTATCTCTTCCCCATGGTGCTGCCGCTGACGAAGAACAACGTTGTGAAGACCTTCATCATCGGTCTCATCGCCCTCATCTTCGGGCTCTACTTCGTCACGGATATGAGTGCCGACTTCACCGCTGCTGCCAACTCGGTGTATGCGGCTACGCAGGATGCTGCCGCTCACGTGCCCGAAGGCTTCCTGGCCGGTGCCCTTGACTTCTGCTCGTCGCTCTTCGGCTGGGTCTTCTTCCGCGCCTGCAAGAGCCTCGACTACATCGGCATGGGCTTCCTCGGCGGCTTCACCGTCGTCATGATGTTCATCAACCGCCGCCGCATCATCGCTGACGAGAAGAAGGGAAGCCCCCTCCCGACCTCCCCCAAGGGGGAGGAGTAACATATCCTCTGATTTATTTTTGTATTCATTCTCAAAATAGGACTACAATGAAGACTCTTAAGAAAACAATTGTCATTTCTGCAGTTGCTGCTTTTCTCCTCCCCCTTGGGGGAGGGCAGGAGGGGGCTTTCGCCCAGCAATCCGTTCGCTTCCAGACCGCTTGTCACCCCGAGGATGTGAAGCACTACGACACCCCGACGCTGCGCGAGCGCTTCGTGATGGAGAAGGTGATGGTGGCTGATGAAATTAATCTGACCTACTCCCACTACGACCGCTTCATCTTCGGCGGCGCGATGCCCGTGACGAAAGACCTGAAGCTGGAGAACTTCCTGGAGCTGGGCCTCGACGTGGACCCCGGCATCAAGGAAAAGTACTTCCTCTACAACCGCGAGCTCGGCGTGGTGAACTGCGGCCAGGGCGACGGCTGGGTCATCGTCGATGGCAAGGAGTATGCCCTCTCACCGAAGGAAGCCCTCTACATCGGTCGCGGCCACATCGGCAAGGACAAGGACGTGAACAAGGAGGTGATCTTCCGTTCCAAGGACGCAGCGAAACCCGCTAAGTTCTACCTCAACAGCGCTACCGCCCATCAGCACTACAAGACCCAGTGGATCACCCTCGACGGCCGCAAGGGCTCGCTGAAGGCTGCTGTCTGGGGACCTGTAGGCTCGCTGGAGGAGTGCAACAACCGCACCGTCTATAAGCTCATCGTCAACGATGTCCTCGAGGAAGGCCCCTGCCAGCTGCAGCTCGGTCTGACACAGCTCAACCCGGGTGCTGCCTGGAACACGATGCCCCCTCACACCCACGGTCGCCGCATCGAAGCCTACTACTACTTCAACCTGCCCCAGGATCAGACCATCGCCCACATCATGGGACAGCCCGAGGAGAGCCGCGTCGTATGGCTCCACAACGAGCAGGCTATTATGTCGCCTGAATGGAGCATCCACGCCGCTGCCGGCACCTACTACTACACCTTCATCTGGGGTATGGCAGGCGAGAACCTCTACTACAACGACAAGGACAACATCCCCGTCATCGACATCCGCTAATACATAAACAGACTCACAAAGGGAGGGCGCACATCACCGATGTGCGCCCTCCCTTTGTAAGGTGGACTTAGTCCCAGAAGCTATCGTCGAACTCGCCTCGTTCTTTCGTAAAACCGATATCGTCTTCATCTTCGATGGGATTCTCGGTGCTCTCTATTTTGATAGAATCTAACAACAGGTGGCGTTCGCTGATGATGTTGAAAATGTCAACGGTTGGAGTGCAATATATCTTTTTCATAATCTTCAGGTTTTTACTTCACAAGCACTTTCTTGCCATTGACGATGTTCACGCCGCGCTGCAGCTTGCTCATCTTCTGACCAGCGAGGTTGTAGATCACCTTGTCATTGTCAATTGTCCATTGTCCATTGTCAATTGCCTCTATGCCTACAGCATCGTTAAAGTCGAAGAGGAAGCCCTTGATGTCGCCGCCCGAGGAAGTGGTGTCCAGGTATGCCTTGTTGGCACCGAGGTTAATGGTGCCGCCGGAGAACTTGTAGAAGCCTATGGCGCCATTCTTCTTACCCAACGAGTAGTAGTTAGTCTCATCGCTGAGGTCGAGTTTCATACCTACAATGGTCCCCTTCAGCAGGTTGTCATCCTCGCTAACCACGCGGGGGAGGCTGCTTGCCATCGAAAGGGTTGCATAAGTAGTCGCCTCGCTGTTGACAAGCACGACAGCTGTGAAAGCAGGAATCTCACCACCGGCGAGTTCTGTCAGTCGAGCATAACCACCACTAATGGTTGTGATGTAATAGGCCTTGGTATTAACGTCAGTCTGCACGTCATAGGGCAGGTAGAGCGTAGCGAATGACTTGTCACCAACGACATTGAGCGGGAGTGGCTTGGCCAATGTTACAGTAAAGTCGGCAATAGCCAGCCATTTGCTTACATCAGATGTGCGTACTGTTATGACGGTGCTGGCTTTATTAATGTCGCTCTGTGATACAGTCGCATATGAGGATTCGCTTGAACCGAAAGGCACATCTACCAAGATGCCAGCTTCGTTCGTCACAGTGTAGCTGTGTGCTGCGCTGGCGGCTCTTGCAACAAGCATGGAGTAGCTCTTAATCACATAGCCTTCGGGAGCTGTCAATGTCAATGTCGCATCGGTATTTGCAGTAGCTGGATGATAGGCAATGTTATAATGACTGTTCCAGCTTGAGAACTGATTGAAGGCACCATCAGATGCCACCATCGTCAGTCCTGCAATGGTATTGTCACCTGTTGCAACACCAGATGTCACTTTTGACGTCCACGTTAGGCTGCTTAGAGTTCCATAAGTGGTATGGGCCGTCGTACCATAGACGATCTTCACTCCATCATCCCACCCTGAGTCGTATATCTCCTCGATGGTAAATTGGCAGCCGTCGTCTGATGTGTTGTTACCACCACCCCAGTTGTAAATCTTATATCCGTCGGTTCCGGCATTGTTTGTCTGATTGAGTTGTACCGTGCCGCTGTAAATGATATACATGTCGGCTGTGGCTGCCTTGCTCAGCTGCCATCCTGCGGCCGGCTGTGTAGAGGTTGTGCTTACCTGTGTGTCGTATGTAGCTACTGGAGAGATGTAGGAACCGTCGGCGCGGTTCACAATGTCGAAGACCTCACGCTCGCCTTCGCGGAGCACGAACTTCCACTGCATGGATTCGGAAGGTGCTGCTGACGTGGCACCCACGACGCCCTCGCCCACACCATTACTCTTTGTGTAGCGCCCGCCACGCCATGTCGTGCAGAAGGTGTACCAGCGATCGGTCTTTGGGAATTCGTTCACCACGATAGCCTCGTCGCGTGTTGCGGCGGCCGAAGTGCCGTCACCGGCTGCCGCCATAAGACTGTAGCCGCTCTTGAGACCATCCTTATCGTAGGCTGAAGCAGGCAATGCGAACGTATTGGTGTTATAAAGTCCGATGAGGTTGCCGCTATTGTCGTAGAGCTTGAAGCCCACAGCCCCGCTGCCCTGCATCGTGACATTGCCGCGTTCGCTGACGTTGTAGTCGTAATCGGAGCACTCAGCAGCGAAGGTGCTATATTGGCCCACTTCTCCCACTTGTCCGAATGCAGTGACGGAAGAGGCATCGTTCAAGCCTCTTTTCTCCCCTACGCCGTGTCCCTCATAGGTCGCATCGGGCGCAGACACACGATCTTCTATGAAGACGATGTTGCACTTGGGCAGGTTCATAGCTGCTACCGCACTCAAGGCATCATCAATCATCTCCTGTGTAACGTAGAGGTTGTATGTACCATAGTCACCAATGGTTTGATAATAATATTGCCCATTGATGGCGGTTTCTTGTGCTGGCGGCAGCATGAAGAAGCCGTAGGCCGCAAAGAACTCGGTGAGGTCATAGCCGCTCACCTCGCAGCATTTCTGGTAGTACCACAGATAGTCTGTAGATGCCGGAGAGAGTTTATCTGCACCTGCCACATTGACCATGGGATTCGCACGCAGTGCCGTGAAGAGTCTTGGGAAGAAGTCTGTTTTCTCCCCGTTGATGCAGAAATACTGATAAAGCTGCCAGTTGAGGTGCAACAACTGCTGATTATAGTCTGCCACACCACTATTCGCATTCTTCACGCGCTCGGGCCAGGAGAGGCCGTTCATGAAATCGCGAAAGGTCATCTGAATACTGGCCGTACGGCTGGTGTAGCGTCCTTGCTGATACACAGCCACATTGGAATAGAGATTGTTTGATACCTCTGTGTTGCCAACCATATTGATGGGCTTTTGGCGATGGTGACCTAATTCATGTGCCGACGCCCACAGGTTGTCACTCCCGAGACGGAACAAGTCATAGTTAAACAGACGGTCATGTTGTTCCGGACTGAAATAAATACCGTTTGTATATGCGTATAGCGCACCATCCCCATTATTCCCAATCGTTGTCACAGAGTGAATGTTGTTGCAATAGGCAAATGTAGCAATGGCATCACGATTGAAGATTTCGTCCTCCATATCCTGTATGTGCTGCCAATACTCCAACATTCCCACAACCTGCCCAACGCTGCCACCTTCTGCCTCATCCACTGCATGTTTCAGCAATTCTGTCTGAAGGTTGAAGACCAGGCTCTTGGTCTTTAGGCAGAACATGTTTTTGGTCATGAGGTGTGCCTTCAGCTGTGTCCAATCATCATTGTCATCGCCTTTGGTGAGGTCGAAGTATCCCTGCACGGTGCCACCTTCAATGTGAATGGTCACATCGTCATAGGTGGAAAGAAGCTTGTAGGGAGCACTGCCAGCTGTGGTGTTATCCACCTCATAGAAAATAAAGCAACCGCCTTCACTCATCATCTTTACCGTGTTCATGCCTTCGTAGAGCGTATAGTACTGGATGGCAGGACCTCCATAGCCTCCGGCACCATACCCCGCAACAGCGAGCTTCACGCTCTCTCCTGCAGGGATAGCTCCCACATAGACCTGCACGAAATCGCCAGTTTCCACGTAAATGCCCGTGGGATTTTCTATTCGACCTACATGATAGCCGAATCCCATAATGCTCGTCCAGCGGTCGCCATTGCTGTATGCTTTATAATCCGCAATGCGGAAAGTGCGTTCTGTCTTATCCCATCCAGCATAAGTGGCCCAGCTGTTGTTCTTAATCTTGATGGCCATATCCTGCGCCGTAGTCGGTAGGGAACTCATCGCAGAGCGCAGGGCTTCATCGGTGTATCCGGAATAAGGGCTCCTCAGCGCTGTACATGCTGTGGACGTAAAGAAGGTTGTAAGTTGTTCTGGAGACGCTTCAGCATACAACGCTTTCATGGCTGTCAGTTCTTCTTCATCAACAGTAGCCGCTTCAATCGTCCACTTGGACTTGTTTTCGTCCACATACCAACGAACCACGTTGTTCGAAGCATCGCAGTGCAAACCTGCAGCCACGCCGTTGCTGGCGAAGGTAAAGGTATTCGTAGCTGGCTCATTCCATGTAAATGTGACGATGCCGGTTCCTGTCATATATGATGCCGCCAAGGTTCCTTGTCCTTGGATATATTTATCCGTCAAAGCGTTCCGGAAGGTTATCTCGCTTCCATTTACCGTGAGATTCCACACTTGTGCGTAGTCCTCCGCATCATAATTCGAGCAAACGAGTGTTCGAGAGCCCGCCACCTCAGTCATGTACTTGCTGTTGTAACTCTTGACACGATAGTAGCCAGAGGTAATAGTGGCAGCTGCTTCTCCGGTCATGAGGAGAAGCAGCGCGAAAACATAATTCCTGAATGACATTTCTCTTTTGGCTGTTCTTTATCTTATGATTACTTTCTTGCCGTTGATGATGTTCACGCCCTTCTTCGGCTTATAGAGCTTCTGTCCTGCGAGGTTGTAGATACTCTCCTCGCCCACGGGAGTGGGACTGGGGGTAAGGCTTTCAATTCCCACGGGCAGCTGACCGCCGGCATCCTGGAACCATTCGAGGATCTGTTCGCGGGTGATGGTGACGAAGTTGATGGCGTAGCCGTTGCCAGCGCTGTACGACTCGTCCTCATAGAGTAGGGCGACATCACCACTGGGCAGCTGAATCATGGTGGAGTAGCACGAGCCGTTGGGCTGGATGTTATAGGCACCAGTCCACTTGGAACCGCCATTCAGACTGATGTTCAGCTGCAGGCTCTCACGAGCGTTGGAGTTGATATAACTATGAAGCATGATGTCGGGATCGGTGTCGCTCTGACGGCTGTAGTAGAGGATGTCGGCGTTGCAGGCATTGCCCCAGATATCACTGTTGCGATATTGTGTACCCCAGTTGAAGGTGACGGTGCCGTCGTTGTTCTTCGTGTAGGTGGCAGTGTTCCAGCCTCGGTTGCCATTCTGACGCACGGAGAGCAGCAGGCTACCGTCGTTGCGCTGTTCCAGCTTCGACTCGTCGGTGCCGCTGTAGGCCACGGCATTGCTCAGGCGCCAGTGTGCGCCGTTGTCGGTGGAATAGAGGATATAGTTGACGGTGCCGAGGTCGTTCTTGCAGTTGGTGGTGAACATGATGACGCCATCGGTGGTGGTCAGGCCTTTGCCGGAGGTCGTGAAGATGTTGGTGACGCTAAGGCTGCCGTCATTACTGTTCTCGTCGTAGAAGGCGGGCGAATCTAGCAGGTTCTTCACAAGCGTCCAGCTCTTGCCATTGTCGGTGCTGCGGGCGAAGCCTGCAGTGACCATACCATAGCCCCACATCTTGTTGCCCGAAGCCATGATGCAGACGAGGTCACCGTTCGTGGCACGGGCGAGAGCAGCATCGCCGTAGCCGAAGTAGGCTGCCGTGGAGCCGTCGCCGACAGCCACGGTGGCGTAGTCCTGCCAGGTGCGGCCGCCGTCCTCGCTGCGCAGGCTTACCACGTCAATCTTGTGGTTACCCAGGTCGCTGTTGCTGTTATAGCGCTTGTCAGCCGCCACAACGATGTTGTTGTCCTGATCCAAGATCATCGCCGGAATGCGGTAGTAGCGGCAGTTGTCAGTGGTGGGCTTGAAGACGAATTTCTGCTGTGCAAACACCTTCATACCTTGCCGACTGGGATTACCGATGGCGGTGGCGTCGTAGCTGGCATCGGCCGAGGTGGTGTAGTCGATGGCCGTGAGGGCCGGCTGTAGAAGGGCCCCTAAGGGAGCGTCATCCTTGATGGTGGCGCAGAGCCAGAAGCGGTGCAGCCCCCGCGTGACATTCGTCACAGTCACATTCGTGGTGGCCGCAATGTCATCGGTGCTGCCGATGGGAGCATCAGGGATGTTGGCGATGAACTCCGTTTCTTTGGTTTCGTAGATATAGAGGCTACTGATGGCCTTGATGGCATCCTCGCTGAGGGCTATGCGGAAGGTGGCCTGCTGCAAGGTCTGCGAGGGTGCCACCTCCATGCGCAACAGTAGGGCATCGGTATTACCGCGGCCTGTGGTCTGGTAGCCACGCGTAACGGTGACATCGCCATCGAGCAGTGCAATCTCAGCAGGCAGCTCCTCCAGCGTCACAGGATACACTGCCCAGTCATTGTTGCTGTTGATGCTCGTGGGAGCAGTGGTGCCCCACCCCACGACGGTGGCATCACCCTGACTCAGGTCGTTGGCATCGAGAACGACACCCGTGCCGGATGCCTGGAAATAGAAATGCGCATCGGTGTTCGCAATCTTCGCTATGGTGATAGGATCGGTGGGGGTGGCGATGACGGACGCTACAGTCCTGTCCACGAAAGCAGCAAAGTAGTTTCCGAAGCCGTTCTGCACATAGTACTTGCCGTCGTCAGCGTTTATGAAGCGTACGAGGTATTTGGCTGCAGCTGTGGCCATGCCACTGGGTGCGGTCGCAGTGTTGTAAAGTTGATGTTGGTCAACGCTCTCATAGAGGAAGCCATGAGGATGGGGGCTAGTCCCACGGTCGAACATCGTGTACCACTTGCCCACCTCGATATCGTTGGCGGGCGTAGAACTCACGATTACGATCTTATTCTCCAACTCGGGTAACGGCTCCGACGAGATGTCTGCTACCACCTCGTAAATCTTTATGCTCTGAGCAGCATTGCTACTGGTCTTGGTGGTCCAACCTACAATCTTCTGCGAGGAACGGTCAATGCTGAGGACGGTCGAGCCGTCGGTCGTCTTGGCTCTGGGATAGGATATGCCGCCCGAGAAGTTCAGGCTCCACGCGCCGGCATCATAAACGACACTGGGTTCCAGTTCTGAGCCATAGACGGGCACGCCCCAGTATTTACCGGTGTGTTGGTTCTTGATCATCCACGTCCCGTCATCGTTCTTATAGAAGTAATAGACGCATGCCGTAGTAGCCGTATTGGCCTTATTGGGTACGCTGTAGTAGGTGCCGGCATCCATAATATAAGGTGTGCCGGATGCCATTGACTGCAAGACATACTTGTTGCCACTGACGAGGTCGCTCTCCTTTGTGATTTGTGTGCTGACTTCTACAGTGGTCTGTGCCTGTGCTGTGGTGGTGAAACCCATGAGCAGAGCCAAGGCCCACATTATTCCAATAATCCTTGTTTTCATCTTTTTATTAGGTTGTGTTCGTTATTTTAATCGTTAATGCGTTTCCACGATGTGCGTCGCCTCTATCTCCGCATTCCGTTTATCGGTCTGGGTGACCACGCGGGCAGCCAGTTGCAGGAAGGCATTGCCCGTGGGCGTCTCGGGATGCAGCACGGCAGGTTCGCCGCTGTCACCGCTCTCGCAGACACTCTGTACCAGCGGGATTTGTGCCAGCAGCGGCAAGTTCATCTCCTCGGCCAGCGCCTTCACACCTTCACGACCGAAGATGTAATAGCGGTTCTCGGGCAGCTCTGCCGGCGTGAACCAACTCATGTTCTCCACCAGTCCCAGAATAGGCACGTTGACCTTCTCGTTGGTGTACATATTGATGCCCTTGCGCGCATCGGCCAGCGCCACCTGCTGTGGTGTTGATACGATGACGGCACCCGTGATGGGCAGTGTCTGCACCAGCGTCAGATGGATGTCACTCGTGCCAGGAGGCGTGTCAAGGATGAAATAGTCCAGGTCGCCCCAGGCTGCCTCGCCGATGAGCTGCTTCAGCGCATTCGACGCCATCCCGCCGCGCCACAGCGTGGGCGTATCGGGATCCACGAAGAAACCGATGGAGAGCATCTTCACGCCATACTTCTCAATGGGCACAATCAGCGCCTTGCCGTCAATCTCTTCGCTATAGGGGCGTGCCGTTTCCTCCTGGAACATCTTGGGCATCGAAGGGCCGAAGATGTCACAGTCCAGCAGCCCCACGCGATGTCCAAGGCGTGCCAGTCCGATGGCCAGGTTCGCGGCGACAGTACTCTTGCCAACACCACCCTTTCCGCTACTGACGGCAATAATGTTGCCAAGACGATCGAAGTTCGGAGCACTGGGTTGAGTGCTCTGAACCTCGGGGGCCTTGGTCTTTGTCTTGATCTCTACCTCCACCTCTTTACTGACATAGGCGTGGATAGCGGCTTCTGAAGCTTTGACGAGCGACTTGAGGAACGGGTTCGTGGGTTTGTCGAAGAGGAGGGAAAAGCTGACGTGCATCCCACTGATGCGGAGGTCGTCTTCCACCATTCCCATCTCCACGATATTCTTGCCCGTGCCGGGATAGCGAACGGTCTTCAAGGCATCTATGATGAGTTGAGGATACAGGGTCATTCGGGCGTGAGTATAGGTTTTTCGGGGCAAAGATACTGAAAATTCCGCGGTCCCCTACAATTTTGAGCCTATTTTTTGCACTTCTTCTCTGTTTTTGGCCCGTTTAACAGAATACAGCAAGGGTGCACATAGCGATGTACACCCTTGCTGTATTCTGTATAAAAACAATAATTATACTATTCCCTGTGCCATCATCGCTTTGGCAACCTTCATGAAGCCGGCGATATTGGCGCCCTTGACATAGTTGACATAGCCGTCGGGCTCGGTGCCGTACTTGACGCACTGGGCATGGATGGCGTGCATAATCTGGTGCAGACGCTTATCGACTTCGTCGGCGCTCCAGCTGATATGCATGGCGTTCTGGCTCATCTCCAGGCCGCTGGTGGCCACGCCGCCAGCGTTGACAGCCTTGCCGGGGGCGAAAATCATCTTGGCCTCGATGAAGGCATCGATGGCCTCGGGGGTGCAACCCATATTGGAGATCTCACCAACGCACTGTACACCGTTGGCGATGAGCTGGCGGGCGTCGTCGCCGTTGAGCTCGTTCTGCGTGGCGCAGGGTAGGGCGATGTCGCACTTGACCTCCCACGGACGCTTGCCAGCCACGAACTTCGAGCCGGGGAACTCCTCGGCATAGGGCTCACAGATGTCGTTGCCGCTGCCGCGGAGCTCGAGCATATAGTCGATCTTCTCACCGCTGATGCCATCGGGATCGTAGATGTAGCCGTCGGGACCGCTGATGGTGATGACCTTGGCGCCGAGCTGCGTAGCCTTCGTGGCAGCACCCCAGGCCACGTTGCCGAAGCCGCTGATGGCCACGGTCTTACCCTTGATGTCGAGGCCGTGGGTGTTGAGCATCTCGTTGACGAAGTAGAGGCCGCCGAAGCCGGTAGCCTCGGGACGGATGAGCGAGCCGCCATACTCGAGGCCCTTGCCGGTGAGCACGCCGCTCCAGTCGCGTGTGAGTTTCTTATATTGTCCGAAGAGGTAGCCTATTTCGCGGGCGCCGACGCCGATATCGCCTGCGGGGACGTCGATTTCAGGGCCGATGTAGCGGTAGAGCTCGCTCATGAAAGCCTGGCAGAAGCGCATCACTTCGGCATCGCTCTTGCCGCGGATGCTGAAGTCGGAGCCGCCCTTGCCACCGCCCATGGGCAGCGTGGTGAGGGCGTTCTTGCAGGAACTTGAGGATGCTGAGGTTCACGCTGGCGTGGAAGCGCAGGCCGCCCTTGTAGGGGCCGATGGCGCTGTTGAACTGCACGCGGTAGCCGAGGTTGACCTGCACCTCGCCCTTGTCATCGACCCACGGCACGCGGAACGTGATGATGCGCTCGGGCTCCACGAGGCGCTCGATGAGTTTGGCGCGTTCGAACTCAGGGTGCTGGTTATAGACCTCTTCGATGCTCATGAGCACTTCGCGCACGGCCTGCAAGTACTCCTTCTCGCCTGGATGTTTGGCCTCCAGGTTGGCCATGATGGTTTCGATTTTCATGATGTGTTGATAAGTTGGTTAGTTAGTATTGCTCGACAAAAATACCTCTTTCCGCTGAATCGGCAAAGAAAAAACATGAAAAATGAATCCAATCAGCAAATAATGGTGATTTGTAAAACGTAAAATCGCAAATTGTCATTACCTTTGTGCCAGAATATACCATTAAAAGTTTATACTGATGAAACGCCGAATCTTTTTATTGCTTATTGGTTGTGCTGTGATGACTGCCGTTCATGCAGCAGGCCTTGATTTAAAAGAACTCACCAGCGGAGCCTATTCCGCCAAGACAATAGCTGGTGTGCGCCCGCTCAACGACGGTGAACGCTACAGCCAACTCTCTGCTGATGCGCGTCAGATCATTGCCCGTTCCTTCAAGACGGGCGAGCAGACGGATGTGCTCTTCGACGTGGCCACGGCGCGCAGCGATGTGCGCCTCAATCACATCGACGGCTACATCATGAGCCCCAACGAACAGACCATCCTTATCCAAACGGAGACGCAGCGCATCTACCGTCACTCCTTCACGGCCGTATATTATATATATAATGTGAAGAGCCGCATCATGGAACGGCTCTCCGATGGCGGACCGCAGGAGGTGCCGGCCTTCTCCAAGGACGGCACGATGGTAGCCTTCGTGCGCCAGAACAACCTGTTCCTCGTGAAGCTGCTCTTCGGCAATGCCGAGAGCCAGGTGACGAAGGACGGCGAATATAACAAAGTCATTAATGGTAAGCCCGACTGGGTCAACGAGGAGGAGTTCACCTTCTCGCGCGCCTTTGACTTCAACGCCGACGGCACGATGCTGGCATGGATACGCTACGACGAGAGCGCCGTGCCCGAGTACGCCTTCCCCCTCTACCGTGGCTCCAACCCCGCTCGCGACGAGTTCGCCACCTACCCAGGCTCCTATTCCTATAAATACCCGATGGCCGGCGAGCAGAACGCCACGGTGACGGTGCACTCCTACGACATTAAGAGCCACCGCATCCAGCAGATGAAGCTGCCGCTGGACAAGGACGGCTACATCCCTCGCATCCAGTTCACCAACGACCCCGAGCGCCTGCTCGTGCTCACCCAGAACCGCCATCAGGATCGCCTCGACATCTACGCCGCCAATCCGCGCTCCACCGAATGCAAACTCATCGTGCGCGACCAGATTGACAAATACGTCACCGAGGAACCCTACAAGAACCTGCAGCTCTTCGACGGCGGCTTCGTCCTCATGAGCGAGCGCAGCGGCTACAACCAGCTCTATCTCTACGACAATAACGGCACCCTGAAGCGCCAGATCACGCAGGGTAACTTCGTCGTGAAGGCGTTCTATGGCTACAACCCCGCCACGGGCGACTGCTTCTTCGCCAGCAATGAGGAAGGACCGCTCTATCAGGCTGTCTATCGTGCCGATGCCAAAGGAAATGTCACCCGACTCAGCCAGCAACAGGGCACCAACAGCGCCACGTTCTCCAAGACCTTCAAGTACTTCCTGAATGTCTATTCCAACATCACCACACCGCCCGTGACCACCCTCAACGATGCCAAGGGCAAGGTGCTCGCAACGCTGGAGGACAATCAAAGTTTAAAGGTGAAAGTTGAGAGCTTGAGGTTGGGCAAGCCCGACTTCTTCACGTTCAAGACCAGCGAAGGTGTGGAACTGAACGGCTACATGGTGAAGCCTGCAAACTTCGACGCCTCGAAGAAGTACCCCGTGGTGATGTACCAGTACAGTGGCCCCGGCTCGCAGCAGGTGCTGGATTCTTGGTGGGTTGGCAATATGGGCGGCTGCCTCTACGAGCATTTCCTCGCGCAGCAGGACTTCATCTGCGTGTGTGTGGATGGCCGCGGCACAGGCGGTCGTGGAGCCGCCTTTGAGAAGCAGACCTACCTGAATCTGGGCAATCTTGAGTCCAAGGACCAGGTGGAGACGGCGCTCTACCTCGGCTCGCTGCCTTACATCGACAAGAATCACATCGGCATCTGGGGTTGGAGCTACGGTGGCTTCAACACGCTGATGTCCATGACCGAGGGCCGTGGCGTCTTTGCTGCCGGTGTGGCCGTAGCACCTGTCACCAGCTACCGCTTCTACGACAGCGTCTATACCGAGCGTTATATGCGTACTCCCAAGGAGAACCCCACCGGCTACGACCGCAACCCCATGACGCGTGCCACCAAGCTACATGGTGCCCTTCTCCTCTGTCACGGCACTGCCGACGACAACGTGCACTTGCGCAACACCGCTGAGCTCACCGAAGCCTTCGTCCAGGCCGACATCCCCTTCATGCAGCTCGTCTATACCAACCGTAACCACAACATCTACGGCGGCAACACCCGTCAGCATCTCTACGGCAGCATCACCCGCTGGTTCCAGGACCATCTGAAGTAAGAACTAAAGATAGAGAAGCATATTAGAAACGATAGGAGCAATCATTTCTATGGGGACACCACACTCTTTAGCCAGTTCTGGCCAGAGTGAGGCCTTATCACATACCTCATCGATAATCACAGCAGCATCCTTAATGTTGTTCTGAAGTGCGAACGCCAGCAGGTCATGGCGTGTAATATCATCAAACTTCCCATTAACCGACATCTGGTGCGTGGCGGTCCATCCGCCGTTGGGATTATAGGCATAGCCCATATCGTAGGCCGGAGACAGCTGCCATACACCATCTTGCCCCATCAGGAACGATATGTTTTTCGTATGGTCGTCCTGGTTGCGAACAACAACGTTGAACACTATACGTCTGAACATCTCCTTGGCTGCTGAATACGGCAGGCGAAGCGCTCTCATGACGTTGAAAGCTTGCTCGTATGAATATGCCCGATGAAGCCGATAGTCGAAATGGGCTATTCCACAGAGCGTTTGCATATGCACCTTCTTCCCATCCCTACGATCGAAACGCTTGGTCAGGAAGTGTGCCCGTCCGTTTTCCTCTATCAGCGAACATTCCGACATCTCTATGCCACAAGCCTTTGCCAGTTTGTAAAAAGAGTACTCCAGTCGTCCGTAGTTTTCCGTTTCCTTGAAACCAGCCTTTGCCGAGACACCATCCAACTTAATCAGATAGTAGTCGAAGCCTGCAGGTGCGTCCACCTGCCCTGAGCGTACCTCGCCAGTCATTTTGTTATAGGCGATGATGGCTTTGGCTCGCTGTCCTCCTGCAGAAGTTCCAAGGCGCAGAATCTCGGCAATGGCCTGCTTCTTGTCATCATTCATACTGGCGTCAAATGATGATTTTTCAGAAAGCGCCTCTTTGGCCACATTCACCAGAGCATCAATTTCTATCTTTGCATGTGCGTCAAGTGCAATATCCATCGCGGGCTCGAACTCCAGAGCTCCCATGCATCGTTTGCCAAGGAAACAGAGTGTTTCAATAGGATTGCTGCTCGTTCTGCCCGTCAGGGCCAGCCACTTGTCAAACAATGCACGGCCGTATGTGTCAGGCAGCGAGTCAGCCAACATGCCAGGCAGTCCTTTGAATGTTTCTCTGCCCAGCCCTGCAAACGAATAGACGCGACCTTCTCGCACAGGCATCATCAGTGGCGCCGGTTCCAATCCCAAACCCACAAAACCGTGGTCGTATTCAAACCTTGCGATCTCATATTGTTCATCCCATTGGAAAGTCCCCATCGGGATGCCAAACATCCGAACCATTGCTACATCTACCATGCTGATTCCTCCTGTTTCGTGTTATTTAGTTTACCTACAGCCCGTTTCCGCTGCTTGGTCTTCGAGGCCTGCACCATGCTATAGTATTCACTCGGACTCAGTTGTTCTTCCTCTACCAATTGTTGAAGTACATCCAAAAGTCCTAAAGTGCGCAGCAACCGCAGCAGGGCATCGAAAGAGCGAATCTCGCCCTTCTCCATCTTCTTAATGGTTGAAAGGGATACGTTGGACGCCTCAGACAAGCTCTGCTGGGTGATGTTTTGTTTCAGCCTAACACCCCTTAACTTCTCCCCGATTTTCGCGAGGATGGCCATGTCTGCAAGCATATAAATATCCGTCATAATAGTTCTATTTTAACCTTTTTCGCGGCAAATGTACGAATAAAGGTTGAATTGAGAACTATTATTCCAATATTTTTTTGCAAAGGCATACTTTTTTCTACACACCACTGCCGCCAATGCCCTCGTGATGGCGCATAGGCGGACCTTTGTTACAGACTATTTTGTCGCCTGAAGTAAGAACCATCACCTGTCCGCAATGCATTTTCGAGTCCCACGTGTGGAACTCGAAATAAGACCACGGTCCTATCGACTTAAGACCGCGGTCCTACGGCCTTAAGACCACGGTCTTATTGCGTTTCTCACGCGTGAGAAAAATATGTCCCAGATGGGACACGCCAATACACGGCATCGAATCGGCCTACACCCTATATGTCTGGATTGGCTGATTCGATGCATAGCATTTTTACGAACCTTCATCATTTCTGCGTTATCCCGCAGTAGGACAATGGTTTACGTCCAAAACAACCTACATCAAACCTACATTCATCCTACATTGTTCTTAAATGAAATGATGTAGGTTGAATGTAGGTTTGATGTAGGTTGAATGTAGGTTTGACTTATTGTTGTTTATTGTATATCAATCACTTAACATCAAAATGATGAAGGTAGTAAAAACTCCCTATGTAAATGTTAGCAAAAAAACTTTTGCGTGGAGAATTACTTCACCAGCACCTTGAACTTCGTTAGAGCTCGCTCACGCTCGTAAGAATGAACGAGTTCTACTTCTCTCACTTAATCGCGACCTTGTTGCCATTGACAATATAAATGCCCCTGGTGGGCTTCGCTACCTTGCGTCCGCTGAAGTCATAGACTTCATTATTCTTGGCAGCTTTAGCATTCTCAACAGAGCCGATGCCGGTCATGCTGAGGGGGAACTGGGTCAGACGGAAGTTGGAGAACGACATCCAGTTGTGAATCGTCGATGTCACGCCCCGCACGCCAATGCTCACGGTGGCAGTTTCCTTCAGTTCGAACTCCACAGATGTCTGCTCCCAGCCACGGTTGAAGAGACCACCCGAAGAACCGATATGCGCCATCTCACCTGTAATGTCGTTGGCGAAGAGCGTCAAGGCAACATCTGCCGAAGAGCGTCCCATAGCTGTCAGCTGATAGCGCCCTGCGGGCAGGCTGATATCCTGCTTGAAGGTAACATCCCAGGCCGAGGCCGTCCAGTTGCCGCCGTCGAAGTAGCTGTGTGCCGTGCTGCCGTTGCCGTCCGTCCAGGGCTCGTTGCTCAGGATGCTGATGCTGCCGCCGGAACCTGCGCCCAGCATGGTCTGCCATACCGCAGCATCAATGGCCTCTGCTGCCTTCGGGTTCTGGATATAGGTGGCGGTCACGTCGCTGCTGCCTTCTATGCCTTCCATCAGGGCACTCGACTCAGCGTATTGACGATAGGAATTTAACAAAGCCTCGGTCTTGCTGGCAGCATCGGCGGCGCTGGCCGGCGTAGCCTTTGCCGCTTTCTCGGCGGCCGCCTGCCTGGCACTGGTGGCGTATGGGAAGCTATAGCCTGCCGTCAAGCTCTTTGCCGAAACAAAAGCATCATAGCTTTCCTTGGCTGCCGTAAAGGTGGCGGTAGCGGACTCTATCGCATGGATGGCTGTCTGATAGGCTGCGGCCGTACGCGGTGATACCGTTGTATTGTTGTTCACCGCCTGCGTGAGTGCCGTCCGCTCTGTGCCGGTGACACACGAATAAGCCTCGTCGGCGAGCGTCGTCTGCGCCTGTTGCAGCACATGGGTGTGCAGCTCCTCGGCATCCACGAGGGCCGCCACGCCCTTGATCTGCACCACGTGCCAGTTTGTGTATTTCTTCTCGCTGTACATTCCTATTTCCACCGTTCCGTTGGTCACCTTCACCTCGTTGAGTACAGCAGTAGCCACCTCAGAGAACGATGTGGCCCAATGTACGGGGATATATTTCTTCACGGTGCCGCCGGCTGTCTTGGCATAGAGATACACGGCCGTTTCGTCGCCCTCATTGGCCGAGGTCATGTCGGAAACGATATAGGCGTCCCGGCCCTTCGTGGAGGCTGCGGCGCCGAATAGCTCGATGCGGTAGGTGCCGTTGGTCAGGCCCGTGAGCGTACGCTTAAATACGGTGCCTACTGTGGCGCTGCCGCCGTCGAACTTCTCGCACACCAGCACCTGGCATCCGTCGTTCGTCGTCACTATCGGAGCATATTTAGTATCGGTGTAGCCCGTGGCACCCGTCCAACCCTGCCAGTCGGTGGGGAACAAACTGGTCATGTCACTCTCAATGTAGATTCGCGAATCCGCTATAGGCTGGAATACGGCAACAAGAGAACGATCTTTTGTTGCTGTGAACGAATAGGAAGCTTGTGTTGATACTTGTGTTCCATTTTCAGTCCATTTTACAAATTGATATCCTTCATTAGGTGTTGCTGTAACAGTAACAGATTTCCCTTCTTCATAAGAACCAGCTCCTGTAACATTACCACCTTCTGTAGGTGATGAGGTTAAGGATATGGTATATGAACTTGTCCTACAATCATAGATCTCAACTTGATCATGACTTTGAGCACCATAACTTCCGTCTGATAATACATTCGGAGTTCCATCATTAAATTCTGTATCAAGAATTATTTCACCTGCATAGTTTGGAATTTTCTTTTTAGCATTATCTAAGATATTTGCTAGAGAAGTCTTCATACAGGTCTGGCCCTCGATTAGGTCTATAGTTGGACTATTCCCTATTATATTTCCGGACCACCATATAGCTCCAAATTTTCCTTCAGGTACATAAAGTTCTTCAGTTTCAGAAATGTAGGATATCCCGTTAAGTTCAAGCCCAATTCGTGAGTCGTCGTTTTTTACGACTCCAATCTTTTTAGGAGCGTCATTGCCATCATATTGAAGTATGCCATAGTAGTTAATGTGACCGTGAACATAGAAATAACTCCCGTTTAATGTATATCTGAAACCAAGATCTCCTGCTTCAGTGAATAGAATACTTTCACCATTGTTGGTAATCGTTCCTACGCCTGAACATGTTGTGGAGCTTCCATTTGGAAGTTTGATAGAGAAGTTTTTCCCATTTTTGACCAGAATGCGTGTAGCAACTCTTTTTGAGGGGCTTACTGTGCTAGCGTTTGAGATAAGCTCTTCGTAGGAAATTTCATCTTGCGTTGTGATGGTAATTGTCTTACCATATTCTACAGCCATTGCTGACTGACTGATTATTAATCCCAGAAAAAACAGAAGGAAAGCCCTCAGAGTTGGTGTAAAGTGTTTCATATCGTTGATGTTTTGTTTATTCGTAAAAGCCCACGCCATCGGCGTGAGCATCCGTGCTTTTACTCTTGTGGGTTCTTTTAATTTGGCGAATTTCAAGAACAAGAATCTAAGCGGACGCTTCTGTCTGTATGTCGAGTCTATTGAAGGGTTTAAAAGTTTAAGAGTTTATAGTTTATGCTATTTCATGAGCATAGTTCTGGTAGTTGCCTAAAATCTGCTCTATATGAATGACCTCGGAACAGGAATCCCAAGTGACGCCACCTCCCAGTAGATACCAATTAGGGCGTTCCTTCATGGGCACTTTCTTCATGCTGGGGAACACAGATATAGGCATGATGATAGAGCGGCCGTCTTGGAGATCAACCTGAAACTTGCCACGCTTGGGGAACGATAACGACTTAATGCGAGGCGTCACATTCCAATATCCTTCTGTCTTATACATAATTCTATTTTTTTACTTTTAGCGGTAATGTATAGAAGAATCTTTGGCATTATTCTTGGAGTTCTTTCGGTTTCACGCCACAAAAATAGGAATGTTTTGCGAATCAGCCAAAAGAATCAAGGATTTATTGCGATTATGATGGATTTTGTGGGCGAGCTGTCAAAGAGAAATGAGGTCGCTCATGATGTCGTCGGAGACCATGAGGGCGTGTTCGGCGAGGCGGAGGTGATGGGCCTTTTGGATGAGTCGGCCGGCGCATAGATGGGGGGAGGCCATGTGGAGGAGGTTGTCGAGTGCGGGTTGGCCGAAGCGCTTAGCGAGGGCTTTGAGATCGATGCCGCGGGCGGTGCGGAGGCCGCACATGACGGCTTCGTTGAAGAGAGCGGTGTCTGAAAGGGACTCATGGGTCCAATAGGGCTCATGGAATTCTTTGGACTCATTGGTCTCATGGAGCCAATAATGAAGGTAGACGGTGAGGTTGGGGTGGTTGGCACGGCGGGTGCGGAGACCGTCGAAGCTGTGGGCGCCGGGACCGAAGCCGAGGTAGGGGGCACCAGTCCAGTAGCTGCTGTTGTGGCGGGAGTGGTAGCCAGGGAGGGCGAAGTTGGAGATCTCGTAGTGCTCGAAGCCAGCCTCGCGGGCACGCTGGCAGAGGTGCTGGTACATCTCAACAGAGACCTCTTCGGGGACTTCATGGATGTGCCCTTCATCGCGCCAACGTGTCAAGGCCGTTCCGTCCTCATAGCTGAGGGCATAGGCGGAGAGGTGCTGGACGCCGAGGGAGAAGGCGATGTCGAGGTCGTGGTTCCACTGCGCGAGGGTCTGTCCGGGAAGGCCGTAGATGAGGTCGATGCTGATGTTGCGGATGCCGCCGGCCTGCAGGGTCTCGACGGCGCGGATGGCTGTGGCACTGTCGTGGCGACGGCGGATGAGGCGCAGGAGCGTGTCGTCGAAGGCCTGGATGCCGAGGGAGGCTCTGTTCAGCTCGGGCAGTAGCCCGAGCTGAACAGAATCATCGGGATTCATCTCCATCGTCACCTCGGCATCAGCATCTACATCGTAGTAGGCATAGATGCAGTCAAGAATCTGGCGCAAGAGAGTGGGGGAGAGGAGTGAGGGCGTGCCACCACCTATATATATTGTATGTACGCGCGTGAACGGCTGTTCGTTGCTCCGGGCTTTTATCTCAAGGCAAAGGGCCTGGACGTAGCGATCCATCTCCGTCTCGCGAGTGGTGGAGAAAAAGTCGCAGTAGGCGCAGCGGGAGCGACAGAAGGGGATATGAAGATAAAGACCCTGCAAGGCTCTTTATAGTTTAAAGTTTAATGTTTAAAGTTTAATGTTAGGGGTTCAACGGTGCAAAGTTACATGTTTTTCGCTAAAAAAGGTCAAAAGATGAGCGGAGTTTGAATATTTATTGCTAACTTGCGCACGTTTTTGTGGGAAATGAGCCCAAGGAGTGCTTCTGAGGGTTCCCTGAAAAGGATTCTTATAAACTAAAACTAAATATTTTACCGTCTATGAAAACCTATCAGACGAAAGAAATCAAGAACATTGCCTTGCTTGGCAGTGACGGGGCTGGTAAGACCACCCTCACCGAAGCGCTGCTCTACGAGAGCGGCATCATCTCGCGTCGCGGACGCATCACACAGAAGAACACCGCCCGTGGAGCAGGAGTATGGCTACTCGGTCTTTGCCACGCCCTTCCATGTGGAGTGGAACAACAAGAAGCTGAACATCATCGACTGCCCGGGCTCCGATGACTTCGCTGGCGCTGCCCTGACCGCTATGGGCGTCACGGATACGACGGTGATTCTCATCAACGGACAGACGGGCCCCGAAGTGGCAACGCAGAATCACTTCCGCCTGACCGAGAAGATGCAAAAGCCCGTTATCTTCCTGGTGAACCGCCTCGACGACGAATGTGACTATGATCAGGTGCTGGAGCAGCTGCAGAGCATCTACGGCTCAAAGGTTGTGCCCGTGCAGTACCCCATCAAGACCGGTCCGGACTTCAACGCACTCATTGATGTGCTGTTGATGAAGAAATACTCTTGGAAGCCCGAAGGTGGTGCTCCCATCATCGAGGACATCCCAGCCGACCAGATGGACAAGGCCATGGAGATGCACAAGGCCCTCGTGGAGGCTGCTGCCGAGCACGACGAGACCTTGATGGAGAAGTTCTTTGAGACCGAAGAGCTCAGCGAGGATGAGATGCGCGACGGTATCCGTGCTGGTCTGGCCAGCCGCGGCATGTACCCGGTGTTCTGCGTTTGTGCAGGCAAGGACATGGGTGTTCGTCGCCTGATGGAGTTCCTGGGCAATGTCGTACCTTTCGTGGACCAGATGCCTGCCGTTCACAATACACGCGGTGAGGAGGTGAAGTGCGACGCAAACGGCCCCACCAGCCTCTATTTCTTCAAGACTGCAGTTGAGCCGCACATTGGTGAGGTGCAATATTTCAAGGTGATGAGCGGTGTCGTGCGCGAAGGCGACGACCTGACGAATTCTGATCGTGGCTCCAAGGAGCGTATCGCACAGCTCTTCGTCTGCGCAGGTGCCAACCGCACGAAGGTCAGCGAGCTGGTAGCCGGTGATATCGGCTGCTCCGTGAAACTGAAGGACGTGAAGACGGGAAACACCCTCAACGGAAAGGATTGCGACAACCGCTTCGCCTTTATCAAATATCCGGAACCCAAGTACATCCGTGCTATCCGTGCAGCTAACGAGGCCGAGACGGAGAAGATGATGAACGTCCTGCAGCGCATGAGTCAGGAAGATCCCACATGGATGATTGAGCAGTCGAAGGAATTGCGTCAGATTCTGGTGAAGGGTCAGGGTGAGTTCCACCTGCGTACGCTGAAGTGGCGTATAGAGAACAACGATAAGATCCAGATTGTATTCGACGAGCCCCGCATCCCCTATCGCGAGACCATCACGAAGGCCGCTCGCGCGGATTATCGTCATAAGAAACAGTCTGGCGGTGCCGGTCAGTTTGGAGAGGTCCATCTCATCGTGGAACCCTATGCTGACGGTCAGCCCGTTAGCGAGGTCTATCGCTTCGGTGGTCAGGAGTTCCGCATCAACGCTAAGAGCGAGGAGGTCATCAATCTGGAATGGGGCGGCAAGCTCGTCTTCATCAACAGTGTCGTTGGTGGCGCTATCGACGCACGCTTTATGCCTGCTATCCTGAAGGGTATTATGGCTAAGATGGAACAGGGCCCGCTCACAGGTTCCTATGCCCGCGACGTGCGTGTGATTGTTTATGATGGTAAGATGCACCCCGTGGATTCCAATGAGCTCTCCTTCATGCTGGCGGGCCGCAACGCCTTCAGCATGGCCTTCAAGGAGGCCGGCCCGAAGTTGCTGGAGCCCATCTATGATGTCGATGTCTTCGTGCCCAGTGACAAGATGGGCGACGTGATGTCAGACCTTCAGGGTCGTCGCGGTATGATTATGGGTATGACCTCTGAGAGTGGCTATGAGAAGCTCACCGCCAAGGTGCCTCTCAAGGAAATGTCCAGCTACAGCACGGCGCTCAGCTCCATCACTGGTGGCCGCGCCAGCTTCGTGATGAAGTTCGCCAGCTACGAGCTCGTGCCCATCGACGTGCAGCAGAAACTCCAGAAGGAATTCGAGGAGTCACAGAAAGATCAAGACTAAGAGCGATACGAAAAAGCCCCGCCAATCGGCGGGGCTTTTTCTTTATCCTTTTTTTATCGCATTTCCTGGAAGGTTATTTCGTAGAAGCAGGGATAGACATTGCTGGAGGCGTCGCTGTGACCTTGGGAGTGGGGCACGATAAGACGTACCTTTGCTACCTGCTGCTCTGAACTTTGGCGCCCTAGGCGGATGTAGTCAAAGGGTACCAGCCAGCCCTTGGGAACACTGGTGGAACCATAGAGACGATACATGGCGCCACCGCCATCGTCAATATTAAAGGAAGCGGTGTAGGTGCCGTAGGTGTTGGAAATGTCGATGATATCGGGGGTGGTATTATAATAGAGCGTTTCGTTGGAGCTCTGTACGGAGTCCCTGAGTATGTTGAACTCCGTGTAGCGGGCTATCACTTGTTTACTCTGGCCTGGTTCCAAGCGGTTGCCAACGCCTTCGCGCACGATCTGCATATAAACACCCGAGTTTCCGAACATCACATATTCGTTCTTCGTGATGTCGGTCATTTCGTTCTGCGCCTTGAACTGGTCCTCGCTGATGACATTCATCCGTCCAACGTAGATGAGTGGGTTCCCCTCGCGGTCGCGGATGGTGATGTCGCTGCTGACAAAATGGCTGATGGCGTTACGCTCCTTTTCCTTCTGCTCTGCGTAAGTCTCATCATTTTTGCACGAAATGGATAATAGCAGTGCAGCTGCAATAATATATAAGGTATGGCGACTAAGTGATAACTTGCTTTGCATGCAACTTTCAATTTTTCTTCTTTTGACTTGTAAATCGGCCGCAAAGGTAGACATTATTTGCGACTTGTGGTATAAAAAAAGTGTGAAAAATGCTTGGCGAATGAAGAAAAAGTCGTACCTTTGCAAGCCGATTATTATCAGGGAGTCGCTTAAGCGGCTCACAATCTGCGTGTTAATAGCTTTTCTCATTGGCCTGGGAGAGCGGTTAGTGAATCGCAGAAACCACTGAACGGCCGTCGCTGACGGTCAAAACGACAACATTAGTAGTAAAAAATTATTTATCAACGAAGAATGGACACTTTAAGTTACAAGACCATTTCTGTCAACAAGGTGACAGCACAGAAAGAGTGGGTCGTTGTGGATGCAACAGACCAGGTGCTCGGTCGCCTCGCTACCAAAGTGGCGAAACTCCTCCGTGGCAAGTACAAGCCTAGCTTTACTCCCCACGTTGATTGTGGTGACAACGTTATCATCGTGAACGCTGACAAGATTCAGCTCACAGGTAAGAAGATGACCGATAGGGTCTATCTCCGCTATAGCATGTATCCCGGCGGTCAGAAAGCCAGCACCCCTGCTGATATCATCGCTAAGCCCAACGGCTACGAGAAACTCTTGCGCCGTGTCGTGAAGGGAATGCTCCCCAAGAACAAACTGGCCAATCGCCTGATCACGAACCTCTATATCTATGAAGGTCCGGAGCACAAGCACGAGGCACAAAGCCCCAAGGCCATTGATATTAACCTCTACAAATAAACAGAAATGGCAGTAGTTAATGCATTAGGTCGCCGTAAGAGCGCCGTCGCCCGAGTTTATGTGACAGAGGGCACTGGTAAGATTACCATCAACAAGAAGGACCTGACGGAATACTTCCCCAGCACTATCCTGCAGTTCGTCGTAAAGCAGCCTCTGAACCTGCTTGATGTAGCTGAAAAATATGACATCAAAGTCAACCTCTTTGGTGGCGGCTATACCGGTCAGAGCCAGGCTCTCCGCCTCGCTATCGCCCGCGCACTCGTCAAGATTAACGAGGAAGACAAGAAGGCCCTCCGTGCTGAAGGTTTCATGACTCGCGACTCCCGTGAGGTTGAGCGTAAGAAGCCCGGACAGCCCAAAGCACGTCGTCGCTTCCAGTTCAGCAAACGTTAATATATCGGCTCCAGTTTGCTGGGCTGCATAAATTGCGTTTAGTATCTAAACTGTGCGGACACTTAAACGTTAAACGGGAAGCCTACCGCATGGTTGGTTAACAAATAACCCAAAAGAAAGTAAACAGTTTATTATCTATTATGTCAAGAACAAATTTCGACCAACTGCTTGAGGCAGGTTGCCACTTCGGTCACCTCAAGCGTAAATGGAATCCCGCCATGGCTCCATACATCTTCATGGAGAAGAATGGCATTCATATCATCGACCTCCACAAGACTGTTGTGAAGGTGGACGAGGCTGCTGAGGCCCTCAAGAATATCGCTAAGAGCGGCCGCAAGATCCTCTTCGTTGCTACTAAGAAACAGGCCAAATCGGTCATTGCCGAGAAGGCAACGGCCATCAATATGCCCTACGTCATCGAGCGTTGGCCCGGTGGCATGCTCACCAACTTCGCCACTATCCGCAAGGCCGTGAAGAAGATGGCAAACATCGACAAGCTTACCGCAGATGGCACATTCTCCAACCTCTCCAAGCGCGAGATCCTGCAGATCAGCCGTCAGCGTGCAAAGCTGGAGAAGAACCTTGGTTCCGTGGCCGATCTCACACGTCTGCCCGCAGCCCTCTTTGTGGTTGACGTTCTCAAGGAGCAGATTGCTGTTCGCGAGGCCAATCGTCTGGGTATCCCCGTGTTCGGTATCGTTGATACCAATTCTGATCCTGAGAATATCGATTTCGTTATTCCCGCCAACGACGATGCTAGCAAGAGCGTTGAGGTAATCCTCGATGCATGTGTGGCAGCCATCGCTGAAGGCCTTGAGGAGCGTAAGGCTGAGCGCGTTGATGCCGAGGCCGCCGTGGAGAAGGACGAGAAGGGCAAAAAAACTCCCAAGCAGAGCGCTCGTGTAGAAGACGCCGAGGAGACTGAGGAAGCCGCTGAAGCTGAAGAGGCTCCCGCTGAGGAGTAATTTAGTTTAAAGTTTAAGGTTTAAAGTTTAATGAGGCTGCAGCCTATCGTTGATGTTCTCATAAGCTTTGGACTTTAGACTTTAAATCAATCGACATTAAACATTAAACTTTAAACTTTAAACTGCGGGCATAGCCCGCATAAGAATATGGCTGTATCAATCAAAGATATTCAGAAACTGCGCGAAATGACAGGCGCAGGTCTGGCAGACTGCAAGAAGGCTCTCGAAGAGAGCAACGGCGAGATTGAACCCGCTATTGAGATCATCCGCAAGAAGGGTCAGGCGGTTGCTGCCAAGCGTAGTGACCGCGAGGCTTCCGAGGGTTGCGTCCTTGTGAAAGTAGATGGCAACTTCGCTGCTATCATCGCCTTGAAGTGTGAGACTGACTTCGTGGCTAACAATGCCGACTTCGTGAAGCTGACACAGGACATCCTTGATGCTGCTGTGGCTGCTCGCTGCAAGACTCTCGACGAAGTGAAGGCTCTGCCCCTGAACGGCACCACCGTTGCTGAGGCTGTTGTCGATCGTAGCGGTATCACTGGCGAGAAGATGGAGCTCGATGGCTATTGCACCGTTGAGGGCGAGTGCATCGCAGCTTACAACCACCAGAACAAGAACACTCTCTGCACGATGGTTGCTCTCAACAAGTGCGTTGAGGACGCTACTGTCGGCAAGAACGTTGCTATGCAGGTTGCCAGTGCAAGCCCCGTGGCTGTTGACGCTGCTTCTGTTCCCCAGGAGACTATCGACAGCGAGCTCCGCGTCGCCATCGAGAAGACCAAGGAAGAGCAGGTGGCTAAGGCCGTTGAGGCTGCCATCCGCAAGGCAGGTGTCAACCCCGCTCACGTGGATAGCGAGGACCACATCGAGAGCAATATGGCTAAGGGTTGGATCACACCCGAGCAGGCTCAGATGGTTCGCGAGATCAAGGAGAAGGTGGCTGCCGAGAAGGCTGCTAACCTGCCCGAGCAGATGATTCAGAACATTGCTCAGGGTCGCCTGAAGAAGTTCTTCAAGGAGAACTGCCTGCTTGAGCAGGAGTTCATCTGGGATAAGAATATGACAGTGGCTCAGTACCTCCAGAGCGTTGACAAGGCTCTCACCGTGACTGCCTTCAAGCGCTTTACACTTCGTGCTGAGTAAACGAGCATAAGAAAATAGAAAAGAAGAGGATGTGCGATTGCACATCCTCTTCTTTTCTATTTTCTTGTGTTGCGGAGGCTCGACTCGAACGAGCGACCTCCAGGTTATGAGCCTGGCGAGCTACCAACTGCTCCACTCCGCGATCTTCCGACTGTTTTGTCGTTTGCGGGTGCAAAGGTACAACATTATTCTTGAACAACCAAAGGAAACGGGAGAAAAGTGATGTGAGAAGTCCTTTTTTGCGCACGTGTGCAAAAAGATTGCGGCTTTTTCTTGCATGAATCATGCAAATCTGCTATTTTTGCATTGTCTTATAGCACCCGAAATTATGCCACAACTAAAAACGCGCCAACTGCTGGTTGATGTAGCTCGCCAACTCTTCGCCAAAAATGGCTTTGACAGTACGACAATGAACGACATCGCAGAGGCTTCAGGAAAGGGACGACGCACGCTGTACACCTATTTTAAGAATAAAGAAGAGGTGTATTCTGCTGTCATCGATGCCGAGCTGATGCGAATCTCATCAACCTTCCTGGCGGTCGCTCGACGGCAATTGCCGCCTTTGGAAAAACTGGTGGAGCTGTTGTTTGCTCACCTCAGTCTGATGAAGGAGGCTGTGGAACGCAACGGAAACCTACGCTCTGCGTTCTTCAGAAATATATGGAAGGTGGAGAGTGTGCGTAAGAAGTACGACAAGAAAGAGCATGACATCTTTGCAAAAACACTCGAGGAAGGTCGCCGAGCTGGTTACTTCGACATTGATGACCTCATGCTTTATACCGATATCATTCAAGCCACAGCGAAAGGCTTGGAAGTGCCTTATATCTATGGCCGATTGGGTGTCGGGATGAACATAGAAGTGACACGCCCTATCGTTACCAAGATTATTGGAAGAGCGCTTGGAATGGGGGAGGAGTGAAATTGTATATTGTTAAATCGTAAATATATATGGGACTTTTAACAGGAAAGACGGCACTAATCACGGGTGCCGCACGAGGCATTGGCAAGGCCATTGCCCTGAAGTTCGCCGCTGAAGGCGCTAACATCGCATTCACAGACCTCGCCGTGAACGAGGAAACCGAGGCTGAGATTGCCGCCCTCGGCGTGAAAGCCAAGAGCTATGCCAGCAACGCTGCTGACTTCGCCGAGAGCGAGGCTGTGGTGCAGCAGGTGAAGGCTGATTTCGGCAGCATCGATATTCTCGTGAACAACGCTGGCATCACCAAGGATGGTTTGATGCTTCGCATGACCGAGCAGCAGTGGGATGCAGTGATTGCGGTGAACTTGAAGTCGGCATTCAACTTCATACATGCTTGTGTGCCCGTGATGATGCGCCAGCGTGGCGGTTCCATCATCAATATGGCCAGCGTCGTGGGCGTTCATGGCAACGCCGGACAGGCCAACTATGCAGCATCCAAAGCCGGACTCATAGCCCTCGCCAAGTCCATCGGACAGGAAATGGGTCCGAAGGGCATCCGTGCCAATGCCATTGCTCCGGGCTTCATTGATACCGCTATGACACAGGCACTGTCAGAGGAAGTTCGCAAGGAATGGTGCAACAAGATTCCTCTCCGCCGCGGAGGCACTGTTGAGGATATTGCCAACTGCGCCCTCTTCCTCGCCTCCGACTTGTCCAGCTACATCAGCGGTCAGGTCATCCAGGTTGACGGTGGCATGAACATGTAATGCAAGTACTCTACGAAGATAATCACGTCATCATCGTCTCGAAGCAAGCGGGTGAGATCGTGCAGGGCGACAAGACCGGCGACACCCCGCTCTCCGAGACGGTGAAATCATATATCAAGGAGAAGTATGCGAAGCCGGGCGCTGTGTTCCTTGGTGTCGTGCACCGCTTGGATCGTCCCGTGAGTGGGGTAGTGGTCTTTGCGAGAACCAGCAAGGCCTTGACGCGTCTCAATGAGATGTTCCGGACACAGGCGGTTCAGAAGACCTACTGGGCGCTAGTGCAGAATGAGCCCCGTGAGCCAGAGGCAACGCTGACACATTATTTAGTGCGCAACGAGAAACAAAACAAGAGCTATGCCTATGATCATGAGCGGCCAAATGCCAAGAAGGCTGTTCTTGACTACAAGGTCATCGGACATACAGACCGCTATACGCTCCTTGAGGTACACCTCCAGACAGGCCGCCACCACCAGATTCGTTGTCAGCTGGCGGCCATCGGTTGCCCCATTCGTGGCGACCTGAAGTATGGCGCCCCGCGAAGTAACCCTGATGGAAGTATCAGCCTTCACGCTCGCCGCATTCGCTTTGAACATCCTGTAAGCCATTTATTAATTGATGTGGTGGCGCCGGCGCCGGATGAAGGGCCGTGGAAGGGGATGACGAATGAAGAATGACGAGTGAAGAATGAGGGAGGGGGAAATCAAGAAAATAAAGGGGAATGCAAAAAAACTTTCAACTTTCAACTATAAACTCTAAACTTTTAGTTACCTTTGCAGCGAAAATCACGAGCGCGTGATAGACAATAACGATTGGAAGGATGGTAGAGTGGTCGATTACAGCGGTCTTGAAAACCGCCGTGCCGCAAGGCACCGGGGGTTCGAATCCCTCTCCTTCCGCAAAAGCCCCTCGGGATTTTCACCCCCGGGGGGGTCTTTCATCTTCGTGAAAGCGTCCCGTTGGGCCGAGCGCGAATCCCTCTCCTTCCGCAAAAATGAAGAGCCTCGCCAACTGGCGAGGCTCTTCATTTGTTATAAAGTTGCGAGTGTCTCGCGGATGGAAGCTATCTTCTGTTGCGCATCGGCTTGCTTCTTGCGCTCCATCTCCACGACGGCCGCTGGGGCGTTCTGCACGAAGCGCTCGTTGCTGAGCTTCTTTTCCACACTGACGAGGAAGCCCTCGAGGCGTTGGAGTTCGCCTTCCAGCTTCTTGCGCTCGGCATCCACATCGATGAGCGAGCCAAGGGGCACAGCATACTCTGTTGTGCCCACGAGGAAGCTGGCGCTGCCGTTGCTCTTCTCGGTCACCACATTGATGGCAGAGAGGTTGGCCATTTTCTCAATTGAAAATTGGAAATTGAAAATGGACAAATCTTCTTTCTTGCCAACGACTTCGAGGGTGAGGGGTTCGCGCGGAGCAATATTCTTTTGGCTGCGGACGGCACGGATAGCGGTGACCACTTCCTTCACCGTCTCAAAGTCGGCACAGAGTTTGCGGTCAGCGTCGGTGGGAGCTGGCAGATGGAGTTCTGCACGCATAATGCTCTCGCCGGCCTGGCGGTCGTAGAGGGCCTGCCACAGCTCCTCGGTGATGAAAGGCATGAAGGGATGCAGCATCTTCAGCAGCACCTCGAAGAACTGGAGCGTGGCGTCGTAGGTGGCGCGATCCACGGGTTGTGGTTTGCCATCCACATAGGCTGGCTTCACCATCTCGAGATACCAGCTGGAGAACTCGTCCCAGAAGAGTTTATAGACGGTCATCAGCGCTTCGGAGAGGCGGTACTTGCTGAAGTCGTCAGCCAGTTCCTCGGCAGCGAGGCGCAGCTTGGCGGAGAACCACTGTGTGGCGATGCGTGCAGCCTCGGGTTGCTCGCCGTCGGCTACCTCCCATCCCTTGACGAGGCGGAAGGCGTTCCAAATCTTGTTGTTGAAGTTACGACCTTGCTCGCAGAGGACTTCATCGAAGAGGATGTCGTTGCCGGCAGGGGCACTGAGCATCATTCCCATACGTACGCCGTCGGCACCGAAGCGCTCGATGAGGTCCAGCGGGTCGGGGCTATTGCCGAGAGACTTGGACATCTTACGGCCGAGTTTATCACGCACGATACCCGTGAAATAGACGTGCTTGAACGGCATCTTGCCTTCGTACTCGTAGCCGGCCATGATCATGCGGGCCACCCAGAAGAAGATGATGTCCGGACCGGTCACAAGGTCGGCGGTGGGATAGTAGTACTTGATCTCTTCGTTGCCAGGGTTGCGGATGCCATCGAAGAGGCTGATAGGCCAGAGCCAGCTGGAGAACCAAGTGTCCAGCGCGTCCTCGTCCTGACGGAGGTCGGAGAGCTGGAGGTTGGCATCGCCGCTCTTCTCGCGAGCGAGTTGCAGAGCTTCCTGCTCATTCTCAGCGACGACGAAGCCGCCTGAAGGCAAGTACCACGCTGGGATGCGGTGTCCCCACCAGAGCTGGCGGCTGATGCACCAGTCCTTGATGTTCTCAAGCCAATGGCGGTAGGTGTTCTTATATTTGGCAGGATAGAACTGGATGTCGTCGTTCATGACGGGAGACAAGGAGATGTCAGCCATGTGCTCCATCTTCAGGAACCATTGCATGGAGAGCTTCGGCTCGATGGGTACACCTGTGCGCTCTGAACATCCAATCTTATTATCGTAGTCCTCAATCTTCTCCATCAGGCCTGCTGCCACCATGTCCTCGGCAATCTGCTTGCGGCAGGCGAAACGCTCGGTGCCGACGTACTTTTCTAAACCGATGACGAATTCATCGGGTACACGCTGTTCTGCCAGCGATTTCTGCTGGGCGGTGGCGATGCGGTCTGAGAGGGTGGCATCGTCGTTGAAGATGTCAATGGCCTCGAGGTTGTACTTCTCGCCGAGCATATAGTCATTAACATCGTGGGCAGGGGTGACCTTCAAGCAACCTGTACCGAACTCGATATCCACGTACTCATCTTCAATGACGGGAATGACGCGACCCACGACAGGCACGATGACTTTCTTACCCTTCAGCCACTGGTTCTTCGGGTCGTTGGGGTTGATACACATCGCTACGTCGCCCATGATGGTCTCGGGACGGGTGGTGGCCACGACAGCGTAGTAGCCGCGCTCGTCCTTGTGGACCACGTTGCCCTCGCCAGCGGCGAAATCGCTGGGCACACTATCTGCCAGATAGTATTTCATGTAATAGAGCTTCGTGTGCTCTTCCTTATAGACCACTTCCTCGTCGGAGAGGGCCGTGAGGGCCTTGGGGTCCCAGTTAACCATGCGGACACCGCGGTAGATGAGGCCCTTGCGGTAGAGATCTACAAAGACTTTGATGACGCTCTCGCTGCGGGGACCGTCCATCGTGAAAGCCGTGCGGTCCCAGTCGCAGGAGCAGCCGAGCTTACGCAACTGCTTAAGGATGATGCCACCATGTTCCTCGGTCCACGCCCAGGCGTGCTTGAGGAACTCCTCACGGGTGAGGTCGGTCTTCTTGATGCCCTGCTCAGCCAGGCGATTCACGACCTTAGCCTCGGTAGCGATGCTGGCGTGGTCGGTGCCAGGCACCCAACAGGCATTCTTGCCTTCCATTCGGGCGTGACGCACGAGGATGTCCTGAATGGTTTCGTTGAGCACGTGTCCCATGTGCAAGACACCTGTCACATTGGGTGGCGGGATGACCACGGTATAGGGCTCACGGCCGTCGGGCTTGGAGCTGAACAGCTTGTTATCTAACCAATACTGATACCATTTCCCCTCCACTTCGGCGGGAGAATACTTGCTACTTATTTCCATATTTTATTCTTGTTTCTTTGCTTCGTTCCAAATGGCATCCATTTCCGCTAACGTCATTTCGGTGAGGGGCTTGCCAATGCGGATGCTGTGCTCCTCAAGATAGGTGAAGCGGCGGATGAACTTGCGGTTGGTGAGTTCCAGGGCGGTGTCCGGGTTGAGTTTATAGAGGCGGGCAGCGTTGATGACGGCAAAGATGAAGTCGCCCAGTTCCAGCGTGCTCTTCTCTTTATCGTCGCGGTTGAGTTCCGCTTCCAGTTCGTCCAGCTCTTCGCGGACCTTATCCCACACCTGTTCACGCGTCTCCCAGTCGAAGCCTACGCCACGAGCCTTATCCTGAATGCGGTAGGCTTTGATGAGTGAAGGCAGGGCGTCGGGGACTCCGCTGAGCACGCGTTTATTGCCGCCCTTCTCGCTCACCTTCAGCTGTTCCCAGTTCTTGAGAACCTGGTCAACCGTGATCTCCCCCTTTTCGATGCGCTCGGCTTCGGGGCCGAACACGTGCGGATGGCGGTAGATGAGTTTGTCGCAGAGCTTGTTGCAGACATCGGCGATATCGAAGTCACCTGTCTCGGAGCCTATCTTGGCGTAGAAGACGATGTGGAGGAGGACGTCGCCGAGCTCCTTGCAGATGTCATCCTTGTCGTTTTTAATGATGGCATCGGCCAGCTCATAGGTCTCCTCGATGGTGTTAGGACGCAGACTGTCATTGGTCTGCTTGCGGTCCCATGGGCACTTCTCGCGAAGGTCGTCCATGACGTCGAGCAAACGCCCGAAAGCTGCTAATTTTTCTTCTCGTGTATGCATACGCGTGCGAATTTGGGTGCAAAGGTACAAAAAACTCGTGAAAGAGTATGCAAGATGATGTCGAAAAAGACGTTGCAAACGGCTTAAAATTAAGACTCCGCAAGTATGCGGTGATACTCGCGGAGTCGAAGTGTGATGGTTGTGTCTGTCCGACAGGGTTTATTTACGTACCACTTTCATGGTTTTCACGCTACCGTCCTGCTGACGTGTCTGCATGATGAGCAAGCCCTTCTGTGAGGCATTGGCTTTGCGCCCCTGCAGGTCGAAATAAGTAACTTGTTGTGCGGAGGAAGCAACGTTGTTGACGCCCGTCCAATATTCGTATAGCTCGTTCCAAACGATATTCGACTTATTCGTCACGCCATCGCCGGTGTAGATGCTCTGTACGCCTATCTTCGTCCAGCTCTGTAGCTCTTCCGTAGCTTGATTCAGAAAGACCGTTGTGCCTCCAAACTCGATGTCGTAGTCATCTGTGAAGGTGTAGGGGATGATGGTCATATCCTCCTCAAGTTCCTCATAGAGGTCTGTGGTCAGGGTCAAGGGCTGCACTTCACCGTTCTTTTCGATGAAGATCTGATAGGACAGCTTGCTCTCCAACAGAATCTCACCTTGGGTTCCTTGTGTGGGGATATAGAATTCTACACAAGGAAATTCATCGGATGCATCGAAAAGCACAACACTCGGATCGGCGGGTGTGGCTGCTACTTCTACGATGGGAGTGAGCACGGCGCCATAGAACTCCATATAGCGGTATTCGCCTAATTGTGTTGCATCGTCATTTTGGTATATAATCTGTTCTGTACTGATGATCTTGGTGGTCGGGTCGTAGTTGAGGACAATATCTTGAAGGTTCCCTTCTTCGTCTGCCGAGGTGAGGAAGACACCGAATTCATAATCCCAATATATAAAGGAACCCAAATATTGATTAGCAGGAATGACATACATTCCTTCCTCGTTCTTCGTGGCTTTCACCCATCCTTCACGTATGTAATCAGACACGCCCTGAATGTAAAGATCGTCGCCATCGAAACCGACTTGTACCTGGCATGAGTATTCGCTCCAGGTAGGCTCATCCTCTTCATCGGAAGGTTCCTCTGAATAGGACCATTCCTCGACCATGGTTTTGAAAAGATATGTGGTGGTGACGAGGCCTTCAGGAGCGACGATGGGTTCTAAGACTGGTCCCTCTGTAGCAACTACGGAAATCACAATACTATTGATCTGCGTATTACCTGCGATGCTGAAGGTAACGGATTGGGCTTCACCTTCCCAGGTGGTTTCGTCTAACTCGCCGGTGTCAGCACTGTTTTCCGCGTTCCATTTTCCCGTGTTGAACACAATCTGTGTCATGGCATAGCCATCGGGAACTTCGAAGGTCAGTGTTCCGCTATAGACGCGGAGCTGTGGGCCATTTGAAGTCTGCCAGAAACGATTAAGCGTCGTGGCGGAGTCATCCTTTGGAGAGATGGTCATGGTTACGCCGCCCTCTGTAATCTCATATGCTTCTGTGATATCACCATTTGTTCTTTGATTGGTGGAGGTTGGTATATCCATACTGTTGAAGTCGAATGTGACCTCTTTGCCCTCCACTTCTTCCTCCTCTTCCTCGGGCGTGTTCGGATACATAAATATTGTCTCGTCTGTCAGCGTAATTGTTGCAGGACCTTGAGCTCCGTACCAGTATCCTTTGCTGGATACAACTGACCACTTGCAATCGAATGACAAAGTAGCTTCAGTTCCAGTGCCCGTAAGAGAAATATAATTCTCTTCATCCTCTGAGACGCCACTAGTGCAGAACTGTCCATACGAGGTTCCTCCATCATAGATGAGCTGATCTTTAACAATAAATTTGTTTCCGTATCTCAGCGTGACATCAATCGCTGTCTCGAATCCACCAAAATTGAAGACTGTATATGTTTTGGGATCCTCAGTGTCTTGAAGAATTAACAGACTGGCCGTCTGTTCCTCCGATTTGTTGTTCACCCACGACATATACCCATTGGTAGGTGCTGTCGCAGAGTAGTAGTAGAAGTCGGCCCACAGCTCACCGGCATATTCGCCTTCGCCAAGTTCTGTGTGCCAAATGGTTTTCAACTCGATTTGTCCATCTTCGGTGATAGTACCTGTGATGGGGCCGTCTTCTTCTGAATTCTTTAGAAGGACGGGGCCGTACTCTTCATCGGTGAGCAATAGCTGGTTCTCTGCAATGGAAATCGTGCCAGCTTCCAGATCAACGGTAGCGATGATGGCTTCTGTGGCATCGCTGGTGAATCCCGTAATGGAGAGGGTTGTCTCATTTGTTTTGGCAATGGTCACAGGTGTGCCGCCCATGGTGGGCTCGGTGGGAACCAATCCTAGCGTCTCGTCATAGTCATAATATGCCGAGATGAGCATGAAATCACCAGCCAGTTCATCGATACTAGCTATCTTGCGGGGAGTCTTCCTGGCAGCTTTTGCCAAAGACGAAAGTGGGCGTAGAGCCTGTGGCTGGTTGGCCTTCATTGCCTTTCGACCAGGTACGAAATAGCGTCCTGCTGGCATCTCTTGGCGCATGGGCTGTCCTGCAAAAGAAACTACTGCCATGAAGGCAGCAAGGAGCATGAGTGTAAATTTCTTCATAAGTAATCCTTTCAGTTGTTAATAGATATGTTAATAAAAAAATAAAGCCCAGTGATACCCCAAAGAAGGCGCAAAAATAGGACTTTATTTCCGCAACAAGAGAGGAAACTATATTAAAAAGTGTTAAGCAGACTGTCTTATTGTTTTTCAATTAGGCAGACCGCATAGGACGATATGCCTTCTTCACGCCCTGTGAAACCCAAACGCTCGGTGGTGGTGGCTTTGATGCTTATGGCATCGCGGTCTATACCCATCACTTCAGCGAGGCAGGCTTGCATTGCTGGGATGTGGGGATTCAGCTTGGGGCGTTCTGCACAGACGGTGGCATCGATATTGCCGACGCGGTAGCCCTTAGTGGCTATTAATGCGATGGTCTTGCGTAGTAAGATTTTACTATCAATGCCGTCGGTCTCTGCTGCAGTATCGGGGAAGTGGTAGCCGATGTCACGCATATTTGCAGCGCCAAGGAGCGCATCGCAGATGGCATGGATGAGGACATCGGCATCCGAATGCCCGAGAAGACCAAGGGTATGGTCTATTTTGATTCCCCCCAACCACAGCTCGCGGCCTTCCACAAGCTGGTGAACATCATAACCGAGACCGACTCTCATTTTCGTTTTTCGTTTAGCGTTTAAAGGTATTAACGGCGCCTGCGTCCGAAAAGGTCCTTGATACCATCGATGTCGAAAGCAAGGGTGAAACGCATCGTTTGGTCGAGGGGGTTGGATTGTGCGGTGGAGAATACATAAGCAGCGTCGATGGAGAAAACGCTCATCTTGAAGCCTGCGCCAGCCGTGATATACTTGCGGTTACCTTTGTTGGCCGCCTCATCGTGATAGCCTACGCGCACAAAGAAACGGTCATTATAACTGTACTCTGCACCCACGCTCCACTGAATTTCCTGCAGCTCTTCCTTGAAGCCATTGGGCGCATCGTAGAAACTCTTGAAGATACCTGCAATGGGCGACACGTCGTAATATTCGCGTTGCACCCGTTCCGTGTAGTCGTTGTCGCTCTCTTCAGCACCCTTCTTGGGATAGGTAGGCACAAGCAGTTTATTGGCATCGGCAGCGATAGACAGGCGGTTGTATTCGTCAAAGGGGATGGTGAAGTTTAAACCCAGACGCAGGTTCGTTGGGATGAACTCAGAGTTATCATCGCCTCCATAGCTGATTTTAGAACCGATGTTGGAGATATTCAAGCCCAACGCCCACTGACATTCGCGGTTGCCCAGCATGAAATAGTTGTTGTAGTACATCGCGATGTCAGCAGCGAATGCTTTACCGGCTGTGCTCTCAGCGGTGTAGTCGTAGGTGATGTCAGAATAAATGAAGCGCATTGCTACAGCCATTGAGAAGTAGTCGGAGAGCATACGCGAATAGGCAGCATCTATTGACAACTCATAAGGCTTGATGGTCATCCCCTCAATGGCAGAGCCTGCATCATTATCCCACAGGCTAACCTCACCCAAAGAAAAATAACGCAATGAAGCGCTGATGGAGTTGTAGTCGCCGATGCGGTAGTAAGCAGCAAGATGGGCCAAGTTGATGTCACTCACTAGTTTGCGTAACCAAGGTGTGTAACTGATAGCCACGCCGGCACGGCTCACGCAGAACGGATATTTGGCAGGATTCCAGTACTGTGAGTTGACGTCTGCTTCGGTGGCTGCACCCACATCACCCATACCGCCGCCGCGAGCATCCGGGGCGATGGACATTGAGGTGACGCTGGTGGTTACGGGGTTGAACATGTTTTCCTTGTCCTGAGCGGCTACAGGAACAGTCGCGACCCAGACCAGGAGTGGAAATAAATATGAGAAGATTCTTTTCATGCGTTTTGGGGCTTCTGGTGAACAGTCACCTTCTATATAACGAAAGGAATCTACATTTATTGCCTTCTGTTGATAATGAGTTTTTGTGCAGCCGTTGCTTCTTCACTCTTGTCGCATTTCACTCGGGCCCGATACAGGTAGATTCCGCTACCAAGGGGGAAGCCGCTACCAGTAGTGAGATTCCATGGGATAGCATAGAAACCGGTGTTGTTGCTGCCTGATTCGCTATGGCTCCACAGCTGACGCCCTGAAAAGTCAAACACCTCCACTGTGAACTCGCATACGCTGCCTGGACGGTCGTACGTGAGCAGGAATTGCGTTAGCGACGTTGCAGGGTTCTTGCTGGCTGTCAGCTTCAGAATATTCATTGGTAAACCGGGATCAACTACGCACTTGAGCGTGTAGGTGTTGGGATTGTTCAACAGATCCCAGGCACGGAAGACTAGGGTGTGCTCTCCCTCTGTCAGCTGTGGAATGGAGAACGCTACGTGTCCGCGTGTGAAGTCGCCGAAGTCACCCATGAAGTATTCGTTCAGGTTGTAGGTGGTCATGGGGTTGCCATCAATGATGAGCTCGAGGTCGTGCCCTAGGCCGTTGCCAGCAGCGCTGATGCCATTCTCATCGTAGATGTCTGCAATGAAATAGGGGGTCGCCCCTACGGTCTGTCCATCGGTGAAGGTGTCATCGTTCAGGTAGGCTGTGATGCGAGGACCGTTCTCATCATTGATGCCCTGCTCTGTTCCGCCAAGGAGGAAGTCTTCGTTAAAGCCATTGGCTTCGTATCGTCGGTCGTTAGTGATGGCATAGAACAACAGACGACCAGCCTCGTTGCTATAGTGTATATCCACGGGGATAGGGCAGGTGATGTCGAACTTACCGTTACGGATGCTGTCTAGCCCATTGTAGAGAATCTTGTCGTAAGCGTCATAGGTAAACGCTGTTGTTGCACCATCGTTGTTGCGACAGGTGATGATACTCTCGCTGTCGTATAGGCGTGCCGTGAGGACTCCTCTGAAATCATTGAGTGCGTCTCCGTTTTGACGCTCAATATGCCCTGTGAAGCGTGCTTTTCCCTTAGCGTGGAGCATGAAGTCGTTTGGCAGTTCGTTGACTTTAATACCGTTAATGGCATCGAGCACTACCCGGTTGCCCGGATTGCCGAAGCGTAGCGCTGGGTCACCGAGCAAAGCGTAATGCAGTTTATTCTCACTGGACGAACTGTTGATTTTGCTCAGGCGCACGGCATCGCCTAGTCGGTTGGGTTGTCCCTGGTCGTCGGTGTCGAATAGCGCCTTGCAGAATGCCGCATTAAGGATCTCATTCTGGCTGGCATATACGGTGCGTGCAGTTCCGTAGAACGCTACGGCGGCGCCGTTGGGGTTCAAGAATGCCGTCTCGCCGATGTTGTTGGTCTGCGTGTCGAAGGGCATAATGTCGCAGGCTGCCGTCACCCACAGCGGTGCGCGGGGCGATTTGTATCCCGCAAAGTCTTCGATCCGGATCACTAGCTCGTGTGAAAGGCAGTAGGTGGCGCCGTGGCCTGTATAGTTCATCATGAGGGCTCCCTCTTCCATCTGCTGTTGGATGACCTTCTCGATGAGCGGGTATCTGTTGCCGTTGCTCGATGTCACACGGGGATATGTGTCCCAAATAATTTTGCGCACTTCTAGCTCGGGAGCATTCGTCTGTACGATATTGGCCACACGGTTGGTCATCTCTAAGTGCTGGTTGTTGTCGCCGTCGTCGCCCATGAAACAGACAATATTCTTCCATGCTCCGGCGTAGTCGCCTTTCAGGTAAGAGATGGTCTTATCCACGGCCACCTTGGCTTCAGTGGCGGTACGAACGGGGAAACGCCCCACTCCAAGGTCGGTTTTGTTGGATGTCAGGGCGCCCCCCTCGCCATCATCGAGAAGTCCAAAATAGTCTTCCATCACATAGCACTTCGTGTCGCTTGACGAGTTCTCGCTCTCGAAACAGAGTAGGAAGTTGTTGGGGTCTAGGTTGCGCCACACCGAAGTGAGCATCCTATTGTCCCACGCGCAGTCGCCGAACAACAGCAGATAGCGCGGACGGTCGTTGTCTGATGTGGCTCGGTCGTAGAGCATCTTCAAGAAGCGGCGATAGGCAGTGGCGTCCGGAGTGCCACTGGAGAACTCGTTGTAGATGGCATCTGCGCGGAACACGCCCACACGCAAGCCGTCGAACTCACGGTGGGCAGTTGCCAGTCGCTCTGCTTCGCTGTTGAAGATCCCACTAGCCGGTGTGATGATGACCATGTCGAGTGTCCCCGTAGCGTGCAGGTTCTGATTGCTGACTTCGCCGACGAAGGTGGGCTGGGGATAGCTGCTGTAGGCATTTACGTTGACGATGGCATATCGGTGCTCCTCACCATCGCCATCGACTATGGCACGATAGAGTAGCGTTCCGTCCTTGGTAGTTGCATCGCCGCTAATTGCAGTTGTTGGCTTGCCGCGTTCGGCCAGGCGCCACAGCTGAGGCTGCTGACCTGCGGCGTAGGTGATGCTGTAGGTTTTAGCGTCTGCGTCCGAACGTGCGAAGGCGACTTGTTGCAGGCCTCCGTCAATGCTCATCTTTCCTGTGAACTTCAGTGTGAGGAAGTTCAGACGGGCATGGCGACCGGACGTGGTCGAGATGGTGATGGTATTGGTAGCAGAAGGTGCTGCCACGTTATACGATTTCTCATCGACAGTAGCCATCGTGTATTCAGCTAGGGATGCCAATGACATGGTTCCAGCCACGGCTCCGTTGAAACGCGTCGTCACAAGTGTCGTTGAGCTGTTGGCTGCTGAGAAACCGACCGTCAGACGAGCATCGCTGCCTGCACTGTAGCAGGGCAGGGTGAGTGTGTAGCTCCGGCTATTGCCGCTGGCGAAGTCGTAGTTCTCAAACAACTGGCGCCCGCCGCTGTACCAAGCATATTCCTGTGGATCGTGGCTCACGAAGGCGTCGAAGGTGCTTATCGTGCCTGTAGGAGTTGCGCTGCTCTGTGTGGTGGGAAATGTTTTGGGTGCAGAGGATGCTTCCGTCACAAAGTAGTAGGCTTCGCGAGCGTAGTGATTGGGCACATGGCGTCCGTTGCGCCAGGTGTCAAGGCCGTTGGCATAGAAGAGGAACCCATCGGACACAGGCCACAGCGACACTTCTTCTAGGTCGTCGAAGTCCGTGTCTGCGTTTATGACCTCGTGCTGTAAATGGCCACCATATCCATATACGCGTACGTTGGCAGGATTGCCGAATCCCATCTCGCTGATAGCTGTATGCGTCAGGTGATAGATACCGTCGCTTGGCACGCTAATCTTCACCCAACGTCCGGAAGCCAGCACGCTCTGCTTAGCCCAGCGCTGTCCACTAGTGGGCGCTTTTGCTAAAAGCCTGCGTGTAGAGCCTTTGTATGTCGGCATAATCTCGACCTTCCCACTGAGCAATTTCAGGAAATGGCCTTCGCGCTGTATGATTGGTACAAAACTGATGTCCAGCAACCCCTCGCCGCGACTAATTCCCACTGTAGCCTCTATGCACAGTGAGTCGCCCACGGTTTTGTCGCTGCCCGGAATCGCTTGCAGCCGTTCCATCTCCCCCTTGGTGAGCGGCGCCCATTCAGGGTACAGGATGCGCACCGTGTAATCATACAAACGGTAATCTGTCTCCAGTGGTACCACCTCGTGGTACGTCGGCACAACGCTGTCAATGCGCAGCCGGTTCCAATCGAATTGCGTGAAATCCTGTGCGCTGCCTGCTATTGGCCAGCACATCAGCATCAGTATGATAGAGAATATATATATCAATTCTGAACTTTAAGCCTTAAAGATATAACATAGGATATGAAAACGCCTTACTTCACATTGAATTCCAGCACCTTGTCTCCTTCGAGCCACCCTTCCAGATGGTCGTCGATATGGACAGGACCTACGCCCGTGGGCGTGCCGGTGTATATGAGGTCGCCTGTCTTCAGGGTAAAGAAACGGCTGATGTAGCTAACCAATTCATCCACAGGGTGGAGCATGTCGGCCGTGTGGCCCTCTTGCGCCGTCTGCCCATTGATGCTCAGATGGAAGTGTAGGTCTTGAATTCCACGCTCCAGTGCGATCATTGGAATGAAGCGCCCCACGACAGCCGAGCCGTCGAAACCCTTGCAGATTTCCCATGGAAGCCCCTGTTGGCGCAGCCGTTGCTGCAGGTCGCGAGCCGTGAAGTCAATGCCTACGGTGACGGCATCGTAGTAGCGATGTGCAAAGCGGGACGAGATGCTGCGCCCAAGGCGGCAGATGCGGACTACCAGCTCTGTCTCATACTCACAGCGCTCTGTGAAGTCGGGGATGAAGAACGGTTTCCCGTCCGTGAGCAGTGCTGAATCCGCTTTCGTGAAGATAACGGGTTCCTCTGCTCTATATAACGTTTCGCCGAGCTCTTTATTGTGCTCCGCATAGTTCATTCCTATGGCAAAAATCTTCATTGGCAATGGCTTTGGCCGCAAAGGTACGGATAATAATTAAAAGAGAAGAGAAGAAAAGAGAACTTTTTGAGCCGTCGGCGCTAAAAAAGAAACTTTTAATTGGCGGTGTTGCGCTAAAAGTCCGCGAATAAAAGCGTCCACAGGTCAACAACGGAGTGTCGGCCTGTGGACGTTGTCTTTTTGATTTGGTGAGTAATGCTCTAGCGAACTGTTATAACGAACTTTTTTCCGGGGGATTAGCTATACCAGATGGTGGCATTGCTAGAGCTACCATAGTAGCGATCCTCGTCCTCGTTCAGGTAGTTGTCTAATTCGTATTCCTCCTGATTAAACATTTTTCTTTTGGGCTTCATAGCTGTGGATTTTTACAGGTTAGTGTGACTTTAGGTATGGCAAAGATATGATAAGAATCGATAGCGAACAAAAATCTTAAACAAGAACTTCATCTTTCATGGAAATTTTAACTTTTAGGGGTGTCCTAAAGACACTAATAAAGGGTGTGGAGGTGAAAAAAAAGAGGGGGCGATGCCCCCTCGGTTATTCATTATTAAATGTTAGTGCTTGTTGTTGATTCTATTATTAATCAAGTCTGCTATTAAAAACTGAAGCGTTACTGACGATTGCGGCAATTGCTACAATTGCGAAAGCAATAGAAGTTGTAATTGTAGTCATAATCCTTTTACCTTTTAATTCAACTTTTTTGTTATCCTTTTGTGTTTTCATTGGGGCCTCGCTTGGCCCTGTGTTTTTCTTTTGACAATGCAAAGGTATGGCTTTTTCGGGCTAAAGAGGCTAAATATATGCTCAAAAGCATAGTTTTTCATCGTTTCGTTGACCTCTGTCAAGAAAAAAAAGCTTTTCTCCAATTCTTGATATATGTCGGGTCAATCGGGCTGTAAAAGGACTATTGGACGATTGCTTTAAGCTGATCTATAGCACGTTGAATCATGTCGTGCGTGCCGCTTCCATCTGTGACATAGCGGATAACCATTTCAGCATAGGCTGCGGCTTCCCCGTGGTTCCCTACTGCTTTTGCCTTCTGCAAGAGCGGGTAGAGGGGTTCCAGGTCCTCGGGCTCGGCCAGGTTCCCGGGGCGCATTGCGTTGAGGACAGCGCTCAGGTTCGGTGAGTGGAGGCCCTCCAGCATCCGGGCATAACCGTGTGGTGCCCAGGGAGCGTACTCCGGCACCTTCACGGGCATTGCAATCCACGCCTCCTGTTCTTTCTGTCGGCTCAGGGCCAGCTGGATGGCTTTCTGCATGGCGATGCTGTCCGGCTGTGCGGTGTCGCGGGCTTCGTCCGCGGCAGCAGCGAACGGGAAGTAATGGGTAGTGTGGCGGTCGGCGGCGTAGTCGGGTAGGAACTGCCCTGTGCTGTCGGTGCAGAGCACGAGGGGGCCGCTCATGTAAGCGCCCATCCATGTTCCTTCCACCTTGTCGGGGCCGTAGTCGATATGACGGGTGTACGGCATGACCACCTCAATGGTGTCGCTTGCTGTCCATTGACGCAGGGGGAAGGTGACATAGCTGCAGGGCTGGAAGCGGGGGGCAACGCTGTGTCCGTTCACGCGGATGTCGAAGCTCTCTGTGGCCCAGTAGGGGACGCGGAGCTTCAGCACGAAGGGTTTCTTGCTCTTGGGGAAGGTGAGGATGCTACGCTCGGCGGGCCACGCGCAGTCCTGGCGGAGTGCGACGCCCTTGGCATCCCACTGTGCGAGGGTGGGGAGATAGAGGGCCACCCACAGGGTGTCGCCGCCCACGAAGTAGGCTGCTTCCTGGTATTTCACGTGGTTCTCGGCACCCGTGCCGCCACAACAGGTGGATTGTGGCGTCTCGTTGCCCCACGGCTTCGAGGCATCGCTACCAACGGGGTACTGGTAGAGCACAGCGTAGTCATCAGGGCGGATGGACCCTATGATTTGGTTGTAGAGCAGGCGTTCGTAGTAGTCCATGTAGCGGGCGTCGTTGGGGCGGTAGCTGTTCAAGTCCTTCGTGAGTTTCGCCAGATTGTAGGCGCAGCACGTCTCGTTCATCGTGGGCTCCTGGGAGGTGGTCATCGCCAGCATCTGTGCGTAGGGCTGTCGGAACATCTCACCGTTGCCTACGCCACCCATCGCATAGCGATAGCGTCCTTGTATCATCTGCCAGAAGTTCTCGGCCAAGTGATAGTCATCTCTGCTGCCGCCGGCGCTGAAGGTGTGCAGTGCCCCCGTGACCATCGGGATATGTTGGTTGGCGTGTCGTGTGCGGATGGCATCGATATTACGTTTCAGGGGCTCAAAGAATGCGGGGCTGTCGAAGAAGGAGGCTGCCTCCAGTAGGCGCGCGCGTTCCTCTGTATTACTTACCATCTCCGACAGACGTGCCAGCGACTCCTGCATCCCACCCACTTCACCGGCGATATACATGTTCCACATCTCGTAGCGGTTGCCGGGTTTGCGCCGCCGCTCTTCCTGTGTGCCCTCGCTGTCCACGAAGGTGCGGTAGTGCAGGCGGTTCCACACCCACAGACCCATGTCCTTGGCGATGAGCAGCGCTTTGCGGGCGATGGCTTTGTCGTCGATATAGGTGGCAATGTCGATAAGGCCTGCCAACTGTTTGTGGATGCTGTAGTAGGGCGCCCACACCCATTGCTCGTTGTTATAGGGGCGGTACATCTCCACGAGGGTGCAGTGCTGTGGCGGGATGGCGTTGAGGTAGCCATAGCCGTAGTGGGTGTAGTCCTTTTTGTAGCCCTCGAAGGCATCCCACGTGCCTTTCAACCCCCTCAGCTCCTCCTCTTGGGCCAGGTCGCGGGCCTCGCGGTAACGACCTAGGGTGTGGTCATAGACGAAGGTGCGCTCCTGACATGCGCGCAGCTCGTTGACCATCAGCTTGATGTTAGCTTTCAACTGTGCTTTTTTTACAGAATTGGTGCAGCTGGCGTATGCCATCGCCAACGCACTCATGTAATGTCCGCTGCCATGCCCCTTTAACTTCGTGGTCGGTGAGTCCCAGCCGTTGGCTTCAGGGTAGCCCTCAGTGGACAGACCATAAGTGTCGCGGTAGTTGTAGAGCTGCTGGCGCACGTCGAGCGTCAGCAGATGGTTGATGTCCAAATCGCGATTGTCGGTCAACCGGTTCTCGCCCGTTAGCTGCACCTTGTTCAGGGGCAACGGCTGGGCAATGGGCACCGTGGCAGGGGTAGGGTAGGGCGTAGCGGTCACCTGCACAGTAGCCGTTACGGGAAACCCTTGTGGCGTGCTGGCATCGCCTGTGATGTAGCCCTGCACCTCGTAGGTGGTGCCGGCCGGCAATGCTGCCCGCTGTTGTTCTGTCTCCAGTGTGCTGCCCGTCCATCGCACCTGTCGGTACTCACTCTCGCCGTTGTCATAGGTTACCCATAGCTGGTAGGGCAGTCGTGGTGCTGTGCCCACTGGCGCTTGCACCTGAACGATTTCCACTGCCTTGATGGCGATAAGCAACGATATTAAAAATGCCTTCATTGTCGGAAAATATGATTTTTCAGCCCACAAAGATACATATTTTTCACGAATTAGCGTCGCTGTCGCTTTCTTTTTGAAATATTTCACTATCTTTGCAACGAAAAATTATCATTATTCATTCTTCATTCATGAAACGCTTTTCCCTAGCTCTGCTCTGTGCAGTCCAATTCTTCACATCTCATTGTCCACTTTTCATTTCCAGCGCAGCTGCGCAGGACTTTTCTGGCTACCTCTTTGCCTACTTCGAAGGTGGTGGCGACAAGAACCTGCAGGAACAGTTGCGGTTCGCCGTCAGCGAGGATGCCGTGAACTGGTATGCTCTCAACAACAACCGTCCCATCGTGGCCTCGGACAGCATCAGTGAGAGTGGCGGCATCCGCGACCCGCACATCCTGCGCGGCAAGGACGGCAACTACTACATCGTGGCAACGGACATGTTCACCCATGACCCCAAGCAGGGATGGGGCGCAAACCCCGGCATCGTGCTCATGAAGTCTAGGGACCTGGTCAACTGGACACACGCCAAAATAAACCTCGGTCGCGACTGGCCCGCTTTCGGCGATGCATACTGGGTGTGGGCTCCGCAGACCATCTACGACCGCAAGGCAAAGAAGTACATGATCTACTTCACCCTCCAGCGCACAAGCGACAACCGCCAGAGCCTAATTACTTACTACGCCTATGCCAACGCTGACTTCACGGCCTTCGAGAGCGAACCCAAACAGCTCTTCGCGGCTAAGTACGGCAGCATCGACAACGATATCATCTATGACAACGGAAAATACCACCTCTTCTATAAAGGCAACACAAAGGATGCCAACGGCAAGGAGTACATCAACGGCATCCAGCAGGCTACATCCAAGAAGCTGCTGGGCCCGTGGAAGGAGGACTTCAAGTACCTCGACGCCTATGCCGGCACCAAGACGCATGTGGAAGGCAGCAGTGTGTTCAGGCTCAATACGGGTAGCACATGGGTTCTCATGTACGACCTCTACAGCAGTGGCCGCTACGAGTACCAGACCTCCACGGACCTCGTTCACTGGACGAAGGAGCCGCAGTCGTTCCGTAAGAACTTCTTCCCTCGTCACGGCAGTGTAATCTCCTTGACGCAGGACGAGCTGGAGCGTGTGCAGCAGAAGTGGGGCTATGTCCTCACGCATGATTTCGAGAGTAACGGCAACCCCATCATCCGCGACAAGCACACCGCAGACCCCGCCGTGCTCGTGGAGAACGACACCCTATGGCTCTTTGCCGGACACGATGCCGCCGGCAACCAAAGTACGTATGTCATGAAAGACTGGCTGCTCTACTCCACCACCGATATGAGGCACTGGACAGAGCACCCCTCCCCCCTGCATATAGATGACTTCAAGTGGGCATCGAGCAAGCAGGCATACGCCGGTCATGTGGCCAAGGGCAAGGATGGTAAATATTACTGGTATGTCTCTACCAACTGGTGTGGCATCGGCGTGGCAGTGGCCGACCAGATCACTGGTCCCTACAAGGATGCCTTGGGTAAGCCTCTGCTCACCAAGGAGCAGTGCTTTGCTTCGAAGCATAGCTGGTGTGTCATCGACCCCGCGATCCTCATTGATGACGACGGCACACCTTATATTATATGGGGCAACGGACAGTGCTACTATGCCCGCCTGAAGGACAACATGATCGAGATCGACGGCGAAATACACCGGATAGAACTGCCCCGCTTCACCGAGGCTCCCTGGGTGCATAAGTACCAGGGCAAGTACTACCTCACCTACGCCAGCGAGTGGCCCGAGAAGATTGCCTATGCCGTCGCCGACCACATCGAAGGCCCCTACACGCCCATGGGTATCATCAGCGAGATTGCTGGCAACTCCAACACCACGCACCCCGCCATCGTGCAGTTCAGGGGCCAGTGGCTCTTCTTCTCCCACAACGGCGGCCTTCCTGACGGCACAGGCTACAGCCGCAGCATCATCGCCGAACCGTTGCATTACAATGCCGACGGCAGCATTCGTCCCATTCCCCCCACTGCCGAAGGGGTTAGAAATCTTAGGTAATAACGACACATCGCCCGCATCGAGAAGGTTCGATGCGGGCGGTGTTTTTTTTACTCTATGTCATCTCTCACGATCAGGACTCCGTAGCCGAGCTCATCAACTCGCTTAATGACTTCGTTCGCATCGTGGGGGCCTTTGACGGTGGCGATGCCTGTGGGAAGGTCAACGCCTACATCTTCCACACCTTTCACTCCGCGGATGGCGCGCTCCACGCTGGCTGCGCAGTGGTTGCAGCTCATGCCGGAGATGATATACTGGGTGGGATGTTCCTCGTGAGCCTCATGTGCCTCATGATTGTGATCATGACCGCACTCGCAGGTGTGGCCGCGATGCATCTGCCAGAAGGCGTTGAGGAGGAGCACCACGAGAAGGGCTATCCACACCCAGTCCATCATGCTGAGATGGTGAGCATGTTCGCCTGCGGTGGCGAAGGCGCCCTGTACGGCAAACCAATCCTGCGGCAACAGGTAGTCGATGCCGAGACCGAAGAGCATGGCGCCGATGATGATGGAGAGAAGGTAGAGCCAGAGGGTGCGCTTGCCGAAGACCTTGCCGATGACGAGCATCGAGGCGGAGTTCACGGCCGGACCGGCCATCAGCAGCACAAGAGCGGCACCGGGTGTCAGACCTTTGGCCATCAGCGACACGGCGATGGGGATAGATCCGGTGGCACAGACGTACATCGGAATGGCGACAGCCAGCACAATAAGCATGTTCAGCAGTTTGTAGTCGTGCAGCGCGGCGAGCCACTCATTGGGTACGGCCACCGTGATGAGGGCAGCGATGAGCAGACCCACGACGAGCCACTTGCCCACGTCTTGCATCATATCTACAAAGGCGTAGTCGAGGGCTTGGCGAAGACCCTCCCCCCATCCCCTCCCGTGAGGGAGGGGAGCAGGCTCCTCATGCTCGTGGCAGCAGCAATGCTCCTCATGCTCCTCCTCCTCATGGTGACAGCAGCAATGCTTCTCTCCGCAGGTCTCCCCTCCCTCACGGGAGGGGTCGGGGGTGGGTCTTCCAAACCTATTTACAAGCCACCCGCCGAACATCGCCGTAAACAGCGCTGCCAACGGCCGTATGACGGCGAAGGGCAGTCCCATGAGCGAGTAGGTGGCGGCGATGCTATCGACACCCGTCTGCGGCGTAGCGATGAGGAAGCTGGTGCAGGCACCGTGACTGGCACCCTCCTTGCGTAGCGAGACCGTCGTGGGAATCACACCGCAGGAGCACAATGGCAGAGGAATACCTATAGCTGCAGCCTTCACCACGCTCTTCATGTTGCGCGGAGCCAGATGTTTAGAATACAATGTACGCGGAACGAATGTGTGCAGCAAACCTGCGATGAAGAAACCCAGTAGCAGGTAGGGCGCCATTTCCGCCGTCATCATGACCAGCGCGTCCCAGTAACTTTCAATCCAATTCAGTACCATAATATCTCATTTTTTCAATCTTTAGCTTCGCTGACTTTTGTCACGACTCGGCAATTCAAGCAAGCTTGATTGCTCTCGCTGTTCCAAAAGTTCAATTTTCAATTCCGCTGCAAAGGTACGGAAAAGCGCATGCAACTCAGTTGCAAAGTGATGTTTCGGGCAGAAAAGACAGCAAAAAAGCCCCCTGAAACGAAAAAATCACCCCTCAGCAGTAAAAAACTCTCAACTCTCAACTCTCAACTCTCAACTTTTTATTACCTTTGCACCCGCAATTCAGGAGAGATGCCAGAGTGACCGATTGGGCCGGACTCGAAATCCGGTGAACGGCTCGTCCGTTCCGGGGGTTTGAATCCCTCTCTCTCCGCTCAATAAAATCGAAGCCCGCTGATTTTCAGCGGGCTTTTGTTTTCTTCCCCCTTTGGGAGTCCGATATACAAATGACAACGCGTGGAGAGGACACCAGATGAAGCTCCTTATTCTTTAATCCGCTGATATGCTAATCGTTCATCACCAGAGGCCAAATAGATGATGCCACAGTAGCTGAAACCGTGCTTCAAGATATTGTGCTGCATGATTCTATTGTCCCTATGGGTGTCAATCCTGATATTTGGGTCATGGGAGAAACAGTAGTCCATGATGCAGTTGAATATACCATGAACATCGGGATAACTGGCTATGCGGTGAACTACATGATAAGGGCGTTCATCATCAAGCCAATCGCCTTCATAGATCTTGGAGTATGTAGGTTCAGGTGATGGTAGGAAAGAGAAATAGCCGACGATTATTCCATCATCTTCAACCACAAAGCCGCCGTTTTTCTCCATATCAACAGTTATGACAGCTTCCGACGGGTAGCCTTCTCCCCATTGGTGCATGTTGCCAGACTGCCGCATAATCTTCTTTGCAGCATCCATGACCTTCATGATCTCAGCCATATCCGTCGGCCTCGCTTCTCTGATAATCCTACTCATGTTCCTACTGCTTAATAAAATGGGGAAAATCAGTTTCTCCAAGTTTAGGTTCGTAGGTAAACCCCTCGTAACTGAAGTCTCTGAGATCTTCGGGCTTGTCAATGCGGTTCTCAATGATGAATCGTGTCATTGCGCCCCGGCATGTCTTAGCCCAAACAGCCTGAATCTTCAACTCGCTGCCTTTTCTAACGTAGAACAAAGGCTGAACGATTCGGACTTCCTTACGGACACGCTGCCAGTCAAACAGGTGCTGGTATTCCTCAGTAACAAGATGTACCAGAGTACCACCATCTGCTTTCACAGCTTCAATCAGTACATCAGTCAGGCGGCTCTTCCAGAATCCGAACATATTTTGTCCCTCTCCGCTTGGTAGTTCCACATTGCCCTCCATCCTATAGGGAAGAATGGCATCCAATGGGCGAAGCAGTCCATAGAGGAAAGAGGTAATCCATAACTTTCCCTGCGAATAATTGAGGTCATCAACATTAAGAGTCTCAGCCTTCAGATGCTTGTAAGCCTGACCGTGATAGGCAAGAATAGCTGGAAGTTTGGGCGCATCTTCAAAGAATCGCAAATACCGCATCCTGTTCTGAACGGCAATCTGTTGACTACAGCCCAGCATTTCGGCAATCGTCTCTGTAGAATACTGAGCCATATCCTTTGCAAAAGCCTGAGCCTCATTCTTGAAACGAGGTAATGACAGACTAACGCCAGGAACAGACTTTAGCTTGTCATTCATTATCTTTGCGGAAGCGAGTATTATCTGCATATTTGAATCCTACCCATTTAATTGTTCTTCAAGAAACTCTGCTGCATCGGCTACACAGTCAGGACATTCACGCAACACTACCTTTGTACCAATGCCTTTCAGTAGCTTGCATTGGGTGGCTCCGTTTCTTTCCTGGAACTTGGTCATAATCTGCCGCATCTGTTTCATGGACTTCACCTTGTCCTTGTTGACCAATCCTAAGACAAGACCAGACCCAACGAGTGCGCCACAGGTTCCTTCCATGTTTCCCATACCACCACCAAAAGCTCCGGCAATACTCATGGCTTCATCTTCACTTATCCCTGCAATATCGGCATAAGTATGAAGGATGGCTTGGGCGCAGTTATGGCTATTGCACCTTTTCTTCTCTGCTGCTATATTCATTCTAGTTTCCATCATTCTATTGTTTTCTCCATTCTGTAACAGGTGAAAGTATCACCAACTATCTTCTTTGAGTAGTCTGCCACATAGCCCATCGTCTCATAGAAATGTATCTTGTTGTCACGGCTCTCAACTACAGCATTTTCGTAACCAAGTTCCTTTGCCCACCTCTCAGCCTCTTTCACGACAAGCGTACCGATTCCTCTTCCCCGATAATCAGGCAGCACCACGATTCGTCCCAACATCATACTTTTTTTATCAATAGCGTACAAACGGCATGTAGCTATTGGGAGGTAGTCATCGACAATAACGATATACTTGGTCTCTGGCGTATCATGCTCGTCAAACTCCACGTCAAGCGGAATCTGATGTTTCCGTGCCATTGCCTGTATTCTTACATAATAGGCTCCTGCTTGTTCGGCTGTTTTGGTCGCTCTGATGATTTCCATGTTATACTATTTTATCGGGTCTGAACAATACTCTCTACGGCCACATTCCTTACAGAACTTGCCTATCCATACATTATCAAACTGCTCAATGGCTGCTTCAACCATTTCAGGGTCATCGGTTAAGATTCCAACCTCAAAGTTTCTTTTTCGTGGTGACTTCATTCCCATCCCTGCGCCAGTCAGGTTAGCGGAGCCAATGTAGGCAATGGTGGAGTCGATGACAATGAGTTCACCCCATGCAGCGTTCATTGCATTGGGCTTACCGTTCTTATCATAAGTGCCGATAATCAGCACTGGCTGTGGAAGGATCCACGCTGTTGACTTAAAACTTTTCATATTGTTTTTGATATTATAAAATAGACGATTAATGCGAGTTGAATAATGATAATAGCTGGGACACCATATTTGAATTTCTTATGCTGGGTCTTATGATGCCAGACTTTCATTCCCAACCATGCACCTATGCTTCCACCAAGTACAGCCAAGCCCAATAATGCAGCCTCTCTTATACGCCATTTTGATTTCTTCGCTTTGACCTTGTTGATACCAAACATGAAGAAAGTGACCACGTTAGTGATGACGAGGTAAATTATGACCATTTTCTGTAACTCCATCGTATTCATTCGGATTAAGAATAAACCATCAGCAGCTTTTCAGCCAATGGCACATACCAGATGCGGACTTCTTCTGTGACCACCAGGGAAATGGAACGAGCGGTTGTAGTGCTGCAAGAAGAGCGGTTCAAAGTGAGCCAATGTGTCCTGTTCGCCAAACAATCCCCAGATGCGGTCTTTGAAGTCGGGAATGCAGTTGTTGAATTGAGTGGCCTCCATTTCGACAAACTCTTCAATCAAGGCTTCATCAATGACAAAGTTTTGTTTACCGTCCTTTCGTGGTGATTTATACTGATGTTCACCGATACGCTGTTTTAGGAACTCCGTCATCTTGAAATGAGGATTGCCAAGTAAAGCAGGGATGCCCACGATGGGAGCTACCATCTGAGCATAGAACGAACCGCAGCTATTGCCCACCAAGAGGTCTGGCTTTTCGCGGTCAATCAGCTCATGGATGAACTCGATGGCCTCTTTCGGGTGCATGGGCAGGTCAGGCGCAAGCACCTCTGCACGACCTTCAAAAGACTCGCTCAACGCTAAGGCTGGTACGCACTGACCACTGGCAAAGAAGCCATGTAGGAATAGAATCTTCTTCATGCCAAAAAGGGAATTATGACATTGATGAGTTGGTTAAGTGGCATGGCTCCGCTCTGTCGCCAAAGGACTTGACCACTGCGGAAAAGTATCAATGTGGGTACAGCCTGCACATTATACTCTTCTGCGGGAATGCCGTGCTTATCCACATCTACCTTGATGATGCGAAGGCGGTCACCAAGGTTGGCTTTCAGCTGCTCCAAAACGGGGTGCATGGCCTTACAGGGGCCGCACCAGGTAGCAAAGAAATCGGCCAAAACCAGTTGGCCGCTATTAATGACATCGTTGAAGGTTTCCATATGAATCTGTTATTTCGGATAGAAAGGACAAAACGATAAATTGGAATTTACCTAATCTCTCACTTGTGAGAACAGCCACTTTATTCTTTTTGTCGAAAAGGCATTGTCACACGCATTGCGATGTTTCTGCCCAAACAGAACGTCAAACTTTACGTTTCCTCCTGCTTTG
>CAJOCU010000012.1:0-921 GCA_905233765.1 uncultured Bacteroidaceae bacterium | reverse complement strand
ATAGTCAGAAGGCTTTTCATGTTGGGCCTGACCTGAAGCGATTAAAGCAGCTGCAAATAGTTTGGGATTATCCTTCAAGATTTTCCATGTGCCACATGCGCCCATAGATGCGCCGCATATATAAATCCTGTTCATATCAATATCTTTTGTATTCAAATAATGATTTATCAAATCCTCTACCTTGTCTGTGTAGCCAGACTTGCCGTTCCGTCCGTCCCACTCATAGTCCTCTGGACATTGTGGAACAAGAAAGTAGGCTGGAATAGCGTTCTTCCGTAGGTATTTGTCTATCTCTTGGACACCAGCCTGAGACAGTTGCTTCTGATTGTCGTTTCCACTGGCATGTCTGCCATGAAAGTAGATGACCAAAGGAATCTTGCCCTTTACGTCATTACAGAAAACCAATTCTTGATAGAGCAGTCGGCTTGAAATCCTGAGCCATTGCAAAATGACTAATGACAAGGGCTGTGAGTAATACTATATATCTTTTCATAACTGAGGCGTAAATTCCGATTTATCAGCTTAGTCATTCTTTTATACCCAATCAAAATCGACATCTCCTGCTCCAATCTCAAAGTGGTATTTGGCGATGCCCAAGTCTATCTGCGTATAGCCAATCAGCGAGAAGCCTTTCTTGGCGCGCACTTGATGACGGCCGTCTTTCATGCCGAGGTACTCGAACGAGAATTTCTGTTGGTTCACGGCAGTAGGAGCAAGCAGGGCTGCTTCGACGCCTCGACGGAACCACGACGGGGTGGCTCCGCTGGCATCCGTGGACGAGCCAAGCGTACTTACGGCCGAACGGCTCACTTGATCAATGGCCTTGATTTTATGGCCACTACCTTGTGTTTCACCATAGCCGATGGCAATGTAGCAGCCAATCTTCTCGCCTTCGTCAAGCACATAAGTGCCAGGCACTTT